>CAIVPZ010000037.1 GCA_903907955.1 uncultured Acetobacteraceae bacterium | reverse complement strand
GCAAGAAGCACAATCTTGGCTCGGATAACGTCGCGGTACGGTAACGTATACTGCCTGGACCGGGCCTCCAGTTCGGTTCGCTCCTCCCCAGTGAGATTGATCTCGTATGGGCTCTTCCTCGGCATGATACGCCCTCCTGATCGAGGGTGATCCTGCCAAGCCCTCGCGAGTCGGCCTTACGGAATACGTCACCGTAATTGCGAAAAGGAGTACTTAGTACTAGATAGGTGATGCGGAGCGGCACACCACATTTTTTCATCAGAACAAACGGGAAACATCCGGTCCGTTGCCCTCTCGGCCTCTGTTGCCTCCCGGACTCACCCGCCCCCGATTTCCCCCCGTCATTCCGTTTCCCTTTGCGTCCCGTTCAGCACGTGATAATCCGGTTATCACGTGTAGTTTGCGTCCGCTTCGGGTCAAAACCGGCGATCCGCCAAGGCCGCTTGCACGACTGCTGTTCTCCGGGCCGGAGGCAGGCAGCTTCTGCCTGCCCCAGATACCGTTTCCGACCTCGCCGCATCGCTGTCGCCCCAGCAGCGCCGCCACGCGGCCGTGGACCGTGCCGGGTAAGGCGAAAGTAAAGCCACGGCCCAACGACTCCCGGCAACCTGAAACCGTTTCGCAGAGAGCAGTTGCCAATCGGGCGGACCCGACTATCTTACATCCGTCTTACCCCCCCAGGAACGCCAGCCATGGCCGCCCCGCGCAAGCAGACCACCCGGCTCTCGACCAAAGGACAGGTCATCCTCCCGGCTGCGCTCCGCCGCCAGCTTGGGTGGCAGGCCGGCACGCTGCTGGAGGTCGAGGACACGCCGGAGGG
Organism: uncultured Acetobacteraceae bacterium; assembly: GCA_903907955.1. GTDB lineage: Bacteria > Pseudomonadota > Alphaproteobacteria > Acetobacterales > Acetobacteraceae > Rhodovastum. Next base: position 28,407 of record CAIVPZ010000037.1, on the reverse strand, counting down.
GCTGCTGCTCAAGGCGGCGCCGCTGTTCCCGCCGACCGAACCCGACGAAGTGTTCGGGTGTCTGCACCGGCAGGGGCCGCCGCACACGGTCGAGGACATGGATGCCGCCATCGATAGCGAACTCCGGCGGCGCCATGATCGCGGTCGATACTAACGTCGTCATCCGCTTCCTGACCGGCGACGACCCGGAGCAGGCCCAGCGCGCCCGCATGCTGGTGGCACAGCAAGAGGTGTGGGTGTCGCTCACCGTCCTGCTGGAGACCGAATGGGTCCTGCGCCGCCTTTACCGCCTGAAGCCGGCCCTGGTCGCTGCGGCTTTGCGCCGCTTCGCCGGGCTGCGCACCGTCACGGTGGAGAACGAGCAGGTCCTGGCCAGCGCGCTGGAGTGGTGCGAGCGCGGCATCGACTTCGCCGATGCCCTGCACCTTGCCGCGGCCGAGGGTTGCGATGGTTTTGTTACTTTCGACGCCCCGCTGGTGAAAGCCGCGCACAGAATCGGCGTAGCCGGGGTTGCGCAACCGCGCCCCTAATTTCTTAAGGAATGGGGTCAAGGGGGCCACCGCCCCCTTGCGGGTCCAGGGCAGCGCCCTGGCCTTCCTTGTTATTCTTCCTTCAGGATATGCAACGCCCGCCGCAGCCGCAGGATGCCCGGCCGCAGGTGCCCCTCGCTGCACATCTTTTCGCCTTCCTGCCCCAGCGCCCGCACCTCCTCGGGCACCGGCTGGCGGGCGCGCTCCTCGTCGCGCACCTCGGCGGCCAGTTGGGCGCAGAATTCGGGGCTGTCGGAGGTAACCCGCGCCGGGGGCACATTGGTGTGGGCGGGCGGCAGCAGGTCGGGCTGGATCGGCTGCGCATGCGCCACCAGCACCACCCCGAACCAGGCAGGCAGGCCGACCACAACCCGGCGTCGCGGCAGCGAGGATACACAAGCTTCCATCAGCAACATCCTGCACCGCCCGGGGCTACCGCGCCCTGGTCCGGACGTGACGCTTTCGTTAGGAACGAGTTTGCGGGCCATTGGCAACCGTCAGCACCGGCAGCGTCATCACCGCAAGCAGGCCGGGCCGGTTGTCTTCCAGCCGCAGCGTGCCGCCGTGCAGCATCGCCACCGCCTGCACCAGCGAAAGTCCCAGCCCCGAGCCTGGCGTGTTGCGGGCGCTCTCGCCGCGGAAGAACCGTTCGGTTGCGCGGGCGCGGTCCTCGGCCGGGATGCCGGGGCCCTGATCGGCCACGCTGATCTCCAGCATCCGCCCGACCGCCCCGGCATCCAGCCGGATTGTGCCGCCCGGCGGGGAGAATTTCAGCGCATTGTCCAGCAGATTGGCCACCGCCTGCTGCAGCATGTCGCGATCGCCGAAAACCGGCAGGATGGGCGGAATGTCATGCAGCAGCACCTGCCCGTTTTCCTCGGCCACCGCGGAATAAAGCTCCACCAGGTCGAACAGCAGCGGGCCGAGATCGACCCGCGCGAAGGCCGAGCGGCGGGCGCCGGCCTCGATCTCGGCAATGCGCAGCAGCGCCTGGAACACCGCGACGATGCCATCGAGGTCGGACTGCGCGCGCTCGATGGCGGCGTGCAGGTCGGCCTCGTTGCGGGCGTTGCGGCTGGCGTCCTCCAGGCGGGCGCGGGCGCGGGTGATCGGCGTGCGCAGGTCGTGGGCGATGGCGTTGGAAACCTGGCGCACGCCGTCCATCAGGCCGGCGACGCGGTCCAGCATGTTGTTGATTTCCTCGGCGAGGCGGTCGAACTCGTCGCCCATGCCGGTCACCCGCACCCGCCGGGTGAGGTCGCCGCGGCTGAACGCGGCGGCGGTGGCGGCGACATCGTTGATGGTGATGCGGAACAGGCTGCGCACCGCCAGCGCCCCGGCGACCCCGAGCGACACCACGATCGACGGCGCCCAGATCAGCGCATCGCCCAGGATGCGCCGCAACTGCGCGCGCGCCTGCACGTCGCGCCCGACCAGCAGGTGAAAGCCGCCCGGCAGCAGGATCTGGCGGATGCGCGCAAGCCCGCGCACGCCGGCGCGGTCGATCGGAATTTCCATCCATTCGACGTCGCTGGTGACCATCGCCGGCCACACCTCGAGGTTGCCGGCCACCGGCTGCAGCGAGGCATCGGCCAGCAGGTAGATGGCGTCGTCATCGACATTGGCGGCCAGCCGGTCGCGGATGGTTTCGACCAGCGAGTTCGGCCGCTCCAGGAAGCGCTCCACCAGCCCTTGCGTATCGGCACTGATCGCCGTGTCGGTCTGCCGGTCCAGCAGCCCGGCGGTGGACCACCAAAGGAACGCCGTCAACGCCAGCGCGCTGATCGAGAACAGCCCGGCATAGATCAGGCCGAACCGCACCCCCGCCGAACGCAGCAGCGTCCGCGGGTGGAATACCAGCCAGATGTCCATGCGGGCCCGCCGGGCCAGCCACTGCACCTGCTGCGCGATCCAGCCTGGCCGGTCGGCGGAAGCCGGCCGCACCCGGTCAGTCCGCCCGCAGCATGTAGCCGGCGTTGCGCACCGTATGGATCAGCGGCGTCGGGAACGGCTTGTCCACCTTCTGCCGCAGGCGGGAGACGTGCACGTCGATGACGTTGGTCTGCGGGTCGAAATGGTAGTCCCACACCCCTTCCAGCAGCATGGTGCGGGTGACCACCTGGCCGGCATGGCGCAGCAGGTATTCCAGCAGCCGGAACTCGCGCGGCTGCAGATCGATCTTCTGCCCGGCGCGGCGGACGCTGCGCGACAGCAGGTCCATTTCCAGGTCGCTGGCGGTCAGCTTGGTGGTCGGTGCCTCGGTTTTGCCGCGGCGGGTCAGCGCTTCCACCCGGGCGAGCAGTTCGGAGAAGGCGAACGGCTTGGTCATGTAGTCGTCGCCGCCGGCCTTCAGCCCGCGCACCCGGTCGTCCACCTGCGCCATGGCCGACAGGAACAGCACCGGAATCTGGTTGCCCTGGGCGCGCAGCGTCTCCAGCAGACGCAATCCGTCGACGCCGCCGGGCAGCATGCGGTCGAGCACGATGGCGTCGAAATTCTCGCTGGCGGCGAGGAACAGCCCGTCACGCCCGTTATCGGCGTGCTCCACCACGTGGCCGGTCTCCTTGAGGCCCTTGACGATGAACCCCGCCACGTCCTTGTCGTCTTCCACCACCAGGATGCGCATTGCGGTCAGCCCTCGTTGTTCGGTCGGCGGCCGACGGTGACGGACACCTCCATCCCCCGCCCTTGCCGCTGCACGGTCAGGCGCGCCGTCTGGCCCGGCGCGATGGCGGCGACCGCGCGCAGCAGGGCGCGGGAATCCTCGACCGTCTGACCATTGATGGCGGTGACGACGTCGCCGACGCGCAGCCCGGCCCGGCTGGCCGGCCCGTTGCGCACCACCGCGGCGATCGCCACCCCCGGCTCGCGGATTTCCTGCATGGACACGCCGAGCCAGCCACGGTCGATGCGGCCCTTCTGGCGCAGCTCGTCAACGATGCGGCTGGCCAGCTCGCTCGGGATGGCGAAGCCGATGCCCACCGAGCTGCCGGTGGGGGAGAGGATCGCCGAGGTGATGCCCACCACCTGGCCGTCGGTGTTGAACAGCGGGCCGCCGGAATTGCCAGGGTTGATCGGCGCGTCGATCTGCAGGAAATCGTCGAACGGCCCTGAACCGATGTCGCGCCCGCGGGCGGAAATGATGCCGGCGGTAACCGAGCCGCCCAACCCGAACGGGTTGCCGGCCGCCACCACCCAGTCGCCGACTTCCATGACCTTGCTGTCGCCCCAGGTGACGCCGGGCAGCGCCGCGGCCGGCTTGACCCTGATCACGGCGACGTCGGTCAGTTCGTCCTGGCCCACCACTTCGGCCGGCAGTTCGGTGCCGTCGTGCAGTGCCACCACGATCTTGTCGGCGCTGCTCACCACATGGGCGGCGGTGACGATCAGCCCGTTCGCGTCGATGATGAAGCCCGAGCCGCTGCCGTGCACCTCGCGGTGCCGCTGCGGGAAGCGTTCGCGGAACTGGCGGCGGATATCGGGGGGGAACAGCGACAGCGGATCGTTGCCCTGCGCCTCCGTCTCGACGACGGCGATGTTCACCACCGACGGCAGCACGCGCTTTACCAGCGGCGCAAAACTGTCCGGCCCGGATCGGGCGGTGGCAGGGTGGCTGCAGCCGGCCGCCGTGGCGGTGATGGCAAGGGCAACGGCGGCGCGGCGGGACAGCACGGCGGTCATCTGATTCGGCTCCGCGGAATTGGTGCAGGTTAGCGTGTCGATACGCTGCCTAAGGTGGCGATTCGGTACGCCGGCAACAAGATTGCGTCAGGGCCGACGCGCGGTAGCAGTCGCGGGGTCATCCGGCCAGTGGTGCTTCGGGTAGCGTCCGCGCATGTCCTTTCGCACCTCGGCCCAGGCGCCGCGCCAGAACCCGGCGAGGTCGCCGGTAATCGCCACCGGACGCCCGGCCGGCGAGAGCAACCCCAGCCGCAGCTCCACCCGTCCGCCGGCCAGACGCGGCGTCTCGGCAAGGCCATAGAAGCACTGTGCCCGTGCCTCGGCCACCGGCACCGGCTGGGAATAATCCACCGCCGCCCGCCCCCCTGGCAGGGCAAGATGGGTCGGCAGGTCGCGGTCCAGCCGCGCCGCCTGCGGCCAGGACAGAACCGAGCGCAGCACGCCGGCAAGGTCAAGTTTTTCCAGCTCGGCCAGGCGGGAGAGGCCATGCAGCGGCGCCTCCAGCCAGCTCCGGTCGGCATCCAGCGCGACGTCGGACAGATCGGGCCAGTCCGCCGGTTCCATCCCGTGCATCAGCGCCACCCGCGCCTGCAGCTGGCGGGCGGCATCGGTCCAGGGCAGCGACGCGAACGGCGCGGCCCGTGCCAGGGCGGCGGCGATATCGGCGGGATCGGCCGGCTCGGTCCGGTCCTCCAGCACCAGCGCGCCGAGCCGGCGGCGGCGGCGCGACAGCACGGCGCCGCTGGCCGCATCAAAGCCGCTCTCCACTGTCTCGGTGATGCGGGCGGCCACGGCTTCGGGCAGCGTCGCCGGATCGAGCGGGGCGGCCAGCCGGATGCGCGCCGCCCCTTTGGCCTCCAGCGCGGCGACGGCGAGCAGCGGGGCCTTCGACAGCGGATCGGCAAGCGGTAGTTTCGCCCCGCCGCCGCCGGACAGGCGAAAGCTGCCCGGCTCGCCACGCCGCTGGGCGATCCGGTCGGGGAAGGCGGCGGCCAGCAGCGGCGCCGGGTCGCCGGCCGGTGCCGCCTGCACCCGCAGGCGGCGGCGGTACTGGCTGGCGGCGCGGCGGATGCGCGAGACGGCGCCGCGATCCGCATCCACGGCGCCCTCCAGCGCGGCCAGCCGCAGGCCGATATCGCAGGAAGCCTCGGCGTTGCGCAGCGGGTCGCGCTCCTCCAGCAGGGCGGCGAGGTCGGCCGCCAGCGCCGCCTGCGCCGGGGTGGCGGCGGCCAGCATCATGGCGGCCAGCCGCGGATGCGCGCCCAGCGCCGCCATCGCCCGGCCGCGCCCGGTGATCCGGCCCTCGGCCAGCGCCCCGAGTTCGGTCAGCAGGACCGCCGCGGCGGCGAGCGGCCCGGTGGGCGGCTGGTCGGGGAAGGCGAGATCGGCGGGGGCGGCGCCCCAGGCGGCGCAGTCCAGCAGCAGCCCCGACAATTCCGCCTCCAGGATTTCCGGCCGGTCGAACTCCGGCAGGCCGCGATGCAGCGCCGCGGTCCACAGCCGGATCGCCACCCCCGGCCCCTCGCGTCCGGCCCGTCCGGCCCGCTGGTGGGCGGCGGCGCGGCTGATGCGGCGCGTCACCAGGCGGGTCAGCCCGGTGGCGGGGTCGAGTTGCGGCGCGCGCCGCCAGCCGCCATCCACCACGATGTTGACGCCCGGCACGGTCAGCGAGGTCTCGGCGATCGAGGTCGCCAGCACCACCCGCCGCCCCTCCGCCGGACGCAGCGCGCGGTCCTGCTCGGCCACCGGAAGGTCACCGTGCAACGGCAGCACCAGCGCGCCGCAGCCTTCCAGCGCCGCCTGGGCGCGGCGGATTTCGCCCATGCCGGGCAGGAAGGCCAGCACATCCCCCGCATGCGCCGCCAGCGCCGCCCGCACCGCGCGGGCCACTGCCTCCGGCAGGTCGCGCAACGTGGCGATGTCGCGCGTCGCGTGGCTGACCGTCACCTTGTGGGCGCGGCCGGCGCTTTCGATGATCACGGCGTCCAGCAACGTGCCCAGGCGGACCGCATCGGCGGTGGCGGACATGGCCAGCAGCCGCAGTTCCGGCCGCAGATGGCGTTGCAGGTCGAGGCAGAACGCCAGCGCCAGGTCGCCTTCCAGCGCCCGCTCGTGCACCTCGTCGAGGATGACGCAGGCCACCCCCTCCAGCCCCGGATCGGATTGCAGCCGGCGCACCAGCAGCCCCTCGGTGACCACCTCGATGCGGGTGGCGGCGGACACCGCCGAGTCCAGCCGGGTGCGGTAGCCGACCGTGCCGCCGACCGCCTCGCCGCGCAGCGCCGCCATGCGGGTCGCGGCGGCACGGGTGGCCAGACGCCTGGGCTCCAGCATGACGATGCGGCCATCGCCCAGCCAGGGCGCCGCCAGCATGGCCAGCGGCACGAGCGTGGTCTTGCCGGCGCCGGGCGGGGCGATCAGCACGGCATTGCGGCCGGCAGCCAGGGCGGCCAACAGGGCGGGCAGGGTTTCGGATACGGGCACGGGGGATCCCAGCGTGGAAAAAGGAAGCAAGGCCAGGGCGCTGCCCTGGACCCGCCAGGGGACAGTGGTCCCCTGGACCCCGCTACTTTAAGGTCCTTCGGGAGAGGGGGGTGAGGAGATGTTTCGACATCCCCTCACCCCCCTCTCCCGAAGGACCTTAAGGAATGGGTTCCAAGGGGCCACTGCCCCTTGGCGGGGTCCAGGGGCAGCGCCCCTGGCCTTGCTTCCTTCCACCTCGACGGAGGCGCCATGACCGCGCTGTTGCTCCTGTTCGTGCTCGCGCTGCCTGCCCGCGCGGCCGAAAGCGTTCCGGTGACCAGTCCGCGCGCCGTCGCTACCCTGGTTTCCGACACCGACCGCATCGCCCCCGGCACGCCGTTCAAGGTCGGGTTGCGGCTGCGCATGGCGCCCGGCTGGCACACCTACTGGCGCAACCCGGGTGATGCCGGCATCCCGCCCGAGCTTGCGTTCACCCTGCCGGACGGCGCCACCGCCGGCCCGATCGCCTGGCCGGCGCCGCAGCGCCAGCCCGAGGGGCCGCTGATGACCTACGGCTACAGCGGCGCGCTGCTGCTTGCCGTGCCGGTCAGCGGCCCGGCCAACACCGTCCGGCTGCATGCCAGCTGGCTGGTGTGCAAGGAAATCTGCGTGCCGGAGGAGGGCGATTTCCGCCTCGACCTGCCCACCGGCGCCCCCGCCGCTTCGCCCCAGGCGCCGCTGTTCGCCGCCGCCGCGGCGGCCCTGCCGCGCCCCTCACCCTGGGGGGCGCAGGTGGCGCCGGACGGCACGCTGACGGTCACCGGCGAGGGCATTTCCGCCGCCGCCGTGCGCGATGCCTGGTTCATCCCCGAGACCGGCGGCACGATCAATGGTCCTGCCCCGCAGCCGCTGCGCGTGCGCGACGGCGGTTTCAGCCTCGCGCTGACACCCGGCGAGGCGTTCCGCACCGACGCGGTGCTGTCCGGCGTGCTGACCGTGCGCGACGCCGCCGGGCAGCAAACCGCGCTGGCGGTCGCCGCATCGCCGGGCGGCCCGCCCGGCCCGCCCGACCTGCCGTTATGGCGCGTCATCGGCCTCGCCTGGCTGGGCGGGCTGATCCTCAACCTGATGCCCTGCGTGTTCCCGGTGCTGGCGGTGAAGGCGGTGGGGCTGGCCGGGCTTTCCGGTGCGGCGCGACGGCATGCGGTGGCGCATGCGCTGTCCTATACCGCCGGAATCATGCTCACCTTCCTGCTGGTGGGGGCGGTGCTGCTCGGGTTGCGGGCGAGCGGCGACGCGGCGGGGTGGGGGTTCCAGTTTCAGTCGCCGGCTTTCGTGGCCGGCATCGCCTGGGTGCTGTTCGCGGTCGGGCTGAACCTGTCGGGCGTGTTCCAGGTCGAGTTCGGCGCCGCCGGGGCGGGACAATCCCTGGCGTCCCGCGGCGGCCATGCCGGCAGCTTCGGCACCGGCCTGCTCGCCGTGCTGGTGGCCACGCCGTGCACGGCGCCGTTCATGGGGGTGGCGATCAGCGCCGCGCTCGCGGCCGGTTCGGCCGGGCTGACCATGGCGGTGTTCCTGGCGATGGGGCTCGGGCTGGCGGCGCCGTTCCTGCTGCTGGCGGCGGTGCCGGCCTTCGGGCGGCTGCTGCCGCGCCCCGGCCGGTGGATGGAACTGGTGCGGCAGGCGCTCGCCTTCCCGATGTACGGCGCCTGCGCCTGGCTGCTCTGGGTGATGAGCCAGGAGGCCGGATCGGCCGGCGTGCTGGGGGCGGCGACCGGGCTGGTGCTGGTGGGCTTCGCCGCCTGGTCGTTCGGGCTGGGGCAGCCCGGACCGGGCGCCCCCAGGCTTGGCACCACGGGACGCCGGATCGCCCATGCGGCGGCGCTGGCGGCGGCGCTGGCGGCACTGGCGGTGCTGTCCGGCATCGCCGCGAGCCGGATGGTGCCGGCCGGGCTGGCAGCCGAACCGGGGGTGGAGCGTTTCAGCGCGGAGCGGCTGGAAACGCTCCGGGGCGAGGGCCGGCCGGTTTTCGTCAACATGACCGCCGCCTGGTGCGTAACCTGCCTGGTCAACGAGCGGGTGGCGCTGGACCAGCCGGCGGTGCGCCAGGGCTTCGCCGCGCGGGGCGTGGTCTACCTCAAGGGCGACTGGACGCGGCAGGATGCCGACATCACCGGGTTCCTGCGCAGCCATGGCCGCGACGGGGTGCCGCTGTATGTGCTCTACCCGCCCGGTCGCGGCGCCCCGGTGGTACTGCCGCAAATACTCACCCAGGCCACCGTGCTGTCGGCACTGGAGCGCCTGCGGGAGCGGTAGGTCGTCGCGGCCGGATCAGGCCGCGGCTTCCTCGCGCTTGTCGCGCACCCGCACATAGGCCACGGCTGCGTGCTCGGCGCAGTACGGCTTGCCGGTGGTCGCCTCGGCGTCGCAGAAGCGGAAGCTGCGCGTGCCGGGGTCGCCGAGCGGCCAGCAGCAGGTCTGCGTGCGCAGCGAACGGAGGGCCGGCACCGGGCGCACGACATGCGCCCTTTGGACCTCGGGACGGGCGGCGACCACGGCCGGGCGCGGCGCTGGCGGCGGCGGGGTTTCCGCCGGCACCGCCGCGGAGAGCGGCGGCAGGGTCGGGCCGGTGATGCGTCGCGGCACCGATGTGCGGGGCGGCGGCTCCTCGCCTTCGCGGCGGATCGGTGACGGCCGGGCGGTCAGGTTCAGCCGGTGCGCCTTGCCGACCACGGCATTTTTCGAAATGCCCATGCGCCGGCCGATCTCGGCGGTCGAATGGCCCTCGGCCCACAATTCGCGCAGGCGGGCGATCGTTTCGTCAGTCCACTCCATATCGTGGGTCCCCCCTTCCAGCAGCCACAAAATATTGTGCCTCCTGGCGGCTTCGGTCAATCATTCAGTTGGGGCGAGACTCAAAAAGTTGTGGATAAGACGGTGCAAAACCGCAGCATCTAGTGTGCGTGATCGTTGCGTGACAGCCGCGACAGCGGCGATATCAGGCGCCGGTCACGGATTGACTTGGCCTCCCGATACTGCCGGCGATGCTGCATAATGCCGCTCGACGGCCGGCGGTTGCCCGGCGCGAGGCATCGCCGGCCGCGCCCCAGGTCATGCCATCGTGCCGATCCTGCAGGGGAAAGGTGAAAGCAATGACCATCGCGTCCATTCTCAAGACCAGGGGTTCGAATGTCGTCAGCGTCAGCCGCACCGCCACGCTGGCGGAAGTCACGGTGGCGCTGGCCGACCGCCGCGTCGGCATCGCCGTGGTGATTGGCCCGGACGGCGTGCTGGAGGGGGTGATCAGCGAGCGCGACGTGATCCGCAAGCTTGCCGCGCACGGTGCCGCGGCGCTGCCGATGGCGGTGGAGGAAGCCATGACCTGCAACGTCATCACCGCCAGCCCGGCCACCACGGTGGACCAGGCGATGGCGGTGATGAGCGCCGGGCGGTTCCGTCACTTGCCGGTGCTGGACAACGGCGCCGTGGTCGGCATCGTCAGCATCCGCGACGCGGTGGCCGCCAAGGTCGGCATTCAGGAAACCGAGGTGGAGAGTCTGCGCGCCTATGTCGCCGGCCAGCGGGGCGGCGGGTGGTAGGCGCGGCGGGCCGGCGCACCCGCAATTGTGAGTGAGTTTCATTTCCACCGCCCTTCCCTTGGCGGGTCCGCGTTGCATATTGTTGCAGCACGGCCGGAGCACCCCGGACGCCAGCCACCAACCGGTTACGCATGCGGGCAGGTGGGTCGCGCGCCAGGGTGCCCCGTTCTGCCGCTGATTCTGGGGAAAAGAGCAAGACAATGACCTTGGCAGGGATCATTAAGCGCAAGGGTGCGCAGGTCGTCACCGTCGGCGACAGCGCCACGCTGTCCGATGTTACGGCGGTCCTGGTCGCGCGCTGCATCGGCCTTGTGGTGGTGCTCGGCGCCGACGGCGCTCTGGAAGGCGTGGTCAGCGAGCGCGACGTGCTGCGCAGGCTCGCCGAGCACGGTCCCGCCGCGATGGCGATGACCGTGGAACAGGTGATGACGCGCAAGGTCGTCACCGCCACTCCGGAAACCACCATGGACCAGGCGATGGCGCTGATGACCTTCGGCGGGTTCCGCCACCTGCCGGTGCTGAAGGACGGCACGCTTGCCGGCATCATCAGCGTGCGCGACGTGGTGCGCGCCCAGGTCGACATCAATCAGTTCGAAGTGCATATGCTGCGCGCCTACCTGGCGAACGAACCGGCCCGGTTGCACGCCTGAATTGGGGTCAAGGGGGCCACTGCCCCCTTGCGGGTCCAGGGCAGCGCCCTGGCCTTCCTTCATACCAGCGCATGCAACAACACCGCCGCCGCCTGGGCCACGTTCAGGCTCTGCACCCGCCCGGCCCCCGGAATCCGCACCGCGCGCCGGCAGGCGGCGGCGACCGGCACGGAAAGCCCGCGCTCCTCGGCGCCCAGCACCAGCGCCATCGGCCGGTCGCGCGGCAGGGCAGCCGGCGGCACCGCCTCGCCTTCCAGTTCGGCGGCGACGGTGCGGTAGTGCGGCGTCAGCGCGCTCAGCGCCCGCGGCAGGTCGCGGGTTCGCCACAGTGACAGGAATTCCAGCCCGCCCTCCGCGGTGCGGTAGGCGGCGTCGGACGGCATGGCGGCGCCAGGGATTTCATGCAGCAGCAGGCCGCGCACGCCGAAGAACGCCGCGCTGCGGGCGATCGCGCCGAGGTTGTGCGGGTTGCCCACCCCGTCCAGCACCAGCAGGAAGGGCAGCTTCGGCGGCGCCAGCAGATCGAGCACATCGACCGTGCGCGGCTTGGCCACCACCACGATGCCGCCGTGGTGCGGGGTTCCCGCCACTTTGGCCAGTTCATCCGCCGGCACCATGCGGTAGGGGCGGCGGGTGGCGGCCAGCGCGGCGCACCACGGGCCGGCCACCTCGCGCCGCTCGGAGAGGTAGAACAGGCGGAGCGCGTCGTCGGGGCGGCGGGCGAACAGCGCCGCCACGGCATTCACGCCGCAGATCGTGTCGGGTTTCATGGCCATGGCATAGCATCCCCGCATGGACATCCCGATTCTGTTCCGCGACGCCCGCTTCGTCGTGCTCGACAAACCCGCCGGGCTGCCCGTGCATGCCGGGCCGCGCGGCGGGCCGAGCGTGGAGGATTGCTTTTCCGATCTCTCGCGCCGGCGGGATGGGCCGTGGCTGGCGCACCGGCTCGATGCCGATACCGCCGGCTGTCTGGTGGTGGCGCTGCGCCGGGCCGCGCTGCATGCGGCTCAGGCAGCCTTTGCCGAGGGGCGGGCGGCGAAGACCTACTGGGCGGTGGTGCGTGGCGCGCCGTCGGGCGCGGCGGGGGTGGTGGAGGCGCCGCTGCGCCGGCACAGCGACCCCCAGGGCTGGCGCATGCTGGCCGGGCCGGGCGGGCAGCAGGCGGTTTCCGAGTGGCGGGTGCGCGGGCGCGGCGACGGCATGGCGTGGCTGGAGGTGCGGCCGCGCACCGGGCGGACCCACCAGGTGCGGGTGCATTGCGCCGTGCTGGGCTGCCCGGTGCTGGGCGACCCGATCTACGGCGACGGCGTCGGCCGGCTGCACCTGCTGGCGCGGGCGATTACGCTGCCGCTCGACCCGCCGCTGGCGGCGGTGGCGCCGGTGCCGGCGCATATGCGCGCCGCCCTGCGCGCCTGCGGCTGGGAGCAACCGGCAGCGTTATGACGGCACGGCACCTTCGCGGCGTTGGCGGAACACCTCGTCGATGATCCCGGCAAGACTGTCCTGCCAGGGCGGCAGGCATAGGCCAAAAATGTCCGCCAGCCGGGTGCAGTCCAGCCGGGAGTCGGGCGGCCGGCGGACCGGGGTGGGCCAGTCGGCGGTGGCGATCGGCTCGACCACCGGGGGCGTCATGCCGTGCCGGGCGGCTTGCTCGAACACCGCGGTGGCCAGGCCGTGCCAACTGGTCCAGCCGGTGCCGGCGGTGTGGAACAGGCCGGCGAAGCGGTCGTCCCAGCCATCCGCGCGGATGCGGGCGGCGATCTGCAGGATCACCCGGGCAAGGTCGGGTGCCGTGGTCGGGCAGCCGATCTGGTCGGCGACCACGCGCAACCGGTCGGTGCGGGCGCGCGCGTTCAGCATGGTGAGCACGAAGTTGCGGCCCGACGCGGCATAGACCCAGGACGTGCGCAGGATGATCGCCCGCGGACAGGCGGCCAGCACCGCCTGCTCCCCGGCCAGCTTGGAGGCACCATAGACGCCGGTGGGGTTGGTCGGGTCGGTTTCGACGTAGGGCGCGCCCTTGAGCCCGTCGAACACATAGTCGGTGGAGACGTGGATCAGCGGGATGCCGGCCTCGGCGCACCAGGCGGCCAGCGCCGCCGGGCCGTCGCGGTTGGCGCGCAGCGCGGCGTCGGCTTCGGTCTCGGCGCGGTCCACCGCGGTGTAGGCGGTGGCGTTCACCATCAGCGACGGGGCGGCGGCGCCGTGCAGCACCGGCCGGATGGTCTCCGGCCGGTCGAAATCGAGGTCGGGACGTCCGAGCAACTGCACCGGCAGCCCATCGGCGCCCGCCATCAGCGCGGAGGCCAACTGGCCGGCGCGGTCGCCGATGACCAGCACCGGTCCCTGCGGGTCGCTCATCGCCGCCTCCGTTGGTGTTCCATCCGTGGTCACGCCCGGAACCAGACGTCGCACGCGGCCAGCCGGGGCAGCACCGCGTCCTTGCCGGACAGCACCGCCGCGCCGGCGGTCACCGGCCAGGGCAGAGCGAGATCGGGATCGTTCCAGATCACCCCGCGCTCGGCGGCCGGGTCGTAATCGGCGGTGACCTTGTAGATCACTTCGGTGTCGGGGGTGAGGGTGCAGAACCCGTGCAGGAAGCCGCCCGGCACCCAGATCTGCGCCCAGTTGGCGGCGCTGAGTTCGGCGGCGACGTGGCGTCCATAGGTCGGCGAGCCATGCCGGATATCGACCGCGACATCCCAGATGGCGCCCTTCACCACCCGCACCAGCTTGCCCTGTACGCTGGGGGCGATCTGGCAGTGCAGCCCGCGCACCACGCCGGCGCGCGCCGACAGGCTGTGGTTGTCCTGCACGAAGGGCTGGTCGATGCCGGCCGCGGCGAAGCGGCGAAGGTTGTAGGTTTCCGAGAAGAAGCCGCGGGCATCGCCGAAGCGGGCCGGGGTGACCAGCAGGACGTCCGGGATGGCGAGGGGTTCGACCTGCATGGCGGTTACCCCGGATGGCCATCGGCCAGCTCGGCCAGCACGCGGCCGAGTTCGGTCTTGCCGAGCCCGCGCGCATGGTGGCGCAGCCGGTCGGCATCGATCCACCCCATGCGGAAGGCGACCTCCTCGGGGCAGCCCACCAGCATGCCCTGGCGGGACTGGATGGTCTGCACGAAGGTGGCGGCCTGCAGCAGGGAATCCGGCGTGCCGGCGTCCAGCCAGGCGCAGCCGCGGCCGAGGCGTTCGACGCTCAGCGATCCTTCCTCGAGATAGATGCGGTTGAGGTCGGTGATCTCCAGCTCGCCGCGGGCCGAGGGCTTCACCCGCGCGGCCAGTTCGCTGACCCTTGCGTCGTAGAAATACAGGCCGATCACCGCCCAGTTCGACCGCGGCACCGCCGGCTTCTCGACGATGTCGAGCGCGCGGCCGGCATCGTTCATGCTGACCACGCCATAGCGCTCGGGGTCGCGCACCCGATAGGCGAACACGGTGGCGCCTTCCCGCCGGAGCGCGGCGGCCCGCAGCAGCCTGGAGAGGTGGTCGGCGAAGATCAGGTTGTCGCCCAGCGCCAGCGCGCAGGCCTGGCCGGCGATCCAGTCGCGGCCGATATGGAACGCCTGCGCCAGCCCCTCCGGGCGTGGCTGCTCGGCATAGCTGAAACGGATGCCGAGCCGCGCACCGTCGCCGAGCAGGCGGCGGAACTGCGGCAGGTCCTCGGGGGTGGAGATCACCAGGATGTCGCGGATGCCGGCCAGCATCAGCACCGACAGCGGATAGTAGACCATCGGCTTGTCGTAGACCGGCAGCAGCTGCTTGGACGACGCCAGCGTCATCGGGTGCAGCCGCGTGCCGGAGCCGCCGGCCAGCAGGATGCCTTTGGTCATGCCGTTCATGGTCATGCAGCGCTCCGGGGGGCCTGGCCGAGGCGCTGGCCGGCGTAGCTGGCGGCGCGGATGCGCTCCCACCAGGCGCGGTTGGCGAGGTACCAGGCCACCGTGCGGGCAAGTCCGCGGTCGAAATCATGGGTGGCGCGCCATTGCAGCGCGCGCTCGCTGGCGCTGGGGTCGATCTCGTAGCGGAAATCGTGGCCGGGCCGGTCGGTCACGAAGGTGATCAGGCGCGCACGCGGCCCCGCCGGGTCGGGCAGGCAGGCATCGAGCGCGGCGCAGATGCCGTGCACCACCTGCAGATTGGTGCGCGGCTGGCGGGCCGACAGCGCATAGGTGGCGCCCGGCTGGCCGCCTTCCAGCACCCGCACCAGCGCTTCGGCATGGTCCTCGACGAAGATCCAGTCGCGCTGGTTGGAACCGTCGCCGTACACCGGCAGAGGTTTGCCTTCGATCGCGTTCAGCGTGACCAGCGGAATCAGCTTCTCGGGAAACTGCCAGGGGCCGTAATTGTTGGCGGTGTTGCTGACCAGGGTTGGCAGCCCGAAGGTGTGGTGCCAGGCGCGCACCAGATGGTCGGAGGCGGCCTTGCTGGCGGCATAGGGGCTGCGCGGATCGTAGGGCGTGGTTTCGGTGAACGGCGGGTCGCCGGGGCCGAGCGCGCCGAACACCTCGTCGGTCGAGACGTGATGGAAACGAAAGCCGGCGCGGCGCGGCGCCGGCAGACCGGCCCAGTACTCGCGGGCGGCGTCGAGCAGCGTGTAGGTGCCGACCACGTTGGTCTGCACGAACGGGCCGGGGCCGTCGATGGAGCGGTCGACATGGGTCTCCGCGGCAAGGTGCATCACCGCGTCGGGCTGCCAGGTGGCGAACAGCTGGCGCATCGCCGCATGGTCGGCGATATCGGCGCGGACCAGCGTGTGCCGGAGGTTGCCCGCGGCCTCCTCCAGGGCGTCTTCCGACGCCGCGTAGGTCAGCTTGTCCACATTGACCACCGTGTGGTCGGTCGATCGCAGGAGATACCGAACGACGGCGGACCCGATGAAGCCGCATCCGCCGGTCAGTAGCACGCGCATTCATAACTCCGTTACGTTGGCGTCCGGTTCCCAACCTGCCAGCGCGGACGCCGCACGGCAATCCCCCCCGCTGTCCGCGCGGCGGCATGCACCGGCGGGCAATGGCGGCACCGGTCGCTCCTGAATCACCTATTGCATCCATGCGGCGGCGCGGCAACCATCGGCGCGACCAGCACGGGGCTGCGCGGCGCCATGGTTGCAGGCATGATCGACCCGACCCGCCGCGCGCATCAGCCGCCCGGCAAGACCGGCATGGACGAGCTGCAGCGGGCGCATCGGTCCCTGTGCTCCGGCTTCGTCAGCGAGGCGCTGTTCCGCCGCTGTCTCGGCGGCGGCCGGGCCGATATTTCGCGGGTGGCGGGCTATCTGCGGCTGCCGGTGCAGCAACGTCCGACGCTGTCGTGGTATTTTGATCCTGTCTTCTACCTGGCGGCCAATCCTGATATCGCCGGGACTGGAATAGACCCGTTGCTGCACTTCATTGACAACGGCATCGCCGAGCTGCGCGCGCCGCACCCGCTGGTCGACCTCCGCTATGTCGTCGCCATGGACGCCCTGGTGCTGGGCGCGACGCCCCATATCGATGCGCTCGCCGACCTGCTGGAATACGACCTGGCAAGTCCGAGCCCGTATTTCGACCCGCAGCATTACCTGGAGCAGCTTGGCGGCGGGGCGCCCGGCAACGCCTTGCTGCGCCACTTCCTGCAGCACGGGCTGCGCGCCGGCTGCACGCCGTGCCCCTGCATCGATCCCGTCTGGTACGCCGCGCGCTATCCGGACGTGCCGGGCGAGCCGTACGCGGCGCTGCGTCACTTCGTCATTCAGGGTGATTTCGAGGGGCGGGCGGCCGGGCCGTCCTTCGACGGCGGGCTGTACCGGACCCGCTACACCGACGTCGGCGATTCCGGCATCCCGCCGCTGCGGCACTATCTCATGCACGGCCGCAGTGAGGGTCGCGAGGCGGCCGGGGAGCGCCGCGTCGCTCCGGTTTCACCGGGCGCGTCGCCCGGGGTCGGACTGCCGTGTCCGGTCGATCCGGACGACCTGCCGCGTGCCTTTGCCGACATGCGGGGACGGGTGGAAGCCAGGCGGCAGCGGCGCAAGGACGCGGTGCAGGTGAAGCCGCCGGCGCTGGTAACGTCCACCGCCCCGGCCAAGGACATCGCCCGGCTGCGGTTTCCGCGCGCGCAGGCGCCCCGCCTGTCCATCCTGGTGCCGGTGTTCAACGAGCTGACGCTGACGGTCGAGTGCCTGCTGGCGATCCAGCGCGCCAAACCGCTGCTGGCGTTCGAGGTCGTGGTGGCGGATGACTGCTCCACCGACCCCGCGATGGCGCTGCTCCGCCGGGTGCCGAACCTCGTTTATGTGTGCCAGCCGGCCAATGTGGGGTTTCTGCGCAACTGCAACGAGGCGTTCGGCCATTGCCGCGGCGACTACGTGCTGCTGCTCAACAACGACGCCCAGGTGCTGCCGGGCGCGATCGACCGCCTGGCCGCGGTACTGGATGCCGACCCCGCGGTGGCCGCGGCCGGGCCGAAGATCCTCTATCCGAACGGACGGCTCCAGGAGGCCGGCTGCTACCTGCGGCCCGACGGCGAGAGCGGCATGGTCGGGCTGTTCGCCGACCCCGGCGAGGGCGGCTATTGCTTCGATCGCGACGTCACCTACTGCTCGGGGGCGGCGCTGATGTTTCGCCGCAAGCTGGCAGGCCGGACGCTGTTCGATGCGGCATACCGCCCGGCCTATTGCGAGGACGCCGATCTGTGCCTGCGCTTCATCGCCGCCGGGCACCGGGTGCGCTACGTCAGCGGTGCGGTGGTGGTGCACCATCTCAGCGTCTCCACCAACCGCAGTTCGCTCACCCGCAAGCTGCGCACCATCAGCCGCAACCAGCACCTGCTGAGCGAGCGCTGGGGGGAGTTGCTGCGCCGGCTGGATGCGGTGCGGGTGCTGGCCTTCTACCTGCCGCAGTTCCACCCGACGCCGGAGAACGACCTGTGGTGGGGGGCGGGGTTCACCGACTGGAGCAACGTGGTGAAGGCCCGGCCCAGCTATGCCGGCCACTGCCAGCCGCATCTGCCCACCGATCTGGGCTTCTATGACCTGCGCACGCCGGAGGCGCTGCACCGTCAGGCGTTGCTGGCGCGGCGCTATGGCATCGAGGGATTCTGCGTCTACTACTATAATTTCGGCAGCCGGCGGGTGCTGTCGCAGCCGCTCGAGACGGTGCTCGCCAATCCCGACATCCCGTTCCGCTGGTGCCTCTGCTGGGCGAACGAGAACTGGACCAGGCACTGGGACGGCGGCGAGCGGGAGATTCTGCTGGAGCAAAGCTACGACCCGGCGACGCTGGCCGCCATCATCGCCGATGCGATCGCCCAGGCCGCCGACCCGCGCTACATCCGGGTGAACGGGCGGCCGCTGTTCCTGGTCTACCGCCCGCTGCAGCTGCCGGATGCACCGGCGTTCGCGGCGCAGTGCCGCGCCGCCTTCGCCGCCGCCGGGTTCCACGGCGTGCACCTGGTCTATGTCGAGAGCATGGAGGCGGTGGACCGCAAAGTCAGCCCGGCTGATCTGGGGTTCGATGCCTGCGTCGAATTTCCGCCGCACGGGCGCGCGGTGGCGGCGGCCGGCACCCCGGAGGTCGTCAAGCCGGGCTGGAGCGGCTATCGCTATGACTATCCCGAGACGGTGATGGCGTTCCTGGAGCGCGACTCGGTGCCGTATGTCCGCTATCCGACGATATTCCCGAGCTGGGACAACACGCCGCGCCAACCGCTGGGCGGCGCCAGTTTCGACGGCATCAGCCCGGAGGCGTTCCGGGTCTATACCGAGGAAAAGATCGAGGAAATCCGCCGGTTCCTGATGGGCGACGCGCGGTTGCTGTTCGTCAACGCCTGGAACGAATGGGCCGAGGGGGCGCATCTGGAGCCGGATGCCTTCCATGGCCATCGCTGGCTGGAGTCGCTGCGCGACGCGATCACGGCGAAGTCGTGGGCATGATGCCAGTCCGCTATAGGATTCACCGACCGCATCCCGTCATGCCCGGGCTTGTCCGGGGCATCCACGTCCTTCGTGCCGCCCCAAAGTCGTGGATGGCCGGCCTGCGCCGGCCATGACGGCGTGGGTGGGGCTTTCCGCGGGGTGGCATCAGAAGTGGGGGGCATGAACGTGGTGCCGGCAGCCCCGGAGGCGGTGGCCGGGGTGGCGGTGCCTGCCGCGCCGTTGGCACTCGACGACATCCCGCTGACCATCATCGGCCATCCCTATGCGCCGATCGGCATGGGCGAACAGTTGCGCAGCCACGTGCAGGCCTGCACGGCGCTGCGGCTGCACCACCGGGTGTTCGACATCTTCCGCTGCGCCCAGCGCACCGATCCGGTGCATTTCCAGCTGATCGGCGAGCGCGAGCGCCGCGACCTGCCCGGCGGCATCCGCATCTTCCACATCAACGGCGATGAGGCGGACCCGGTGATCCGGGAGTTCGAGGCGCGTGGCGGCGGTTTCGCGGCAGGCTACAACATCATCGTGCCGGCCTGGGAACTGCCCGTCTACCCCGCCGCCTGGGCAGGGCAACTGCGCCGCTTCGACGAGGTGTGGGCGCTGTCGCGCTTCATCCAGGCAAGCCTGGCCGCTGCAGGGGTGGCAAGCCATCTGGTCGGCCAGGCGGTGGAACTGGAAGGCGGGGTGAACCTGCCGCGACGGTATTTCGGCATCCGCGAATCCGCGTTCGTGCTGCTGAACCAGTTCGACCTGTCATCCTATCCCAGCCGCAAGAACCCTGAGGCGGTGCTGGCGCTGCTGGAACGCATCCGGCGCGATGACCCGTACCGGGATGTGCAACTTGTGCTGAAGGTCAAGAACGGCGAGCGTGCCGCCGAGGAATGGGCGGCGACGGTGGCTGATGACCCGCGGGTGAAGGTGATCGCAACCCCGCTGGATACGCTCGGCGTGCGCAGCCTGATCGCGGCCTGCGACTGCTTCGTGTCGCTGCACCGGGCGGAGGGGTTCGGGCGCGGCATGGGCGAGGCGATGGCGCTGGGCCGGCTGGCCATGGGCACCGGCTGGTCGGGCAATGTGGACTTCATGACCGAGAGCAACGCGCTGCTGGTCCGCCACACGCTGGTGACGCTGCAGCCGGACGAGTACCCGCACTGGCAGGGCCAGTCCTGGGGCGATCCCGATGTGGATCATGCCTGGTCGCTGCTGCGGCCGGTGCTGGACGACCCCGACCGCGGCCGTGCGATTGCCCGCCGCGGTCAGGCGGATGTGCTGCGCACGCATGGCAACCGGGCGGTGGGGTTGCGGATTCTTGATCGCCTGGAGCGGATCGCGGCCGCCGGGATGCCGGTCCGGCCGCCGGTGCCGGCATCGAGCGCGCTACTGCCGGCGTCCCTGGCGCCGGCACCCGGACATGCGCCGAAGGGCAAAGGCGGACGGGGCCGCAACCGCGGCAGGTAGCCCGGGGCGGACGGCTATTCCGCTGCGATGCGGCGGCGCGCTTTTCCCGGTTCGGAGGCGGAGTGCGGCGCCGGGGGCGCGGCGCGGCCGGCGCCGAGTTCGCGGGCCAGGCAGCGGCGATACTCCGCCTGGCGGTGCACCGTTGCGGGGGGCAGCTCGAGCCGGGAACAGGCCCAGGCGTGTACCCGCGCGACTTCCTCGACATGGGTATGCGGCGCCAGCGACCCGGTGACACTGCCGGCGTGGCGGCGGTGGACGTTCAGGGCGGCGGCGAGCACGCCCACCCGGCCGGTGCTGGTGGTGAGCAGCTCCAGATACAGGTGCCAGTCCCCGGCCAGCCGATAATTGTCCAACTCCTGGCCGCAGCGGTCCAGCGCGGCCAGCAGCGAGGTGCGGCGCCAAAGCACGGCGCTGGCGTTGAGGATGAGGTTGCGCTCGGCGAGGAAACGGCGGGCGAACGCGCGGGCCGGGAACACCCCGCCGCCGGCCAGCTCGGCGGCCCCGTTCGCGGCGTAGTAGTCCCGGTAGCTCGCCGCCAGCGGCGCGCCGTCGGCATCGATCAGGCGGCTGTCGCAGAACACCAGTTCGAGGTCGCCCACCTCCCGCACCATCGCCGCGAGGCCGGCGAGCAGCGCCGGGTCGGCTTCGTCGTCGGCCTCGGCGATCCAGAGCCAGTCGCCTTCGGCCATGGCGACGGCGCGGCGCCACTGCCGGAACGGCGAGCCGGAATTGCTGTCGTTGACCACCACGCGGATATCCCGGCCCCAATCCCCGGCGGTGCGGCGGGCCACCGCCACGCTGTCGTCGGTCGAGGCGTCGTCGAGCACGATCACCTCGGCGACCGGATAGGTCTGGGCGAACACCGAAGCCATCCGCCGCTCCATGAAGCGGGCGTAGTTGTAGGCCGGCACCGCGACCGAAATCGATATCAGCGCCGGCCGGGCCAGCCGCAGCAGGGCGAAGGCGTAATGGTCGAAGCGGAACGCCGCGCGCGCGGCTTCGGCGCGGCGCGCGCGGGCTGTCTCCCGCTCCGCGGTGGGGAGGCCGACAAGGTCGATCACCGCACCGGCCAGGGCCGCCGCGTCGCCCATCGGCACGGCGGTGCCGGCGTTCAGCCGGGGCAGCAGGCCGGGGATGCCGCCCGACTCCTCGAAGGCCGCGATGCGCAGCCCGGCCGCCAGCGCCTCCAGCGCAACGCTGGGGAACGGGTCCTCGCGCGAGGGCAGCACGAACACGTCGGCGGCGTTCAGCCAGGCGGCGATGTCGTCCTGCCAGCCGGCCAGCCGGAAGGTGCCGCTGGCCTCGGCGGCGGCGATCTCGGGGCCAAGATAGGCGCGAACGGTGGGGTCCGCATCGCCGACCCACCAGAACTGCACCGGCGCGTCGCGCCGCTGTGCCTCCCGCCAGGCCTGCAGGAACAGGTCAAAGCCTTTGCGCAGGTCGGCATAGCCGGCGCCCAGCGCGACCGGGGTGCCGGCGGCAACCCCGAGCCGGCGGCGCAGCGCCAGGCCGGCAGCGGGATCGAAGGCCACCCCGGCATAGCAGCCCTGCGGCAGCACCAGCGCGCGCTCCGGGTCCAGCGCGACCAGGGAGGCAAGACCGTCGCGCACCGCTTCGGCGGCGAACACCACGCGGGTTGCCGCCGCGCTGCCCGCCCGCACGCCGGCGAGCAGGTTCTTCTTGTGCAGCAGGCGCGGCATTTCATGCACCAGCAGCACGGAGGCGATGCCGGCCGCGCGCAGCGCCGGCACGGTCCAGGCCGAGGCGGCGCTGTTCACCAGCGCCGCGGTGATGCCGTGCGCGGCGCAGCCGGCGAGATGGGCGGCCAGATCATCCGGGCTGGCCAGCACCGTGGTCGGGCCGATGGCGGCATAATCCGGTCGCAGCTTCCCGCCGCCAAGCAGCAGGAACGCGATTTCGGCGCCGCAATGCCGGCGCAGCATGCGGCCGAGATGCAGCAGCAGGTGCTGGGCGCCGGCGGGAAAGGCGTCGTGCCCGACCAGCAGCAGCGGGCCGGCGCCCGCGCCCGCGGGCGCGATGGCGCGGGCGGTGGCGTTCAGCCAGGCGCCGCCGAAATGCAGGTCCGGCTCGAGATAGGCGCCCTCGGCCCATTCGTTCCAGGCGTTCACGCAGACCAGCCGCTCGCCCATGAACGGGTGCGCGGCGGCGCGCTCGACCAGGGCGGACAGCCACGCCTGGTAAGCGGCGGGGGTGCCGCCATGCAGCAGCAATCCGCTGCCCTGGCGGCGCGGGTCGTTGTCCCAGCCCGGGGCGGCGGTCTTGATCAGCGGGAAGGCCGGCGGCGGCTCGGCGAGCGAGGCGGCGGCGACATCGTCATAGGCATAGACCTGGGCGGTGGCGGCGTCGTCGAACCAGGCCAGCGCGGCGTTGCGTGTCCTGAGTCCCTTTACCAGCTTGTGCGGCGGGAATTCGACCGCCCCGTCGAAGCCGTGCGGGCGTGGGTCGTGGCAGGTGAAGCTCTGCGACATCACCAGCACGGGGTCTTCGCCGTGGCGGGTGCGGAACGCTTCGCGCCAGCGGGCGAGGGTGGCGGTGCAATCGGGGATGGTGTCGGCCCGGTAGACCATGAGCAGCGGCCGGTCACCGAGGCGGATGTAGCGGGGGTCGCGGAAATGGCGGGCGAAGCTGTCGATCAGGGCGGTCTCATCGCGCGGGCGCCAGTGCTGCGAGATCAGCACCTCCTGGTCCGACCCGTCCCACCGGCGCGTCCAGTTCTCGTTGGCCCACATCAGGCAGAACGGGAAGTCGAGGCCGCGATCGGCAAGAAAGTCCTCCAGTGGCTGTTCCAGCAGGCGGCGGCCGTTGAACGAATAGAAGTAGAAGACGAATCCGCCCAGCCCGGCGCCGCGGGCCAGCGCGATCTGGCGGCGCAGCACCGTGGTGCCGTCGAGCGTGTAGTGGCCGAGGTCGCGCGGCACCCGCGGCTGGTAGTGGCCGACAAAGCGGGGCAGGGCACGGGCGAGCGACGTCCATTCGGTGAAGCCCTTGCCCCACCAAAGGTCGTTCTCGGCAATCGGATGGAATTGCGGCAGGTAGTAGGCGAGCACGGTCGCGCGCCGGGGGGCGGAGGCTGGCAGCGGACGCGCTTCCTCGAATTCGGGGCCGGGGGCGGTGAACCGGCGCACCGCCGCGTGCACGCCGGATTCCTCAGGCGGGCGGCTGGTGTGCAGCCGGATGACATGGCGCAGCCGGCGGTAGTGCAGCAGCGGGTTTTCGTCCTGCCCGGGGTCCAGGTAGCGGCGCACGTAGAATCGGGTGTCGAAGCTGGCGGAGGGGTTGCGGCCTTCGCGCCAGCCCCAGAGCAGGTAGTGCTCGAACGGATCGACGCCGGCCGCGGCAATGTCGGGGTGGTGTTGCAGGTACCAGGCGGCGTCGAACTCGGCGATCGGCGTCACCTGCCCGGTGCGGCGCCGTGCAAGATAATGCGCCAGCAAGGTGCCGGCCCCCGGCTCGAGCGCCACCGCGGCGTGGCGGGTGCGGTAGAAGGGCACATCGAAATGGGCGCAGGGCGAGCGGTTCTCCGCCTCGCCGAGGCGGATGTAATGCACCAGCGGATTGATTCCCGCGCGGGCGATTTCGGGGTTGTGGCGCAGATACCAGGCGGTTTCGAAATACAGGTTCGGGCGTCGGCTCTCGCGCCAGCCCCAGCCGGTGAAATGGGCCAGTGGCTCGGCGCCGGCGGCGGCGACGTCGGGGTGGTTTTCCAGGTACCACGCCGCATCGAACAGGCCGGAGACGCGGATCAGCTCCTGCTCGGGGCTGGCGGGGGCGTGCGCCGGCCTGGCCTGCGCCGCTGCGGCCATGATGCGCCCGGCGGCCGGAATGTCGGGATCGGCCATCGGGGGCGGGGCGCGTGCGGCGCGGAAAGGCGGCATGCGGCGCAACCTTCACGGTTGATGCGCCGGCAGGATGGAACCATGCCGCGCACGGTTGCAACGGCAGCCCGTTGCAACCGTGACGAATTGCCGGTGCGTTAACGCCCGGCTAACGAAGCGGATTCTCCGTTACGGTCCCGGCCGCGGCGGCATCGATCCCGGCCGCCACGGCGAGGACTCCGGCTGGGTCAGCCGGCGGGTCATGCTGAGCGCCCCCACCGTGACCAGCAGCAGCGCCGCCATCCAGCGCGTGTGGGCGCCGAAGCCCTCGCCGGCGGATTGCCAGACCAGGCCGAGGAACACCAGCGACACCGCGATCAGCGTGCCACGGCCCCGGCCGCCCTGGCGGATGGCCAGCACCGACAGCGCCACGAACACGAAATACAGGCCGATTGCCACCGCCCGCACCAGGTCGAAGGCGGCGATGGAGATGTTGCGCAGGGCGTCCTGCAGCCCCCACCAGGCGCGCTCCACCAGGTCGAAGGTGGCGAAGACGAAGCGGTCTGGTCCCGCCACGTAGACGAACAGGGCCAGCACGATGCCGGCGGCCCAGATGAAGGTGATGGTGTTGCGGGGCATGCGGTTCCGCCGGTCGGTTGCAGGGGCCGGAATATGGGACAGGCGGCGCCGCTGGACAATGCGGCGCGCGCGTCAGCCGGCCTGCTGTTCGGCCAGCCGCAGCACGCGCAGGAAATTGCCGCCCCACAGCAGCCCGATCTCGCGCGCGCCATAGCCGCGGCGCAGCAGCTCCGCGGTGACGTTCGGGCATTCGCCGGCATCGTGCCAGCCGGAAAACCCGCCACCGCCGTCGAAATCGGATGAAATACCGACATGCCCGATGCCGATCCGCCGCACCGCGGCGTCGATGTGGTCGGCATAGTCGGCCAGCGTAACCGCGGATTCCTTGCCGCCGGTGCGCAGGAAATGCGGCACCGCCGTAATCTGCACCACCCCGCCCACGTCGCGCAGCGCGTCAAGCTGTTCGTCGTCCAGATTGCGCGCGTTGTCGCACAACGCGCGGATGCAGGAATGGGTCGAAACCACCGGCGTGCGCGACAGCGCGGCGGCCTGCAGCATGGTGGCCTTCGACACATGGGCGATGTCGACCAGCATGCCGAGCCGGTTGAGCTCGGCGATCGCCTGCCGGCCGAGCGGCGACAGGCCGCCATGTTCCTCGGCGGCGTCGCCGAGGTCGGCGCGCGGGTTGGAACTGTCGCCCAGCGCATTGTGGCCGTTATGGGTGAGGGTGAGGTAGCGGGCGCCGAGGTCGCGCAAGGCCCGCAGCCGCGCCGGGTCGCCGCCGCAGGCATGACCGTTCTCGACCGCGGGGACGATGGCGGTGATGCCGTCGCGATGTGCCTGCTCGATGGCGTCGGCGCTGCGGCAGACCCGCACCGCATCGCCGCCCATCGTGCCGATGGCGGCGAGCATCGCGGTGGCGCGGGCAAAGGCGGCCTGGTTCGCCGCCTCGGTGCGCGGCCCCTGCGGCACGTAGGCGACGAAGCAGCCGGCCGCCATATGGCCACGCCGCATCTTCGGCAGATCGACCCGCCTTGTGGTGTTGTCCTGAAAGGCCGGGCCGTCGGGCCAGGGGATATCGATATGGGTGTCGAAAGTGAGCAGGCTGCGGTGCAGGTCGATCATGGATTGACGGTCGCGGGGCGGGGGGGCGGCGTCAAGAGGCAGAAAGGCCAGGACGCTGCCCCGGCAGGCTTCGCAACCCGCGGAAAGGCGCCCGATTGGGCCGGAAACCGAGGTTGGGGGCTGGCGGGACGGGCCAGCTCCGTCTAGAATTGGCCCAAGTCCGCGTAGCTCAGCCGGATAGAGTACAGGATTCCTGGTTTCGCTATTAAAATGAAATTGGGCGCCACGGCGGGAAACCTCGTGGCGGATCTGCTCAAAGTCGGGGAACGCGTCGGCCAGCTGGCTACGCCAATCCCGAGCCAAGCCCGAGGGGAAACCCCCGGGAAGGTGTAGAGACTGGATGGGCAGCGCCTAAGGGTCTTCGGGCCTATGGCGAAGGGACAGTCCAGACCACGAACGCCCTCGCGGGCGGCGGCGAAAGCCGAAGTGGTATGAATCCTGGGGTCGCGGGTTCGAATCCCGCCGCGGACGCCATTTTCAGAAAATTCTCTGTTTTCAGTATGTTAGATGGCAGGGCGGCGGGCGGACGTGGGCAAGGCCATGGGCGTGGCCAGCGGGATCAAGCGCGAGCTTGTGCGGACCTTACAAACCACGGACCGACGCGAGGCGGAGCAGCGCCGGGACACCGCGATCAGCGCCATGCGGGCGGAGGCGGATACGGCGCTGCGCCGGGCCAACCTGCAACCGTTGACCGACTGGACAGCCGATTGGACCGGCCGGGCGGTGCAGCGGCGGCGGGAAATGGAAGAGGGCGCGAACGTCGTTATCTTCCATGCACCGGACCCGCGCGGCGACCCGGAGGACCCTGCTTCGTGGTCCGCTTGGACGGCAGCAGACATGACCCGTGATGACAGCGAGGCGGTGGAGGTGCGGCAAGGGCCGGAAGCTGCCAAGCATTCCTTGCGGTGGCCCTTGGCGATGGCTTGAGCGTCGCGGAGGCGGTGCGGCGTTGGCTGGAAGAGGAGACATCGAAGGTTAAAGCCCAGACCATCGGAAGTTACCGTGCGGCCTTTGCGAAGCATGCGGCCCATCTTTTCAAGCATTACGACAGACCTTTGCTGGAATGGATGGCGTTGTCTGAAATAACGCGTCGTATCGCCGGGGAGTTTCTTGCAGAGCGTCATAAGGCGTCGGCTGGGCAGACTGTGGGGCGTGAGTTCTCCGCTTACAATGGCCTGCATCGTTGTGCATGCGGCGAGGATACGTAGACATCAACCCGTGGTCTGACCAGATGGCGGGGCGCAAGGGCAAGGTGCCGCGCGACGTGGACAAAGTTCCGGAGCGGGGGTTCTCCGCCGCCGAGCGGGTTATCCTGCTGCGCGCGGGGTCTGCCGACCTTGCGCCGGCCCGCGGTGCCCTGGCCCCGCCAACAGCCACGGTTGGCACCTTAATAATCAGAAGGAAAAGGGCGGCGGCACTCTCACGATCCACAAGGTTCGCGAGGATAGTGATGACTCCCAGCCGCTATGGGACAGCCTGACAACAAGGCGTTCAGGAGACGGCAGGCGGCGCCCACTCGTTATCGTTTACGACGAAGCGCAAAACCTCTCGGACGGCCAGACAGATCTGCTGCTCGACCTGGAGCCGGACGCATTCCTCGTCGCCAGCGCCACCATGCGGACGCCCGGAAAACTTGGGAGGATGATAGACCGGCTGAAGCAGGAAGGCTGGTCCGACGAGATACAGGATGACGCCAAGGACGACATCAAGTCGTGCCTGGTGACGGCGGTCAGCAGCAAGGCCGTCGTTGACGTTGGTTTGGTCAAGAAGCAGATCGTCCTAGGCGGCTACACCTCGATCGTTGAGACCATGATCGACGACATGCTCACCGCCATGGAATCCACCCGTCAGAAGGCTGTCGCGTTGCAGGCTGGGTTCGAGCCAAAGGCCATCTATGTCTGCAAGACCAATGTGAACCAGGACGACGGCAGCACTGATCTGGTTTCGCGCAGAAAGGAAGGCTCCGCCTATCCTGATATGGCGCTACCTGGTTGAGCAGAAGAGCGTCGATCCGGCCGAAATCGCTGTCTACTGTGACCTCAAAGTGGACCGCTCTGACC
Organism: uncultured Acetobacteraceae bacterium; assembly: GCA_903907955.1. Lineage (GTDB taxonomy): Bacteria > Pseudomonadota > Alphaproteobacteria > Acetobacterales > Acetobacteraceae > Rhodovastum. Next base: position 509 of record CAIVPZ010000037.1, on the reverse strand, counting down.
ACCCATTGTCTCCGGATTTCAAACTGTTCTCCGGCAGAGAGGAAGACTTCGCCATCTTCTCTGCTGGAAACTACAAGCACGTAATCTTCAATCTGGCACTCCAGGAGGGATGGGACGACCCGTCCTGCGCGTTCGCCTACATCGACAAATCGATGGGGTCCGGCGTCCAGGTTGAGCAGGTGATCGGGCGGGTTCTACGCCAGCCTTGTGCTCGACACCATCGAAGATGTCCTGGTCGGCACCGCGTTTGCCGAGGTGCTTCCATAGCTGTCGCATTGTGTGAACCGTTGGCCATCGCATGCTCAAAGGCGGTGGCGAAGGTGCGGCGCAGCGAATGGAAATCAACGGTCGCGTCGTCCGCCCCCAGCACGGGGCTTCACCGCCGGTCAGAAACTGGTCGGCCGTCTGCTGAAGCGCCTGGGCTTCAGCCTGCAGGCCAATGCCAAGACGCGCGAAGGCACCAGCCATCCCGACCGCAACGCCCAGTTCGAGCACATCAACGCCGAGGT
>CAIVPZ010000036.1 GCA_903907955.1 uncultured Acetobacteraceae bacterium | reverse complement strand
TCGCTCCTCCCCAGTGAGATTGATCTCGTATGGGCTCTTCCTCGGCATGATACGCCCTCCTGACCGAGGGTGATCCTGCCAAGCCCTCGCGAGTCGGCCTTACGGAATACGTCACCGTAATTGCGAAAAGGAGTACTTAGCCGCCGACAAAAGAGAGGAGGCCGAAGTGTTCCCCGCAGGCGCGGGGATGAACCGGCACGTGGACCACGCAGGCCGCGTTCGGGTTGGTGTTCCCCGCAGGCGCGGGGATGAACCGGAGCCGCACATGGAAGCACGGCGCGCGGAACTGTGTTCCCCGCAGGAGAGGTGGCTGGGTTCCTCGAGACAGCGTTTCGCAGCCGATAAGTGGAACCTCTGCCGGCTGGTATCGTCTGGTGCCGTTGTCGGGGGCGTCACCTGGGGAGGGCATAGCCCGACCGGGCAATCCAGGCCGGCTGGCCGCTTCACCGCCGACACCGCTGCGAAGACGGGCCAATCGGAACGGAAGGTGCAGCGCCACCGATGGGCCGGCGCCGGCGGCGAATAAAGGGGACCATTTAGGGGATATTCGCCAGGGCGGCCCTGAAAGCGGCGGAAAAGCGCGGGACGTGGTGGAGCTGAGGGGAATCGAACCCCTGACCTCCTCATTGCGAACGAGGCGCTCTCCCAACTGAGCTACAGCCCCATCCCGCGCAATCGCCGCGACGCCCGGGGGCACCGCAGGGCGCGGAACATGCGCAGGGCGGCCCGGCAAGTCAAGCGTCCGCGCGCATGGCACGCATCCGCCGAGCGGTTGCGCACCGATCGGCCGAAAGCTAGCCTGCGCACCGTCTAAAAGGGGCACGCTCGTGATCACCATCCTGTTCCAGATCGTCCTGATGCTGCTGAACCTCTACTGGTGGGCCGTCATCCTGGCCGTGGCGATCAGCATGCTGATCAGCTTCAACGTGCTGGATAGCCGCAACCGGATGGTCTGGAGCATCGCCGACTTCCTCGACCGTTTGACCGAACCGGCACTGCGGCCGATCCGCCGGTGGCTGCCGCATCTGGGGCCGGTCGATATCAGCCCGATGATCCTGCTGATCCTGATCTACGCTGCCGAGTCGATGCTGGCGCGCCTGCATGAAGCCCTCGTCTACGGGAACACGCGCGGCCTGTTCCTGTGAGCAGCTTCTGGCGCCCGGCCGCCGGCGGCGTGTCGGTCGCCGTCAAGGTGCAGCCGAAATCGCGCCGCCCCGGCGTGCAGGGCCGCGCGCCGGCGGTGGAGGGCGAGCGCCTGCGCATCGGTGTGACCGAAGCCGCCGAGGACGGGCGGGCCAACCGCGCCGCCTGCGCCACGCTGGCCCGCGCGCTCGAGCTGCCCGCCTCCGCGGTCGCCGTGGTGGCCGGCATGACCAGCCGGGAGAAGACGCTGCGCATCGCCGGCGACCCGGCCGCAATCGGACCAAGGCTGGAGGCGCTGTGAGCGCGACCCTGATCGACGGCAAACAGGTGGCTGCGGCGCTGCGCGCCGAAATCGCCGTGCGTGTCGCGGCTCTGCCCTACACCCCCGGGCTTGCCGTGGTGCTGGTGGGCGACGACCCGGCCAGCGCCGTCTATGTGCGCAGCAAGGACCGCGCCGCCGTCGCCGCCGGCATCGCCGGCCGCACGATCCGCCTGCCGGCCGACACCACGGAAGCGGCGCTGCTCGCCACCGTCGCCGGGCTGAACGCCGACCCGGACATCGACGGCATTCTGGTGCAACTGCCGCTGCCGCCGCAGATCCGCCAGCAGGCGGTGATCGAGGCGATCGATCCGGCCAAGGATGTCGATGGCTTCCACCCGATGAATGTCGGGCGCCTGCATGATGGCCGCCCGGGTTTGGTGCCCTGCACGCCGCTCGGCGTCATGCGCCTGCTGGCGTTTGCCGGCGTGCCGATCCGCGGCGCCAGGACGCTGGTGCTCGGCCGCTCGGCGATCGTCGGAAAGCCGATGGCGGCGTTGCTGACCAATGCCGATGCCACCGTGACGGTGGCGCATTCGCGCACCCGCGACCTGGCTGCCGAGTGCCGCCGGGCCGAGTTGCTGGTGGCGGCGGTCGGGCGGGCGGAGATGGTGCGCGGCGACTGGGTGGCCAACGACGCGGTGGTGATCGATGTCGGCATCAACCGCCGGGCCGACGGAACCCTGGTCGGCGACTGTGCCACCGCGGAATGCACCACCCACGCGGCAGCGATTACGCCGGTGCCAGGCGGCGTAGGCCCGATGACCATCGCCTGCCTGCTGGAAAACACGGTCACGGCCGCCCAGGCACGACGAGGCTGAAGCGGGGTCCAGGGGCCTATGCCCCCTGGTAGGTTGTTCCAAGGGCAAAGCCCTTGGTGGGGTCCGGGGCAACGCCGCGGCGCTCAGAAGTCGGTAACCCGCCCCTTATGCTGCCAGTCCCCGTAACGGGTCGGCTCAGGCCCGGGCGCCCCGCCGATCTCCTTCGGCAGTTCGGGCCGGGGCGGCGGTTTGGCCGGGTCCGGCTTCGGCGCCGGACTGTGCTGGATATCGCTCATACCCGGCATCTATGGCACATTGACCCGCTGCGGCAAGCCCAGGCCGCGGCGTGAGCCACCACGGAGCATCCGGCCATGTTTCGTCCCCTCCTGCTCGCCGTGCTGCTGCTGGCCGCCCCCGCCGCCTTTGCGCAGGGATCGAAGCTCGACGCCATTCTCGCCCGCGGCACCGTGCGGGTGGGGCTGACCGGGGACTACCGGCCGTTCGCGCTGCTCGACCGCGCGACCGGACGCTACAGCGGGCTGGACGTCGATATGGCCGAAGATCTGGGCCGCGCGCTCGGCACCCGGGTCGAGCTGGTGCCGACAAGCTGGAGCGCGCTGCAGGCAGACCTGGCGGCCGACAAGTTCGACCTGGCCATGGGCGGCATCTCGGTGACGCTGGAGCGGCAGAAAACGGCGTTCTTCTCCTTCCCGCTGCTGCGCACCGGCAAGGCGGCGATCGCCCGCTGCACCGATCGCACCCGCTTCGCCTCGCTGGCCGAGATCGATCGGCCCGGCGTGAAGGTGCTGACCAATCCCGGCGGCACCAACGAGCAGTTCGACCGCGCCAGCCTGAAATCTGCCGAGATCGTCGTGCTCCCGCGCAACACCGCCATCTTCGACGAGCTGGCGGCCGGCCATGGCGACGTCATGATCACCGATGCGGTGGAAGCGCGGCTGCAGCAGAAGCTGCACCGCGAGTTGTGCGCCATCCACCCGGAGCAGCCGTTCGATTTCGGCGAGCTGGCCTATCTGCTGCCGCGCGATCCGGCGCTGAAGGCCTGGATCGACCAGTGGCTGCACATCGCCATCGAATCCGGCGCGTATGCCCGGCTGCGCGCGAAGTGGCTGGACTAGCGGACTGTGGACTGCGCGCAACACTCCCTGGCTAAACCGCCACAGTCCGGCGTCATTGCCTTGCCGGTGCCGCGCCGCCGGGTCCAAAGCCTGTTCCGGTCGGGAATCGGGAGCGCGCATGCGCTGTGCGGGTGTCTGGGCGTGGACGGGATGGCGGCTCGCTATCGATGTGCTGGCGGTGGGGCTGCTGCTGGCAGCTCCCGCCCGTGCCGACGTGCCGCCGCGGCCGGTGCTGGGCCCGCTCGGCGAGCGCGAACTCACTGTGCTCAACCACAGCCCGCGGCCGGTCAACGAACTCTATGTCTCGCCGGAAAGCGCCGACCAGTGGGGCGATGACCGTCTGGGCGAACGCACGCTGGAGACCGGCGATTCGCTCCGGCTGCACCTCGGCCGGACGCGCGCGTGCATTTTCGACGTCAAGGTCGTCTACGAAGATGCCAGCCGCGAGGAGACCCGGGGCATCAACCTGTGCCGCACCCACCAGGTGACCTTCGACGGCAGCACCGCCACCCCGCCGCCGGATGCCGGCGCCGAGCACCGCGTGACTTTGCTGAACCACGCGGCGCGGCCGATCCAGCAGGTGTTCCTGTCATCGGCCGCGGCCAACCAGTGGGGCGATGACCGGCTCGGCGAGACCAGCATCTCGGTCGGCGAACAGCGGGTGGTGACCTGGCGCGGCGACTGCAACGTCGATCTGCGGGTGGTGTTCGAGAATCGCGCCGCCGAGGAACGCCGCGGCGTCGATCTGTGCGAGACGCCGGCGGTCAGCATCGAGCCGGGGTGGACCACCGCGGATACGCTGCCGAAGCCCCCTGCACCCCAGTGATTCAAGACGGTTCCAAGGGCGAAGCCCTTGGTGGGGTCATGGACAAACCTCCTGGCGGGGTCCGGGGCAGCGCCCCGGATAATTCAGCCGCCGTTGCCGGGCTTAGGCAGCAGGGTGTTCCAGGTTGAAGCCGGCGGCGGCGCGCCCGCCTTGGGGTCCCAGTGGCCGGACCGCTTGAGCGCGTCGGCCACTTCCTTGGGCATGTAGGTCTCGTCGTGCTTGGCCAGCACCTCGGAGGCGCGGAACGTCCCGTCCGTCTGCATCGCCCCCAGCGTCACCACCCCCTGCCCCTCACGGAACAGGTCGGGCAGGATGCCGGCATAGGTGACCACCACGTTGGCGGCGCCGTCGGTAATGCGGAAGCGCACCACCGGCTTGCTGCCCTCACGGGTGTGCTCGACGCTGCCGGCCTCCACCAGCCCGCCGAGGCGGAAGGTGCGGCCGTTATGCGGCGCCTTGCTGGCCAGGTCGGCCGGGGCGAGGAAGAACACCATGTTGTCGCTGAACGCCGTCAGCACCAGCGCCGCGGCGGTGCCGAGGCCAAGGCCGCAGACAAGCAGCAGAATGAGGCGGCGGCGCTTGCGGGTCATCAACGGCTTGCTCGATTAACGGTTTGCTCGGGGATCAATGGCGGCCAGCCGGCGACGCGCCCGGCCCATGCGTGCCCAGGCATCGACGGCAAACACGCCGGCAACCAGCACCGTCAGCCCGTAGGCCGCCATGATGTAGGTCAAATGGGTCATCGCGCGTCAGCCTCCTGGGCGCGGGCCATCAGCAGGCCGCGGATGCGCCGCTCCATCACCGCGGCGCGGGTGCGGGCGAGCACGATCGCCACGAAGCCGAAGGTGAAGCCGAGCGCGCACAGCAGCAGCGGCCACAGCATGCCGACATACATCGTCGGCGCCCCGGTGAATTTGATCGTCGCCGGCTGGTGCAGCGTGTTCCACCAATCCACCGAGAACTTGATGATCGGCAGGTTGACCACCCCGATCAGCGCCAGGATGGCGCCGGCGCGGTAGCCGCGCTGCGGGTCGTCGAAGGCGCGCACCAGGGCGACATGGCCGAGATACAGGAAAAACAGCACAAGAACGGAAGTCAGCCGCGCGTCCCACACCCACCAGGCGCCCCACATCGGCTTGCCCCAGATGCTGCCGGTGGCCAGGCACAGCGCGGTGAAGGCCGCGCCCACCGGGCCGATCTCCGCCGCCGCCAGATCGGCCAGCGGATGCCGCCAGACCAGCGACAGCACCGAACAGATGGCGAGCGACAGATAGCCGAACGAGGCCAGCCAGGCCGCCGGCACGTGCACATACATGATCCGCACGGCGTCGCCCTGCTGCCAGTCGGCCGGGGCGAAGAACAGCCCCCAGACGCACCCGGTGAGCGTCAGGCCCAGCCCGAGCAGCGCCACGACGGGCAGCACGCGGCCGGAGATCCGCAGGAAGCGCCCGGGATTGGCGAAGCGATGCAGGGTGCGTCCGCCGGGCGGCGGCGGGGTGGTGGCGTCCACGTATCGTGTCCTTTCGGCGGACAATACCGGTCCGGGATGGCGGTTTGAAGCGAGCGGGCATTCCCCTAATGTCACTCCTCCCCGACAAAGGAAAGCCGATGCTGTTCGCCCTGATCTGCACCGACCGCCCGGGCGGCCTGGACATCCGTCTGGCCACCCGCCCCGCCCACATGGCCTTTCTGGAAACCTACCAGTCCAAGCTGGTGCATGCCGGCGCGTTGCTCGACATCGACGGGCGGCCCTGCGGCTCGCTGCTGGTGATCGACGTCGGCGACCGCGCCGAGGCCGAGGGCTTCGCCGAAAGCGACCCGTATGAAAAGGCCGGGCTGTTCGAGAGCGTCATCATCCGGCCGTTCCGCCCGGCCTTCAAGGACGGCGAGAAGCTGGGCTGATGGGCGCGCCGCCGCCGCAGTTCTGGCTGGTCAAGTCCGAGCCGGAAACGTTCGGCTGGGACCAGCAGGTGGCCAACGGTGTCGAGCCCTGGACCGGGGTGCGCAACCACACGGCGAAGAACAACCTCAAGGCCATGCGGCCGGGCGACCGGGCGTTCTTCTATCATTCCAACACCGGCCGCGCGGTCGTTGGGGTGGTGGAGGTGGTGCGGGAGGCATATCCCGACCCGACCGCCGGGAGCGGCGACTGGGTGTGCGTGGACATGCGGGCGGTGGGCAAAATGCCGGCTCCGGTCACGCTGGCCGCCATCAAGGCCGATCCGGCCCTCGCAGGGCTGGCGCTGATCCGCCAGTCCCGTCTGTCGGTCATGCCGGTGACGCCGGCGCATTGGGATCGTATATGCCGGCTGGGAGGCTGGAAGGGATGAGCGTGGACGCCGAGTTGTACGTAACCGATTTCATCGGCTGGACCGAGCAGCAGGCCCGCCTGCTGCGTGCCGCGGCGGCACAGCGGATCGATTTCGCGCCGGCCGATGGGATGCTTGACTGGAACCATCTGGCCGAGGAGGTGGAATGCCTGGGCAGGTCCTACCGGCAGGCCCTGGCCGGCCGTGTCGGCATGGTGATCGAGCACCTGCTCCAGTTGGAAATCTCCCCGGCCGACGACCTGCGGGCCGGCTGGCTCGATACCATCCGGCGCGCGCGTAACGACATGGACGGCTGGCTGACCAACGAGCCCGGTCTGCGCCAGCGTTTGCCCGAGCTGGTTGCCGAGCAGATGCCCTGGATGGCCCGCCGGGTCGCCGAATTGCTGCGCGCCGCCGGCGAACCGGTCGAAGGTGTCGCGGCCCGGGTGCAGGCCGGCGGCTACACGGTCGAACAGATCACCGGCGACTGGCTGCCGCCATGACCCTGTTGCCCGACCCGCCGCTGCGCGCGCTCTGCCCGGTGGACGACATTCCGGAAGGCGGCTCGCGCGGCTTCGCCCCCGCGCGCGGCGGCTTCACCGGCCTGTTCGCGGTGCGCCGCGCCGGCCGGGTGTTCGTCTATGTCAATTGCTGCCCGCATATCGGCACGCCGCTGGACTGGGTGCCCGGCCATTTCCTCTCCGCCGACGGCGCGCGCATCGTCTGCGCCACCCACGGGGCGGAATTCGGCATCGAGGACGGCGTTTGCCTGCGCGGCCCCTGTCTTGGCGGCCGGCTGGAACCCGTTATGATGGAGATCAGGGACGGGGTCGTTCTCGTCCCCCACGATGCCGGCCTGTAGGATCAGGCGGGACGGCCTTCCATAGGCTGCGCCGCTTTCATCATGCCTTGAAGACGGGGAAACGTCAGAATGACCGATAGCCTGTTTCCGGTGAAGCCCGAGGTTGCCGCCACGGCGCATGTCACCGCCGAACAATATAAGCAATTGTACGCGGCAGCGGCCGCGGACCCCGCCGCCTTCTGGAGCGGCGAACGCAAGCGCATCGCCTGGATCAGGGAACCCACCAAGACCCTTTCCGGCGATTTCACCGGCGACGTCCAGATCAAATGGTTCGAGGACGGCACGCTGAACGCGTCGGTCTCCTGCCTCGATCGCCACCTCGCCACCCGTGGCGACCAGGTGGCCATCATCTGGGAGAGCGACGACCCCACCCAGCAGGCGCACGTCACCTACCGCGACCTGTACGAGCGCGTCTGCCGCCTGTCGAACGTGCTGAAGGACCTGGGCGTGCACAAGGGCGACCGGGTCTGCATCTACCTGCCCATGGTGGTGGAAGCGGCGGTGTCCATGCTGGCCTGCGCCCGCATCGGCGCGGTGCATACCGTCGTGTTTGGCGGCTTCTCGCCCGACAGCCTCGCCCAGCGCATCCAGGACGCCTCGGCGAAGGTGCTGATCACCGCCGACGAAGGCCGCCGCGGCGGTCGCAAGGTGCCGCTCAAGCTCAATGCCGACGCCGCCGCGGTGCAGTGCCCCACCGTCGAGCACGTGCTGGTGGTGAAGGTCACCGGCGGCGATGTGCCGTGGAACGCACCGCGCGACAAGTCCTATGAGGATCTGACCGCTGCCGCCGCGGCGGAGTGCCCGCCGACCGAAGTGAACGCCGAGGACCCGCTGTTCATCCTGTATACCTCCGGCAGCACCGGCAAGCCGAAGGGCGTGCTGCACACCACCGGCGGCTACATGGTGTGGGCCAGCTTCACGCATGAGCTGGTATTCGACTACAAGCCGGGTGAAATCTACTGGTGCACCGCCGATGTGGGCTGGGTGACCGGCCACACCTACATCGTCTATGGTCCGCTGGCCAACGGCGCCACCTCGCTGATGTTCGAGGGCGTGCCGACCTATCCCGACGCCGGCCGGTTCTGGCAGGTGGTGGACAAGCACCAGGTGAACATCTTCTACACCGCCCCCACCGCCATCCGCGCCCTGATGCGCGAAGGCGAAGGGCCGGTGAAGAAGACCTCCCGCGCCAGCCTGCGCCTGCTCGGCAGCGTCGGCGAGCCGATCAATCCGGAAGCCTGGCTGTGGTACCACCGCGTTGTCGGCGATCACCGCTGCCCGATCGTGGACACCTGGTGGCAGACCGAAACCGGGGGCATCCTGATCAGCCCGCTGATCGGCGCCATCGCGCAGAAACCCGGCTCGGCCACGCTGCCGCTGCCGTCCGTGGTGCCGCTGATCGTCGACGGCGAGGGCCATGAACTGACCGGCGTGGCCGAGGGCAATCTGTGCCTGAAGCACCCCTGGCCGGGCATCATGCGCACCCTGTTCGGCGACCACGAGCGGTTTGTGCAGACCTATTTCTCCACCTTCAAGGGCCTCTACTTCACCGGCGACGGCGCCCGGCGCGACGAGGACGGCTATTACTGGATCACCGGCCGCGTGGACGACGTGATCAACGTCTCCGGCCACCGCATGGGCACCGCCGAGGTCGAAAGCGCCCTGGTGGCCCACCCCAAGGTGGCCGAGGCCGCCGTGGTGGGCTACCCGCACGACATCAAGGGCCAGGGCATCTACGCCTACGTGACGCTCACCTCCGGCGAGGAACCGACGGAAGCGTTGCGCAAGGAACTGGTGGCCTGGGTGCGCAAGGAAATCGGCGCGATCGCCGCCCCGGATGTCATCCAGTGGGCGCCGGGGCTGCCGAAGACGCGTTCAGGCAAGATCATGCGCCGCATCCTGCGCAAGATCGCCGCCAATGAGACCGAGGCGCTCGGGGATACGTCTACGCTTGCCGATCCGGCAGTTGTTTCGGATCTGGTGGAGAACCGGGCGCGCTGACGCGGCAAGGGGAAGCAAGGCCAGGGCGCTGCCCTGGACCCGGCAGGGGGCGGTGGCCCCCTGCACCCCATTCTTTCAGGCGGTGCCGGCCACACCTGGCCCGCAACGCCCGGCTTCGCGCATCACCGCAGCCAGCAGACGCAGAGCATCCGGCCCACCGCGATCGGCCAGGATGCCCATCTCCATCTCGCCGGCCAGCAGTTCCGCCTGTCTGGCAACGGTATCAACGGCGCGCAGCATCGCCATGGCTGAGAGGGCGAACTGGAGATCGTCGGAGAGCAGGTCCCAGTCCCCGATCAGGGCATCGCGTCGCATGGTGGTGACCCGAAGCGCCGTTCTGGCGGAAGGTGCCGCGGGGGCTTTCGCGCGGTCGGGAATGAAGACTGACTCCGATAGGTTAACCGCCGGTTGCGGCGACTCTCGGAGCTTGTGAAGCAATCGAACCTGCGAATGAACGCCCGCTGGCATCATTGATGCGTTTCCGGCAGGACCGGAGCGTGGCGGGCATTCATTCACAAACTCTCAGCGGCGGCGGCGCAGTTCGTAAAGTGCGACCGCGGCGGCGGCCGACACGTTCAGGCTGTCCAGCCCGCCGCCGGACCCGGGCATGCCGATACCCACCACCTCATCGCAGGTATCGCGGGTGAGTCGGCGCAGACCTTCACCCTCGCTGCCCAGCACCAGCACCACGCGACGCTCGGCGAGCGCTGGACCGGACAGCGGTGCGCCGGCGGCGTCCAGCCCCACCACCCAGCATCCGGCCGCCTTCAGCGCCACCAGCGTGCGGGCGAGGTTGACGGCGCGCAGCAGCGGGATGGTCTCCAGCGCGCCCGAGGCGGCCTTGGCGAGCGCGCCGGTTTCGTCCGGCGCGTGGCGTTCCTGCACGATCACCGCAGCGACGCCGAATGCCTGCGCCGAGCGCAGGATGGCGCCGACATTGCGCGGGTCCGACACCTGGTCGAGCACCAGCACCGGGCCGGAACGCTCCAGCGCCTGCGCGAGCGCCGGGGTGGTCAGCAGGTCGGCCAGCAGGGCGGCGCCCTGGTGCACGGTGTCCCGCCCGAGCAGGTGGTCGAGCCGCCCACGCTCCACGTGCTCGGTGGCAACCGGCCAGGGCTGGCGATGCTGCGCGGCCAGCGTTGCCTCCGCCTCATCGGTCAGCAGCAGGCGGCGCAGCCGGCGTGCCGGATTTGCCAGTGCGGCACCGACGGCGTGCAGGCCGTAGAGCCATACCGTGCCGCGTGGCGTTTCGATGCCGGGACGCGGTTCCGGCGCCCGGGTCTCGGGGGCACGGGTCTCGGGGGCGCGGTATTCGGCCTGGCGGGGCGCGGGAGGGGATTCGGTGCGGCGCGGGGCTGCCTGGTCCTGGTCGCGGGGCGGCCTTGGACCGTGTGGGCGGTCGTCGCGCGGGCGTTCGGTTCGCTGGTTGGGGCGCGCTTCGAAGCGGCGCTGACCGGCCTGCTCGGGGCCGCGCGGCGTCCTTGGTCCGAATGGACGATCCGGCCGGTCATCGCGCGGACGCTGCGCGTCGGTGCGCGGTCCGCCGCGGGGTGCTCCGCCGCGCGGTGCCCCGCCGCGTGGAGCACCGTCATCCTGGGGGCCGGGGGCCTGGCGGGGGCTTTGGCGCGGGCCGCCATGCGGGGTGGCGCCGGACGGACGGGGGCCGGACGGACGGGGGCCGCCCTGGCGACCGCGTTCCTGTCCGTCTCCCGGGCCGCCGGGCCGGCGTGGCCCACCGCCTCCGGGGCTGCGGTTGCCGGAGCGGTTCTGATGTGGTGGTTTCATGTTGCCCCCCCTATAGCCCGTGCCGGAGCGGCGGACAAACCGGCACGCAGCCGCCGGTGCTTCGTTGACAAGTCCGGCTGGTTGGCGCTATCGCCGCCCACCGGTGCGGAGGGGTGCCCGAGTGGCTAAAGGGGACGGACTGTAAATCCGTTGGCGCACGCCTACGTTGGTTCGAATCCAACCCCCTCCACCAGAGCTGGTGCCCGGCACTACCCGCGACATCCCGCTAAGCCTCGCTTTTCAGCTGCTTAGCCGGTAAATTCGTCCCGCAAGTTCATCCAATGCCCCGCCCGATCATGCTGATCGGCGGGTATTTTGCGGGGTATCGGATGAGCGCGACCGGGTATCGGGCTGGGAGGTCAAGGTGCTCACCGACGCGGGTGTTCGGGCGGCGAAGCCGAAGGAACGGGCCTACAAGCTGACAGACGGTGGTGGGTTGGTGCTATTCGTCGCCCCCACGGGCAGCAAACTGTGGCGAATGCGCTACACGTTTGGCGGCAAAGAGAAGCTGCTCTCTTTCGGCCCATATCCTCAGGTCAGCCTGGCGCAAGCCCGCGATGAGCGGGACGGTGCCAAGAAGTTGCTGCGGGCAGGGAAGGACCCTGCGGTAGAAAAGAAGATCAATCACGCGAATGTCGGTGACGAGTCTGGAACATTCGAGGCAATTGCACGTGAGTGGCATGCCCGCAATGTTCCGATTTGGACTGAGCAGCACGCTGGAAACGTAATCGATAGCCTCGCCGCATACGTGTTTCCGGCCCTTGGTAAGTTGCCAATCAATGAGATAACCGCTCCAATGGTGCTTCGGGTTCTGAGAGAGATCGAAGCACGACCAGCGATAGAGACCGCCCGCCGGGTGCGGCAGCGGGTATCGGCGGTGTTCGTCTACGCCATCGCCCTGGGTATCGGCGAGAACGACCCGGCGGCCATCGTCCGCGGAGCGATGGCGCCGATGGTGAAGGGCCGGCAGCCGGCGGTCACCGACCTGGCCGAAGCTCGGGAGGTCCTGGCCCGGGTCGAGGCCATCCCGGCGCACCCAACCACCAAGCTGGCGAACCGCCTCCTGGCCCTGACCGTGGTGCGGCCTGGCGAGCTGCGGGCGGCGCGGTGGGTTGAGTTTGAGGGCCTGGATGGTCCTGAGCCGCTGTGGCGGGTGCCGGCCGAGCGGATGAAAATGAAACGGGAGCATCTGGTGCCGCTGTCGCACCAGGCGGTGGCGGTGTTGGCCACGGTGCGTCCGCTGACCGGGCGGTGCCCGCTGGTCTTCCCCAGCACCCGGCATGCCCACCACCCCATGTCGGAGAACGCGATCGGGTATCTGCTGAACCGCGCCGGGTATCATAGCCGGCACGTGCCGCATGGCTGGCGAGCGACTTTCTCCTCGGTGATGAACGAGCATCACCGGGCTGACCGGCATGTGATCGATCTGATGCTGGCGCATGCCCCGCAGGACAAAACGGAGGCTGCCTACAACCGGGCGCTGCACATGGTTCGCCGGCGCGAGTTGGCCCAGGCATGGGCCGACATTCTGCTGGAGGGGGCCGCCGAACTCAGCGAAGTCGTCGAAGGACGCCGGCGGTAGCTTTCAATGGCCCGGCGGAATCGAGGAGTTCGTGAGCCGCCGCCGGAAAGCCGATCCACACGGAGGAGGGCTGGAGTGTCGAGCGCATCCTCTCCCGCGGCACCCTGCTCAGAGCCATCCCCGTGCACGAAACTGGCCGAGGTCGACCCCAGGCGGAGCATACCATCCGCCGCTTCGGTATCTGGCGCCAAGTTGCATCGCGGTCTCTTTGTTGCCGAAAGGAATGCGCAACGGCGTTTCGCCCGCGGAAGTTCCCGGGACTGGTTTGGACGAGCGCGTTGAAACCGTCCGCCCCCGGGCGGCCTTCCGCTCCGGACCGTCGAGTTTCGCCGGCTGGGCATCTCCTTGCCGGGGATGACCCGATCCGTTTTCCCTGGGAGTCTCCATCGATGGTGCCTTGCGCCTTTGCCGGCGCGACACTTCCTGTCCCGCATCGGCGCCGCCCGTCATGCGGTATCGTTTCCTTCCGGGCGCGGTATGGTCTGGAGCAGCGTCGGACGACTTGCGCCCTCGCCTCCCGGTTCGGCTGCCGGCAGAGCGCTTCGCAGTTGATCGCCGCGCCTGGTCGGGAGTCCCGCCGCCTGGCGTTCCACCGGGCAGTGCGGTGCTCGCGGATGCCGCCCCCTCGACGATCCGCCCGATCAGGCGGCTGGCCTGCGCGCACACCGCGTCGATCGCCGCCACCATCTCCTGTTGTCCGGTCAGCACCAGGTCGAGCAGGTGCTCCATCTGCGCGGTCACGCCGGGATCGACCAATGCCGGGTCGGCTTGCTCCAGCACGGCAAACAGTGCCAGGCCCCGCTCGGTCGGCACGATGTTCTTGCCGTCGGCGACCAGGAAATCCTGTGTCTTGAGGCCGCGGATGATTTCGGCGCGTGTCGCCGGCGTGCCGATTCCCTTGGCTTCCTTCAGCCGCTCGCGGAGCGACTCGTCTTCGACAAAGCGCCAGGCGTTCTGCATTGCCTCGACGAGCGTTCCCTCGCTGTAACGTGGCGGCGGCCTTGTCTCCTTGTCCTCCACCGCGGCATCGCTCAGTCGCGCGGGTTCCCCGTCGCGGAGGCTCGGCAGCATCTGGGCGCCGTCGCCTTTCTCCTCGGCCGGTTGCCAGTCGGGAAACGCCGCCCGCCAGCCGAGGTCCAGCGGCTGCCGTCCCGCGGCGGCAAATTCGTGACCGCGCACGTCCAGCGTCACCGAGGTCTGGCGGTAGCGGTAGTCCGGCATCATTGCCGCCAGGTAGGACCGCGCGATGACATCGAACAACCGCCGCTCGTCCGCGGACAGACGCAGCCAGATCTCGCGCAGCCTGTCCACCGTGTTGACGTTGGGGATGACGGCGTGATGGCTGGCGCCGGCCAGTCCCTTGTCGTGGAAGGCGCCGCTGGCGCCGCGGCGGATCACCGGCGGCTCGGGTACGGGGATGGTGCTGAACGCCCGGCCGACCCGCAGCCCGGCGACGATCCGCGGCACATCGGTGATCAGGCTCTCCGGCAGATAGCGGGTTTCGGCGCGGGGATAGGTGATCACCTTCTTGCCGTCGCCTCCGTAGAGTTCCTGGGCCACCTCCAGCGTCCGCGCCGCCGACCAGCCGAAGCGGGAGCCACAGAGCTTCTGCAACGACGGCAGGTCATGCAGCCGCGGCGGCGCCTGCCGCTTGTCCTCGACCCGGACTCCGAGCGGCCCGGTGAATCCCTCGGCAAGCGCCGCGATCGCAACAGCATCATCGCGTTTGACGATGCGTTCCTTCGGGGCGTGCCGCATCCGGAATGCCCCGCCTGCCGCGTGTGCGGTGGCGATTACCTCGAAGTAGGGCTGGGGAACGAAGGAGCGGATTTCCAGTTCGCGCCGGCAGACAATGGCCAGCGTCGGAGTCTTGACCCGTCCGACGCCGATAACAGCGCGTTGCCCGCGGGCGAGGCTCACCGTGGCGGTGCGGGTCAGCGACAGGTTGTAAACTTGGTCGGCCTGCCGCCGCGCCACCGCGGCGGCGTAGAGGCGGCCATAGTCGGCATTCGGCTTCGCCTGCGCGAAGGCGCTGCGGATGGTCTGCGGGTCCTGGGCGGTGAACATCACCCGCATCACCGTCCCGCGGTAGCCGCAGTGCTCCAGGATTTCCTGGCCGATCAACTGGCCCTCGCGGTCGCAGTCGGTGGCCAGCCAGACCCGGCTTGCCGTCCGCAGCGCCGCGCGGATGGCCTTGAATTTCGCTGCTTTGTTGCCGCCCGAGGCCGGCTTGGTGCCGTAAAGCCCCTCCGGGCGCAGCAGCACCGCGGACCAGCGCTTCCAGGCCGGGACAACCTCCTCCGGCTCAAGAAGATCGAGCAGGTGTCCCTCGGCCGGCAGGATCAGCCCGTAGCGGTCGCCGACCGCGGCACTCACGTCTTTGGCCTGGCTCGTCTTCTCCGTGATGACGATCTGGCCGGCCATGGTGCGCTCGCGTTCTCCTAATGTTCGCACGCCTGGATGCCATCGTCGCGCCGTGCTCGTCAACTGCCCGCCCACACGCCCCTGGCTGGCGAGAATGGGTACATGTGGACGGCAGACCCCAGCGGGGGCGCTATAGAAAGCAGGATGCGGGCGAGCCCTGAGCAGGCTGCGGAAGGACGGGAGGCGCTGGCCGGGCTGGTGGAACGGGTGACGTTCCACAACCCGGACAACGGCTTCTGCGTGCTGCGGGTGAAGGCACGCGGGCAGCGCGACTTGGTGACCGTCATCGGCCATGCCGCGTTGATCAGCGCCGGCGAGTTCGTCCAGGCCAGCGGCACCTGGGTCACCGATCGCACCCATGGCCTGCAATTCCGCGCCGCCTTCCTTAAGGCCAGCCCGCCCACCACCTTGGAGGGCATCGAGCGCTACCTCGGCTCGGGCATGATCCGCGGCATCGGCCCGGTCTACGCCAAGCGCCTGGTGCGCGGCTTTGGCGAGAGCGTGTTCGACATCATCGAAGCGCAGCCAGACCGTCTGCACGAGGTGGCGGGCATCGGCCCTCGCCGGGCTGCCGGCATCGTCGCCGGCTGGGCCGAGCAGAAGGTCGTGCGGGAGATCATGTTGTTCCTGCACGCCCATGGCGTGGGCACGGCGCGGGCGGTGCGCATCTACAAGACCTACGGCGCCGACGCCGTGCAGGTGATGAGCGAGAACCCGTACCGGCTTGCCCGCGACATTCGCGGCATTGGCTTCCGCACCGCCGACCAGATCGCCGCCCGGCTGGGTATCGAGAAGACGGCGCTGATCAGGGTGCGCGCCGGCGTCAGCCACGCCCTGGCCGAGGCGATGGATGAGGGGCATTGCGGCCTGCCGGCCGAGGAGATGACGGCGCTCGCGGCTGAGCTGCTGGAGGTCCCGGCGGAGCTGATCGAGACCGCGCTCGGGCTGGAGCTGGAGGCCGGCGTCGTCGTGGCCGACACGCTGGAGGGGCGGCGCTGCGTGTTCCTGGCGGGCCTCTACCGCGCCGAGCAGGTGATTGCCGAGCGGCTGCGCATCCTGGCCGCCGGCGCCCTGCCCTGGGAGGCTATTGGCGCCGACAAGGCCATCCCGTGGGTGGAGACGAAGACAGGCCTCACCCTTGCCGACAGCCAACGCGCCGCGGTGCGCCTGGCCGTGGCCAGCAAGGTCATTGTGCTCACGGGCGGACCGGGCGTGGGAAAGACCGCGCTGGTGAACGCCATCCTGCGCATCCTGCTCGCCCGGCGGCTGGAAGTGGCGCTGTGTGCGCCAACCGGGCGGGCAGCGAAGCGGCTGTCGGAAAGCACCGGGATCGAGGCCAAGACCATCCACCGGTTGCTGGAGACCGACCCTCGCACCGGCGAATTCCGCCGCGGCGAGGACAACCCGCTGGCCTGCGACCTGTTGGTGGTGGATGAGGCCAGCATGGTGGATGTGCTCCTGATGCGGTCGCTGCTGCGGGCGGTGCCGGACCACGCGGCGCTGCTGATCGTCGGCGACGTTGACCAGCTGCCCTCCGTCGGCCCTGGCCAGGTGCTGGCCGACATCATCGGCGCCGGCACGGTGCCGGTCGTGCGTCTGACCGAGGTGTTCCGCCAGGCCGCCGGCAGCCGGGTGATCACCAACGCCCACCGCATCAACCAGGGCCAGATGCCGGACCTGGCGAAGACCGACGAGCCGACCGACTTCCATTTCGTCGATGCCGCCGACCCGGAAGCCGCCCTGGCCAGGCTTGTCGCCGTCGTGCGCGACCGTATCCCGGTCGCCTTCGGGCTGGACCCGGTACGCGACGTGCAGGTGCTGTGCCCGATGAACCGCGGCGGGCTGGGCGCGCGGGCGCTGAACGTCGAGTTGCAGAAGGCGTTGAACCCGCCCGGTGAGGTGCGGGTCGAGCGGTTCGGCTGGACCTTCGCGCCGGGCGACAAGGTCATGCAGGTCGAAAACAACTACGACCGCGAGGTCTACAATGGCGACCTCGGCATCGTCCGGCGGATCGACCAGGACGAGGGCGAGCTGGTCGCCGAATTTGACGGCCGCGAGGTGAGCTACGGCTTCGGGGAGCTCGACGAGCTGGTGCTGGCCTACGCCACGACCATCCACAAATCGCAGGGGTCGGAATATCCGGCGGTGGTGATCCCGCTCAGCACCCAGCACTACACCATGCTGGCGCGCAATCTGCTCTACACCGGTGTTACCCGCGGCAAGCGGCTGGTGGTGCTGATCGGCCAGCGCAAGGCGCTCGCCATCGCCGTGCGCAATCAGGGAGGGCGGCGGCGCTGGTCGAAGCTGCGAGAGTGGATGGCGGGGACAGGGCGAACCGGCCAGCTCTCCGCTCGCGATCCAACCTCCAGCCCGAGCGGATAGGACAAAATCCGTCACTTTCGTCACCTCGGCGGGCAGCGCACGGCCAGGGGTGACCGGTTTTCGCGCGCGAGGCCACGAGGGGGTGGTGGTGGTCTCGGGCAAGCAAAAGGTGACGAAAATGACGGGTTTCCCCCAACCATGTTATATATATGTACTTTCCCAACCGTACTTAAATAATATAAAATAGTGATCACTTCGGTCACCCTGGTATGGGCAACCGAAGTGCCTAGTGTAGGACCACTAGCCCTCGGGGGGAGAGCGAGGGGGAAGAAGGAGCCCCCGCCCTCGCGGGCTGTGGGCCGATTTAGCCCAGCTTGGACCGCAGGCGCACACCGAGGATTTGCTGGCCGGCGTTCGAGTGCCTGAACTGGAAGCCTTCGTGCTCGAGGTTGTGCCGGACTTGCAGGCGCTGCTGCACCAGCGTGATGCCAGCCTCCGTCGCCCACTCCCGATAGGCGTCGTATAGCGCGGTCATGAGCGTTGTGGCTGCGGGATCACGCTCGCAGCGCTCGTCGAGGAACGCCTTCAGCGGATTGGCCTTGACCAGCCACTGCTGCTTGGCCTTCAGCATGTCGCTGGTCGGCTTGAACTTGCCGCCACGCTTTTGCAGGCGCTGCCAGCCCTCGATGGCGCGGTTGAGGATGCCGGACATTTCCTGCTTGTCGGCCCAGATGCGGTCGAACAGCTCAGGGTCCGCGTCCTTCTCGGTGAACTGGTGAGCGAAAGGGATCACCTGGATGCGGCGCGTCAGGCCGTGACTCAGGTCGGTGATGGAGGGCACGTTGTTGCACAGCAGCACCGGCACCACCCGCGCCTCGAACGTGAAGTTGTCGCGGAACTTGGCCTCACCGGTCACCGTCTTCCGCTCACTCAAGAGCTTCAGCTCGCCGTCGGGCAGCTTGATCCCGGCCTTCACGTCGTCGTCGAGAAAGACTTGCTTGCCCCGGAGGGAGCCTCTCGTGAAGCGGTCCTTGGCGAGATCGGTGATCGGCCCACAATGCACAAGCCCCTGGCCGAGCAGGTGCTGAACGGTTTCCATCAGGCGAGTCTTCCCGTTGCTGCCGCGGCCGTAGAGAACCACGATAACAGCAATGGTGCGTCTTGTCTGGATGATGTAGCCGACCACTTCATGCCAGTGCCTGATCATGTCCTCCGGATCGTCAGCGTCGCTGAAGATCTCTTTCAGGGCGGCGTCGTATTTTGGGCACGTTGCCTCCTCATCATAATCGACCGCGATCTGATGCACGAGGTAGCTGCTGGCCCGGTGCGGGCGAATTTTTATCGTCCCGTCGGGGCGCAGCCACACTTCACAGTTCTTGCAGTTGATGACCGGGCGCGGAGTTGAGTTCCAGTGGAATGGATCGTCAGTCCGGGTTTGCAGCACCAAGAGCAGTGCGGAGACGTCCCGCATCATGGTCAGGTGCCGCGCCTTGGCAACCTCGGGGATGTCGGGGAGGATGTTTAGCACCTGCTTTTCGACTTCAGCTTTCTGTACGGGTGACCACAGACCATTGGCATACGCCATGAACTGGCCATCGGCTGCCACGAGGTGAATACCGCCGGCGTAGTGCCGATCGAGCACGGCCTGGGCGACGAGGCGGCCGAGATCGGGTTTGCCGTCAGGGCCGCCCAGCCTTGCCTTGCTGGCGATGCTGGCCGCAATCTTCCGCACCTCATCCTCACCGAGTGGCGGCGAGCACTTCGCCTTGTTCTCTGCCAGCAAGGCAGCGGCAAGGGCGTCTTCAGACAGGCCCTGGTTGTGCAGCTTGCCCGCAAGGCTGGTCAGGTTGCTGTTGCGGGTGCCCTCTTTCCATGACTTGTCGTCGTCCGCCGTCGATGCTGCAGCCGCTTTTTTGTTGCCATCGCTGCGGTTCGGCTCTTGCTGGCGTTGCATGTGCTCGCGCCATGCAGGAGGGAGTTCGGCTAGCTTCACGGAAGCGGGACCGAAGCCTTTGGCCCAGCGATAGTGGCCACCGGACCAGTGAATGCTGGGCGCCACGATGGCATACGAGCCGCCGCTGAGTACATCGACGCCTTCGCCGAGCAGCTTGCCGCGTGTGTCGGGCCGAAATCCCTCTGCGGGGTAGGCAAAGTAGAGATGGCAGCCACCCCCACCCGTGAGCATTTTCCATGTGGGCGGCAACCGCCCGAGCTGCTTCTCCTGCTTTGCCAGAGTCTTGTGCCCGTTGTGACGAGTATCGACGTCGAAGATCAGTAGGTTACTGTCCTTGCCGGCGGCAACGGCAAGGTTGACTGCTGACCGACCGTTGAGGAGGTTCTCGAATTCGGCGATGTCTTTGGTCGCGTCCTTGACGCCATGTCGGGTGGCTGGGGCCTTACCCGACGACGGGTCACCTTTTACGGGCGCATTGATTGGCAACACCGCAACGCCCCGGCCCTGCCAGCGTTTCGCTGCTGCCGTCACTTCGGTCACAGTCGGCGCCACGACGTCCGAATTGATCGATTTTGCCTTCTTCTTTTCGGATGGCCGCAATGTGGTCAGAGCCTTTTGTATGCTATTGCCCACCTTCATTAGCTGGTCTTTGGTTCCCGCCTTGGAGTGGAATTTTTTTTTGGAATTGAGCATGGTCTCTCCTTCGCGCCGGGCGACCCGGCGCGTTGCTGTCCTGGGGAATGGGATTGGTCAGGCACGTGAGGCGGGGAGGTAGCTGCGCCTGAGTCGGCTATGTTGCTGGGTGGCGGTGTTGCTTTGGGCCTTGCGATGCTGCTCGTTGCGGACCGCCGCGCTCCACCAGCAGCTTTCGCTTATCCTTTCGTGATGGATGTCGGGTTGGTCGTGATTTTGCTACGACGGATCTGGTTCAGTCCTCAGCCATCCCCTCATTTTTCCAAGCGTATTTTCAAAAGGTTACGGACGATCCCGCGGATTGACTACCATGCCAGTTTTGGTCGTCGCGCTTGGCGCGACCAAGTTTCATGCGGCTTTCGCATGCGCGGAAGCAGGTGATGAGTCGTCGTTTGACCATCCAAAGCTCCAGTGTTGGGCTTCCAAGTCAAGAATGAGGGGATGGCTGAGGGTTCAGTCCCTTTTTAGTTGAGCTGGAGTGGAGTCATGTTGTGCGGAATGCAACTTTCCTTTACACAACCTCGTAGAATCGGCGAGGTGGGTCCAACCCTCTGCACACGCTCAGATTGGACTCACTCGGTGATCACGCAGGCGAAGTCACGCGTAGCTGCAATCCCGTAGGTGTCTTCTCCGTTTCGAGCCCTAGCAGAATCAGGCGATTATCAAAGCCAACTCGATCAAGTAACAATATACGCTTTATCCATTCGGAACCTGTGGGAATACGTTTTGATGATTGAGAGTCTTCTTCGGGGTCAGGTAGAAAGCGCCACCGCACCTTGTGGCTTCCATGCTTCCTGCCGTTGGGCGTCATCGCGTAAGCAAGGCCGCTCCCGGTTCCCGCGAATTTTGCTGACACCAGAGGCCGGTCAATGGACACTGAGCGGTCGAGATTTGACTGGATTTCCTTGAGCTTATCTTTGCTGGTTGAGGAGAAAAGCAGGTCGTACTGGAACTGCACCAGTGATTCGGCGCGGTCGCTCGCAGCCTCGCTAAGTGTGAGATGAACCCGGCCGAGAACAACCGACTCACCGGCGCGAGCGAGGCTATTGAATACGTGTGCGTTGCACGCTGCCAGATAGAAAGCTGCATGCTTGGTGATAGAGGTACCACCGCTGTCAGGCACGGCCGTGTAGCTTAGCCCGCAGTTACCGACGATACGTTTTTTGATCAGATCGAAGGCTGCGGAGGAGAACCACAGGTTAAAGGCACGGTGGCAGTTGGGGCAGGCAGCGCTCATGCACGGACGTCGCGGGATGCACCTTTCGAGATTAGCAGCGATCCTAATCACTGCCGGATCTTCGCTAGCGGGGAAGCGAAGCATATGAATAGTACGGTACCGGTTGTCGTTAGCTTGCTCGGCTGTTTGCCCTGAGCGTTCCCAATTGCGCCCCGGCTCTTTGGTCCAGAATAGGTATTTGTCATACCAGAGGTATGGGTCCGCGGCGATTCCCACAAGGAGGTTACAGGGCGCGGGGGTGGGTTCGAGACACCGAGTCATTTGCTGACCGTCCTCTTCGCCTCGAACGCCAACACGTCGCTGAGCCGGTAGCGGATCAGCCGGCCGAGCCGAATAAAGGGCAATTCGGCGAGGTCGCCGGTTGCACCCTTCAGGCGGGCGTTGGCTAGGGTCTTGGTCGCTGGCGAGCCGTTCCACCGATCGATGGAGAGGCACTTGGGAGAGACGAGAACCTCGTCCGGATTGATGGGTGAGGTTTGATCGAGCAGCGGAGACGCCGTTGGCGTCGGCGCAGCTGTGAGTTCGCTGTCCGGCGCGACGGCAGGACGACGCGCGGGACGTAGCGACCATTTGTTGCGGTTTGAGGCGGTAGGCATTTGGCCTCCTGGGGTTGCGGAGGCCGCCAGATGAGCACGGGCGTCGCAGGCGGACTAACTGACCGCCTCAAGCGATACCCCACATGAGCGGAATGATCTGGCAGTTTGAACTTGACTTCCTGATCAACGCGGCCGCCGAGGGATTTTTGACATTGCGGGTGATGGGGACAGCTCAATTGCAGGCTGGGGCTTCCAAATGGGAATGCACAATGTCGGATTTATGTAGTCTTTATCATTCAACCGACCTGCAATAATGTTGTAAGTTGCGACAACTTTCTTTGCGTTTTCCGTGGTTTCACACCAATTAATGATGGTCTGCGGGAAGTCCTTGTCCAAAAAATTGATTTTTGGAATCAGCTTACTGAAGAACATAAGGTAAGCGAATACGGCAACTCGTCGCGCATCAAGCCATCTTTGCTTAATCGTCTCTTTAGACGCAGCGTACCCAACCAGGGAATGCATATATCCATCGTCTCCTAAGACCCGAAGGGCAGCCGTATAACCCCCTTTTTCCCGTATTGTGAGTTGCTCTGGTTTAACGTGCAGCGAAAACTCAACGAATGCTGCGGCTACCCTGAGCTTAATTTCTTCTCTTTCAATTCTTCGTTGGATTGCCCTTGGGCTTCCGATGCGGCACGCCTTCTTCCAACCACCAAACTCTCCGAACTCGTCATATAAATTGAAAAATGAAACTTTCATTGAGCGAACCATTGCGGAGCCTTGGTTGCCACGACGAGTGGGATCGCGAGCGATAATTAAGTCCATAAGCTGCATTAAAGCAAAAAGCCGCGCTCTATCGAACGGCACCTTGAATACCGGAACCTCAAAACCTTCTCCGAATTCATCATGCGAGCGCCTTTCCATTGATGGAAGCAAATAATAAATAGCTATAATAAACTCCGCCAGCCGCAGCGCGCGGGTGTGATTTGGAATTTTGCTTTTTACGAGGATCGAAAGCACCTCGCGGAAATCAAATAATTTTGTTTTCTTGTGGATTTTTGACAATGAGATTAGCTGGTGAGGCTTCCTGGTTCGTGCGTAAGTTGGAGAATTTCCAGTCATGCTAGCCACCCTGTGCAAGGTGAGAGAGGTTGCTCAACGATAGCCCAACGGCAGCCAAGTGTTCAATTTGGGTTGGCGCCGAATGCTGTTTTCTCGTCGTTGCGCTCGTTGCAGTCGTTTCTCCGAAATCGGCGAAGGGTTTCGTTGTGATGATTAGAAAGCTGGCCAACTTAGATGATCAAGGCGCCGAAAAAGCGTCTGAAATATTTGAAGTGAAGAAATATGGGGGCGGCACCTTTCTATTGCAGATCGAGCGGGAGCGCGCCTACAGCCGCGATATACTTTGCCGGGAACTGCTCAAGGCCAACGTCGCGCTGCCATCCGACCGTCGGGCGGCTTTTGCACAACTTGACGCGGTTATCGCCCAACACCCGACCGAACGCTGGGTCTATGCCCGGACAGTGGGCTGGCAGGGCGGCGAGCCGCAGTTCCTCCTCGGCGACGACTTGATCGGAGATGCCGCCGGTGCCCGGGTTTTCCCGCCCGGCGGCCCCGATGCGGAGCGCCGCCTTCGCGTCCACCGCCGCGGCAAGCTGGCGGCCTGGCAGCGGGAGGTCGCGGCGCCTGCGCTGATGTTCCCGCCCTTTGCGGCGGCCCTCTGTGCAGCCTTCGAGGCCCCCCTTGTCACGCCACTTGGCTGGCCGGACACCAGGCTGCACCTGTTTGGAGGCACCGAGGCGCGTCGCTTGGCTGGTGTCGCCATCGCCGGATCGGCGGTGGGGTTAACGCAAGCGCATATCGACCAGTTGTCGCGGCTGACACCGGCACAGGTAGGAGGGGTGGTGCCGCTGCTGACGGACATGGTGGTCCCCGTCGCCGAATCGGACGCTGACCTGGCCGGCCGTGGCCAATTCCGGTCCTGCACCATCGCCGACAAGCTGGTCGGGAGCGCCGGCGGGCGCGACATCGGGCTTGTCCCGACTGCCGGCGGTGGCTGGAGCGGAACCGTGGTGTCCACCGCCGCCATCGCCACGCAGCCGCCTGTCGTTGCCGGGATGCTTCCCGCCAGCGCTGGCGCCGCGGCCACCATCGACCTGCCGGTATCGATCTCCGCCTGGAAGCGCCGGGACTTGCCCCCCACATGCTGGCCGTACTCGGCATCCCTCCTGCGCGCCTGCGAGCAGCAAACGGGCACCGCGTTCCCCCATTACATCGAATTCCTGGTGTCGGAGTACGATAGGCTGCCCGCCATGGTCGCCGCCGCGCTGGCGGACTTCCGTGCCGCGGTGTTTCAGACGAACCGAAAGCTGAGGAAATCGCCGCTGATGGCAGGGTTCGAGAGGCTGTATGCCGCCGGCGCCGTGGCGATTGCCGCTGGCGTCGTGCCGTGGAAGCCCGAGGAACTGGCCGCCGCGCTGGTCCTGTGCCTCAAGGTCGCCTGTCGGCACGCGGGCGAGAACGTCATCACCATCGACACCTTGCGGGACCAGCTGAAGCTGAACCTGGAGCAGCTCCCGCCCCTCCGGCTTTTCGAGGCTGCCCACGCTGCGGACCCGGCCGACGCCGTAGGCTTTTTTCGCCAGGATCGCGGACGGCGGATGTATACCGTGCACGCCAAGTCATTCCGCGACTGGTTCGCCAGCCGGGCACAGAGGGTTGCGGTGCTGCGGTGGCTGCACGACGCCGGGTATCTGCAAATGGGCGAGGTGCGATGCCGGCCGTCTGCGACATCAACGGACTGGGCAGAGCGGGCCGTGCGCTGGCCTCATTTCGGCATGCGCCGCTCGTATATCTTCCAGGACCCGTTCCCACCCGCCTCGCCGCCAGCGGTGGCGCGCATCCAGCGCGGGCAGGGCTGAATCCCTCCCTCAGTGCACAATAGGGGTTTTGCACTGGTGGCGTTCTTCAAGCCACGACCACCGAGCAGCCCCCACGGAAAGACGATGGTGCCGAAGGTCTTTGCTGCCTCGTCACCACGCTCCGGCCGGCCAGAAACCCGTAACCGGGGCAAAACCCCGGGCGAACACAGAACGGAAGCGGGTCAATCCGGGTTCGACGGCCAAAAAATGGCGGATTTCTGCGGCGGCCGTTCCGCAGGCGGACGCATGCTGCACCTGCTTACCCGGGGTTTTGCCCC
>CAIVPZ010000035.1 GCA_903907955.1 uncultured Acetobacteraceae bacterium | reverse complement strand
GGGGCAAAACCCCGGGTAAGCAGGTGCAGCATGCGTCCGCCTGCGGAACGGCCGCCGCAGAAATCCGCCATTTTTTGGCCGTCGAACCCGGATTGACCCGCTTCCGTTCTGTGTTCGCCCGGGGTTTTGCCCCGGTTACGTTGGAGGCCAGCAAGGGGCTGGCGTTCCAGGGCAGTATTCTGCTGGGCATGGGGTTCACTTTCGATGACGGCACCAACGATCCGGCGGCGAACCCAGTGGCCGAGATGCGCCGGCTGACCGACCCTGCACACGCGCAGGGCGCGCACAACACATTGCGTATCCGACCCTATATTGGTGGTGAGGAGGTCAACGACAGCCCGACTCATGCGCACCGCCGCTGGGCGATTGATTTTGCCGATTTCCCGTTGGAGCGACGCGACGATCTGGCGCCCGGCTGGGCGGAGGCGAGTCCGGAGCGGCGGGCGGCCTACCTGTCGGATGGCGTCGTGCCGGCCGACTATCCCGAGCCGGTAGCAGCGGACTGGCCCGAGTTGCTGAAGATCGTGCGGGATCAGGTAAAGCCGAAGCGTGATGGAGATAATCGAGAAGCCTATCGAAAATTCTGGTGGCGATACGCCGAGAGGCGTGCGGAGCTTGCCGAAGCTGTTGCGAGCATCGACCATGTGCTTGCAATAAGTCGTGTATCCCCACATCTTACGTTCGCGCGTCTGGATTCCGGTGCCGTATTCGCAGAAACGCTGTTCATTTTCGTACAGCACGGCTTTAGCAACTTCGCCATTCTACAATCCCGCATGCACGAGGTGTGGGCGCGCTTTTTCTCATCATCGCTCGAAGATCGGCTGCGCTATGCGCCGTCCGACTGCCTCGAAACATTTCCTTTCGCCTCATACGCTACTCTTGTGGCCCCCGCGCTGGCCGAAGCCGGAAAAACCTTTCACGATGCCCGCGCCGTTCGCATGGTCTCTGCCAACGAAGGCCTAACCGCCACCCACAATCGCCTGGACGATCCCGAAGAACTCGACCCGGCCATCCTGCATCTGCGCACCCTGCACGACGAAATGGATACAGCGGTGCTGCGCGCCTATGGCTGGCCGCACGCCATCCCCGTCCCGGTGCATGAGCCGGAATGGCCCGGCGGCGAGGACGACCCGCCCGGCTCCTGGCGCCGCCGCTGGCCGGAAGCCGACCGTGCCCGCGTGCTGGAATTCCTCTGGCAACTGAACGAGGCCGCCGCGGCGACGCAGGCCACCGCGCCCGCGCGCCCGCCGGTCGCGCGCCGCCGCGCCCGCCGTAGCACCCCGCAACCCGATCTGCTGGACCTGTCATGACCCGGCCCCCGCCCTCCGCCGCCGTGCGCGCGCATCTGGTCAACACCCTGCGCCGCGACCTGATCGGCCCCGCCGCTTGCCTGGACGACGACCTCGCCGACGAAATCCTGCCGGCCCGGCCAAGCCGCTGGTACCTCACCGGCTTCCTCAAGCCCAGGCGCCAGCCCGAGGACCCCACCGCCGCGCCGGCCGCCGCCGAGGGCGAACTCGGCGCGAACCGACCCAGCACTGACACCGACAACGGCGACGAGGACCCGGTCGGCACACACCGCAGTTTCCTCCCGTCGAGCATCGGCATCTCCGCCCTGCTGCCTGCCGGGACCACTGCCATCGAAGCGCGCGCCACCTGGGGCGACTACACGGCGTTCGATCTGGCTGGCGACGCGGCCGACGATCCCGCCAGCCAGCCGGAACCGGCCGCCGATTCTGGTGTCGCGGCCCGGCAGGGCACGCTCAGCGCCCTCCGCTGGCGGCGCACGCCGCGCGCGGTGCCGTTCACGGTGCCCTTGCAGCCAGGTGCCCAGCTTACCAACCACGATCTGCCGGGCACCGGCGGGATGCAGTTCGCCGTGCTGTGCCGCAAGGTGCACCTCGTCATCGACGACGTGCCGCGCGACCTGCTCGCCGTGCAGGTCTTCCTGGTCAACGACCGCACCCCGTCGGCCGAGCGCATCGACGAGGCCTATGCGTTCCAGGCCACGCTGGCGCTGCACTGCGACGCCGGCTTCGTGCCGCGTCCGGATCTGCGCGGGGTGGACGGGCACGACTGGGACCGGCAGGTGAATGACCTGCACTACGCCCAGGTCGGCGAACTCGCCGTCGGTCATAACGTCGCCGCGGAGTGGGATGACGCGACACCGTGCCAGCGCGTCTGCACCGCCTGGATGCCGCAGGCGATGGTGCCGCGCGTCGAGCCGTGGCAGCAGATCGCTGGCGAGCGCGGCATGGAAGTGCTGGGCGCGCTGGCGGATTTCGCGGCAGCCCGTGATGCGCTCGATCCGCTGCCGCGCGATTACCGGATATGGATTGCTGCGCAGCGGCAGAACCTGGGGGCGCTCACGCCGCGCCGCCGCGATGTTGCCCTGCGCCTGCTGGACAACGCCGATATGGCGGCCGGGCGGATTGAGGCGGGCATCGCCGCCCTGGCCGAGCCGGACGTGCTGGACGCCTTCAAGCTGGCCAACCGCGCCGTTGCACTGGCCAAGCGTCGCGGCGATGCGCAGGAGCGCCGGCGCGACGGCAAGCCTTTCGACCCGGCGGCAAGTGTGCCGCCGACGTGGTATCCGTTCCAGCTTGCCTTCATCCTGCTCGGCCTGCCCGGGCTGGCCGATCCGCACCATCCCGACCGCGAATGTGTGGACCTGCTGTTCTTCCCCACCGGCGGCGGCAAGACCGAGGCGTATCTCGGTCTGGCCGCCTTCGCCATCGCGTTGCGGCGACGGCGCAATCCAGGCCTGACCGGCGCGGGGCTGGCGGTGCTGATGCGCTACACGCTGCGCCTGCTGACGCTCGACCAGCTCGGCCGCGCCGCCGCGGTGATTTGCGCCATGGAGCTGGAGCGCCAGGCCGACCCGCTCCGGTGGGGCGATTGGCCGATCGAAATCGGTCTGTGGGTCGGCCAGGGCGCAACGCCCAACCGCATGGGCGCCAAGGGTGTGCCCGACCCGAAGCGGCACACCATGCGCACCAAGGTGTTCGACTTCCGCGCCGGGAAGAAAACCCAGCCAATCCCGATCAAGACTTGTCCGTGGTGCGGCAGTTCGTTCGAGAAGAATTCGTTCGACCTGCGGCCGAACTGGGACCAGCCGCGCGAACTGCACATCGCCTGTACCGACCTGACCCGCGCCTGCGATTTTCACACCAGCCGCGCCCGCCCACTGCCGATCCAGGCCGTGGATGAGCCGATCTACCGCCGCCTGCCGGCGTTCATGATCGCGACGGTGGACAAGTTCGCCTCGATGCCCTGGAACGGCGAGATCGCCGGGTTTTTCGGCGGTGCCGACCGCTCCATCGCTGGTGAGGGCTTCTGCGGCGCCGCCGACCCGGGCCGCGGCACGAAGCTGCCGGCGCCGCTGAAGCCCCCCGAGCTGATTATCCAGGACGAACTGCACCTGATCAGCGGCCCACTCGGCACCATGGCGGGGCTGTACGAAGCGGCGCTCGACCGCCTGTGCCTGCGCGCCGGCGTGCGGCCGAAGATCGTCGCCTCGACCGCCACCGTGCGCCATGCCGAGAGCCAGATCCGCGCGCTGTTCGACCGGGACCACGTGGCGGTATTCCCGCCGCCCGGACCGGACCGGACCGCAAGGACAGCTTCTTCGCCCGGGGCCGGACCAAGGACGATCCTTCGGGCCGGCTCTATGTCGGCATTGCCGCGCCCGGCGGCAGCCCGAAGGTGAACTTCCTGCGCGGTGCCGTGACCCTGATGGCGGCCGCCCAATCCGCATGGGCGCGCGGAAAGGGAACGTCCCCGAACCCCGCCGACCCCTACATGACGCTGCTCTGCTACTTCAACGCCCTGCGCGAGCTGGGGTCGGCGCGCAACATGGTCGAGGGCGAAATCCAGTCGCGCCTGGCGAAGTACGGCGAGCACAAGCGCGTCGGCGAAACCGATGCCGGACTCGCCAGCCGACAGATCGACTTCGACTGCCCGGAGCTAACCTCGCGCGTCTCCACCGACCGCGTTTCGGACACCAAGGAGCGGCTGGCGTTACCGCACGACCGCAAGGGACGGGTCGATACGGCGTTGGCGACCAACATGATCTCGGTCGGCCTCGACATCACCCGCCTCGGGCTGATGCTTGTCTCCGGCCAGCCAAAGACCGTCTCGGAATACATCCAGGCGACCAGCCGGATCGGCCGCATCGATCAGCGGCCTGGCCTCGTGGTGGTGCTGCTGAACACGAACAAACCACGCGACCGGTCTCACTACGAACGGTTCCGGGCCTGGCACGATGCGTTCTATCGCGGGGTCGAGGCGGTCAGCGTGACCCCGTTCTCGGCACGTGCACTCGACCGCGCACTGGCGCCGGTGGTGGTGGCGCTCGCGCGTCTCGGCGAGCCAGCCCTGACGGGCGATCCGATGGCGGGCACGATCGGTGCAAGCCGCGGGGCCATCGACGCGCTGGTCTCGTCCCTGCCCGCACGGGCGCGGCGGAGCGACCGGGCGCTGACCACTGCCGAGGCCGACGCGCTCGCCATCGGAGTCGGCAAACGGGCGGCGGAGTTGCTCGATGCGTGGCAGCGCGTCGCCGGCCGGGTGGAGGCTGCAGCCGGCTCGCTGGTCTACGCCGAACGGGGCGTGCGTCTGCTCCAGGAAGCAACTCCTGGAGCGACCAATGGGGTGGACGCGGACCGGTGCCAGTTTCGTGCGCCGCGGTCATTGCGTGATGTGGAGGCAAACGTGCTTGTTCGGGTGCTGAGCCCCTCCGGCGGGCAGGAGCTGACCTGATGGCCGGCGATAACTTCCTGCGCCAGAGCCAGGTCGTCACCAGCTTCGGCCCTGGCGCGCTGGTGGACCTGCCAGAGCACTCGGTTATCGTTGGGGGCCTGGGCACCTGGAAGGGGCAGCACCTGGTGCCGGTTCACGAGAAGCGGTTGGAAGCCAAGCTGGCACAGGCGCTCGGCCAGCCCGGCATAAAGCTATTTGCGCCACCGCCGTTCGACGAGCGCGATGAACAGCAGCGCAGTTCAATCGGTGGCTTCGTGTTTCCAACGTGGTTCGAAACACAGACGACCGTGGCCGGCGGTGGCGGACGTCACCGGCGGCGCCGGCTGGTCGGTTGGGATGCCACCGAGAACGGCCGCTATTACATCGATCCGCAGGAGCCGAAGAAAACGGACGCGAAGAAGAAGCTGGTTCCCGTCCGCTTCGTCTGCGGCTGCAAACGTGGCCACATCGATGATATCGACTGGAAACGCTACATCCATGAAGGCTTGACCGATTGCACCCGGCCGCTCTGGATTGAGGAGCGCGGCACCGCCGGCGATGTGGCCGACGTGGTCGTCGGCTGCGACTGCGGCAAGGAACGCCGTATGTACGAGGCGCTGAGCCTCGGGCCGCTGGGCACCTGCCGTGGCCGTCGGCCGTGGCTGGGAAGCATACCCTCGGAGGGTTGCAAGCAGCAAAACAAGTTGCTGGTCCGCACCGGCAGCAACACCTATTTTCCCGAGCGCATGAGCGTGATCTCGCTACCGGAGGGCGACGACCGGTTGATGGATGCGGTCATCCGCAACTGGGACATCTTGAGCGATGCCCGCACGGCTGACGATGTGCGTAACCGCCGCTTCGACCGGCAGGTCAAGGTCGACCTCGCCGACTTCGATGATGATACCGTGCTGCGGGCGATCATGTCGCACGGCGCCGAGGGCCTTCCCGAGACCGAGCTGAGCGTGAAGGCCGCCGAGTTCGAGGTGCTGGCCAGTGGTCAGGCGCGGGTCGGCAAAGACACACCCGAAAGTACCTTCTACGCCGAAACTCTGCTCGACCGCGCCAAATGGGGAGGCAACGAACCCGGACTGGAGAGCGTGTTGCGGGTCGTGGCTCTGCATCGGCTGCGCGAGGTGATCGCTCAAGTCGGCTTCACACGCATCTTGCCGCCCGCGACCGAGGTTGACGGGGAACTCGACCCCGCCATCGAGCGGGCGGCACTCGATGTTCAGCATGACTGGTTGCCCGCATTCGAGAACCGGGGCGAAGGGGTGTTTGTCCAACTCGATCCCGCCCACGTCGCGGAGTGGGCTGGTCGGGGAGCAGTTATCGCCCGCGCACAACAACTCGAAGCCGGCTTTGCCATATGGGCGCAGGAACGAAAAATCGACCGCACTTTTCCCGGCGCGCCCTATGTCATGGTTCACTCGCTCGCGCATCTGCTGCTGACTGCCATTGCTGAGGAGTGCGGCTATCCTGCCAGCGCATTGCGGGAGCGCGTGTATGCGCTTCATCCGGGCCAGTTCGGGATGCTGATCTACACCGCAACCCCCGGGGCCGACGGAACGCTGGGCGGCTTGGCGGCGTGCGCCAGCCGGATCGGTCCGCTGATCCGCCGTGCCGTGGAACTGGGCGCCCTGTGCTCCAACGATCCAATTTGCGCCCACCACGCGCCCAACGATCCGCACGGCGACCGCCCGTTGCACGGTGCCGCCTGCCATGGCTGTGTCTTCGTCGCCGAAACCAGTTGCGAGCAGCGCAATGACCTGCTGGACCGTAGTCTGGTCGTCGATACCATTGACGGCGCTGGAACGGGATTTTTTCATATTACGCCATCACGTTATATGTCCAACGAAGAATTGAAGATCGCATCAGGCAATATAAGTGAGCAAAGCAGTCGGCGGACATGAGAGACACAATGAGGGAATGTTGGACAGGCGACCTTCCTGGTAATGACTGGAGCTATCTTCTGACAGATTGCAGCATTCGGCCTTCGCACCCGATCATGATGCGGCATCGAGTCGACATCGAGGAGAAACACGAGATCCACGGCGCCATGATGCAAGACGAGGGGAGGCTGGTCGGTATTGACCTTACGAAAGGGGGGGGGACGGCGGCAATTTGGGCTTCCGTCAGCCAGGGCTGCAGCGCTGCCACTTGGCAGGTCTCCTCAGACCGGCCGCGCGGAATGGTGATTTCGCCGCCTTTGCCTTTTGCGTCGGTCTTGGAGCGCTCAATCCGTGCCGGGCGCGCCGAGAGGTCGTGCCGTGGTTGCGGTCGAGGCCTCTGCGCGTTTCGTAAATCGTCGGGTGTTTGGTATCAAGCGGGTGGAGTGCAACGCCTTCTAGAAAATGGTATCTCGTCGGCGTAAGGAACTGACTCAACGAGGCCTTCCCATCCTGTGATGGCCTTTCTTCAGAACACCGGAGGCGATTGCTGACCCCGTGATTTTCGATCTTCTATCGAATCCATTTGCCGTTCTGGGCCTGACCGGCGATGCCCCCGCCGGGCGCGTGACGGCTCGGGCGCGCGAACTTGGGGGATCCGAGGCAAGTGCTGCCAGCCGCCCGCTGCTCATTCCGCGGGCGCGTCTCCTGGCGGAGTTGCGTCATTTGCCCGGTGCGTCTCCAGAGATTGCGCAGGCTTGCTTCGAAGCGCTGAAGGATGGGCGGGAACCGGATCTTTGGGCACTCACTCCGTTGGCACGCGGGAACGTGCTTGCGCACCTTGCATCGTCCAAGAAGGCGACTGCCAGCCATCTGCGTGACCTGGCCGGTCTCCAGGACGCCATCCGATCGACGACCGGTCCCGCGATCGATGCAGCCAGGGCGAAGGCACAGATGGCGCCTGTCTCGGCCGAAATGTTGGGCGAGGCATTGGAAGAGTTGGCTTGCCAGCACGCGGAGGCGTTCACAGAGGGCATGCTGATGCTGCCCAATGGCGCTGAGATGCTGACCGAGCAGCTTCATTCCGCAGGAACGGAGGCCAGCGCACGCGCGAGCTTCCTCCGCCAGGCCGCAGCGGCCTGGGAACGGGCGACCGTAGCCGAGATGGCCCGAGAGATTGAATCGGGTTCGACTATCGAGGCCCAGCTCGCAAAGGAGCCGACCCAGGATCTGGCGCGCCAACTGGCGTCCATAGTGCGTCAGTATGCGGCGAAGTCGCGGCCGCTGCGCGAATCAAATCGGTTGCTCGGCATGGTGCACAGGACATCGGCGGATGCCGCGCGCCATTGGCGCACCGTCGCACTGGAGCTGAACAATGAGCAGGATGCTGTCGCAGAGGCCGTAATTCTCCTGGAGGCACTGGCGGACGGCTTCGGCACCACTGACGAGTTGGGAACCCTTGTCGCAAAGGATCTGAAGGTCTGTCAGGAGCGCCTGGCGTCGGGCGAAGGCACGCCGGAGATACGACGATTGATCGCAGCCCTTGAGGCTGCCGCGGCTGCTCCTCGTGCTTTCCTGGGCACCTGCATGGTCGGCGGCTCGGCTACCAGCGCGACTCCACCAGTCGTGCGAGATCTCCATGACGCATTTGTCGCGGCAACGCGTGGCGCGTCATCGGATTTGCCATGGCGGCTGCTGCGCGGCTTCGCGCTCAGGCTGCACAACGAGTTTTCCTCCACCGATGCGGCCATCGCTTTTACCCAACTCGCGATCCGGCAAGGAGCTGGCATCCCTGCTGCGGCCGAAGGCAATCGCATCTTCGAAGACGATTTACGGACGCTCCGACGAGTGCAGGCGGAAACGCAACTGGCGGCCGCACTGCAAACCAAAAAAGACGGGATGGCGCGGCAGATCCTGTCAACCCTGATTGGGCTTACGGACGATGCCCAGGAAAAGTCGAAATATCAGAGACTCCAGAGGAACATTGCCGACCGACAGGGTGCTCAAGCCATCCGCCTTGGCCTGCTTGCGCTCGTTGCGATCTTCGTTGTTTTCGCCCTGGTGACCAGCAATTTGGGGCCAAGGACAGCAGCAAATTTGTCCCCGCTGCTGACGAACGCCGGGGCCAACTCGAGCGCCTACAGCCCCTCCTACTCATCCTCACCTACGCCTTCGCCGCCGGTCGATCCGGATGCCGGGCGGCCGGAGCGGCAGCCGAGTGCTGGAGATTTGGCGCTGGCCAGGGCCGAACTTCGATGGTGCGAGTTCCAGGACGCGCGCTCCGATGGCGCAAAAGAATATTTGGAAGCGGTCCGATCGATGTCGGGCGTAGACCCAGGGAAGTTCAATGCCGCCGTCGCGGTGTACAATCGTCTGATCGATGCTCTGAACAGCTCGTGTCGGGGTCACAAGTACTGGGCATCCGACAAAACCGCCATTGACTTGGAAGTAGGCCAACGCAGGTCAGATCTCAGGACCGAGGGGCAGGCTCTGATTATGGCGGCCTACGGGGCAGTGCCACAATCCACTAACCAGGCTCCGACATCTGGCGGCCCTGCCAGTCCCGTTTATTCGGTGCCCACTTCGGCCCTGCGGCTGCCGTCGTCCAACGCGTCCCCATCGTTCGCCCAGGGCCTGTCCGATCGCCAAGCCTGGGAAGCGTGGATAAACAGCCAGGAAGGTGGTTTCCGGGATGGAGCCGAGTGGTGGGCGAGCATCCGGAGCACCGCTGGCCCACCATCCTGCACCGGTGCTCCCGGCTCGGATCGGCAGGCCGCGGTATCAGGATGCAACGCCGCAAGGGCGAGGCTTTCGCCTTTCGACAGCCGCCGCAGAGCTGATTCGGAATATCGCTCGGGATGGAACAGCCTTGTCGTCGCGTCATCCGAATCCAGGGCGTATCAGCAGGGTGTCGCCGACAGGCAAAGCTGGGAAACCTGGTTCGGTGGCCTTACGGGAGCATTTCGCGACGGCGCGGAGTGGTGGTCGAGGGTCAGAAGTGCAGCCCGCCCACCTGCCTGCAACGAGGTGCCTGGCTATGACCAAGCAAATAGCGTGGCGGGTTGCAACGCCGCCCGGGCGCGTTTGGCTGGCCCCGACCGACGTCGCGGGACCGAACCGGATTACCGCGCCGGGTGGAACAGCCTATGAGGAAGTCGAAAATGACTGCAGTTCTCTCCGACGAGGCAGCTATGACAATGGCCCTTCTGGCTTCAGAGTGGTTCAAGACCGCCCGGCGCCTTACGCGTCTGACGCAGGATGTCGCCCCGGCGCGCCTGGAGAGGGAGCGAGCCCAGCTCAGCTTCTCGCAGAACCGGGTGGAGGGTGCGCTGGCGCAGATGGGTGTGCGCTTGGTGACCCATGACGGGATGCCGTTTACGCCGCAGCTTCCGGCCGAGCCGGTCAATCCGGAAGACTTCGATACCGACGAGGGATTGCTGGTGCGGGAAACTCTGGAGCCGACCGTCATGCTCGATGGCCGAATTGTCGCACGCGGGCGGGTTGTGCTCGGAAGGGACGGTTGAAATGCATATCGGGATCGACCTCGGCACCTCCAATTCCGCCGTTGCCGGTATGGCGGGCGGGCGTGTGAAGATATTCAAGACTCCGGAAGGAACGGACACGATGCCGTCCGTGGTCTACCGCGACAGACGGGGCAACCAGACGGTTGGAGTCCGGGCCTTCGACCAGGCGCTATTGGCACCCGAGAACGCGGTTGACGGCTTCAAGCGCCTGATGGGAACGGACACACCCTTCAAATTCGGAAG
Organism: uncultured Acetobacteraceae bacterium; assembly: GCA_903907955.1. Lineage (GTDB taxonomy): Bacteria > Pseudomonadota > Alphaproteobacteria > Acetobacterales > Acetobacteraceae > Rhodovastum. The sequence goes on along the minus strand of CAIVPZ010000035.1, from coordinate 7,801 downwards.
CACCGGCCAGTCTGTCACCCCGGAGCAGATCGCGACGGAAATCCTCCGAACGCTCGTCGGCTATGCCCTTGTCGAGTCCGGCGCCGCATCGGTGACCGGAGCCGTCGTCACGATCCCTGCGGCATTCAATCAGGTGCAAAGCGAGGCGACGCTTGCCGCAGCGCGCGCGGCTGGATTGGAGCGCGTAGCTTTGCTGCAGGAGCCAGTTGCCGCCGCGCTCGCCTCGATGGCAGGTGCACGGGACCGAAGCGGTGTGTTTCTGGTCTACGACCTCGGTGGCGGCACGTTCGACGCGGCGCTCGTTCACGCCCAGGAGGGCGAGGTGACGGTGCTGACCCATGAGGGCGTCAACATGCTGGGCGGTCGCGATCTCGATCGCACCATCATCGATGGCGTGGCCCTGCCGTGGCTTCGTCAAACATTCGAACTTCCCGACAACCTGGCGGTTGATCCGAAGTACCGGCGTCTTATCCGGGTCGCGCGCCGTTCTGCTGAGATCGCCAAGATCGCCCTGTCCACCCAGGAAGAAACCTCGATCACTGTCTCGGATGAGGAGGTCCGGTTGGAGGACATGCACGGTGAGCCGATTTACTTAGACGTCCCATTTCGACGCACGCAGCTGGAAACTTTGGCGTCAGAAGTTTTCGAGCGTACCATTGGTTGCTGTCGGGATATGCTCGGGCAGGCTGGGTTCCGGCATGAAGACGTGGCCCGCGTTGTGCTGATTGGCGGGCCGACCAAGATGCCGGGGCTCCGGCGCCGCGTGCAGGACGAGCTTGGAATAGAGGTCGAGGACGTCAGCCGGGTCGACCCGATGACCGCTGTTGCCGCCGGCGCGGCAATCTATTGTGAGGGGCGGGACTGGTCGTCGGTCGGCAGCACGGCGAAGGCAACAAGTTGCCGCGAAACAGGGGGGCGCACTGTCGCCGTGTCGTACGATTTCGAAACGCGGACCGCCGCCGACCATGCGCGCCTGCAGATTACGCAGGAACGCGGCAACCTTGGCGCCGAGGTGCAGGTCGAGAGCTTCCTCGGTTGGTCGAGTGGCCGACGCAAGCTTTCCGAGCCGGTCGTCCTCAGCCTGCCTCTGAGAGACTCCGGACCGAACAGGTTCAGGGCGATCGTCTTTGACGCGGATGGAACCCAAGTTCCAGACGCAAGTCGCGAAATCGTTGTCGAGCGGCTCCTGGCGATCACAGGGGGCGTGCCAGCAACCCACACAATTGCAGCGAAAATTCTCGGTGACAACGGCAAGAATGTGCTCGATGTAGTGGTTCAAAAGGGCACCCTTTTGCCTGCAACCGGTGTTGTGCGCTACCGATTGGCCGATACCATGCGCTCTGGTGCCCCAGGTGCCTTGCGGGTCTACCTTTTCCAGATCGACGACGAGCGTGTGCTGGATCCAGATCTGAACCTGTGCATTGGCGAATTTCAAGTTCGGGCCGACGACCTTCCTGAAAACGCAGTGCTCCGAAAGGGTGACGAGGTCATCGTGCATTGGGCGATGAGCGAAGGTCAGGCGATAACGACCGAAGTTGAATTTCCGACTGTCGGGCAGCGGTTCGACAATAGAAATTACTACAGCTGGCAGGTTGCCCGGCTCGATTTTGCCGGGGAGGATGGGACAAAGCTTGCCGCGAGCCATCTCGAGTTGGCGGAAAAGAAGCTGGCGGATGCCGAAGACGTTGTCCCGCCAGCGCATGCTGCGGCGTTGCCGAGGTTACGTGAACGTTTGGACAAGTGCGCCACTGTGGTTCGCGGGACCGTCGACCCCGACGCGCGACGTCAGGCAGTGGAAGAGATTCGATTCATTCGGCAGGCTATTGCCGGTGTCTGCCTGCAACCCGATGCGCGCCGCGAACTCCTGCGGCGCCGCCTTAGTGAGGAGCGCGGCTTCTACGAGCGCGACATCCGTCCTGGTGCCACCCGTGACCAGATTGCCCAGGTCGAGACCTTGCTGCGCAGCGCCGAAACCCTCATCAATGGGGGTTCAACCCGCGACCTTGAACTAGCTTCCGAGCAGATTTCGGAGGTCGACCGACTGTACTGGCATCACGGCGTCGACCAATATGAATTCTGCGTCAGGTATTTCCGGATCGAGTCCAGCAAGAGGCACTTGGCTGAGGATCCAGGCAACTTTGATGAGGCTGTGGGCCGAGGCGAAGTTGCAATCGCCAACCGGAACGGAGTTGAGCTGAGACGCGCACTTATCTCAATGTGGGTTGGCCAGGTTCGGATAGGCGGCGAGATCCGCGATCGAGACCGTGCATCCCTGATGAGGGCTTGATTTGGATAATGCCACTCTGAGACCGTCCAAAGCCCGGAGGGCCGGTAGCAGCGGAACCGAAAGTTCGATTCAGCCCCACAGGCCGCCGGCGGCTTGCGGAAAACCACTCTTTGATGCGCGAAGCTTCGCGTTCTGGCCGTCTGCGGTCGCCAAGCCGTTCACTGGAACACCGGGTGAAGTGCAATGGGCAACAACAATCATCGCGTATTGTCCCGCGTTTTCCCCCATTCCGAATCCTTGTCAAGGGTAGGATGCGGCCGTATAGCGCGTTTTGGAATACGAACGAACAGGCGACGCCATGCAGGTGACCGACGACGGCTCACGGGCCAGTTTGTGCAACCTTCTCGGCTACGCCGAAGAAATCCTCAAGGAGGGCGAGCGGGTCATCTCCGACTTGGCGAAGGACGCCGAAATGGCGTTCTACGAGCATGAGGTGACCTGCCTGGAGGGCGTCTCGGCGCCAGACGGGGACGACTGCTGGATCAGGATCCGCCGCCTCCGCGAGAACCCAGCCCCAACTCCCGCAGGGGCGTACGTGCCTTGGCTGGCCAAGGCACCCGACGGCAAGCCGTTCGAACGCCCGAAACTGACGCCCACCTGCCTCGTCCAAGTTTCCGTCGAGGACGCCTCCGACCTGGAGGAGGCGGGACTGGCGCTGCCGGACGATGTCATGGCCCCGCGGGGCGCCCGCGCGGCCGATCCGAACGCGGTCGACATCCTGCTCAGGCTGGTCAACCTCCAGGAGTTCGCCGCCGAGTTCGATGCATGGGTGGACGGCCCGTGGACGGAATGGGCGCAGGCCGAGGCGCCGCGCCGCAGAAGCATTGCCTTCTACAACCGCATATTCGAAGTCCAGCAGCGCATGGAGGCTATGGGTGACGACGTGCCGTCCGAGGCGGTCATTGGCGTCGGCATGGCCCGGTGGACCCTCCCGATCGGCCGGGTCAACGCGCCGCTCATCGAGGCGGCGGTTGAACTCGAGCTCGATCCGGAGGACGGCAGCCTTCTGGTCCGGGCTCGCCAGCAGGCGCCGCGCCTCACCCTGCGGCCCTTCGATCTCCTCGACGTCAGCGGGGTGGGCAAGCTGCACCGGGAGGCGCGCGACCTGCTGGAGCGGCTCTACGAAGACGACGACGTTGGCTTCTCGCCCTTCGAACGTGCCACCTTCGAGCCCATCCTGCGCATGTGCCACGCGCGCCTATCGAGTTCCTCGGTCTACGAGCGTGACGCCAGGGGCGGGGAGGAAGACCGGACGCCGCCGACCGCGGACGACAAGCTCCGGATTTCCGACACCTGGGTCTTCTACATCCGCAAGCGCTCGGCCGACTTCCGCTGCGAGGACATCCGGCGGCTGATCGAGGCGGTCCAGAAGGCGGACGCTGCCGCCCTGCCGGCCCCGGCCGTCCAGATGACGACGGTGCCGAGCGACAGGCGCGTTGACGGCGACGCGGTGGACCTCAGCGCGGGCCTGGGCGCGCGGCGCGGGGGCACGCCATCCTCGGGGGCTGCGGCGACGGTCCAGACAGCCGTTCCGGCGAAGAGCCGGGACGGGGCGTTCTTCTTCCCGCTCCCGTTCAACGACGATCAGATTGAGATCGTCCGCCGCCTTGAAGACCCCGCCGTGTGTGGAGTGGTGGTCCAGGGGCCTCCGGGCACGGGTAAAACCCACACAATCGCCAACATCATCGCGCACTACATGGCGACCGGACGGCGGGTGCTCGTCTCCGCCCACGCGCCGGAGGCTCTGACCGCCATCCAGGCGAAGTTGCCCGCCTCCATCCGCGACCTGACCATCTCGGTCATCCACAGCGACCGCGAGGGGGCCAGGCAACTCGAGCAGGCGGTCGAGATCCTGGCCTCCCAGATCAAGCAGATCGACAAGCGCGCTTACGACGAGCGCCGCCTCGACCTGGAAGACCGCCTGGCTGCGGTGCGCGGCGCGCTAGCGGACGCCGACCGACGGGTCCGCGAATACGCCGACGCCAACCTCGCGGCCGTCGAATATCTCGGCGAGCGCCTCCTTCCCATGGATCTCGCCGCCCGGCTTGACGCGGAACGGCCGCGGCACGCGTGGTTTCCCGACGATCTCGGGCTGGAGCCGCGGTTCGACCCGGTCTTCGGCGATGCCGAAATCCGCGAGGCCCGCCGCCTTCGGGCTGAACTGGGTGCCGACATCCTCTACGCGCCGGAGCAGATCCCCGGTCCGGCAGCGCTTCCCGACGTTCCGCGCCTGCTCGCCGCGCACGCATCGCTGGGGCAGAAGCGGGCGGCCGACGCCAAGGCGGCCGACGGCGAACTGCCATACATCTCCTTCGGCGCCGCCGCAGGGGTCGAGGATGCCAGGGCGCTGCTGGAATGGGTCGAGGCGGCTGCCGAGTGGACCGAAGGCATCGGCGCCGAGGACAGGTGGCTGCTTGACCTCTACCGGGTGGTGGCCGGGGCGAAGCAGGAGCACCCCAGCGTCCGCGACGGGTTGCGGAAGCTGTGCCAGGAGTGGGTGGAGATCTATGCCGAGGGGCGGACGTTCCTGCTCCGCGGTGTCGAGACGCCGGGCGCCGAAGGTGAGGACGCCGCGTTCGACGCCGCCCTGGAGGCGCTCGCCGCCGGTCGCAAGCCGTTCGGTGCGTTTTCCTTCGGCAAGTCCGCCCTGAAGACGCGAATCGACAATGTCCGGGTTGACGGCGGCCCGCCGGACGGCGCCGCCGCCTGGGAGTGTGTCCGCAGCTACCGCACCTACCAGCGACGCGCCCACGGCTTCGTCGGCCGCTGGTCGGTGGCCGCCCGCGCCGTCGGCTTCCCCGCTCTGCCCGCCGAGTTGGTCGCCGCGGCACCCGAACTCGTCCGGCTGGGCACCGCCATGGAGCGCTTGCATCGGCTCCACACCGAGGCAGAGCGTCACGTCAGGGTTGTCTCCGCCCTGTTCCCCTACGGGGTCGAGGCCCGCCGGGTAGTCCACCACTTCGACGTTGCTGTCGTCCGCGAGTCCTTGGTGGCAAACTTGGCGCGCGAGGGGCACGCCGACGCGCCCGATGTGCACCGCAGCCTGGAGACGATCGCACGAGCGGCCGCGCTGCCCCTGCATGCTGCGATCGGCGACATGCTCGGGTCGCTGGGCGACCCGGATGTCGCACCTCGGACGTTGGCGGAGGCGTGGCGGGAGGTTCTGGACGAGGCCAAGCGGCTCGACGGGCTGCGGGCGCGCCGGACGAGGCTCGACGCCATCGCGGCGTCCGTGCGCACCTCGGGTGCCCCGAACTGGACGGCCGGCCTGATCGGCGAGCGGGCCGAAACCGACGACCGCTGGACGCCGGATGGCTGGCGGGCGGCTTGGGAATGGGCGCGGGCGGCCGGGCATATCCGGCGCCTGTCCGACCGGGTCGCGTTCGCCGAACTCTCCTCGAAGCGGGCCGCGCTCGAGGAGGAGCAACGGACCCTGTTGTCGGAAATCGTCCGGATCAGGACGTTCATCGGGCTGAAGCAGGGCATCACCGAGCGGGTGGCCGCCGCGCTGACCAAGTTTGCGATAAAGGTACGTCAACTCGGCGCCGGGACGGGCATAGCCGCCGAGCGGCACCGCCGCGCCATCCGGGAGGCAACGCTGGAGGCGGCCGGGGCGGTGCCATGCTGGATCCTGCCGGAGTGGCGGGTCGCTGAGCAACTGCCGAGCAAGCTGGCGGCCTTCGACCTGGTGATCATTGACGAGGCCAGTCAGTCCGACGTCACCTCGCTGCCCGCCGTCTTGCGGGGCAAAAAGGTGCTGATCGTGGGCGACGACAAGCAGGTATCCCCGAGCGCGATCGGCATGGAGGACAAGACGGTCGTGCAACTGCGAGAGACCTACCTGCGCGGCATGCCCATCGCGAACTACCTGGAACCGACCACCTCGCTGTACGATTTCGCATCGATGACGTTCCCGGGTGCCGTCATCATGCTCCGCGAGCATTTCCGCTGCGTCGAACCCATCATCCGGTTCAGCAGTAGGTTCTACCCGAAAGCCCTGGTACCGCTTCGGGTGCCAACCGCTGCCGAGCGGATCGACCCTCCGCTGGTCGACATCTACGTCCCCAACGGCCGCAAGGTCCGCGACGTCAACGAGGCGGAGGCCGCCACCATAGTCGCCGAGATCAAGCGGCTCATCGAGGACCCCGTCTTCGCGAAGAAGACGTTCGGCGTCATTTCCCTCATCGGCGACAAGCAGGCGAAGCTGGTGCAGGAGCGCCTGATCGCCGCCGTCGGCTCCGACGCAGTCGCCAAGCACCGCATCATGTGCGGCAACGCGAGCACCTTCCAGGGACAGGAGCGCGACGTCGTGTTCCTGTCGATGGTGGCGTGCCCGGCCACGGCACGCGCGCAGACGGCGCGGACGATGGAGCAACGGTTCAACGTCGCAATGTCGCGCGCCCGCGACCGACTCTACCTCGTGCGCTCTGTGGCGGCGTCGAGGCTCTCGAAGAACGACCTGAAGGCGGCCGTCATCGAGCACTTCCGAAACCCGATGGAGACCGCGACCGTCGCCCAGCCCAAGGAGGTGCTGGAGGCATGCGATTCGGATTTTGAGCGCGAGGTCGGCAGGCGGCTGCTGGACCTGGGATACAGGGTGCGGCCGCAGGTCGAAGTCGGCGGGTTCCGCATCGACTTCGTCGTCGAGGGCGATGGCGACCGACGCCTCGCCGTTGAGTTGGACGGCGACCGCTACCATGGCCCTGACAGGTGGGCCGCCGATATGCACCGCCAACGAGCGCTGGAGCGGATGGGCTGGGTGTTCTGGCGCTGCTGGGGTTCGCATTGGCTGGCCGATCGCGAGGGCTGTCTGCAGGATCTGCTCGACACCCTCGGCCGCCTCGGCGTGGAGCCGATCGGCGGCGGGTTTTCGCCGCAGGTATGGACCGAGCACCGGGTGGTCGGGGGCGACCCCGAACCGGACGACGCCCCGCAGGCAGAATCGGGCGAAGCCGCGCAGCAGGCGGCGGCGCTCGCCCACGTCCCCATGCTCATGCGCCGCGAGGCCTCCGCGCCGGGTAGCGGAACGGACGGGGATGTTTCGGCGGTGCTCCTACGCGGGCGCCCCGCACAGGCGGGCGCCGACAAGGACACTATGGTCGAAGAGGGCGACACCGTGATCGTTCGGTTCGCCGACGACCCCAACCGAGTCCGGAGGTTCCGGCTGAGCCGGGAGGCGAATAGCCCGGAGCAAGGAATCATCAACGTCTCGCAGCCGATCGGCCAAGCGCTGCTCGGGAACGGCCTGGACGACGAGGTCGAACTGCAAGTCGGCGGCGCGTCCAGGATGGTGATCATCGAGAAAATCACCAAGGCTGCTTAGCTCGACTTTCCGCCGGTGATTCCGTGGGCGGATCAGATCAGGACCCAGAACATGTCCTCGCTGGCGATGAAGCGGAGGGCGTCTTCGAGCGGCAAGATGGTGCGGCCGAACGGGCCGGTGGGCGACCAGCGTTCCTTCCAGAGTGACCAGTAAAGCACCTCGACGCGATCGCCGTTTGCGTTTGGGCGCAG
>CAIVPZ010000034.1 GCA_903907955.1 uncultured Acetobacteraceae bacterium | reverse complement strand
GACTGTTGCCATGACCCCGGCGGCCCGATCGCCCGCGTCACATGGCCAAATCGCCCAGGCACCGGTCCGGTCAGGACCCAAATCCCGCCACCGGCGCCAATACTCCACCGTCTATGCGCAGATTTTGACCGCCGCCAACACGGGCCATCGCTCGCCCGCAAGCAGGCGCTCCGCGAGACGGCTCTGCCACGGGAACGGCGCGTAGCCGTGGACCGCCTGGAAGAAGGCAGCAAAATGCCTCGCGCTCCAGGCAATGCCCCAGTCCAGGGGTGCGCTCATCGCTGACTGCCCGGCTCGTCCAGCGGCAGGCAGAGGCCAAGCCCGACAAATCGCCCGGCGCCAAGAACGACAGGACCGCGGATCGGAGCGTCAAAGCGGATCACAGCGTGGGTCAGCAACCGGGTCGCCAGACGCTCGGGGACATGCCAGCGGAGCCACCTGGGGTTGCTGCCGGAGGGCGCACTTGGCGGGGCAGCGGCGATAGCAGAGTGCTTATCGGCCAGCACAGCTTGAAGCGAAGTCTGGTTTCAGCTCTCGAACTGCGCCGGTTTTGGGAGGCCGATATGGGCGCAGGCTCTGGCGATCAGCGCCTCGACTTCGCCCTGCCGATCGTGAGGGCTCTCGGCCTTCAAATGGCGCTCAAGCACCATCGGCGTAGCTGTAGCCCACGTTGACGCAGGCCCCATGTAGCGGGCCGGATCGAGCGAGCGCAGGGCGGCTCCATCGCCGCCGAAGCGCAGCACCAACCGCTCGCCGTCGCCGACAGCCGCCGAAAGGCGCGCACCGGCAAGGGTAAGCCGCCGCGATCGGGTTTCCTTGTCGTAGGGCGCCACCGCCGCCAGCGCGCGCTTGAAGTCCGACACCTCAAGGAGGTTCACCCCACGCGGCGGGGCAAGCGCGAAGCCGTGCAGGGCTGCGTCCGAGTGCGCATAGCCGACGTTCGCCAGCGGCAGAATGGCGAGATGTGGGTCCGCCGTCGGAGCGCCTTCGAGGGTGTGGCCGCTGATCAGTGCTGGCGGGGTCAAGCCGATGTCGCGATAGCCGGTCATCAGCACGTCGCGGATCAGCTTGGCGAGTTGCGGCGCGGCGCGCAGGTCAGGATTGAATGTCCGATGTCCGGGTTCCGGCTCCTCAATTGCCAGCACCAGCCAGTCGCCACTGAAGAAGGGTCGGACCGGTTCCGATCTGGAAGGCTTCGCCAACACCGGTTCCCCGGGGGAAGGACGACGGTGGGCAATGAAGTCCTGCTCCAGCCGGTTCATGCGACCCGGATAGACCCAGCGTCGTGCGACACGCGCTCCGGCCTCGGCCTTGCCCATAAGGAACCGGCATCGGGTCAAGCTGGTCGAGTGGCCGATGTAGGCGGCGTCCCGTGCGATAGCGTCAAGCGCGTGCAGCGGCGCCTCGGCCGCCGCTACATCAGACCAGATCATCCGAGTAATCAGACCGCCAGCCCGGTCCAGCGCGGCCACGGCGGGGAAGCGGCGGGGCTGGCGACCGTGAGCACCCAAGATTGTTTCGATGTTCTTCGTCAACCGCGCACGCGGGTCGTTCGGTGGAACAAAGACTGACGGCGCAGTGCGCGGCGCTGCATCCACCGCATCGATCAAGGGCGGAGCTTGCGCCTCAAGCCAGGTAAGGGCCGCTCGTTCGCGAGGATCGCCGCCCCGCGCTGCCCAGGCCGCAACGAGCGCAGAGAAGACCCGGTCCGGCTGGATCGGCCAGTCAGGCGCTTCGCTATCTGGGCCAAGCGAGGCAAAGCAGACCCCGCTCAGGTGCTCTATCTCCAAGATCAGGGCCATGACCCGCGCCTCAGCCGGTCGCGCCGTCGCTCTCCCCGCCTTCACCCGCCAACGCACGGGTCTGGCTCTCCCTGACGATGGCAACCAGCTTGTCCTGCGGAAGAAGGCGGATCGGCTTATCAGGGAAACCAAAGCCCGCCTTCTTCGCTGCGGCGAGTGCCCCGGAGTAGAGTTGCCGAGCTTGGGATGCGTTGACGGCCAACGGCTCGGTCGTGCCATCGAACCGAACAAGCTCAAGAGGCACCACCCCAGCCCCCTCGTCAATAGTCAGTTCGCAACGGGAACGGAGGGCGTATCCGCGCGAGTCCTGCTCAAGCAGGGCAACCAGCCCCAAGGCAGCAAGCAGCGTGCGCCCAGCGGCGTTCCGCTCGGCGCCGCCAAAACCGAGGCGGCGCAAGCCGGCGAAGCCAACAACTGCCATGTGCTCGGCGTAGTCGCACGTGACGCCCAGCGGCATTACCGTCGGGGCAATGTTGCCGTGGTTGATTTCGGAGGGCCGCACCTTCTTGGCGCCCTTGCCGGCACCTTGCGAGGCGACGTCCCAACCATCCTCGCCCTTATAGACCTCTACTCCAGGGCCGTCCGATTCTCTGAAACCGCAGTGAATGACAGGGAAAAGTGATTCTCGGCTTGGAGCCGCAAGGGACTGGATATCGGGGGTATGGTGGGGTACCACGACCTCAGCCAAATATGAG
>CAIVPZ010000033.1 GCA_903907955.1 uncultured Acetobacteraceae bacterium | reverse complement strand
TGCTGTTCGGGCTGGCGTCGTCCACCCTGCTCACCGTGCTGGTGGTGCCGGCGATCTACGTCGTGTTGCGCGACGCGGACGCCGTGCCGCAGACGAATTGAAGGAGAGACCTTGATGTTGGCACGCCTTCGCGCCCTGTTCAGCGGCACACGCAGGACCGCCGCGACGCACAAACTCGCCGCGACACATCGGCCGGCCGGTCTGCGCGCCCTGCTCGCGGCTGACGGGCCGCCGCTCGTCGTCGATGTGCGCGAGCGGTCCGAGTTCGGCGGCGGCCACATCCCCGGCGCAGTGAACATCCCGCTCGGCCAGGTGGCCGCACGCGCGGCGGAGCTTGCCGCCCACAACCGGCCGGTTGTGGTGGTCTGCCTGTCCGACATGCGATCCCGTCGCGCAGCGGCGCAGTTGCTGCAGGCCGGTCTGCCTGACCTGGCCATCCTGCATGGCGGGACGGCCGCCTGGGTGCGGGAGGGTTACCCGGTCGCGGCCGAATCGTGACCGGTGCTGATTGCTGATCACCGCGGAGCGCGATGACGCGCCGGCAGGTGTTCGTTCAGCAGATGCCGGGGCCGGCGCAGAACATGCCGTGCAGCGTCTGCAGGATGGTGCGCACCCGGTCGGAGGCGATGCGGTAGTAGATCGTCGTCGCCTCCCGCCGGGTCGCCACCAGCCCCTCCTCGCGCAGCGTGCCAAGGTGGCGCGACAGGTTGGACTGAGTCAGGCCTAGGCGGCGGCTGAGTTCACCGGCGGATATCTCGCCTTCGACCAGCGAGCACAGCACCATGAGCCGGTGACGGTTGGCGATCGAACGCAGGAACGACTCGGCCGCCGCGGCATGTGCGTCCAACTCGCCGGCCGGGGGCAACTCGATCACGTCCTGCTGCGCCATCGAACTCCTCTCCCGGGCGGGTCCCGCCTCGGCGTGGCGGGCATAAAGATTCAGCTGATTTGAATTTTATATTATAGTTAAAAAGAAATCTCACGCAAGGAATCTATCTGGCAAGATGGTCAACGTAACAGGCCGATCATGGCGGCGGCACCTGGCGCCCCGTTTGCCCCAGGGAGGCTGGGCTGATACAAGATGGTCTTGATATATCGCGCTATGTTATGGCGCGAATGCGAGCCTGACCGAACGTGAAAGTCGCCGTCGCCAGACTGCAGTTCCGCACCGGCAGCGGCAGCACCGGCCGCGGACCGACCGTCGTCCCCCGGCGCGATCCGTTCCGTCAACGATATCGACGATATGTTCGGGGGGCGCCTGAAAACCTCCCGGCCAACCCGTCGTGCGCGAGAGTCCACGGCATGACCGGGAATCCCGAGCAAACGCCGTTCGGCCGAAACCACCGACGAGCGGCGACTCTCGATGAAATGACGACATGGAGGATACAATGAAGCGTCTTCATAATCCCGCGGCGGTTGCGGTTCTGGCTTTGTGCTTGACCGTGGCCCTTGCGGGACCGGCCCTGGCGCAGCAGGCAGCAGCTGCCCCAATGGGAACGAGCGGCCAGGAGGCTGCGGCGGATAGTGCGCAGCGCACGGTCACCGGGCGAGAATTGATGACCCCGGAGGAGCGCGCAAGCTTCCGCAGCCAGATGCAACAGGCAACGCCGGAACAGCGGCAGCAGCTTTGGGGGCAGAAGCGCGCCGAGTTGGGGCAACGGGCTGCTCAGCGCGGTTTGGTCCTGGCTGAACCAGATTCCCGCTCGGGCGGCAATGCCGGCGAGCGCGGCGAAGGCCGGCGTGGCGGTCGGGACGGTGGCCGCGGCGAGGGCGGAACGTCGATGATGAGCCGGATGATGGGTGGCGCTCCTCGCGGTCCCTGACCCGGCGAGCGGCACAATCGGGTTGCAGTAGGGTCAATAGATGGGCGGCGCTCCTGGGCAGACCCGGGAACGCCCAGGAACTGCCGACCTCATCGCCCGGCCGCTGGCGCGGTCAACATGTCTGTCACCGACGTCCAGCCAAGCATCGCAACCGGCGCCAGCGCCTGTCCGACATAGCAGGCGCTGGAGACCAGAAAGGCCAGCGCCGCCCCGCCCTCCAGCACGCGCACTGGTGGGATCGGCCCCTGTAACGCCGCCGCCATGGCTCCCGGTCCGCCGCCCAGGACGATCACCACCCCACTCGCCACCACGGTTCCCGCCAGGCAGCCGATCCCGGCCAGCTCACCATCGGAAAACGGCGCCGTCAGCGATTCGATCACGGGCGGCAACCGGTTGCTCTGAGCCTGCGCTGTCGACAGGTTGGCAAGCATCGACAGGGCCGCAACCGTGACCTGGACAGCGCGGCCAGATCGATTTTGCCAGATTGATCGCGGTGCCGGTTGCGCTCCGGCCTCACCAGACCCTGGTGAGGCGCTGGCTCCTGTTTGAAAGAATTGTCGGCTCACACACGTTGTCATCCAGTGGACATCGGCATTATTGCCTTATGTCAAGTGTAGGTGCGTGGCGCCCCACCGTCAAAGCCCCGAGGCGGTCGCCTTCGTCCTGTCGGGCCGTTGCCTCCCCGCGCACATTGCGCATTCGCGCGACGGATGCTTCCTGGACCTATCCAGAGCCCGAGGCCCCTGGAACCCAACGTCTTCCGATCAGCCTTGCAGCAGCGCCCGGATCAACTCCAGCAGCGCCACCTCCGCCCGCGAGCGCCGGCGAGCGGCGTGGCGGAGTACCGTGAAGCAACGTTCTGGAAGAGCGAGTGGCAGTTCCACCAACGAGCCCGACGCAATCCCCGCCGCGGCCACCAGCCGCGAAATAACCGTTGCACCGGCGCCCGCCTTCACCGCCGCGCGCACTGCCTCGTTCGACGGCAATTCCATCCGAACATCGAGGCGTTCCGGATCGACCCCGAATCCGGCAAGCGCATCCTCGAAAACCTGCCGCGTCCCCGAGCCGCGCTCGCGCAGCACCCAGCCCGTTCTGGCCAGTTCGTCCGCCTCCAGTTGCGCGCGCCCCACCCAGGGATGGCCCATACCGACCACCAGCACCAGCCGGTCGGCGGCCACAGAGAGGCGGTCGAGCAGAGGGTTGTCGATTTCACCTTCGACGAAGCCCAGATCGGCGTCGCCCTCCAGCACGGTGCGCGCCACCTGCGCGGTGTTGCCGATCACCAGCGACAGCGTCACCTGCGGCCAGGCGGTGCGGAACCGGTGCATCAGCGGCGGCAGCCAGTAGCCGGCAATGGTCTGGCTGGCGTGCAGGCTGAGATGGCCGCGCCGCAGCCCCTGCAGATCGTCCAGAGCCTGCTCCGCCTGCGCCAGCCGGGTCAGCACTGCCTTGGCCTCCGGCAGCAACAGCCGGCCGGCCGCGGTCAGCGCAATACCGCGACCGACCCTGTCGAACAGCGGCGTGCGCAGGCCGGTCTCCAGTGCCGCGATGGCCGCGCTCGCCGCAGACTGCGTCATGTTCAGCGTCGCCGCCGCCTGCGTCACGTGCAGGCGCTCGGCGACCGCGACGAAGACGCGCAACTGGTCAAGGGTCATCGCCGCATCAATACACCAGCTCGATCAGCGCCAGGCTGAAGCCGGAGATGAACAGCCAGGATGCCGCCCCCAGCGCCAGCGGCCGCAGGCCACGGGCCTTCAGCTTGCGGATGTCGGTCTCCAGCCCCATCGCCGCCAGCGCGACGGTGAGCAGGAACGTGGTCGCCGGCACCAGCACATGCTTCGCCTCCACCGGCACCACGCCCAGGCTGTTCACCCCGATCAGCGCGATGAAGCCGAAGACGAACCACGGCATTGGCGCGCGAGCGTGCACCCGCTGATGTTGATCCGCCGGCGGGCGCCATGTCGCGAGCACCCCGAGCCCGAGCACGAGCGGTGCCAGCAGCATCACCCGGCTCAGCTTGGCGATGGTGCCGAACTCGCCGGCTTCCCGCCCGTCCTGGAAGGTGGCCGCCACTACCTGGGCGATCTCGTGGATGGAGGCGCCGCTCCACAGCCCGAAATGATGCGCGTCCAGGTGCAGTAATCCGGGCAAAGCGGGATAAAGGAACATCGACAGCGAGCCGAACACGGTCACGCTGGCCACCGCATAGGCGACGTCCTCGTCGGGCGCGCGGGTGACCGAGTTGGTCGCGATCACCGCCGAGGCGCCGCAGATCGAGGTGCCAGCCGCGATCAGCTCAGCCAGCCGCCGATCGACGCCGAACGCCCGCCCCAGCGCCTTGGTGACCAGGAAAGTGGCGAGCAGGGTAGCGACAATGATCGCCATGCCGGTGCCGCCGACCGCCACCACCTGCTGCGTGGTGAGTTGCAGACCCAGCAGAATAATGGCCAGGCGCAGCAGCCGCTTCAGGCTGAACACCACGCCGGCCTTCGCGCGCGCCGGCGTGCCGATGGTGTTGTGCAGCGCGGTGCCGAGCAGGATGGCGATGATCATCGGGCTGAAGCTTCCCACCCCCGGGATCTGCCGCAGCCCATAGGCCGCGCCGGCAATGCTGCAGGTCAGCAGCAGCCCGGGGACGGGGCTGTGCGCCCAGACCGGCACGGGAGCCGGAGGCGGTCGCCCCGGAAGGGCAATAGCGAGGGCGATCGGCTCGGACATGCGGGCGCTCCTGGGTACGAGGGCGGATGATATCCCGCGCCGACTCCCAAAAATCCAACGCATGCTTTCGATTCGTTCGATCGATTATTCTTATTGATAGCGGCGCCAGGGTCGGCCGAAGTCACCCTTCTTTCGGCCAGGACGACGTTCGGCACCAGCGACAGACTGGCCGGCGCGGAGCCTTGCGAACGCGGCACGCGGTGTCGCACTGACTGCCATCACAAGGGTTTCCGCCCGCCGAGGCGCGCCGCCTCGTCGAGCGGTTCGAGGTGCACTACACGCCCAAGCACGGAAGCTGGCTAGACATGGCAGAGTCCGAACTCGGCGTGCTGTCCTCGCAATGCCTGGATCGCCGCATCCCAGACAAGACCAGCCTGATTCGCGAGGTCGATGCCTGGCAGGCATATCGCAACATCCATCATGCCAAGGCCAACTGGCAGTTCACCACCGCCGACGCCCGGGTGAAGCTCAAGCACCTCTACCCGTCACTTTGAATGACTCGCGGCACTAGCGCGCGCCGGGAGGGCGTGCTGTGCTTGCGCCCGATGGCGCGGAGCGTCTCGCCGAGCGCCGGCCTCTGGTACCCAGGGGAGCCTGCACACCTGCGGAATGAACAGCTGCATGGGGCTATTTGCAGCGGTTTTCGCCGATACGCGGCCTCCTTGGCTTCGCGCAAGCCCGGGTGATTTCGATTGGAATCCGGAACGGAGTGTCGAGGCACGTCGAAAATGCGTAACCGGGGCAAAACCCCGGGCGAACACAGAACGGAAGCGGGTCAATCCGGGTTCGACGGCCAAAAAATGGCGGATTTCTGCGGCGGCCGTTCCGCAGGCGGACGCATGCTGCACCTGCTTACCCGGGGTTTTGCCCC
>CAIVPZ010000032.1 GCA_903907955.1 uncultured Acetobacteraceae bacterium | reverse complement strand
TGCTGTTCGGGCTGGCGTCGTCCACCCTGCTCACCGTGCTGGTGGTGCCGGCGATCTACGTCGTGTTGCGCGACGCGGACGCCGTGCCGCAGACGAATTGAAGGAGAGACCTTGATGTTGGCACGCCTTCGCGCCCTGTTCGGCGGCACACGCAGGACCGCCGCGACCCACCACCCGGCCGGACTGCACGCCCTGCTCGCGGCCGATGCGCCGCCGCTCGTCGTCGATGTGCGGGAACACGCCGAGTTCGTCGGCGGCCACATCCCCGGCGCGGTGAACATCCCGCTCGGCCAGGTGGCGGCGCGCGCGACGGAACTTGCCGCGCACAACCGGCCGGTGGTGCTGGTCTGCCGGTCCGACATGCGATCCCGCCGCGCCGCGGCGCAGTTGCTGCACGCCGGCCTGCCTGACCTGGCCATCCTGCACGGCGGAACGGCCGCCTGGGTGCGGGAGGGTTACCCGGTCGAAGACTGATCGGTGTTCCCGGCGTTCAGCAGATCCCGGCGCCGGCGCAGAACATGCCGTGCAGCGTCTCCAGGATGATCCGCACCCGGTCGGAGGCGATGCGATAATAAATCGTCGTCGCCTCCCGCCGCGTCGCCACCAGCCCTTCCTCGCGCAGCGTGCCGAGATGGCGCGACAGGTTGGATTGGGTGAGGCCGAGCCGGCGGCTGAGGTCGCCGGCGGAAACCTCGCCTTCGACCAGCGAGCACAGCACCATCAACCGGTGACGGTTGGCGATCGAACGCAGGAACGATTCGGCCGCCGCCGCATGTGCCTCCAGCTCGGCGGCGGGGGGCAACTCGATCACGTCCCGCTGTACCATCGGATTGTTGTCCCTGCAGGCCCGGCCTTGGGGCGGCGAGCCCAAACAGTTACGCGGCACCATATTTTACATTTTAGCCAATAGAGCAACTTGACGCAAGGATTCTGCGCCGGGAGCAGCGGTTCTCGATCCTGTCGGGGCGTTGCCCCGGATCAGCTCTCCTCGACCGCCCGCGCCGCCGCATCGATGGCCGCGGTGATGGCGTGGATCTGCGTCTCCCCGGCCGGTTGCCCCTGCAGCCGCAGCCGCACCGCAGCGGCCAGGTTTTCCATCGCCCGCACCACCTGGGGCGGCGGCCCGCCGCGGGAGGCGGCGCCGCTCTCCAGCCGGGCGAAAATCGCATCGACCGCTGTCTGGCTCACCGCCAGCGCCGTCAGCCCGTCGGGGGTCAGGGTGTACAGCCTGCGGCCGGCCCGCTCATCGGTCACCGAGGCGTGCCCGAGTTCCTCAAGCAGCGTCAGCGTGGGGTATACCACGCCGGGGCTGGGGCTGTAGCCGCCGCCCACCCGCTCCTCCAGCGCCTTGATGATTTCGTAGCCGTGGCGCGGACGCTCCGACAGCAACTGCATCACCACCAGGCGCAGATCGCCGTTGTCGAACATCCGGCCGCGCCCGCGGCCGCCGCCCGCACCCGAAGCAGTCCCAACTCGTCAGCCCGCTCAGCGTGTCCGGCACGTCTCGTCGCGACATCGATGTCTCCCCCATTCCGGCAGGCCTGTCGCGCGCAGTGTAGGCGGGCGACGGCGGTCAGCCGATGATGATTTTCCTGTCGGTCAGGAAGGCATAGGTCACCAGCGGCAGGTTGAGCGGCGCCGGCCCTTTGCGGATGCGGCCGGCGGTGTCGTACTGGCTGCCATGGCAGGGGCAGAACCAGCCGCCGAACTCGCCGCGCGGCTGGTTCGACCTGCTGCCGCCCGGCACGCAGCCCAGATGCGTGCAGATGGCGCTGACCACCAGCCACTGCTCATGTCCTGGCTTCACCCGGGCGCTGTCCGTTGCCGGGTCGCGCAGGTCGGCCACCACGGTCTCCCTGGCCAGCTTGATCTCATCCTCGGTGCGGTGGCGGATGAACACCGGCTGACCGCGCCACAGGACGATAATGCCCTGGCCGAGTTCAACCGGGGCCAGGTCCACCTCGATCGTCGACATCGCGAGCACGTCGCCGGACGGGTTCATGCTGTCGACCAGCGGCCAGGCGATGGCGCCGGCGCCAACCGCGGCGGCACCCGCCGCCGTCAGTGCAAGAAAATCGCGGCGAGCCGGCGGGCTTGCCGCGTCTGGGCCGTGGTCGTGCGTGGTTGCGGTCATGAGTCGCTCCTGTTCAGGTGGGTATTGAATCCGCGGCCGGTGCCACCCCCGTGCCGTGCGCCATGCCTGCAACGATGGCGGCAGCGGTGCGCCGGCATACATGCGGGTCGCGAGCGCCTGAATGGTCGCAAGCCCGGTGCGGGGCTGCCCGGCCAGCACGGCCAGCATCGCCAGGTGAAGGTCGGCGGCGTCCGGCATCCGGCCCGCACCACATCCCCGCAAGCCGTGCCCGCGCGCCCCTTTCCGGCCGCGGTCCCGCCCGGACAGGCAGTCTTGGATCGGCATGGCGAGCATCCTTCAGTGCGATATATCTTGTTGTTGTGATATATCGCAGCGGGCGGCGCGTTCAAGAGCTATCTTGCGGCATGGCTGGCATCTGCCGCCCCTGCCGCGGACGCGCCGGTGTGGTGTCGCTGTCGAAGCCCCGGAAGCGGCCCGGCAGCCTGCTTGCGCTTCGGAGCGGCTGTGATATATCGGACATTAAGATATATCTTGAAGTCCGGCGCCGATCCGGCGCGGCAGCGCGCATCGACCTGCCGCTCGACCAGTCCTTCCACGAAACCGGCGGCGCCGGTGCGCACCCGATCGACGGCGTGAACGTGCTCCTCTCCGGCAGCTTCGGCGGCCATTTCGCCCGGGTGCTGGCGGAGCGCGGCATCCAGACCGCCATCACCGAAAAGACAAACCCGATCGAGGCGATCCGCGACTTCCTGGCGCGGCACGCAGCCGGCACGCTGCTGCCGGTGGCCGGCTGCGATTGCGGCAGCACCTGCCATGGCGAAGCACACGACCACGATCATCCCCGCGCGGCCGCGCAGGAAGTCGGCTGACCGGCGCACTGCGGCAGCAGCCCTGCCTGCCATGCCACCACCGGAAAGATGGAAAACCGGCACGCAGGATGTCATGCTGCCCGCCGGCTGGACGGTTGGGGCGCTCCGATGACGCAACCTGATCCACGACAACGATTGCCGGCATCGCCCGACGGCCGCAGCGCCGGAGCCGCCGGCCTGCGCCGCGATGTCACGTTGGCGTTGGTCGCGAAGTTCGCCGCCCTGGTGGCGCTGTATCTGCTGTTCTTCTCGCCGGCGCATCGCCATCCGGCGGACCTGGCCGCGCGGATCGCCGGCGGTTCTGTTCCCCCCACTCTCATCCCGTCACGGTGACCGGCATGGATGTCGTCGAACTCTCGCGGCTGCAGTTCGGGCTGACCGCGATGTACCATTTCCTGTTCGTGCCGCTCACGCTCGGGCTTTCGGTGCTCCTGGCGATCATGGAGAGCATCTTCGTCACCACCGGTCGCACGGTGTGGCGCGACATGACGAAATTCTGGGGCACCCTGTTCGGCATCAACTTCGCCATGGGGGTGGCGACCGGCATCACCATGGAATTCCAGTTCGGCACCAACTGGGCGTACTACTCCCATTACGTGGGCGACGTGTTCGGGGCGCCGCTGGCCATCGAGGGGCTGATGGCGTTTTTCCTTGAGGCCACCTTCGTCGGTCTGTTCTTCTTCGGCTGGGAGCGGTTGTCGCGGGTGCAGCATCTTGGCGTCACCTGCATGGTCGCGCTGGGGTCGAACCTGTCCGCCCTGTGGATTCTGATCGCCAACGGCTGGATGCAGAATCCCGTCGGCAGCGCCTTCAATGTCGAGACCATGCGCATGGAGGTCACCGACTTCGCCGCCGTGCTGTTCAATCCGGTGGCGCAGGCGAAGTTCGTGCATACCGTCTCGGCCGGCTATGTCACCGGGGCGATGTTCGTGCTGTCGGTCAGCGCGCTGTATCTGCTCGCCGGCCGCCATCGCGGCCTGGCCATCCGCTCGATGACGGTGGCCGCCAGTTTCGGCCTTGCCGCGGCGCTGTCGGTGGTCGTGCTGGGCGATGAAAGCGGCTACACCGCGGACCAGAACCAGCGCATGAAGATCGCCGCCATCGAGGCGGAATGGAACACCGAGCCGGCGCCCGCCGCCTTCACCGTGTTCGGCCTGCCGGACCAGAACGGCCACGAAACCCGCTATCCGGTGCGGATTCCCTGGCTGCTTGGCCTGATCGTCACCCGTTCGGTCGGCGACAAAGTGGCCGGCATCAACGACCTGGTGGCGCAGAACCGGACGCGGGTGGAAAGCGGCATCATCGCCTACAAATCCATGCTGGCGCTGCGCGCCGACCGCACCAATACCGAGGCCCGCACGATCTTCGCAGCCCATGTCAGCGATCTTGGCTATGCGCTGCTGTTGAAGCGCCACACGCCCGACATCGTCGCGGCAACGCCCGCCCAGATCGACGCGGCGGCGTGGGACACCGTGCCGGCGGTGGCGCCGCTGTTCTGGAGCTTCCGCATCATGGTGGGGCTGGGCGTTTTCTTCATCGTGCTGTTCGCCGCCATGTTCGCGCTGGCCAGCGCGCGCCGGCTCGAACGGCACCGCTGGCTGTTGCGCGTCTGTGTCGCCAGCCTGCCGCTGCCCTGGATCGCTGCCGAACTCGGCTGGTATGTGGCCGAAGGCGGACGGCAGCCCTGGACGATCGACGGCGTGCTGCCGACCTTCCTGTCGGTGTCCGATATTCCCGCTTCCGACGTGGAGATTTCGCTGATCGGCTTCGTGGTGTTCTACTCCGCGCTGTTGATCGTCGAGCTGTTCCTGATGGTGCGCACCATCCGCCGCGGTCCGGACGCCCCCGCCCCGGCAACGACGCAAGCCGCCGCCGCGTTGCGCGCGGCCGAATAGGGAGAGGCCGATGTTCGACTACGGAACCTTGCGGCTGCTGTGGTGGGCGGTGCTCGGCGTGCTGCTGATCGGCTTTGCGGTGATGGATGGATTCGATCTCGGCACCGCCATCCTGCTGCCGTTCGTCGGCCGCAGCGACATCGAGCGGCGGGTGGCGATCAACACCATCGGACCGGTCTGGGAAGGCAATCAGGTCTGGCTGATCCTCGGCGCCGGCGCCATTTTCGCCGCCTGGCCGCCGCTGTATGCGGTGGCGTTCTCCGGCTTCTACCTGGCGATGCTGCTGTTGCTGTGCGCGCTGATCCTGCGGCCGGTGGGCTTCAAGTTTCGCAGCAAGCTGGAATCGCGCGCCTGGCGGACACTGTGGGACGCGGCGCTGTTCGTGGGCGGGCTGGTGCCGGCGCTGGTGTTCGGCGTGGCGTTCGGCAACGTGCTGCAGGGGGTGCCGTTCCGGTTCGATGACAATTTGCGGCTGAGCTATACCGGCGGCCTGCTCGACCTGTTCAATCCGTTCGCCCTGCTGTGCGGGCTGGTCAGCGTGGCGATGATCACCCAGCACGGCGCGAACTGGCTGGCCTGCAAGACGGAAGGCGCGGTGCGCGCGCGGGCGCGGCGGGCCGGCGTGGTGGCGGGGGTTGCGCTGCTCGGCCTGTTCCTGGCCGGCGGCGTGTGGGCGGGCCTGCTCGACGGCTACGCGCTCGGCCGGTTCGGCGGCGTTGACGGGCCTTCCAACCCGCTCGCCAAGGAGGTGCTGCGTGTCCCGGGCGGGCTGTTGGCAAACTATACCGTGCATCCCTGGATGATTGCCGCCCCCCTGCTCGCCGTGCTGGGCATCGTGGTTGCGCTGCGGCTGACGCGCCGGGCACAGCGCCCGGTGCTGGCCTTCCTCGGCAGCGGGCTTGCCATCGCCGGCGTGATCACGACCGCCGGCTTCAGCCTGTTTCCGTTCCTGCTGCCGTCCTCGCTCGATCCGGCGGCGAGCCTGACGGTATGGGACGCCTCCTCCAGCCACACGACGCTGCGCATCATGACGGCGGCGACGGCACTGCTGCTGCCGGTCGTGCTGGCCTACACGGCCTGGGTCTATCGCGTCCTGCGCGGCCCGGTGACCGAGGCCGACATCGCCCGCGACACGCGGACCGTCTATTGAAGGGAGCCTGCTGCGTCATGTGGTATTTCGCGTGGATACTCGGGCTTGGCTTCGCCTGCGCCTTCGCCGCCCTCAACGCCATGTGGCTGGAACTGGCGCCGGGCAAGGGACTGCCGGAGTAGCCAGGGCGCGCCCTGCAAGGTGCGAACGGAAACGGACGTCCGTCCGTTCAGTTCTTCTGCACGGTCAGCGTGTCCACCCACGCCCGCTGCTTGTCGGTGCGGTGCGGCGCCGCCTCGGCTTCGATCATCGCGTCGGGCGCCAGCGCCTCGACCTTGAAGCCGCGCTCCACCAGCCTGTCGCGGGGCGGCATGATCAGACATGCCTCCTCGTCCACCACCCGGATCACCACCAGCGTGTGGTCCGGCTTGAACGCCACCCGGCGGATCGGGCCACCATACGAGACGCTCCGGTCGTCGTCATAGGCGGACTTCGCCTCCGTCTCCTCGTCCTTGCACAGCCTGATGTCGGCGGGGTCCATGCCGAACATCAGGTCGTCCAGCTTCCACGCCTGGCCCTCGCGCAGAAAGGTCAGCGTCAGTTCGATGGTCTTGACGGTGCCGGCCTTCGGTCCGCCGGCCCGGGCGACCGCGGCGGTCGCGGTCCTGGTCGCCAGAGTCACCACGGTGGCCGTCTTGCCGTCGTCGGACAGCGTCCCCCGCTGTGGCACCACCTTGTCGGGCGTCATCGCCTGCGCCATGGCCAGCAACCCGGCCCGGGCCTGCTTCGACCTGGCCTGAAACTCGGACTGCACCCGCGCCGGGCGCAGCGCCATCGCCTCGGCCAGCTTGCCCGCCAGGATCGCCTTGTTGTAGCGGTCGTACAGCGCCATCAGTTCCGTCTGCTGCGCCGGGTCCAGCGGCGCCGCCCCGGCCGCGCCGACCAACAGCAGCAGTCCGAGCACCAGCGTGCAGACAAATGCCGACAGGCGCATGGCGGTCACCCCACTGGCCGGCGGCACGAAGCGCCGTCGATTCACGTCGTATACAAACCGCGCCGCAAGTTCACGCGCAAACGCATCCCCACGGGGCATCGCAGCAAAGGCAGCGCCTCTCCGCCCATTGGCGGCTGATCCCGGTTGTCATCGGGCGGCGCGCAGGCGTTGCTGACCAGAAAAGCGCCGAGTTGGCAGGGCGGCTGGCGCCGGCCATCCCGCGAATATCCCCCGTTCCTGTGGAGAACTCTGGGGATAAACCAGATGTTGCAGGGTTCGAGCCTTCGGCTTCAACCAGTTGGACGAAATGCCGAGAATCTAGGCAACGCACCATAAACCGCTGATTTGATTCCTCACCTTTCCGCGATTGGGCGCAGGTTAACCACGTGGCTGCAGGACTGTCTGGCGCGTAACGCCCCCTGTGCGCAACTCACAGCCAGGGCTCGGTGCCATGCGCGCAGGGGGCATTGCCATGCCGGCGGATCACGCGGCCCCTCGATCAGGTGGCCCCTCCATCAGACGGCCGGGCGATCAGCCCACCGGGCGCCGCAGCGCCAAGCGGTTGCCCGGCCGGAACCCGTTGCGGTCCAGGAAACCGATCAGGGCGGAATGGTTCCAGGCAACCTTGGTGCGGACCTTCTCGACCCGCAAACCGCCCAGATTGGTGAAAAGCTGCGACAGCAGCGCACTGGCCACACCGCGATGGTCGCAGCCCGGTTCGACACCGATCGTGTCCATGACCGCCTCGGCCTCGGCATTGCCGAACTCGCCGAAATCCACCCGCGCCATGATGAATCCGGTCACCTGGCCATCGGTCTCGGCCACCAGGGAGACGCGCACGGCGGATTCGCGCATCGCCTCCTCCAGCTTGCGGACACAGTAGGCGCGGCGATCGCGGCCGGTGATGTGCCGGTCGATGCGCAGGATCGCCCGCAGGTCGTCCGGCCGCAGGGAGCGCACCGGAATGCGGTCATGCGCCAGCGCCGCGCCGCCCTCGGCGGCAACGCTGAAACCGGGCGCGGCATCGTCCACCCGCCGCTCCAGCACGATATGCGGCGACAGGCGGAAGCCGGCACGGGCGAAGAAGCCGATCAGCCCGGTATCGCTCAACTCGGCCTCGGTGGCGATCACACCGACCTCGCGAGCCCGCAGGATGTCCACCAGGCGCCCGAGCAGCGCGCGGGCAATGCCGTGGCCACGCCAGGGCGAAGCGACGCCGATGGCGTCCAGCGCCGCCTCGGGCACGTCGCCGCCGAACTCGCCCTCGTAAAGGCGCACCAGCAGGAAGCCGGCAAGCGCCCCGTCCCGCTCGGCTGCCAGCGCCACGAAGGCGCCCGGCTCGCGCTCCAGATGGGCGAGGCGCCGTTCGTAGAAGGGGATGCGGGGGCGGCCCACGACCGAGCGGTCGATCGTCACCACCGCATCGAGGTCAGCGCCCCGCAGCGGCCGGATCATCGGTCCAACCGCTGCGTCCGCTGATGTCATCCAGGCGTTCCTTCGCCGTCAGCCGGCTTCGCCGGTGCAGGTGGCGCAACGAACGGCTTGGCGGACGGGGCTTCGGTCAGGATGAGATATTTCAGCCACCATCCCGACGCTGCCGTGGCAAGCCCGCCGAGCACCGCCAGCAGCCAGCCGAACCATGGCAGCACCGCGGCAAGGGCGAGCACGGCGATGGGCACCCACAGCACCAGCGCCACCCGGCTTTCACCGAAGGCGCGCAGCGCAGCCCCCTGCGCCGGAGCGCCCTGCTGGGCCAGCCCGTCGCGATAGATGGTCCAGACCGGCCAGCGCAGCGCCGCCAGCAGGATGGTCAGGCGCAACGCCTCCCCGGCGGAGCCGCTGAACGTCAACGTCGCCGCGACGGTCAGCAGCGCCGCGCCTTCGGCCACGCCGGTGCTGAGCACCAGCGGCACGATGCGGGTGTCGCCGATATCGCCAAGCACGCGCCCCTGCACATACAGGAACCCGGCGGACAGCAGCAGCACCAGCAGCAGGACAAGCGTGAACGGCAGCGCCGCCGCCACCAGGGCCGCGATCAGCAGCACCGGCGCGATCAGCGCCTCGCGGCTTTTCCACGACGTCTGCGGGTGGAAGAACACCCGCAGGAAATCCTTTGGCTTGCCGAGTTCCGCCCAGGCCAGACCGATGCCGGCGGCGATCAGCAGCGGCGCCAGCAGGAAGGCCGCAATGTTGCGCTCACCGGTGGCGAACCCAAGCGCGGCGGCGCAGAACGCCAGCCCGGCGCCCGCACCGCCAAAAGTGAAGTTTCCGGCAGCACGCCAGTCCCAGCTGGTTTGCCGCCACGGAGCCGAACCATCCATTGGTAACTCCCATAGATAGTACATGCCGGGCCCCGTCCCGAGCTGTTCGAAAATGCGGAAGCGCCGTGTCATCGCCAGCCGGCGTCTGCGTTCCGCATCGGGGTCATCGATGTCGCCAAAGGCAAGCGCCACCGGCGATGCACCCCAGGGCGCAGTCCGGCGTCGCCTCAGCATTCCCCCAGGGCGCTCCCGTTGGTCGGCCCGGCCTCAGCCGCCGCCGCGCGGCGAAGCGGGCAGCCTTGGCTTCGGTGGGGCATCGCCGAAGGCGAAGCGCGGACGGTTGCACTTGTAGCGCGCCTAGTACGACAGGGCAACGGCGCAATAGCCGCGAACGATAGTGTGGATTCCAGCAATAGTTACGATTTCGTTATTGCGTTTGCGGGTCACTTTCAAAGTGACTGACGCGCCGGCCGGACGTTCCGTCGCAATCCAGGCCGCCGCGCTGCCGTCAGAGCCGGTGAAGCAATCGAACTTGCGAATGAACGCCCGCTGATATCGTTGCGCATTTCCGGCCGGACCGGCGCGTCGCGGGCATGCATTCACAAACTCTCAGGCGCCGCCCTGCGCCCGCGCCGCCTTCGCGCGCAGGCGATCCTGCGTCTTCTGGATATCGACAACGAAACGGACATGCCGGCCCCGGCCGATCTCGTCGAGCGGGTCACGGGCAACGACGTCAAAGGTGACCTGGCGGCCCTTCACCTCGGCGAGCGTGACCACGATCTGCACCGCCATGCCGGGCAGGGTGGCGGCGAGGTGGTCAAGCTCGACACGGGTGCCGACGCTGTCCTCGCCGGGATCGAGATGATCGAGGATACCGTCGCGACAGGTGTATTCGATGTCGCTGATCAGCGCGGGGGTGGCATAGACGCGGCCTTGCTCGCCCATGAAGCCGATGGTGCGGGCGGTGTCCACGGTGAGGCGCCTGGTGAAGGTCAGTCCTGGGACGAGGCTTGCTTTCATGGCGGTTCATCTCCCGGCAGGGCCGTTTGTTGCTTGACCGCTGCTTCAATGGCGATTCCGGCGGCGGGGCGCGTTCACGCAGCCGCAAGCCGGCATCCATCACCCCGAAATGGCATTCTCCGGCCGGATGGTCAGCATGCCGAACGACCCGCCTGCGCCTCCCGGAGTCGCGCCATCCTGTCGGAATGCAGGCCATCATCCGGATCCATCACGTAATAGCAGGTGGCCATTCCGGTTCGTTTTCCGCGATACTGCGTCCTGAGACAATGAAAAACATGCCTGTCGGCGGACATGCCCTTAGGATCGCCATGCAAAGGAATGGCCCACCACCGCAACACCGGCTCGCAACGTGTCTTGTCAATCATGAGGGTATTCGGATCGATGAATCCGCCAAATTTTTGCAAAAATATGCCGCGGTCCGGACCAAGGGACTCCCAGCTATCCACTGCCAAAGGCGTGCAATTCGTCGGTTCAACAAACATTCTATAGGTGTAGCTATAGTCGAGTCCAATAACAGCCTTCAATAAACTGGACAGATGATTTGGCGCCCACCAGTTATCGTCATCAAGATATGCCAGGTGTCGGCTATTCGCCATATAGCTTAATATGGTCCGAAGCGACCCGCCGTCTTTTGCCGCATGAATGCCACCATGGCGTATCGATGTCGAATAGCCAACATCAAGAACCGTGACCGCCCAATTTGGCGGCTTTGCGGACATGATATCGCCTATGATACCGCTGTCGCCGACATGCTTGTCCACACCCAGCAATAACTGGCCGTGCCCGTCGATATCCTGCGCAAACACACTCAGAACCGCACGCCGGAGCGAAGGACGCAGGATCGTCGGCACCACAACGGCGGCGACATAGGGTTCCTGGCAAGGCCGGGACGAGGGGATGGTAATGGTCATCGTATTGATCCGGCCATCACTTGCACCGGCTGCGCCGGAAAATGGCTGGCTGCGGACTCGCCGGATGCGGTCATGAAAGGTCTTTCACCTGGCTTCCGTCCTGATCCGCGATAATCACGCCGCACCGCGATCGCGCCCGCTATGGGGGGTGCAATGCCGGGAATTCCTGATTTCTATCATTCATTTGGGTATCGCCTCAACCCGCCGGTTCGCTCGGCCGGGCCGGCCATCACGGGGTGATCGCCACCTTCAGCACGCCGTCGCGCTGGTTGGCGAACAGGTCGTAGGCGGCCTCGATGTCGTCCAGCCGGAACCGATGCGTCACCATCGGCTTCAGGTCCACCCGGCCGGATTCGATCACCGCCAGCAGCCGGCGCATCCGCTCCTTGCCGCCGGGGCACAGCGTGGTGACGATCCGGTGGTTGCCCAGCCCTGCGGCGAAGGCATCCAGCGGAATCCGCAGATCGCCGGAATACACCCCCAGGCTGGACAGCGTGCCGCCCGGCCGCAGCACCCGCAGCGCCGCCTCGAACGTCGCCTGCGTGCCCAGCGCTTCGATGGCCACATCGACGCCGCGGCCGTCGGTGAGGCGCATGATCTCCCGCACCGGATCGACCGCCCGGTAGTCGATGGTGATATCGGCGCCGAGCAGCCGCGCAGCCGCCAGCCGCCCGGGGATGGTGTCCACGCCGATCACCGTGGTGGCGCCCGACAGCTTCGCGCCGGCGGTGGCACACAGCCCGATCGGCCCCTGGGCGAACACCGCCACGGTGTCGCCGATGCTGATCCCGCCGCTCTCCGCGCCGCCGAAGCCGGTGGACATGATGTCCGGGCACATCAGCACCTGCTCGTCGGTCAACCCGTCCGGCACCGGGCACAGATTCACCATGGCATCCGGCACCAGAACGTAGTCCGCCTGGCAGCCATCGATGGTGTTGCCGAAGCGCCAGCCACCCAGCGCCTTGAAGCCGTGTTTCGTGCCGGCACCGTCCTGCGACAGGCAGCCGCACTGGCAGGCGGCGGAATGGCCGCTGGGGGTGATCGCACCGGCGATGACCCGCTCGCCCTCGCGATAGCCCTGCACCGCGCTGCCGAGCCGCTCGATGATGCCGACCGGCTCGTGGCCGATCGTCAGCCCCCTGGCGACCGGATACTCGCCCTTGAGGATGTGCACGTCGGTGCCGCAGATCGTGGTGGTGGTAATGCGGATCAGCGCGTCCAGCGGTCCGACATCGGGCACCGGCTTCTCGTCGAGCACAATGCGCCCAAGCTCGACAAACACGGCGGCTCGCATTTTCTTCATGGCATCACCTTTGTGCGGATTGTTCCGGTCCGGCGGCCTGCTTGCCGGCAATGCTAACCGGCCGGCCTGAACTATGGCAAGGATTTCACCCCATCGGCAGCATGCGATGCCGCCTGATTATTCGCCGGTGGCGTCATCAGCTCCCTGCGGCAACCGGTGGCGGATGCGCGGGCAACGGCGGATCACCCGAACGCAGAAAGGGCGCCTCGCGGCGCCCTTTCGCATGTCGGCAGGATGTGCGGCGCGGGTCAGGCCGCCGCATCCCCCGACACGCCGCACGGCACGAACCACGCCAGCGCACCGCCAGCCGTTCGGGTCGCGTCCGCAGTCACGCCAGCCCCCTTCTCACCGCATCACGATCCGCCGCCACCACTCCCGCCGACGATCTCCTGCCAGTATTGCGGAGGAAGGCCATATGCCGACGTCCTGCCGGTGGTAATGGCCTGCCAGATCATCGGGTCAACACCGGGCGGCGCATTGATCACGGCACCGGGCGCCATCCCCCCGCTGTTGTCGGGCGGGGCACGCATGGCGGACCCCTGATTCATGACAGTATAGTTGCCGGCGGCCAGCGCGGAAGCGGTAACCGCGGCGAAACCCAACAGGGTCGCCGAAGCGATGAACACCCTGCGCATATTGTCCCCCCGCCACGTGCCGCTCCAGTGCAGGCCGGTGCCCGGCCAGAGCCTGCGTTGCAGGAAAGCCCGGCCTTGAGGTCCGATGGCGTCATCGATCTTGTTTGCAGGATTCATTCTGGTCCCCCATTTTGCTTGTTACCCCTGCATAGACCAAGGGCACCAGTACTCTATTCATCGAGTCCGCGATTTTCCACCGTGCACGTGTGTCGGTCGGACATTGTGCAATCGCCAGCCCGGGCGGCACAACACGCCACATACAATGCGTTACTGGGAATCCGTTTACTCGATGGCCGGTTATTCAACACGCAAACTTGAGTTCCCGGCCATGACGGGTTCGCGAGATCAGGCGCAAATCCCGAGCGCCGCCGCTTCCGGCCGCGGCCAGGCCCCGGCAGCAGGAGGGTTGCTTGTTCGCCGCCGCCGCAAACCCCATACTCGGGGCATGACGGAACAGGTGACAATCACGGTGAACGGCGAGCCCCGCTTGCTCGACGGACCGATGACGGTGGCGGGGTTGCTGGCGGCGATCGGGCTCGATACCCGCAAGGTCGCGGTGGAATGCCGTGAGCAGATCGTGCCGCGCTCGGCCTATGCCGGGACCTGGCTCGCCGCCGGCGACTCGCTGGAAATCGTGCACTTCATCGGCGGAGGCTGATCCATGGACGGCATCACCCAGGCGGACGAGGATTGCTGGACCGTCGCCGGGCGGCGCTTCCGCTCGCGGCTGGTCGTCGGCACCGGCAAGTACAAGGACCTGGCGGAAACCGCGGCGGCGATCGAGGCCTCCGGTGCCGAGATGGTCACGGTCGCGGTGCGGCGGGTGAACCTGTCCGACCCGCAGGCGCCGATGCTGCAGGATTTCGTCGATCCGAAGAAATACACCTACCTTCCCAACACCGCCGGCTGCCACACCGCCAGGGACGCGGTGCGCACCCTGCGGCTGGCGCGCGAGGCCGGCGGCTGGAACCTGGTGAAGCTGGAGGTGCTCGGCCCGCCCCCCACCCTGTATCCGGACATGCCGGCCACCTTCGAAGCCGCGGAAGCGCTGATCCGCGACGGCTTCGAGGTGATGGTCTACTGCGCCGACGACCCGCTGGCGGCGCGCCGACTCGAGGAGATGGGCTGCGTGGCGATCATGCCGCTCGGTGCGCCGATCGGCTCGGGGCTTGGGGTGCAGAACCCGGCCATGCTGTCGATCATGATCGCGCAGGCCGGGGTGCCGCTGCTGGTGGATGCCGGCGTCGGCACCGCTTCGGATGCCGCCATCGCCATGGAAATCGGCTGCACCGCGGTGCTGCTGAACTCGGCGATCGCGCATGCGAACGACCCGGTGCGGATGGCACGGGCGATGAAACACGCGGTCCAGGCCGGGCGGCTGGCGCATCTGGCCGGGCGCATGCCACGCCGCATGGGCGCCGAGCCGTCCAGCCCGCTGACCGGGCTGATCCGCTGACAGCGCCGCTGCCGCCGCCGCTGTAGCTGCTCCGGAACCGTCATACAAAAGCCGCTTGCACGGGGGCGACGGCGGTCCTAATTGCCGCCCCACGCAGCAACGCACGTGCCTCTGGCCCTCGGGTTACGCAACGACGTCAAGCGTTCTGGCATCGGGTTCCGCATCCGGGCAACCGGGTCGGCTCCCGCCCTAATTCCGCTGGTTCGTTCGACCGTTTCGCAATCTACGCCCCTCGTCGTGACAGGGGGGCGCTTCATCAGAGGGGAGGCCCGGCGCGATGACTCCGAAAGTCGCCCGATTCCTTGCTGAGCAGCAGCCGGCGACGCCGTGTCTGGTGCTCGACGTCGACCGCGTGGAGCGCAACTTCGCCGCGTTGCGGGCGGCATTGCCGCTGGCGCAGATCTATTATGCCGTGAAGGCCAATCCGGCACCGCCGGTGCTGGAGCGCCTGGTGCGGCTCGGCAGCCGTTTCGACGCCGCCAGCATGGAGGAAATCACCGCCTGCCTGGATGCCGGGGCACGGCCGGAATCGATCAGCTATGGCAATACCATCAAGAAGGTATCGGCCATCCGCCGCGCCCACGCCGCCGGGGTGGACATGTTCGCCTTCGACTGCACCGAGGAACTGGACAAACTGGCGCGCCACGCGCCAGGCAGCCGGGTGTATTGCCGCATCCTGGTGGAGAACGCCGGCGCGGACTGGCCGCTTTCCCGCAAGTTCGGCACCACCCTCGAGGGCGCCCGCGCCCTGATGCTGCGCGCCGGCGAACTTGGGCTCGACCCGTACGGGCTGTCCTTCCATGTCGGCAGCCAGCAGACCAGCACCGCCAGCCACGCGGCGGCGATCGGCCGGGTGGCCATGCTGTTCACC
Organism: uncultured Acetobacteraceae bacterium; assembly: GCA_903907955.1. Lineage (GTDB taxonomy): Bacteria > Pseudomonadota > Alphaproteobacteria > Acetobacterales > Acetobacteraceae > Rhodovastum. The sequence continues at coordinate 113,788 of CAIVPZ010000032.1, read as the reverse complement.
GATCTGCGCGAGGCCGGGATGAACCTGCGCATGGTCAACCTCGGCGGCGGCTTCCCGGTGCCGTACCGCGACGCGGTGCCGGACATCGACGATTTCGCCCGCGCCATCATGCACGCCATGACCGCGCATTTCGGCAATGCGCTGCCCGACATGCTGGTCGAGCCGGGCCGCTTCATCGTCGCCGATGCCGGCGTGGTCAGCGCCGAAGTGGTGCTGGTCAGCCGCCGCGACCCGGCCGCCCCGGTGCGCTGGGTGTATCTGGACATCGGCCGCTTCGGCGGCCTGGCCGAGACCGAGGGCGAGGCCATCCGCTACCGCATCACCACGCCGCATGACGGCGGTGCCAGCGGCCCGGTGGCGATCGCCGGCCCGACCTGCGACGGCGCCGACATCCTGTATGAACGCAGCAACTACCGCCTGCCGCTGGCGCTGGCCTGCGGCGACCGGGTGGAGGTGCTGGCCACCGGCGCCTACGTGACCACCTATGCCAGCCAGCGCTTTAACGGGTTTTTTCCGCTGGCCGAGCACTATATCTAGTACATCGTTGCCATGAACCGCACCTGTCGAGGGCGACGATGTGGCGGGGTGTGCGGCGGCCCGTCACCTTGGCAAAGGGAAGCTTCGGGTGGGGAACGGGTGCAGGGGCGGTTCGGAACTCAAGATTTCCGCACCGGCCAGCGTCGCCTCACATCAGTGCGCTGCAGAGACTGTCGTATCTACTCAGCAAAAATAGCAAGCGTAGGGCGGATAAGCGTAGCGCCATCCGCCAACGCAAGTTCTTGTTTGCACGGGCATTTCTTGATCAGCCACGATGCGGCAGCGTGTCGCCGCCGCTCTACATACTTCCTGTAACTCGTTGCCGACTGAGAGGAAAGCGCCAGTTGCGACGGCGGATGGCGCTTCGCTTATCCGCCCGCAGGCTGGCAACACGGCCGCACAGCCAGCCGCGCGCCTACGCCGCCCCGCCCAACAGCCCGGGCAACTCGTGCAGGCTCGCCGGCACCGCCACGCAGCGCGCCCGCATCTCCGGCGTCGGCGGCGCCACGTCCGGCACCATCACCGTCATCATCCCGGCCGCCAGCGCCGCCTGCACGCCGGCATGCGAATCCTCCACCGCCAGGCACGCCGCCGGCGGCACGCCAAGCCGCCGGGCGGCGGTCAGGAACACATCCGGAAACGGTTTTGTTCTTTCCACATCCTCGCGCACCGCCAGCACGTCGAAATAGGCCAGCAGTTCCAGCCGGGCCAGATGCGCCACCGCGGTTTCCCGCAGCGCCGAGGTCGCCAGCGCCAGCCGGATGCCGCGCCCGGCCACGAACCGCACCGCCGCCGCCGCCCCCGGCTTGAGCGGAACCCCCGCCCCCACCAGCGCATCGCGCCGCGCCAAATAGGCGCGGCGGAACGCCACCGCGGGAAAATCGGCGCCGAACCGGGCCAGGATGCGCGCATTCACCGCCGCCCCGGCCAGCCCGGCGAGGCCGTGCACGAACGCCTCGTCGGCTGCCAGCCCGACCGCTTCCAGCGCCTGCACCAGCGCGGCGCGGTAGATGCTTTCGCTGTCGATCAGGGTGCCGTCGAGGTCGAACACCACCGCCGCAACGGCCAACCGCGTCACCCCGAGGCGCCGCCGCGCAACTCCTGCTCCATCCGCGCCCGCATCAGGAACTTCTGCATCTTGCCCGTCACCGTCATGGGGAATTCGTCAACGAAGCGCACGAAGCGCGGCACCTTGTAGTGGGCGATCTGGCCGCGGCAGAATTCCCGCACGTCGTCTTCCGTCATGCTCTCGCCCTCGCGCAGCCGCACCCAGGCGCACAGCTCCTCGCCGAACCTGCTGTCCGGCACGCCGAACACCTGCACGTCGGAAATCTTCGGGTGGCGATACAGGAATTCCTCCACCTCGCGCGGATACACGTTCTCGCCGCCGCGGATCACCATGTCCTTGATCCGCCCGACAATGGCGCAATACCCATCGGCATCGATGGTCGCCAGATCACCGGTATGCATCCAGCCGGCGCGGTCGACCGCCTGCGCGGTGCGTTCCTCGTCACCCCAGTAGCCCAGCATCACCGAATAGCCGCGGGTGCACAATTCGCCCGGCGTGCCCGGCGGCACCACCCGCCCCTCGGCATCGATGATCTTCACTTCCAGATGCGGATGCACCCGCCCCACGGTGGAGGTCCGCCGCTCGATCGGATCATCCGGCGTGGTCTGGAAACTCACCGGGCTGGTCTCGGTCATGCCATAGGCGATGGTGATCTCGCTCAGATGCATCACCTCGATGCAGCGGCGCATAACCTCGATCGGACACGGCGCGCCGGCCATGATGCCGGTGCGCAGCGCACTGAGATCGAAACGGGCGAATTCGGGATGATCAAGCTGGGAGATGAACATCGTCGGCACGCCATACAGCGCGGTGCAGCGCTCCTCGGCCACGGTTTCCAGTGTGGCCAGCGGGTCGAACCCCTCGCCCGGGAACACCATGGCGGTGCCGTGCGTCAGGCAGCCCAGCACGCCCATCACCATGCCGAAACAATGATACAGCGGCACCGGAATGCACAGCCGGTCCTGCTCGGTCAGCCGCATCGCCTCGCCAACGAAACAGCCGTTGTTGAGGATGTTGTGGTGGGTCAGCGTGGCGCCCTTCGGCGCGCCGGTGGTGCCGGAGGTGAACTGGATGTTGATCGGGTCGTCGAACTGCAACGTTTCGGCCAGTTCCGCCAGCCGCGCCCGCTCGGCCGGGCCGCCCAGCGACGCAATTTCCGGGAAGGCCAGTGCTCCCGGAATGGTGCGCGCACCGATCTGGATGACCAGTTCCAGTGACGGCAGTCTGGCCGCCCGCAGCTTGCCCGGCACCGCGTGCGCCAACTCGGGGGCGAGGTTCATCAGCATGCCGGCATAATCGCTGGTCTTGAAGGCGGTTGCCGTCACCAGCGCCCGGCAGCCCACCTTGGTCAGCGCGTACTCCAGCTCGGTCAGCCGATAGGCCGGGTTGATGTTCACCAGAATGAACCCGGCCTTGGCGGCGGCGAACTGGGTCACCACCCATTCGGCATTGTTGGGCGACCAGATGCCGATGCGCTCGCCCGGCCGCAGCCCGAGCGCCAGCAGCCCGGCGGCGAACGCTTCCGCCCGCCCGGCAAGTTCCCGCCAGGTCCAGTTGATGCCCTGCTGACGAACGATCAGGCCGGGACGGTCGCCCCAGCGGGCGACGGTGCGATCAAGATGCGCCCCGATCGTCTCGCCGAGCAGCGGCACTTTGGAAGTGCCGCTGACATAGCTGGTGACTCGCTCGCTCATGGCCGTTGCTCCCGGGCTGTCTTGACCTTTGCGCCATTGATTAGCGCCTGGCGACACGAACGGGAAGTAAGGAAGGCCAGGGCGCCGCCCTGGACCCGCAAGGGGGCAGTGGCCCCCTTGACCCCGTTACTTAAGCGTCGAGCTGCGCCCTTACCCTTGCCGCCAGGTCGCTGCGCCGGAACGGCTTGGCCAGCAGGTCCACCCCCGGCGGCAGCCGGCCGTTCTCCATCAGCACATCGCCGGAATAGCCGGAAATGAACAACACCCGCAGCCCCGCCACGCGGCCCTGCGCCGCCTCCGCCACGTCCCGGCCGGTCATGCCGCCGGGCAGAATCACATCGGTCAGCAGCAGGTCCGGATGCAGACCCTCGGCCAGCCCCCGCAGCGCCGCGGGACCGTCGGACACCGCCGCCACCTGATAGCCGAGGCCGCGCAGCATCGTCTCGGTATGGGCGCGCACCAGATCGTTGTCCTCGACCAGCAGGATGCTCTCGCTGCCCCCCGCCACCCCGGCCCGCGCCAACGCCGGCACCACCGGCGCCGGCGGCAGCGCGCGTGGCAGGTAGATGCGCACCACGGTGCCCTGGCCAGGCTCGCTGTCGATCAGCACCTGGCCGCCGGACTGGCGCACGAAGCCGCAGACCATCGACAGGCCAAGCCCGGTGCCCTTGCCCGGCGCCTTGGTGGTGAAGAACGGTTCGAAAGCCCGTGCCATCACCTCCTTCGGCATGCCGGTGCCGGTATCGGCCACCGAGATCATGATGGTGTCGCCGGTGCGGTCCAGCCCGACCCCCGCGGCATACACACGATCGACCACGACATTGCTCGCCTCGATGGTCAGCGTGCCGCCGCCCGGCATGGCGTCCTGCGCATTGAGCGACAGGTTGAGGATCGCACTCTCCAGTTCGGCCTGGTCAACCAGCGTGTGCCACAGCCCGGCCGGCCAGTGCATGCGCAGGCTGACCTGCTCGCTCATCGTGCGCCGCATCAGCGGCTGCAGGCTGCGCAGCAGATCGCCCACCGCCACCACCTGCGGCGCCACCGGCTGGCGGCGCGAAAAGGCGAGCAGCCGGTGCATGAGCTGGCTGGCGCTGTCGCCGGCGCGCACGCCCGCCTCGGCCAGCGTCACATCGAACCGCCCGTCCGCCTCGGACTCGGCGATGCCGGCCAGCCGGTCCTCGGCGCGCATCGCCAGCAGTTCCAGGTTGCCCAGGACCACCGTCAGCAGGTTGTTCACGTCATGCGCGACGCCGCCGGTCAACTGACCGATCGCCTCCAGCTTCTGCACATGGCGCAGACGCTCTTCCGTCTCCCACTGGATGGTCACGTCGCGGAAGGACACGATAAGCCCGCCGGCGAAAGGACTGGCGCGGACCTCGAACCAGGCGTTCAGCCGCGGGCAGAAGCCGGTGAACGCGGCGTCGCGGCCCTGGCCGCAGGCCGCCTCCAGCCGCTCGCCGATGTCGCCCTCGCGCAGCCCGGGCAGCAGCGTCCACAGATCGGCGCCCAGCATGTCGGCGCGCTGGCAATGCAGGCAGCTTGCGGCGGCGGCATTGGCGGACCGGACGCGCCAGTTGCGATCGACCACGAAAATGCCGTCCGGGACGCTCGCCTCGATCAGCGCGTGCTCCGCCTCGGCGCGTTTCGCATCGGCCAGCAGCGCCGCCCCCTCCAGCGCCGCGGCCACGGCACCGGCAAACTGCTCCAGCAGCACGGTCTCCTGCCCGGTCGGTTCGGCACCGTCGGCACGGGTAACGCTGATCCGCCCCAGCCGCGCGCCGCCGGCGCCCCGCAGGACGATTTCGTCCGGCACCGCCGGCACGTCCAGCGTCACCTCGACGCGCGCGCAGGGCAGCAGCGTCCGCCCGATCGCCCCGGCACGGGCAATGATCTCGCCCGGGTCGCGCAGCCGCGACAATTGCTCCCAGGCGGTCAGCAGCCGGGCCTGCCGGTCGATGTGGCGCAGTTCGGCCACCAGCCGCCGCCGGCTGCGTCGGCTGGTGCGCAGCCAGCCGCCCCCCAGCACCGCCGCCACCCCGGCCAGCAGGACCAGGCTTTCCGTGCTGCCCGGCCACCCGACCGCCGGCCCCTCCACCTGGCTGCGTGGCACCGCGACCGCCGGCTGCCCGGCGATCCCGGCCGCGAACAGCAGCAGCGTGGCGACGACGCGGACATAATCCGGCAAGCGGCCTTGGATGGAACGCCCGCTGATATGCTTGCGCGTTTCCGGCAAGACCGGCGCGTCGCGGGCATCCATGCACAAAGCTTTCAGCCGGCGGCGCGATGGGCCGTCACGGCGGCGAGGAACCGGCGGATATCGTCGGCGCGCACCGGCTTGGCGGCAGCCTGCACAAGTTGCAGCCCCTGCGCCCGTCCGAGCGTCAGGCCCATGCGCAGCCAGGTATCGCCGTGTCCGGTCACCAGCAGCACGCCGATGCGGGAATCGAAGGTCGCCACCTCCTTCAGCGCCTCGAAGCCGTCCTCGTCCGGCATCATGATGTCGACGATCAGGCAATCCGGGTGGAAGCGCTCCAGCAGCACGCGGACCGGCCGGCCGTCGCTGGCGGCCTCGGCGCGGAACCCGATGGCCCGGCACATAGCGGCGAGGGTGGTGGCGACGTCCGTGCGGTCATCAAGCACCAGCACCAGCGGTCTGCCGACGGTGTCCCCCGCGCTGTCCAACCCGCTGACAACCGGCTTTGCCGTCTGACCGGAAGGCTGCATCCCTGGCATCACTTCCTTTGGCCCGGCCGGCGCGCCGCATGTAAGGGCGCCGGCAGGCGGGCGCAGTCTGGCGGAAAACCCCGACACCGACGCAACCCGGACCGGTCCGAACCGTCGCGGTGGGGTGCTGCCCAGCCTATGCCTATCCCGAAACCGACGGTTTCGCAACCACGCGGACTCCTGCCTGCACGGTCCGCAAGCCCCCCGGCCGGTCAGAACTGGTAGGGGCCGCCGCGCTCCAGCGCGCGCTGCCAGGCCGGCCGCGCGGCCACCCGTTGCAGGAATCCGGTCAGGCGCGGCCGGCGCGCATCAAGCCCGGCATGGGCCGCGGCGATCTGCGCCGGGAAGCTGAGCAGGATATCGGCCCCGGTCAGCGCCTCGCCGGCAAACCAGGTACTGCGGCCGAGTTCCGCCTCCAGGAAGTCGAGATGGCGTTCGATCTCGGGCTGGGCGAATGCACGGTTCGCGCTGCGGGCCAGTCCGCGCACCACCGGGCGCAGCAGGAAGGGCGCCGGGCCGGTCTCGATCCGGTCGAAAATCAGCTTGATGAGCAGCGGCGTCATCGCCGAGCCCTCGGCGTAGTGCAGCCAGTACAGATAGCGCAGCCGCTCCGGCGTGCCGGCCGGCGGCACCAGCCGGCCCTGGCCGTAACGCTCCAGGATGTATTCGATGATCGCCCCGGATTCCGCCAGCGTCAGGTCGCCATCGATGATCACCGGCAGCTTGCCGAGCGGATGCAGCGCGCGCAGCCCGGCCGGTGCGCGCCAGGTGACAGGATCGCGCTGGTACTTTTCCACCGCGTAGTCCACCCCGAGCTCCTCGAGCAGCCAGAGGATGCGCTGGGAGCGGGAATCGTTGAGATGATGAACGGTGATCATGCGCTGGTTGTCTCTCCGCTGCCCGCGCGCCCGGCGTGGGACTGCCTGGGCATATGGGAGTCCGGTTTCGTTTGTCGCGTGGCGGTGCCGGTTATTCCGCCGCTACAGCCCCAGCGCTTGCCGCACCTCCGTCCGCGCGGCGGCGAAATCCGCCCGGAACGCCGGGTCGGCGAACAGCAGGGCGGCGATCGCGGTGCCGGCCCGCCGCCCGCCGTCAAGGTCGAGCGGGTAGTGCATGCCGCCGATCACCCGGCTCTCGGCGTAGTCGTCGGCGCGCGCCCAGATCGCCGTGCGCTGCTCGGGCAGCATGGCGGCGAGCACGATCGCCGTCAGGGTGACCAGCGTGGTGTGGCCGGACGGAAAGGCGCCGCTGCGGGACTCCCGCACCAGCGGCCGGATGCGCGGATCGGCCAGGAACGGACGCAGCCGGTCGAACCCCGCCTTGGCGGGACCGACCACCGCCTCCTCGGTCGCGCCGAGGCGGGCGAACAGCACGCCGGCCCTGGGCAAGGCGGCGGGGGCGAAGCGGGGGCCGATGGTGCCGCCGAACATGACGAACACGCTCTGCTCCGCATCCGCCGCGGCCTGTGCGATCCGCGCGGGGCTGGCTTCCTGCTGGGCGGCGATCACCGCCGCGATCTCGTCGGCCTGCCGGGCGCTGTCGATCAGCGGCGGCGGCGGCAGGAGCAGGATGAGGTCGAGGCTGCCCGCGGTCAGGTAGGGCGGCTCGGCGGCAGGCGCCGGCCCGGCGATCAGCCCGGCAAGCACGGCGGCGAGCAGCAGACGGCGGGACAGACGCATGGCGAAACCTCGCGGAGACCTGGGGGCGGCGGAAGGTGGCGCGGGCGGTCAGCGCCCGGCCGGTTGCCGCGTTCCTACTCCCGCCCGTAGGTATCCGCGAACCGCACGATATCGTCCTCCCCCAGATACGACCCGCTCTGCACCTCGATCAGCACCAACGGAATCCGCCCCGGGTTCTCCAGCCGGTGCACGCAGCCAAGCGGGAGATAAACGCTCTCGTTCTCGCGGACGAGTTTGGTCGTCTCGTCATAGGTCGTCAGCGCCGTGCCGCTCACCACCACCCAGTGCTCGGCGCGATGGAAGTGCTGCTGCAGGCTCAGCCGTTGCCCCGGCGACACCACGATGCGCTTCACCTGGAAGCGCTCGCCGGTGATCAGGCTCTCGTAGAACCCCCAGGGGCGATACACCCGGTTGTGCGCCACCGCCTCGCGCCGCCCGGCCGCACGCAGCCGGTCCACCACGCGCTTGACGTCCTGCGCCCGGTCGCGGTGCATCGCCAGCACCGCGTCATCGGTCACCACCAGCACCGCGTCCTGCAATCCCAGCACCGCCGTCAGCATGCCGTCGCTGCGCACGTAGCAGTTGCCGGCATCCTCCAGCAGCACGTCGCCCACCGCCACGTTGCCGGCGGCATCCTTGGCGCCCATGTCCCACAGCGCGCCCCAGCTTCCCACGTCCGACCAGCCCAGATCGGCCGGCACCACCGCGGCGCGGTCGGTCCGCTCGGCCACCGCATAGTCCAGGCTGATGCTGGGCACCCGGCCGAACGCCGCGGGCTCCAGGCGGATGAAATCCAGATCCTCGCTGCGCCCGCTCACCGCCGGGCGCAGCGCCAGCAGCACCTCCGGGGCGTGCCGCTCCATCTCCGCCAGCAGCGTGCCGGCGGTGAACACGAACATGCCGGAGTTCCACAAATGCCGGCCGGAGGCGGACAGCTTCGCGGCGGTCGCGGCATCGGGCTTCTCGACGAAGCGGGCGAGATCGTGCACCCCGGGCAGCCCGGCGATCGGCTCGCCCACCTCGATGTAGCCGTAGCCGGTCTCGGCCGAGGTCGGACGCATGCCGAAGGTGACGATGCGCCCGGCCCGCGCCGCCGCCGCCGCCGCCGCCAGCGCGCGGTGCAGCGCGGGGACATCGCGGATGTCGGCGTCGGCGGCCATCATCCACAGCACGGTATCGGGGTCCTGTTCGGCCACCAGCAGCGCCGCGGCGGCGATCGCCGGGGCTGAATTGCGCCCCACCGGCTCCAGCAGGATGCGCGGCGAAACCACCCCGGCACGCCGCAACTGCTCGGCCACCACGAACCGGTGCGCCTGGTTGCACACCACGATCGGCGGTGCGAAGCCCTCGCCCAGCGCACGGCGGGCGGTTTCCTCGATCATCGAGCGGTCCGACACCAGCGGCCAGAACTGTTTCGGAAAACTCTCGCGGGAAACCGGCCACAGCCGCGTGCCGGAACCGCCCGACAGCAGCACCGGCACCACAACACCGAACGCGGAAGCAGCCGGGTCGCTAACGGGGCCGGGCGTCGGCGCATTCATGCGCGTGTCCTCGCAAAGTGTCGGAAACCTATGGCAGCGCGACGCGGACGGAGTCCAGACCCCGCAGGGGCAGCGCCGTCTGGCCGAGCACCCAGCCCTCCCAGCGACGAATCCACGGGTCGTCGGGCACGAAGGCGGGGCGGTGCCCGGCCAGCACGTTCAGCACGCACAGCACGCCGATGGTGCAGTCGAACCGGTCCTCCCCGGCCGCATCGGCGCCGAACCCGTCGGCCACGGCGGCGATCATGGCTGGCTCCGGGGCGGCGCCGAGCCGCGCCATGACGGCGCGCAGTTGGTCGGCGAGGGCCAGCCGGTCCGCCCGGCGCCGCTTGCTGCCGGCCACGGCCAGACCGAGATGGCGCAGCGCTTCGGCCGGATAGGTCTCCGCCATGACAATACTGTTGCATGACAATAATGTTTCCAGATCGCCGTCGAACGGCCACAGCCCGACCGTCCCGGCATTCGCCAGCGCCGGCAGCAGAACCTCCCGCCAGGCTGCCAATGCCGCCTTGCCGGACTGGTTGGCGCCGAGCGTCCAGAACGGCGGCGCGCCGGCCGGGCGCCCGGCGGTGGCGCGATCGACCGCCCGGTGCAGCGCGTCCGCCCCGCCGAGGCCAAGCGCCGCGGCATGCGCCGCGCGGGTCATGCCGGCGACGCCGCGTGCCGGGTAGAAGGGCCGCAACGGGCCGATCTCGTCCAGCGTGGCGCAGACCCGAAAAAAGCCGGGATGATCGGCGAGGCCGCGCAGGAAGGCCGGAAACGTGGCTTCGATGCCATGCGCCTCGGCATAGGCGCGCGGCAGGCCGAGCGGAAAATCGACGCCGAGCAGCACCACGCCGTTTCGATCGTGCAACCGCCCCAGCAGCGTGGCCGGATCGCCCACCGGCACCGGCGCGGCGAGGTGCCAACTGGCACCATGGCGCCGCGCCACCGCGATCCACCGCTTGCGCGCATCCACGCTCCAATCGGCATGGGCCGCGACGCTGACGCTTGCACTTGTCACGAATAGCCCGGTGGGAATAAACAGCGGCGGAATGTTAGGAGGCGGCGATGGACGAATACGGAGCGGTGCGGAAAATCCTGCACTGGCTGGTGGCGATCCTGGTAGTGGGGCAGATCGGCCTGGGGGCGGAACTTGCCTACGCGCCGCCGGCCGACAATGCGCTGACAGGCCAGCTTTACGGCGTGCATCAAGGCCTCGGGGCGACCATCCTGGTGCTGATGCTGCTGCGCCTGGTGTTGCGCCTGATCCTCGGTGTGCCGGTGCCGCCGCGCGGCGTGCCGCGCTTTGCCGAGTGGCTGGCGGGGCTGAACCACCGGCTGCTCTACCTGCTGCTGATCGCGCAGCCGATCATTGGCTACCTCAGGAACGGTGCCGCCGGCCATGACTGGTCGATCTTCGGGTACTACACGATCCCTTCGATCATCGCCAAGAACGCGGTGCTGGCCGATGCCCTGAAGGAAGCCCATGAGGCGGTCGGCGCGGCGTTGATCGTGCTGATCCTGCTGCACCTGCTGGGCGCGTTCTACCACGGTGTCATCCGCCGCGACGGTGTTGTGCAGCGGATGGCCTGACGCTTCGCCTTGCATGGGAGTTTGTGAATGAATGCCCGCGGCGCTCCGGTTTCGCCGGAAACGCCAAACCACCTCAGCGGGCGTTCATTCGCAGGTTCGATTGCTTTGCAGGCTCTGACTAAAGGGGCCGGTGGGCCCGCTCGATCAGGCGGCTGAAGAAGCCGGGTTTCTTCGGAGGCTCGGCGGCTTTGGCCGCTTTTTCGCGGGCGCGGGCCTCATCGCGCTTCTCGCGCTCCTTGAGGTCGAGCCATTTGTCGAGGCTCAGGCCCGCCTTGGCGGCCCGCTTCGCCTCGTAGGCGCGCTGGCCATCGGTCATTTCTTTGCTCATGCCAACCCTCCGAAGCCTCGGTTATTGCCGGAGGGGGGTTCTGGCAGGTAGGCGGAGCGGCTTCAAGCCTCTCCGCGCCCCCGCAACAGTGCCCGGCCGAGGGCGCCGAGCGCGGCATTGATCGCCACGCCACTGGCCGAGAGCAGAGCGAGGGCGGCGAACATGCGCGGCACCTGCAGCCGGTAGCCGGCCTCCAGGATGCGGTAGGCCAGACCGGAGGCAACCCCGCCGGAACCCGCCACGATCTCGGCGCTGACGGTGCCGACCAGCGCGAGGCCACCCGAAATGCGCAGGCCGGCCAGGAAATACGGCAGTGCCGCCGGCAGGCGGAGCAGAAGCAGCGTGTCCCAGCGCCGGGCCCCGTTCAGGCGGAACAGGTCGAGCAGTTCGGGGGGAGCCGCGGCCAGGCCGGTGGCGGTGGCGGAGAACACCGGAAAGAAGGCGATGATGGTGGCGCAGATCACCACCGAGGCGAACGGATCGCCCACCCAGACCACCACCAGCGGGGCAATGGCGACGATCGGCGTCACCTGCAGCACCACCGTCCAGGGCTGGAAGGCGGCGCGGGCCAGCGGGCTGGCCTGCATCACCAGCGCCAGCGCCACGCCGAGCACGGCGGCCACCGCCAGCGCGGTGGCGGTGACGCCGAGGGTGGAGGCGAGCGAGGCCAGGAACAGCGACGGGGTGGCCAGGAAGGCGCCAACGATGGCGACCGGTCCGGGCACCAGATACTCCGGCGCGCCGGCAAGCCGCACCGCGGCCTCCCAGAGCACGAGGAAAAAGCCGGCGAACAGCGTGGGGGCGAAGCGGGTCATGCAGCCGCGCGCGCCAGCGACGCCTGCATGGCGCGCGTCACCTCGGCCACCAGTTCGGTGTAGGCCAGCGCCAGCCGGGCACCGGGGCCGGGGGTAAGCCGCGACACGATCTCCTGCGCGATGCGGCCGGGCCGGGGCGTCATCAGCACGATGCGGCGGGCGAGGAAGCACGCCTCGTAGATCGAGTGGGTAACGAACACCACCGTGCAGCCGAGTTCCCGCCACAGCCCCTGCAGGTCTTCCTGCAGCCGGAACCGGGTGAATTCGTCCAGCGCGGCAAACGGCTCGTCCATCAGCAGCAGGCGCGGGCGGGTGACCAGGGCGCGGGCGATCGACACCCGCATGCGCATGCCGCCCGACAACTCGCGCGGATGGGCGTGCGCGAACCGCTCCAGCCCGACCCTGGCCAGCGCCGCCTGGATCTCCGCCGCCGCGCCGCTGCGGCTGCGCCCGCGCAGGCGCAGCGGCAGGAACACGTTGTCGGCGGCATCCGCCCAGGGCAGCAGGGTCGGGTCCTGGAACACGAAGCCGATCTCGCCCGGCGCCGGCGCCGTTCCGCTGGCCCAGGCGATGCGCCCCTGATCGGGCTGGTCCAGCCCGGCGATCAGCCGCAGCAGGGTGGACTTGCCGCAGCCGGAGGGACCCAGCAGGGTGATGAAATCGCCCTTGCCGATGTGCAGCGACGCTTCGTGCAGGGCTTCCGTGCCGTTGGGAAAGCGGCGGACCAGGCGGTCCAGGGTCAGCATTTGGCCATCACTTCCAAAGGAAGGCCAGGGCGCTGCCCTGGACCCGCAAGGGGGCAGAGGCCCCCTTGACCCCATTCATTAAGGTCCAGACGCTTACAAATTAACATTTCGGGGTTACTGCTTTAATCCAACCGAATGGTTGACAAACCGAAGTGTAAACGCGCGGTGCCAGTCCAGGGTTTTCGAATACAGGCCCTCATCGGCAACGGCGGCGAAGAAACCCGCCCAGCGCGCCTCGGTCATGGCGCCGATGCCGGCGGTCGCGGCATCGCCCGCGGTCAGGATGGCGTGCGCCCTGAGCGCCGCCCGCCCATAGGCGAGCAGGGCATCGGTCATCTCCGGATTGTCTTTCCTGATGAGCGCGTTAGCCGGCGACGGATCGCCTTCGAGATAGGAAACCCAGCCATCGATCGAGGCATCGACGAAGCGCTGCACCACCTCCGGCCTGGCGTCGATCATCTTGTCCGACACGGCGAACAACTGGCCATAGCCGGAAAATCCGCCATCGGCGACCAGCAGAACCACCGGATCGAAGCCGGCCGCCTGGCGGATCGAAAACGGCTCGGACCCCAGAAAGCCCTGCTGGATGGCGCCCTTGTCGGCCAGGAACGGCTGCAGGCTGAAATTGTAGGGGCGGATCTGCGCGTCCGAATAGCCGAACTTCGCGCGCAGGAAATTCCACCAGCCGGCGCGGGTGTCGGCACTGATCATGATCGGCTTGCCGCGCAGCGCGGGGAAGCTGTCGTTGCCCTGGCCGGGATGGGCGATCAGCACCGACGGATCCTTCTGAAACATCGCCGCCACCACCCGGAACGGGATGTTTTCCTGCACGAAGTTCAGCGCGACGAAACTGTTCGAGGCGATGCTGACATCCAGCCGCCCGGCGAGCAGAAGCTGCGTCTGGTTCACGCTGGGGCCGCCCTGGCGGATGCCGACATCCAGCCCGTGCCGCCGGTAGAGGCCGGTGGCGAGGGCCTGGTAGTAGCCGCCGTATTCCGCCTCGGCGCGCCAGTCGGTGCCGAAATTCAGCCTGTCCTGCGCCTGCGCCGCCGCGCTGCCGAGGCTGAACGCCGCGACCGCCAGGAGCATGATCCCCAGTTTCCCCATCGCGCGCCTCCCCGCGGTGCCGCATCCATCCGGAATGTTGGGTCGCCGCGACGTTTTGCCAGCGCGAACCTGCCCCGTCCGCCGGGGCTTGCCAATCCGGCGCCGCGCGGGCTGACTGGGCGGCATGACCGCATCCGCCTTCCGCTTTGGCCTCGCCGGCCGGCGCGCCGTCGTCACCGGCCATCGCGGCGGCATCGGCGGCGCCGTGGCGGCGCTGTTCGCCGCCGAGGGCGCCGCGGTGATCGGTCTCGATCTGCCCGATTTCGACCTGTCCGACCCCGCCACGGTGGAGGCACGGGCGCGGGCGCTGATCGGCGCGCGGCCGGTGGACGTGCTGGTGAACTGCGCCGGCACCACCGTGCTCGGCACCGTGCTGGACACCGGCATCACCGAGACCGAGCAGGTGTTCCGGGTGAATTTCCTCGCCCCCTACGCGCTGATCCGCGCCGTGCTGCCCGGCATGATCGCGCAGCGGCGCGGCGCGGTGGTGAACGTCGCCTCCGACCAGGCGCTGATCGGCAAGCCAGCGAGCGCCGCCTATGGGGCGAGCAAGGCGGCGCTCGCGCAACTGACCCGCAGTGCCGCGCTGGACTGGGCGGGACACAACATCCGCTTCAACTGCGTGGCCCCCGGCAGCACCGATACCGCCATGCTGGGCCGGGTGATCCGCGACCTCGCGGCACGGTCGGCCGGATCAGGCGCAGCCGCGGCGGCGTACCAGGCGGCGGTGCCGCTGGGGCGGTTCGCGGCACCGGCGGAGATCGCCGCGGTGATCGCGTTCCTCGCCTGCGACGCGGCGAGCTTCGTCACCGGCGTGGTGCTGCCGGTGGATGGCGGGACAACCGCGGCATGAGGGTGGCGCTGGTGACCGGGGGCACCACCGGCATCGGCCTGGCGATCGCGCGCCGGCTGACCGCCCTGGGCATGCGGGTGATCGCCGGCTCGCGCCGGCCGGAGCTGGTGGACGGGCTGGAGACGGTGGCGCTGGACGTCACCGACCTGTCGCAGGTGCGGCAGGTGATCGGCGGGCTGGCGCGGCTGGATGTGCTGGTGAACAATGCCGGGCTGGCCGGGGCACTCTCCTGGGACGTGCCGGACGATGCGCTGTGGCAGGCGGTGCTGGGCACCAACCTGACCGGCACCTGGGCGTGCAGCCAGGCGGCGCTGGGGAAACTGCCGGACGGGTCGGGGCGAATCGTCAATATCGCCTCCACCCTCGGGCTGCGCGGGGCGGCCGACCAGCCGGCCTATTGCGCCGCCAAGCACGGGGTGATCGGGCTGACGCGCTCGCTGGCGCTGGCGGTGGCGGCGCGCGGCATCACCGCCAATGCGGTATGTCCGGGCTGGGTGGCAACCGATATGGCGCGGCAGCGCTGGGTGGAGTTGGGCATGGACGAGGCGGCGGCGGCGGCGGGCATTCCGGCGGGACGGGTCAACACGCCGGAGGAGGTGGCCGAGGTGGTGGCCTTCCTGGCCGGACCGGCGGCGGCGGGCATCAACGGCCATGCGCTGCCGGTGGATGGCGGCGGGCTGGCGCTGCCCTGATGGCCGAGGCACGGGTCAAGGCGGAGATCTGGGTGAGCATGGCGCTGCGCCTGGGCAACGCGTCGGGGCGCTATGGCGCGGCGCTGCGCAAGGGCGATCCGGATGCGGGCGGCGTGCTGGTGGTGCTGCGCGGGCGCGACGGGCTGTCGGTGCTGTCGCAGATCCGCACCGCCGAGGGCGCCGGCGCCTGGATGCGCGGCACCGGGCCGGGGCCGGTGGACCAGGCCACGGCCGATGCCTATGTCGCCCGGCAGGTGAAGTTCGACCCCGATCTGTGGGTGCTGGAGTTCGAAAGCCCGGACCTGTTGCCGCCATTCGAGGGGAAGATCGTCTGACGGCGGCGCGGCACCGGGTGTTGCCGATCCGCCACAGTTCCGATGCCCTTTATCTTGTTGCGCAAGCTTGGGCTGGTGCCCGACCGTGCCGTTCCGCACTTTCCTGGCGCATACGACACGCCGGCAACCAATACAGGTCGATCCCATGAAGCGAGCTCTCCTCGCCGCCACCTTCCTCGCCCCCGCCCTTCTGGTGATGCCGCCGGCCGCGCAGGCGCAGCCGATCGAGGGCCTCTATGTCGGCGCCGGCGGCGGGGCGAACTTCCTGTCGAACGAGCGCGTGCGCTCGGCCACGCTGGACGGGCAGTCGCTGCCCGGCGGCCCGAAGATCGGCTTCGATACCGGCTGGGCCGCGTTGGGCAGCGCGGGCTGGGGCTTCGGCAACGGCGTGCGGGTGGAGCTGGAGGGCAACTGGCGGAGCAACGACATCGCCAACGCCCATGTCCCGGCGGGCTATTCGACCTCCGGCCAGGAAACCAAATACGGCGTCATGGCGAACGTGCTGTTCGACATGGACATCGGCTCGCCCTACATCTTCCCCTATCTGGGCGCGGGCGCCGGCGCGCTGTGGGTGCATCAGAGCCACGACCTGGTGGCACCCGGCCTCGGCGTTGCGTCGGTCGACAGCACCCCGGGGGCAAGTTTCGCCTATCAGGCGATCGTCGGCGCCGGGTTCCCGATCCCGGGCGTGCCGGGGCTGTCGGCCACCACCGAGTTCCGCTATGTCGGCGTCAACGGCTACCGCCGGTTCAGCGGCGCCGCCGCGGCGCCCGGCGGCACCGCGGTGCCCGCGACGGTCACCACCAGCGACAACAACAACTTCAACCTGCTGCTCGGGGTGCGCTACGCCTTCAACGTGGCGCCGCCGGCGCCGACCGCCGCCAGCACGGCGCCCGCCGCCGCCCCGGCACCGGCACCCGCCCGCAGCTACCTGGTGTTCTTCGACTGGGACAGCACGGTGCTGACCGCCCGGGCGCGGCAGATCGTCGCCGAGGCGGCGCAGAACGCAACCCACGTGCAGGTGACGCGCATCGAGGTGGCGGGCCACACCGACAGCACCGGCACGCCGGCCTATAATCTGGCGCTGTCGCGGCGCCGCGCCGAGGCGGTGGCGGCGGAACTGGTGCAACGCGGCGTCGCGAAGCAGGCGATCGACATCCAGGCGTTCGGCGAGTCGAAGCCGCTGGTGGCCACCGCGGACGGCGTGCGCGAGCCGCAGAACCGGCGGGTGGAGATCGTGCTGCGCTGAGAGTTTGAAAAAGAATGCCCGCAAGCCGCCGAACGAAGGAAAGAAGCGCAATGATAGCAGCGGGCATTCTTTTTCAAGTTTGATTGTTTTTCAGGCTCTGAGGCAGCCCCGTGGCCCCCTCCGAGGGCCGGTGGCCGTTGGAGGGGGGCGGGGGGAAAGCCCCTGATGGGGCGCGGGGAAAAGCCCCGCAAGGGCCGTTCCCGCCGTCCCACGGCTGTCAACGATGGGGTGGCTGACCCGTGCCGGCTTTCGGCCTATGGTGCCCCCATGCTCACCGACCTCCCCAACCTCCTCACCCTGTCGCGCATCGCCATCATCCCGCTGCTGGTGGCGCTGGTCGCGGTGCGCGCGCCGCTGACGGACCTGCTCGCCTGCATCGTGTTCGGCGCCGCCGCCATCACCGACTATTTCGACGGCAAGCTGGCGCGCGAGCGGCTGCAGTTGTCCGATCTCGGCCGCATGCTGGACCCGATCGCCGACAAGCTGCTGGTGGGGGCCGCGCTGATGATGCTGGTCGGCATGGGGCGGCTGAGCTCATGGGGGCTGTATCCCGCCATTGTGATCATGCTGCGCGAGATCCTGGTCAGCGGCCTGCGCGAATACCTGGCCGGGGTCCGGGTCGGCCTGCCGGTGACCCGGCTGGCGAAATGGAAGACCGGGTTCCAGATGGGCGCGCTGGGCACGCTGCTGGCCGGCGACAGTTCGGCCCCCCTGGTGCACCTGCAGTGGCTGCCGGTGTCGGCGATCGGCGAGTCGATGCTCTGGGTCGCCGCGCTGCTGACGCTGGTGACCGGGTGGGACTATCTGACCGCCGGGTGGCACCATGCCGCCGGCCCGCCGCCCAACGCGCTGCGGGAATGACGCTCCGGCAGGGCGGGCGTTGAAGCTGCTCGGCCTCGCCGGCTGGTCCGGCAGCGGCAAGACCACGCTGCTGGTTGAACTGGTGGGGCTGTTCATTGCCCGCGGCCTGACGGTTTCCACCGTCAAGCATGCCCATCACGGCTTCGACCTGGACCAGCCCGGCAAGGATTCCTGGCGCCACCGCCAGTCCGGCGCCGCCGAAGTGCTGATCGCCAGCGGGGCAAGGTGGGCGCTGCTGCACGAGGTGCGCGGCGAGGAACCGCCGCTGGCCGGGCTGCTGGCACGGCTGGCCCCGGTCGACCTGGTGCTGGTCGAGGGGTTCAAAGCCAATCCGCACCCCAAGATCGAGGTGCACCGGCCGGCCCTGGGGCAGCCGCCGCTGTGGCCGGACCGGCCGGACATCGTCGCCGTGGCGGCCGACGCTCCGCTTCCTGGCTGCAGCCGGCCGGTGCTGCCGCTCAACGAACCGGCGGCCATCGCCGACTGGGCGCTTGCGTTCCTGCATCGATATGGGGCAGTGGACGACAAGCCTTAGCCAGGGACGGCTTGAGCTATCGACGCGACGAAGGCACATTGTTGCGAAATCCGGGCCGGCACGCCCGCCCGAACCGACTGCACGACAAGGATTCCCGCCCATGCGGCGCACCGCCCTGCTCGGTCTGACCCTGCTGCTGCCAGCCTGCGAGAACTACGTTGGCAATCCGCTGGATGGATTCGGCGGGTTCATCGCCGATACCCACAGCTTTCACACCAACCCGAACCGGCCGCCCGGCGACGCGCCCAACATGCTGCGGGTGGAAGGCCAGGATGTCGCGTTGGAACCGCTGACGCCGGAGCCGGGCAATGTCTGGCCAGGCCCGATCGCGCCTGAGCCAACCCTGCAGGACCTCGAGCGCCAGCAGAACCCGTCGGAATTTCCCGGGCAGCCCTCGCCTGCCCCCGCCCCGCGCGGCGGTTCGCTGCCGCCCGGCGCCGAGACCCGTCCCGCACCGCCCGCCGCTCTGGCACCGGGGACGCCGTCCTCGATGCAGGTCCACCAGACTCCGCACGGCCCGGCGGTTGGCACGCAGAACGGCAACGGGGTGCAGACCTTTACCGACCCGAAGGGCGGCATGGGCATCGTGGTGCCCAACGGCAACGGCACCAGCACAATGATCGCCCCCGACGGCAGCGTCACCACCGTGCCGAACGCGCACTGACCGCCCGGCGTTCCGCCGCCATGCCGGCCCCTCCCCCCGGTCCTGGCACGCTGCGGCTGCGGTATTTCGCCTGGCTGCGCGAGCGCCTGGGCACGGCGGCGGAGGACGTGGCGCTGCCCGATGGCGTGGCGACGGTCGGCGATCTGCTGGCCTGGCTGCGTGGCCGCAGCGAACCCCATGCCGCCGCGTTTTCCGCCGCGGCGCGGGTGCGCTGCGCGGTCAACCAGGATTTCGCCGCGCCCGATACGCCGGTGGCGGCCGGCGATGAGGTGGCGTTCTTCCCGCCCGTGACCGGCGGTTAGGCGTGGCCACGGTCCGCGTCCAGGCAGCGGATTTCGACATCGGCGCCGAAATCGCGGCGGTTTCGGCCGGGCGCGCCGATATCGGCGGCATCGGCTGCTTCGTCGGCACGGTGCGCGGGGAAGCCGGCGGGCGGGCGATCACGGCAATGACGCTGGAGCATTACCCCGGCATGACCGAGCGGGCGATGGCGCGCATCGCCGCCGCGGCGGAGCGGCGGTGGTCGCTGCTGGGCTGCACCCTGGTCCACCGGGTGGGGCGCCTCGGGCCGGGCGGGAACATCGTGCTGGTGGTGGCGGCGGCTTCCCATCGCCAGGCGGCGCTGGAGGCCACCGGGTTCCTGATCGACTGGCTGAAGACGCGGGCGCCGTTCTGGAAAAAGGAATTCTTCGCCGATGGCGGCTCGGCCTGGGTGGAAGGGCGGGCGGAGGATGAGGATTTGGCGGCGCGGTGGGCAGGGGAGGAAGGCCAGGGCGCTGCCCTGGACCCGCAAGGGGGCGGTGGCCCCCTTGACCCCGTTCCCTGAACAATTCCGGCGTTACAGTGCGCGGGAAATAACGATCCGCTGCACGTCGCTGGTCCCTTCGTAGATCTGGCACACCCGGACGTCGCGATAGATGCGCTCCACCGGAAAATCCGTCAGATAGCCATAGCCGCCGTGGATCTGGATGGCGGCGGAACACACCGCCTCCGCCGTCTCGGAGGCGAACAGCTTGGCCATCGAGGCTTCGGTCAGGCATGGCTGCTTGGCCTCCCGCAATGCCGCCGCGTGCAGCACGAGCTGGCGGGCGGCTTCGGTGCGGGTCGCCATGTCGGCCAGCCGGAACGCCACCGCCTGGTGCTCGATCAGCTTTTTCCCGAAGGTTACGCGGTCATGCGCATAGGCGCGCGCCGCATCCAGGGCGGCGCGCGCCATGCCGACCGACTGCGCGCCGATGCCGATGCGCCCGCCTTCGAGATTGGCCAGGGCGATGCGGTAGCCCTGCCCTTCCTCGCCCAGCCGCAGCGAGGCCGGCACGCGCATGTCGTTGAAGGCGATCTGACAGGTGTCGGAGGCGTGCAGGCCGAGTTTCTGCTCCACCCGCACCACCTCGTAGCCCGGCGTGTCGGTCGGCACGATGAAGGCGCTGAGCCCCTTCTTGCCGGCCGCCGGATCGGTCACCGCGAACACGATCATCACCTGGCCGTTCTTGCCGGAGGTGATGAACTGCTTGGTGCCCGACAATACGTAGTCGTCGCCGTCCCGCCGCGCCCGGGTGCGCAGGTTGGCGGCGTCCGAGCCGGCCTGCGGCTCGGTGAGGGCAAAGCCGCCGATCCATTCGCCGCTGGCCAGCCTGGGCAGGAAGCGCTGCTTCTGTTCCTCGGTGCCGAACCGCAGGATCGGCACGCAGCCCACCGAACTGTGCACGCTCATGATGGTGGAGCACGGGCCGTCGCCGGCGGCGATTTCTTCCAGCGCCAGCGCATAGGCGATCTGGCCGGTGTCGGAGCCGCCGTATTCCTCCGGCACCAGCATGCCCAGGAAGCCGAGTTCGCCCATTTCCCGCAGCGCCTCGGCGGGAAAACGGCTCTCGCGGTCCCATTCCGCCGCGAACGGGGCGAGCCGCTGCCGGGCGAAGCTGTGGGCGGCGTCGCGGATCTGGATCTGCTCGTCGGTCAGGATCATGGCGGGACTTTCAGGACAGGCGTTCGATGGCAACGGCGGTCGCTTCGCCGCCGCCGATGCACAGCGCGCCGACGCCGCGGCGCAGCCCGTACTTGTCCAGCGCCGCCAGCAGCGTCACCAGGATGCGCGCGCCGGAGGCACCGATCGGGTGGCCGAGCGCGCAGGCGCCGCCATGCACGTTCACCTTGTCATGCGGCAGATCGAGGTCGCGCATCGCCGCCATCGCCACCACGGCGAAGGCCTCGTTGATCTCGAACAGATCCACCGTGTCGATATCCCAGCCGGTGCGCTCCAGCAGCCGCCGCACCGCGCCGATCGGGGCGGTGGCAAACAGGCCGGGCGCCTGCGCGTGGGTGGCGTGGCCGACAATGGCCGCCAGCGGAGTCAGGCCGCGCCGCTCGGCCTCGGAGCGGCGCATCAGCACCAGCGCCGCGGCGCCGTCGGAGATCGAGCTGGAATTCGCCGCCGTCACCGTGCCGCCGTCGCGGAAGGCCGGCTTGAGGGTGGGAATCTTGTCGGGCTTCGCTTTCGGCGGCTGCTCGTCCTGGGTGACCTGCCATTCGGTTCTGCCGGCGCGCGCGGTGACCGGCACCACCTCGAGGGAAAAACTGCCGTCGGCGATCGCCCGGCGCGCCCGGGTCAGCGAGGCAATGGCAAACTCGTCCTGCTGCGCACGGGTGAACTGGTAGCTGGTGGCGCAGTCCTCGGCGAAGGTGCCCATCAGCCGGCCCTTGTCGTAGGCGTCCTCCAGCCCGTCGAGGAACATGTGGTCGAGCACCCGGCCATGCCCCATGCGGTAGCCGGCGCGGGCGCGGTCGAGCAGGTAGGGCGCGTTGGACATGCTCTCCATGCCGCCGGCCACCACCACCGCGGCGCTGCCGGCGAGAATGGCGTCGTGCGCCAGCATCGCCGCCTTCATGCCGGAACCGCACATCTTGTTGACCGTGGTGGCACCGGCGGACAACGGCAGCCCGGCGCCGAGCGCGGCCTGGCGGGCGGGCGCCTGGCCCTGCCCGGCCGGCAGCACGCAGCCGAAGATCACCTCCTCCACCGCGTCCGCGGCCAGGCCGGCGCGGCTGACGGCGGCGCTGATCGCCGCGGCCCCCAGCACCGGGGCAGCAAGATCCTTCAACTCGCCCTGGAAGCCGCCCATGGGGGTACGGGCGGAGCCGACGATGACGATGGGATCGGATGCAGACATTGCGTTCCTCCGTGCGCTGCCCGGGCGCGGTCTCCCGGGAATGGGGTCAAGGGGTCCACCGACCCCTTGCGGGTCCAGGGCAGCGCCCTGGCCCTACTTGCGTCCTTGTTACCGAGGCGGCATCCGCAAAGCCCCGTCAAGCCGGATCACCTCGCCGTTCAACATGGTATTGGCGCAGATGTGCAGCACCAGGGCGGCGAATTCGGCCGGGTCGCCCAGCCGCGGCGGGAACGGCACGGTGGCGCCGAGCGAGTCCTGAACCTCCTGGGGCATCGCCGCCATCATCGGGGTGGCGAAGATGCCGGGCGCGATGGTGACGACGCGGATGCCGAACCGCGCCAGTTCGCGCGCCACCGGCAGCGTCAGCCCGACCACCCCGGCCTTCGAGGCCGCATAGCCGGCCTGGCCGATCTGCCCGTCATAGGCGGCGATCGAGGCGGTGTTGACGATCACGCCCCGCTCGCCCTTGTCGTCCGGCGCGCCCTCGGCGATCGCCGCGGCGGCGAGACGGAGCATGTTGAAGGTGCCGATCAGGTTGATGCCGACGGTGCGGGCGAAGCTGTCCAGCCCGTGCGGCCCGTTGCGGCCGAGCACCCGCTCGCTCGGCCCGACCCCGGCGCAGTTGACCAGCCCGTGCAGGCCGCCGAAGGCCTCCCGCGCCAGCGCCACCGCCGCCTGCCCGTCGGCCTCGCTGGTGACGTTGGTGGACAGGAAACGCGCCCGCTCTCCCAGTTCGGCCGCCAGCGCGGTGCCGGCGGCGTGCGCGAGGTCGGCGATGACCACGCGCGCGCCGGCCGCCGCCAGCCCGCGCACCGTGGCCGCGCCGAGGCCGGAGGCGCCGCCGGTGACCAGGAAAACGTGATTTTCGATCCGCATGGCGTACTCCGTGGTGGCTCAGGCCGAGGCCGGCCGTGCCGCCGCCACTTCCTGGTTGCGCAGCATGAAACGTTGCAGCTTGCCGCTCGGTGTCTTCGGCAGCGCCGGCACGAAGGCGATCTCGCGCGGATAGGCATGCGCCGACAGCCGGCGCTTGACATACTGGCGCAGTTCCTCGGCCAGTTCCTCCGACGGCGCATGGGTGGCGGCGAGCACCACGAACGCCTTGACGATCTCGGTGCGCTCGGCGTCGGGCTTGCCGATCACCGCCGCCTCGACCACGGCGGCATGCTCGATCAGCGCGCTCTCCACGTCGAACGGGCCGATCCGGTAGCCGGATGAGGTGATGATGTCGTCGCCCCGGCCGACGAAGGTGATGGCGCCGTCATCGCCCAGTTCGACCACATCGCCGGTGCGGTAATAGCCGCCCTCGATCGCCGGTGTCGGCTGCTGCCAGTAGCCGCTGAACCACAGCAGCGGCGAGCGGGCGATATCGACCGCCAGCACGCCGGGCTGGTGCGGCGGCAGTTCCTGGTTCCGCTCGTCGAGCACCGCCACCCGGAAGCCCGGCATCGCCAGCCCGGCCGAGCCGGCATGCACCGGATGGGCGAGCGCGTGGTGGTTGCACACCACCATGCCCAGTTCGGTCTGGCCGTAATGGTCGTTGATCGGGGCGTCCAGATGGGCGGCGAACCAGCGGATGACCTCGGGGTTGAGCGGCTCGCCGGCGCTGCTGACCGCGCGCAGCCGGCTTTTCACCGGGCGCGCCGCGGCGGGTCCGGCGGAGATCAGCAGGCGGAACGCGGTGGGGGAGCCGGCAAGATTGGTGATGCCGAGCTTCTCGATCAGCCGGTAGGTGCTCTCGACGGTGAACGGCCCGTCATAGAAGGTGGTGGCGTGGCCGAGCATCAGCGGGCCGGTGACGGCGTAGTACAGCCCGTACGCCCAGCCCGGATCGGCGATGTTCCAGAACCGGTCGGCCGGGCGCAGATCGACCGCGTCGGTCATGTACACGCGGAAGCTGAGCAGCGCCTTCAGCGGCACCGGCACGCCCTTGGGCAGGCCGGTGGTGCCGGAGGTGGACAGCATCATGAACAGGTCGTCGCCGCGCCGCAGCACCGGCGTGAACTCCGGGCTGCGGCGCGCAAGCTCGGCGCTCAGGTCGAAATCGCCCGGCCCTGCCGCCGGCCCGCCGGCGATGGCCACCGGCGGCGCGCCGGGAATGTCGTCGAGCTTGCCGCGGTTGGCCGCGTCGGTGACCACCAGCCGGGCCTTGCTGGTGCCCAGGCGGTGCTCGATGGCTTTCGGCCCGAAGGCGGTGAACAGCGGCTGATAGACCGCGCCGGCCCGCCAGGTGCCGAGAATGGTCACCAGCAGATCGGGGGTGCGCGGCAGCATGCCGGCCACCACCTCGCCGGGCTGCACGCCCTGGTCGTGCAGGAAGTTGGCGAAGCGGGCCGTGCGGTCCTTCAGCTCCGCGAAGGTCAGCGTGCCGCCGCGCCCGTCCTGGCTTTCCCAGACCAGCGCCACCCGCTCCGGATCGTCGGCATGGCGGTCGCAGCACTCGACGCAGGCGTTGAGCCCGGTCTCCAGGCTGCCCTGCAGCGTGGCAGCGAGCGCTTCCAGCCGGAAGCCGGCGGCTTCGGTGTGGTAGTCGGGCACCCCGGACGAGGCTTCGGGACGCTGCGCCTTCTCGCTCATGGCGTTTCCTCCGCAATGGATTTTCTTGACGGCCTGGTCACAGCCAACCGCTTCCTCTGAAACTAGAGGAGGAGCGGGGCGGCATCCAGAGGGGATGCGTTCGCGGCCGAACCGGTCATCGCTATTCGCCGATGATCTTCACCAGCACCCGCTTCGGCCGGCGTCCGTCGAACTCGCCGTAGAACACCTGCTCCCAGGGGCCGAAATCGAGCTTTCCGGCGGTGATGGCGATGACCACCTCGCGGCCCATCACCTGGCGCTTCATATGCGCATCGGCGTTGTCCTCGCCGGTGCGGTTGTGGCGGTAGGTCTGCGGCGAGGCGTCGAACGGCGCCAGCCGCTCCAGCCAGCGCCGGTAGTCCTCGTGCAGCCCCGGCTCGTCGTCGTTGATGAACACCGAGGCGGTGATGTGCATGGCGTTGCACAGCAGCAGCCCCTCCTGCACGGCGCTGCGGGTCACCAGCCGCGCAAGCTGCGCGGTGATGTTCACGAACCCCATCCGCCCGGGCAGCGTGAAGGTGAGGTATTCCGTCAGCGACTTCATGCGGTTGGCCCCGCCACCGGAACGTTGTCGATCAGCCTTGTGCCGCCCAGCCGCACCGCCGCCAGGGCGCGCGCCGGCCGCTCCACCCGCGCCAGCGGCGCCAGCGTCTGCGCGTCGCACACCTCCAGGTAGTCGATGGCGGCGAAACCGGCCGCGCGCAGCCGCGCCTTTGCCGCCGCAATTGCCGCCGCCACCGCGCCGGCATCGCCGGCCAGACGCTGCGCCAGTTCGCCCAGCGTGGCGGCGAGCACCGGGGCGATGCGCCGCTGGTCGGCCGACAGATAGGCGTTGCGCGAGGACATCGCCAGCCCGTCCGGCTCGCGCAGCGTCGGCATGCCCTCGATGCGCACGGGGATGTCGAGGTCGCGCACCATCCGGCGGATGACCTGCAATTGCTGGTAATCCTTCTCGCCGAAGAACGCCGCATCCGGCAGCGCCTGCAGCAGCAGCTTGGCCACCACCGTCGCCACACCGTCGAAATGGCCGGGACGAGACGCGCCGCACAGGCCCTCGGTGAGGCCGGCGACATGCACCGTGGTGGCATGGCCGGGGGCATACATGTCCGCCACCGTGGGAGCGAACACCAGTTGCGCGCCGGCCTGCGTCGCCGCCGCGACGTCGACCGCTTCCCGGCGGGGGTAACTGGACAGGTCCTCGTTCGGGCCGAACTGCAACGGGTTGACGAAGATCGACACGATCACCCGCTCGGAAGACCGCGCCGCCAGGCGGATCAGCGCCAGATGGCCATCATGCAGCGCGCCCATGGTGGGGACCAGGGCGATGCGCTCGCCTGACCTGCGCCAGGCTTGCACTGCGCTGCGCAGGTCATGGACGCTGCGGACGATCATTCAACAGGCTCCAACAGAAAGCAAGGAAGGCCAGGGCGCTGCCCTGGACCCGGCAGGGGGCGATGGCCCCCTGCCCCCCATTCCCCTAAGTCAGGCGTTCAGGCTGCGACCTTCGGCAATTCCGCCAGCGCCGCCTGCAGATCCGCCTCGTCGTAGCTGCGGTCCTCAAGCTTGCCGGCGAAGTAATCGATGTACGCCTGCATGTCGAAATGGCCGTGCCCGGACAGGTTGAACAGGATCGCCCGGGAAACGCCCTCCTCCTTGCAGCGCAACGCCTCGTCGATCACCGCGCGGATCGCGTGGTTGGCCTCCGGCGCCGGCAGGATGCCCTCGTTGCGGGAGAACTGCACGCCGGCTTCGAAACACGGCGTCTGCTTGAAGGCACGCGATTCGATCAGACCCAGCTCCTGCACCAGGCTCACCAGCGGCGCCATGCCGTGGTAGCGCAGGCCGCCGGCATGGAAGCCCGGCGGAATGAAGGCCGAGCCCAGCGTGTGCATGCGCACCAGCGGCGTCAGATGCCCGGTGTCGCCGAAATCATAGGCGAACGGCCCGCGCGTCAGCGTCGGACAGGCGGCCGGCTCGCAGGCGATGGCCTTCACCCGGCGCCCGCCGCGCAATTGCGCGCCGAGGAAGGGAAACACCAGACCGGCGAAGTTGGAGCCGCCGCCGGTGCAGCCGACCAGGATGTCGGGATAGTCATCGGCCAGCGCGAACTGCTCGATCGCTTCCTGGCCGATGATCGTCTGGTGCAGCAGCACATGGTTGAGCACCGAGCCGAGCGCGTAGTTGGTGTCGGCGTTCTGCGCGGCGATCTCGACCGCCTCGCTGATCGCGATGCCGAGGCTGCCCGAAGTGTCGGGATGCTCGGCGAGCACGCGGCGCCCGGCCTCGGTCTGGTTGCTGGGGCTGGCGATGCAGGTGGCGCCCCAGGTTTCCATCAGCCCCTTGCGGTACGGCTTCTGGTGGAAGCTGGACTTCACCATGAACACGCGCACTTCGAGGCCGAACAGCGCGCCGGCATAGGCGAGCGAGGAGCCCCACTGGCCAGCCCCGGTTTCGGTGCTCAGACGCCTGATGCCGGCCTCGCGGTTGTAGAAGGCCTGCGCCACCGCGGTGTTCAGCTTGTGGCTGCCGGCGGCGCTGACGCCTTCGTATTTGAAGTAGATACGCGCGGGGGTATCCAGCGCCTTTTCCAGTCGCCGCGCGCGCACCAGCGGCGACGGCCGCCACTGGCGGTAGATTTCGCGCACCGGCTCGGGGATCGCCACATGGCGTTCGGTGCTGACCTCCTGCAGAATCAGGTCCATCGGGAAGATCGGCGCCAGATCGGCCGGGCCGATCGGCTGCAGGGTGCCCGGATGCAACGCCGGATCAGGCGCGCGTGGCAGGTCGGCCACGATGTTGTACCAGTCCTTGGGAATCCTGGTTTCGTCGAGCAGGTACTTGACGGTCGCGTCCATAGGCGGCGTCCTCACGTTTCTGTGGGCGGCATCCTAGTGCCGGGTGACACGAATGTGAAACCGGGGGGCGGCGCAAGGCTGGGCAACGCCGCCCGGGTGACGCCGGCGGCAGGCGGTGGAGGAAACCACAATACTACTGGTCGATGATGGCCAGCGCGCTGCGGAGCGGGGCATCCGAGAGACGCATCATGCCGTCATAGGGCTGGCTCAGTTCCAATATGAGGAAGGTCGCACTGGCAACCGAGATCGCGCCAACCAGGAAGGCCGCGATGATGGTGACATGGGAGCGCGCAAACAAACCGAATCCCATGAAAAGCATCGACACCCAGAATAACAGAATTCCTTCCAACAGCCATGGAATGGAATCTCCGGATTGCTCAAACATCAGGATTCTGGTATGGCCGAGGGCCGATCCGATCTGCAATGCAGACGCTATTGCGCTGCGCTGTTGACCGTTTGTCGGGGAGAGGCCATGCAGCTTTGCATAGAACAGGGCGGCGCCATCCCGGATATGGGACGAGTCCATTATTGCTTTCGCGCCCTGGTCCGCATGCCAGATGCGTTGGTCCGCCTCCATCACAGTCTGTCTGAGCGCACTCCGTATCTCTTTTGTTTCCGGACCATAAAGCTCCAGTATCCCGTCAAGTTGCACGATGTTGGCTGAAATCTGCTGCAGCTCGGTCGCCTGCGTGTCGTAGGAGCTTTTCGCGGAGGCGATGAGCAGGCTGAGCACCAGGGCGGCCATGGTGGCGATCAGGCCCATCACCAGCTTCACGACTTCCTTGCTGTCGCCGTCAAGCTGGTGGTCCGGCACCTTGACGTGCAGCACCATGCCCGCCAGCGCCGCGCCGAAGCAGCAGATGAAAACCACCGTCGCGATAATGAGGGCGCTCAATCCGGGTCTCCCTGGTCCAATGCGTCGCGGCGAAACGCGCGCGGAGATGGGCGCAGCACGATGCCACCGTCGCGCAACTGTCGCACTTCAGGCGTGCAGATGTCCGTGCGCCGTTGACCGTTCCCCATGCGCGTGGTCGGCGGCCGAGACCCGCACCGGGATCAGGTGCAGATGGGCGTGCCGGACCCCGCGCTGCGTCGCCAGCGTGTCGGCGAACGCGGTGACGCTGCCGGTCGCGCCGCGCAGCACCGACACCTCCAGGCAGGACTCGTGATCGAGATGCACGTGCAGGCTGGCGACCGACAGATCGTGCTGATCGTGATGGGCCTGCGTCAGCCGGCTGGCCAGGTCGCGCGTCGCGTGATCGAACACATAGCTGAACGCGGCGATGCAGTCGGCGGCGGGATCGCCGGCGCTCTGCCGGTCCATCATGTCGCGCAGGATGTCGCGGAACGTCTCCGACCGGCTGGCGTAGCCGCGCCGGGCCATCAAGCCGTCAACCGCGTCCAGCAGGTCGTCATCGATCGTGATGGTGATCCGTTGCACGGCGCCCTCTCCCCGTTCGGTGCTTTGGGTATCAGGTGTCTTGACGGAAAGGAAAGGTGGCGGCAATCCTGTGTGAGGAAGCGGCCGAAAGGTATGATGCCAGCATGGGCACGCAGACAGCGGATGCCGGTCCCCCGGCCAGCGGCATGTGGCAGCGCCCGGCCTGGCTGCTTGGGCTGCTGAGCGCGGCCAACCTCGCCGCCTGGGCCTGGGCTTGGCAGGCATTCGCCGACCGGCCGGCCTTGCTGGGCACCGCCCTGCTCGCCTGGGTGTTCGGCCTGCGCCACGCCGTGGACGCCGACCATATCGCCGCCATCGACAACGTCGTGCGCAAGCTCATGCAGGAAGGCCGGCGGCCGGTCGCCGCCGGGTTGTTCTTCTCGCTCGGCCATTCCACCGTCGTCGTGCTGGCCTCGCTGGCCATCGCCGCCACCACGGCGGCGATGCAGGACCGGCTGGCCGGCTTCAAGGCGATCGGCAGCGTGCTCGGCACCGCGGTTTCGGCCGGGTTCCTGCTGCTGATCGCGCTGGTCAACCTGGTGATCCTGGGCCGGGTGTGGCGCAGCTTCCGCCAGGTCGCCGCCGGCGGCACGCTGGGGGCGGCCGGCGCGGAGGCCGCGCAGGCGGGCGGCGGGATGCTGGCGCGGCTGTGCCGGCCGTTGTTCCGCGCCGTCACCCGCAGCCGGCACATGTACCCGCTCGGCTTTCTGTTCGGGCTGGGCTTCGACACCGCCACCGAAATCGGCCTGCTCGGCATCGCCGCGGCGCAGGCGGCGCACGGCATGTCGCCATGGCAGACCCTGGTGTTTCCGGCCCTGTTCACCGCCGGCATGGCGCTGGTGGATACGGCGGACAGCGCGCTGATGGTGGGCGCCTACGGCTGGGCGCTGCGCTGCCCGGTTCGCAAGCTCTGGTACAACCTCACCATCACCGCGGCTTCCGTGGTGGTGGCGCTGCTGATCGGCGGCATCGAGGCGCTCGGCCTGCTGGCCGGGCAACTCGGCCTGGAAGGCGGCGTGTGGTCGGTGGTGTCCGGGCTGGAGGACGATCTGGCCAGCTTCGGCTTTGCCGTGATCGGAATTTTCATCCTCGCCTGGGGGGTCTCGGCGATCATGTATCGCTGGCAGGGCTATCACCGGCTGGCCCCGGCCGGAGCACCGGCGGATTGGATTCAGAACCCGGCATGCACCCGCAGTGCGAACACGGAGACGGGGCCGCGCTGGCGGTTATAGGCCGGATTGTTGACGAACTGATAATCGGCCGCGACATGGGCAAAGCTGAACGCGGCAAAGCGGTAATACGTCTCAAGAATCTGCTCGGGACCCGCCTTCGGCAACTGGCCGTCGCCGATGATCCCGCCCAGGCCGCCGGCAGCCAGATATTGTTTGCCCGCATGGGAAATCTGATTGACCACACCGGCCAGCCCCACCGTATCGGCCGGCCGCCCCCAGCGCGTGCCGGCCAGCGACAGGCCGATCGACACCGACTGGTTGATGTCGGTGAAATCGACCTCCTCCACGCTCCCCTGCGACCAGCCGGCGCGGGCGAACATGCCAAGATCGCCGGCGATCCGCTGTTCCAGGTTGAACCCCACGCCATACTTGCTCTGCCAGTGGCGCACGTCGCCGGTCACCGGCGTCTGGCCGGTCGCCGTACCCAGCGCCACCGCAGCGTTGTAGGTGCCGAGATTGCCGAACGTCATCCAATAGAGGACCTTGAGCTTGCCGGGCTGATCCCACAGCGTATGCCGCTCCTCCAGTTCCGCGACATACTGGTTCTGCTGCAGCAGCGGCACATTGAGGAAGGAGCTGTTCGGCACGTTGGTCAGGTCGAAGGCGCCGACCCTGGCGGTCCATCGCCCCTGGTACCACTCCGCCGCGGCGCCGTAGGTCGTGCCCCATGCATCCGCCGCGTAGTCGAAGGCCCCCAGGTCAAGGATCGCCCAGTTCAGGAAGTCGCCGCGCGGGTCATGCGCATAGTCGTTGGTGTCGAAGATGTCGGTGACGGCGAACTTGCCGATGGTGATCATCAGGCGGTCGGCCGTTTCCATGCCGCCAAGCTGGGTCAGGTCAGGGTCGACCTTCTCGCTCGCGCCCCCCAGATCGAAGGTCTGGCGGAAGAATGCGCGCGCCAGGCGGCCATACGGGTCAACCGCCCCGAGCTTATAGGCCTCGCCGCTGATATAGCCGGCGACCCCGAGGCCGTTGCCCACCCCGAAGCCCTGGTCGATCTCCGGACTGATCCAGAGCTCCGCGCCTTGCCACGGACGCACGCCACCGGCGAGCGTGAGATCGAATGTTTCGCGGCCATTCGCCGCCGCCGGCAGGCTGTGGGCGCCCTGATAGCTGGAGCGGAACGCCGGCTGATACCCCCAGACGGTGGTGGTCTGGCCATGGATGGCCCATTGCTGGGGGGCGGCATCATCCGGCGGTGCAGCATCGTCCGCCGCCGCCGCAACCGACCAGCACACCAGCGGCGCGACCAGCAGGAGAACCCCACGCATCGGGCTGACGCAATGCCCGGAACGCTCTGCCCGAGGACGTATGGCCACCGTGGCAGGTCTCCTGGCGTGCGGGGCAGTGAAGCCGTGGTGCCCTGAAGCTGCCGGTTCGCACCAGTGACAGTTGTTCGACAGCGGCTTGCCGCGCGCGGTCACGGGATCAGCCCCGGCATGGTCGCCGGGCGCAGGCACGCTCGAAGGCACAGCATTCCCCCTTGGACCGTCCATCCCTGGGGATGCCGGCACCGCGATGACACCCCGGATAGGTGCCCGGCGCCAGCGCTGTCAACACGGGTGCCGGCAACGGCGACCGCCGCCTTGCCTTTGACCGGGGGTCCGTGCGGCCGCTAGGATGTTTCGCCTGCGACGGGAAGCGTCCACTCGTTTCGCCACCATCCAACCGGAGGAAACCGTTTTGGCCAAGAAACTCCTGATGATCGTCGGCGACTTTGTCGAGGACTACGAGGTCATGGTGCCGTTCCAGGCACTTCAGGTGGTCGGTCTGACGGTGCATGCCGTGTGTCCGGGCAAGCAGGCGGGTGACAGCGTCGCCACCGCCATCCACGACTTCGAGGGGCATCAGACCTACACCGAAAAGCCGGGCCACCGGTTCAGCCTGAATGCCGATTTCGATGCGGTTTCCGCCGACCAGTATGATGGCCTCGTCATCCCCGGTGGCCGGGCCCCCGAATATCTGCGCCTCAACGAAGGCGTGCTGGCGCTGATCCGCGCCTTCGCCGCCGCCAACAAACCGATCGCCGCGATTTGCCACGGCGCGCAGTTGCTGGCCGCGGCCGGCGTCATCGGCGGCCGCACGGTGTCGGCCTATCCGGCCTGCGCGCCGGAAGTGACCCTGGCCGGCGCCCGCTACGCCGAAATTGCGATCAATGACGCCATCGCCGATGGCAATCTGGTCACCGCACCGGCCTGGCCGGCCCATCCGGCATGGCTGGCCAAATTCATCGAGGTGCTGGGGGTGCGCATCAGCCACGGCTGAGAGTTTGTGAATGAATGCCCGCGACGCGCCGATCCTGCCGAAAAAGATCAATGATATCAGCGGGCGTTCATTCACAAGTTCGATTGCTTCACAAGCTCTGACCGCGCGCCTGACGGCATGCCACACCCTCAGGGCCGTTGACCTGGACCCGGGGCCGCGCGTTCGCGGCGCAGCGCTTGACATGCCCAAGCGCGCCGACCTATCAGACCCGTCCGGGCCGATCTCCTGAGGCCCGTCCCGGACGGGGGCGCGTAGCTCAGCGGGAGAGCATTCGCTTCACACGCGAAGGGTCACAGGTTCAATCCCTGTCGCGCCCACCACCCCCGGCCAGCACCGCCGTTACCGTGGCGCCACGAATATCCGGCGCGCACCATAGGACATCCAGACCCGGTGGACGGTCAGGAAATCCATGCCCAGCAGCACGTCGAAGCCCTGGTTGTGCAGGTCCGCCACCACCATGACCGGCGCGTTCAGCCGCTCCGTGCCGATCCGCGCCTCGCGGAACTGCCAGAGCCGCCCGGTCGCGCCGTCCGGCGACAGCCCGGCCAGGCGCACCGGCGGGCCGGACGCAAGCTGCGCGTCGGTCACGCCGAGCCGGGCGGCGAAGGCGCGCGCCACGAACGAGGTCCCGGCGCCGGTGTCGATCTGCGCCAGCGCCGCCATGCCATCCAGCAGTATCGCCGCCAGCAACTGGCGCGGCCGGGCGGTTGCGGGCAACTGCGGCGGCATGCGCGCCTCGGTGTGCAACTCGGTGGCGCCCGCCGCCCAGGGCGGGTTGGCATCCGGGCACAGCCGGCCGCGATGCAGGGTAATGCGCCCCTCCGGCAGGTCGATGTCGAGGTCAACGTCGCCCAGAATGTCCATGCCGATATTGCCGTCCGCCACCGGCACCGTCGGCATGACGGTCACCACCGCCGGCTCGACCGGAATATTGCCCAGCAGCAGGCGCCTGATGCGGGCGGTGGGGTAGGTGGCGGTGCCGCCGATGCCGGTGGCGCGCACCACCCGGCGCACGTCGAGCGCCGCGCCGGCCCGGTGCACCACGGCGAGCGACAGCACCGTGCTGCCGGCGCCGGTATCCACCAGCATGCGCGCCGGCGCGCCATCGACCATCGACTCGACGGACACGAACGGCCCGAGCCGGGTGATCGGCAGCACGGATGTCCCGACCAGGCCGCACGCGCCGGGCGGCTCCGCGCCGATGGCCTCGGCGCAGGCGGCGAGCAGCAGCAGGGCAAGCATGGCGAGCGGGCGCATCGGGCAAGCCTACAGGGAATGGCGGGCAGGTGCGATCATGGTTCGCGCGCGGATGCGGTCATGACCGCTGACGGCCCGTCGGCATGGGGGCCGAGACGACACCCTGATAGGATCATGCGAAAGCTACCTGGTGGGGAAGTTCTGGAAACCACGCAAAGCAGTCGCCAAACAGAGAGGCTGATATACTTCGGAGTGGTCGGCTCACCCGCAGGTCGCGTTCAGCGCGCGGCACCTTGCCTCGAATGCCTCGGAGATGAACACCGGGCGCTTGTAGAGACCCTTCAGCCAGGTCGCCAGCATGCACAACTCCTCCAGCCTGACGATCTCGTCCAGCGTGGCGGGCGGGAAGCGGACGGCGAAGCTCTCGGCGATGATGCCCAGCACCGCTTCGATGTCCTCGATCATCAGGCCGCAATCGGTCTCCAGCACCGCGGCGCGGACCAGCTTGCTTTCGTCCACCTCGTACTCGTCGCGGATCAGCTTCACGATCCAGCGGAACATGTGCATCCAGTTCTGTACGTCGTCCGTCGGTCTCGCCATGGCTCCGTTTCCGCCGGGGGACGGACGGAGTGATCCCACGAAACCCTGCCTGAATCGTTAAGCCTGCGCGGTGGACCTTACATGCAGGTGACTTCGAGTTCCTCCAGCAGCGCCAGCGTCTCGTCTTCCGCCGCGTCGGACAGCAATTCACGCAGCGTCGGCAGGTAGGTGTGCAACACCCGCAGGTCGTCGAAGCCCTTGGCGTGCGCCTCGGCCCGTTGCTTGCTGAAATAGGCCCAGAACGGATTGTCCGCCGCGTCGAGCAACGGTTGCAGGCGCTCGATCACAAGCTGCGCCTTGCCGGCGCAGTCGATGTTGCGGAAGGTCGCGTAGCGGTCGGTCGGTTCGTCCATGGGGTCCGTTGCCTGCAGGAAGCGGTCAGAGCTTGTGAAGCAATCGAACTTGCGAATGAACGCCCACTGATATCATTGAACGTTTCCGGCAGAATCGGAGCGGCGCGGGCATTCATTCACAAACTCTCAGCCGGCGGTTTTCCTGCGCGCGCCGTTGCGGCGCAGCAGGAACTCGCGGCCGAGCTTGACCATCGGCACGCCGTCGTAATCGACGATGTCGGCGGTGGCGTAGGTTTCGTGCCAGGCGTCGGGAATGAAGCTGCCGGTGCCGACCACGTCGATCGGCGCCCGCGCATCCGCCATCACCCGGCACTTGTCCACCCCGAAGCCGGAGGAGACGATGATCTTCACCGCCGGGAAACCGGCCTGATCCAGCGCCTCGCGCAGCCGCCAGATGGCGGCGGCGGAGACGCCGGTGCCGACCAGGAAGCGCAACTCGGTCTCGCTGCGGTAGCGGCGGATGGCGCCGGGGGCGTGGCGCTCCAGCACGGCGTAGCTCTCGGCGGGGTCCAGCCCCTCCAGGAAACGCCCGCCATGGGTGTCGAGCCGCAGCGACATCCGGCCCTCGGCGGCGAGCTCGGGAAAGCGGCGGCAGGAGGCGATGCCGTCGGTGATCTCGCGGCCGAAATAGTCCACCAGGACGGTCAGTGCCTCGTCGGGAAACGTTTCCTGGAACATCTCGGCGGCGCGCAGGGTGGAGCCGGCATAGCCGATCAGCGCATGCGGCATGGTGCCGCGGCCGCGCAGCGTCTGGCCGCTGCCGTTCTGGCCAAGCCCGGCGCCGAACCAGTGCGCCGTGCCGTCATTGGCATTGCCAACGAAGCCGCGCGCGCCCTCGGCCTGCGCCGCGGCACTGCCGACCGCGGCGGCATAGGCCATCATGTCCTGCATCTCGGCGCCGGCGCAGTGGCGCGCCTCCATGGCCAGGAAGGCAACGCCGGGCAAGGCGAGGCTCATCTGATAGGCGTTGTGGGCGGCCACGCAGGCCGGGCCGATCTTCTGCAGCAGCAGAGTCTCGAGGTCGGAGAGCATCGCCAGGCTGCCGGCGATGTAGACCAGCGGCTCGCCGGCGCCGACCCAGCTTCCCTCCGGGTACATCACCTCGCAACCGAAGCTGGTGCCGCGGGCGGCGGCGACGGTGGCAAGCCAGTCCAGCATCAGCCGCGGCGCCGAAATGACCGGGCGGCGCAGGAACACGGCGTAGGTGACGTGCCGGTCGCCATAGCGCTGCACGATGGCGCGGGTGCGGTTGAAATAGGCGTCGGTGCGCGCGGCGATGTCGGCGGCCAGGGCCGCCGCAGCGCCGTTGTCTCCTCCTGTGGGCGTGGACATGAGCGGTTACTGCGCCGCCACCGCCGGAATTCGATCGGCCACCGGCGCGCGGCGGGCCGTCAGTTCCTCGGCGACCAGGAAGGCCAGTTCCAGCGACTGCTCGGCGTTCAGGCGCGGATCGCAGAACGTCTCGTAGTGCTCGCCGAGGTCCATCATGGTCAGGCCGTGCGCGCCGCCGATGCACTCGGTCACCTCGTGGCCGGTCATTTCGACATGCACGCCGCCGGCCCAGGTGCCCTCGGCGGCGTGGGCGTCGAAGAAACCGTGCACCTCGGCCAGGATGGCGTCGAAGCTGCGGGTCTTGAGACCGGCATTCGACGAAATGGTATTGCCGTGCATCGGGTCGCAGACCCAGACGACGCGGCGGCCTTCGCGGCGCACCGCGCGCAGCAGCGGCGGCAGCAGGTGCTGCACCTTCTCCGCGCCCATGCGGGTGATCAGGGTCAGGCGGCCGGGTTCATCGGTGGGGTTGAGGATATCGATCAGGCGCAGCAGGTCCTCGACCGGGGTGGTGGGGCCGACCTTGATGCCGATCGGGTTGCGCACCCCGCGCATGAACTCGACATGCGCGCCGTCCGGCTGGCGGGTGCGGTCGCCGATCCAGAGGAAATGCGCCGAGCAGGCGTACCAGTCGCCGGAGGTGGAATCGACCCGGGTCAGCGCCTGCTCATAGGGCAGCAGCAGCGACTCGTGGCTGGTGAAGAAGTCGGTCTCGCGGATCTGCGGCGTGGTGCTCGACGAGATGCCGCAGGCGGACATGAAGGCCAGGGTTTCGTCGATGCGGTGGGCCAGCGACTGGTAGCGCTCGATCAGCGGCGAGCGGGCGACGAAGCCGAGATTCCAGCGATGCACCTCGTGCAGGTCGGCATAGCCGCCGGTGGCGAAGGCGCGCAGCAGGTTGAGCGTGCCGGCGGACTGAAAATAGCCGGTTTCCATGCGCGTCGGGTCGGGCACGCGGGCCTCGGGGGTGAATTCCGCGCCGTTGACGATGTCGCCGCGATAGGTGGGCAGCGTCTCGCCGTCGCGGGTTTCGACGTCCGAGGAGCGGGGCTTGGCGAACTGGCCGGCCATGCGGCCGAGCTTCACCACCGGCAGCGAGGCGCCGAAGGTGAGCACCACCGACATCTGCAGCAGCACGCGGAAGGTGTCGCGGATGATGTTGGCGGTGAAGTCCTGGAAGCTCTCGGCGCAGTCGCCGCCCTGCAGCACGAAGGCGCGGCCGTCGGCGGCGCGGGCCAGCGCGGCCTTCAGGGCGCGCACCTCGCCGGCGAACACCAGCGGGGGATAGCGGCGCAGCTTGGCCTCGACGGCGGCAAGGCGCGCCGGGTCGGGATAGGCGGGCACCTGGCGGATCGGGCGGCTGCGCCAGGAATCGGGGGTCCAGGTGGTGGGCATAGCGGGGGCTCCTGGGTCGGCCGGAGACGGTCCGGCCGGGCAAGTGCGGGGGTTATCCCCCCAAACGGGGGCGGTTGGCTACTGCGGAGGCCGCTCACCTGGGGAATGGGGTCAAGGGGTCCACCGAACCCTTGCGGGTCCAGGGCAGCGCCCTGGCCTTGCTTCACCCGACGGCGCGGGTCCGGGTCCGCAGGGTGACAAACTCCTCGGCGGCGGTGGGATGGATGCCGATGGTGCGGTCGAAATCCTGCTTGGTGGCGCCGCTGTTGATGGCGATCGACAGCCCCTGGACGATTTCGGGCGCGTCCTCGCCCAGCATATGGGCGCCCAGCACGCGCTGGGTCTGCTGGCAGACCACGAGTTTCATCAGGGTCCTGCGCGCCCGGCCGGACAGCGTGTGGCGCATCGGGGTGAAGCGGCTGAGATAGATGTCGGCCGGGCCGCGCAGCGCCGCCTGTTCCTCGGTCAGCCCGACCGTGCCGATCGGCGGGGCGGAAAACACCGCGGTCGCCACCGCCTCGAACGCCCAGTCGCGCGGGCCGGCGCCGAACAGGCGGTCGGCCAGCGAATGGCCCTCGGCGATCGCCACCGGGGTGAGGTTCAGGCGGTTGGTGACGTCGCCGATGGCGAAGATATTGGGCACGCTGGTTTCGGCATGCCCGTGCACGCACACCGCGCCGAACCCGTCGGTGGCCACACCGGCCTGCGCCAGGCCGAGGCCGTCGGTGTTGGGCAGGCGGCCGGTGGCGGCGAACACCAGATCGGCCGGCAGCAGGGTGCCGTTGCCCAGGGTGACCCGCTTCGCCGCGCCGTCCGCCTCGACGGCGGCGATGGTGGTGGCGGGGTGCAGGCGGATGCCGCCGGCCTGCATCGCCTCGGCCAGCGCGGTGCGCAAATCCTCGTCGAAGCCGCGCAGGGGCAAAGGCTGGCGATAGACCAGGTCCACCTCGGCACCGAGGCCGGCGAAGATGCCGGCGAATTCGACGGCGATGTAGCCGCCGCCCAGCAGCACGATGCGGCGCGGCAACGCCGGCAGGGAAAACACGTCGTCGGAGACGATGCTGTGCGCAGCGCCGGGGAAGTCCGGCCGCACCGGACGGCCGCCGGTGGCCAGCACGATGCGCTCCGCGGTGACGCGGCGGCCGGCGACCTCCAGCGTGTGCGGATCGAGCAGGGTCGCGCGCGAATCGAAGCTGGTGCAGCCGGAACCGTCCAGCAGGCGGCGGTAGCTGCCGTTGAGCCGGGCGATCTCGCGATCCTTGGCGGCGATCAGCGCCGCCCAGTGATGGCGCGGCGGGGCGGTGTCCCAGCCGAAGCCGCGGCTGTCCTGCGCGGCCTGGCCGTATTCCGCGGCCATGACCATGAGCTTCTTCGGCACGCAGCCGACATTGACGCAGGTGCCGCCCCAGAAGCGCTGCTCGGCCACCGCGACGCGGGCGCCGTGACCGGCAGCGATGCGGGCACAGCGCACGCCGCCGGAGCCGCCACCGATGACGAAGAGGTCGAAGTCGTACGGCATGCGGCGCCTCGCTTGGGTGGGTCGGATTTGCGGGCGGCGGCGCGGGCTGCCCCTTCCCCCGCCCGCTTCAAGGACGTGTCGATTCGCCAGAGCGCCTTCAGGCTGACCGTAAACGGTCAGCGCGCTCCAGCTCTTTGTTTTGGCGAGCAACTTTATCGGCCGGCGGTCGCCGGTCTGGCCGATGTCGCTCTAGTCGCCGATGCCGCCGAGGGCGAGGTACTTGATTTCGAGGTACTCCTCGATGCCGTATTTCGATCCCTCGCGGCCGAGGCCGGAGGATTTCATGCCGCCGAACGGGGCCACCTCGGTGGAGATGATGCCCTCGTTGATGCCGATGATGCCGTACTCCAGCGCCTCGGCCACCCGGAAGATGCGGCCGACATCGCGCGCATAGAAATACGCGGCGAGACCGAACGCGGTGTCGTTGGCCAGCCGGATCGCTTCGCCTTCGGTCTGAAAACGGAACAGCGGCGCCACCGGACCGAAGGTTTCCTCGCGGAAGATCAGCGCATCGGTCGGCACGTTGGCGAGCAGGGTCGGCTGGAAGAAGGTGCCGCCCCTGGCGTGGCGCTGGCCGCCGGTAACGATGCTGGCGCCGCGGGCGAGCGCGTCGGCGATGTGCTGCTCCACCTTGGTCACCGCATCGGCATTGATCAGCGGTCCCTGGGTGACGCCCGGCTCCATGCCATTGCCGACGCGGAGTTGCTCGACGGCTGCCTTCAGCTTGCCGGCGAAGGCGTCGTACACCGCGTCCTGCACCAGGATGCGGTTGGCGCAGACACAGGTCTGGCCGGTGTTGCGATACTTGCTGGCCATCGCGCCCAGCACCGCGGAGTCGAGGTCGGCGTCGTCGAACACGATGAACGGCGCGTTGCCGCCCAGTTCCATGCTGGTCTTCTTGATGGTCGGCGCACACATCGCCAGCAGCTTTGCGCCGACTTCAGTACTGCCGGTGAAGGTGAGCTTGCGCACCAGCGGGTTGGCGGCGAGTTCGGCGCCGGTTTCGCCGGACGGGCCGGTGATGACGTTGCAGACGCCGGCCGGCATGCCGGCACGCTCGGCCAGCACGGCGATGGCGAGGGCGGAGAACGGGGTCTGGCTGGCCGGGCGGATGACCCCGGTGCAGCCGGCCGCCCAGCCCGGGCCGGTCTTGCGGGTGATCATGGCGCTGGGGAAGTTCCACGGCGTGATCGAGGCGAACACGCCGATCGGCTGCTTCTGCACGAGGATGCGCCGGCCGCGCGCGTTCTGCGGGATGATGTCGCCGTAGACGCGCTTGGCTTCTTCCGCGAACCACTCGAGGAAGCTGGCCGCATAGCCGATCTCGCCGCGGCTTTCGGCGAGCGGCTTGCCCTGCTCGGCGGTCATGATCACCGCGAGGTCCTCGGCATTGGCGAGCATCAGGTCGTTGAGGCGGCGCAGGATGACGCTGCGCTCCTTCGCGGTGGCGGCGCGCCAGGCGGGCTGGGCGCGGTGGGCGGCCTCGATGGCGCGGCGGGTTTCGGCGGCGCCCATGGCGGGCACCGCGCCGATCGGCGCGCCGGTGGCGGGGTTGCGGACCACGATGGTCCTGCCGCTGTCCGCCGCGACCCAGGCGCCATCGATGAAGTTGGCCTGGCGGAACAGCGCCGGGTCGTTGAGCGGGAGCGGCGAGGCGGCGGTGAGCATGGCGGTCCCTCCGGCTGGCGTGGGTGGGCCAACGACAGGCCGCCAGAGATACGCCGACAGGGAACCGATGTCAGCCGGGTTGCGGCAGAGATAAAAACGGCCCAGCGATTGCTCGCCGGGCCGTGCGCACACCTGGTGCGGCCGAGTTGGGCGGTCCGGCCGACATCCTAGATGCCGGGGGATCGCCTGGGGGAACGTGTCGCCGGCACATCGCGGAAGGAAGTCTGTGCCGGCGTGTTTGGGTATTTCGGGAGACGCGGCGCCTGTGGCGGCCACTTGCCTGCAACCAAAATACCTTGTGTACTGTCGGTGGCCCTGTTCCTCTGCCCCTGTGGTGGCTGGTGCCTGGTTTGGTGCTGTCTGGTGGCGCCAAGCCGGTTTCCGCCGGCAGGGACAAATGTGGCGCATTGCAACGGGCCGTGCGTTGATTGAAATCAAACGAGCGGGAAGCCGAACGGTTTTGCCGGACCATCTGTCATGGCAGATTGACACCTGCGCAGGCAATATGGACTCCGGGTTCGCGTGCGTAGACATTGCATCTAAATGTATTATTTAATATTTTTCAAGATACTAAATGAACGAATGCAGCATAAATGCAATGGTTTCCGCTAAAAGTTTGCTTTTTCGCTGATCGGAAGCGGCTGTAAGCTGCCGGCTCTAATTTCTTCATTCAATTCCATGCGGAAATTTACGGAATGCGTTTCCAGTTTTCCCGGGACCCCGACAGTACAGGTGACGCTGGGCGCGGCGCCGTGCGGGCGAGTGTCAAAAGAATTTTACGTCAATTCCGGCTGACACATGGCCGCCTTGCAGTGCATGCGGCGGACGCCGATCCGGCCGCATGACTTGGCGCTTTGGCGGGCGCGCGGTGCGGTCCATGGTGCCGCCGGTTCGACGCAGGAGGCGAGGATGCCGACCGTTCCCGTGAAGCTGCTGACCGTGGTCGGCGAATCCGTTCTGGCCGATCGACTGAGCCGCGCCATCCTGGCGGCCGGCGCGCTCGGCTATACGCTGACCCCCGCCAAGGGAGTTGGCGGGCGCAACCGGCGCTCCAGCACGCTCGGCGGCGAGAATGTGCGCATCGAGGTGCTCGCCGACGAAGCCACCGCGCGGCGGCTGCTGGCGATGGTGGCGGAGGAATGGTTTCCGCATTTCGCCGTGGTGGCCTGGCTCAGCGACATCGAGGTGGTGCGCGGGGAGAAATACGCGGCGCCGCGCGCGTAGCGCGCCGGCGGCCCTCCGCGCGCGGGGCGCCGGCACCAATCCAGGGTTCTGACTATGCCGGATCGCGGTGATATTGATCCCGGTCAGTACTCTGCGGGCTCGCGTCGCCGCCATGGCATGTCCGGGCTGATTGTGTCATTCAACATATAACTGCGCCGACCTGACGCTTCCGACCCCGAGCGAGTCAATCCATCGAAGGAAACCGGATATGAACCTTCGCGCCACCGCGCTTGCCTGCGCCGCATTGGCCCCGCTGCTGGCGGCGATGCCAACGGTTGCGGCGGCACAGGCACCGGCGGGGCCGGACATCGCCACGCCGCGCGATGTGCTCGAACCGTTCAACCGGGCGATGTTCGGCTTCAACAGCCTCATGGTCGAGTATGTGATCGATCCGGCGGCCTGGGCGCTGGGCAGTATCACGCCGGCGTTCGTGCAGCGGATCGGCAGCAATGTCTATGAGAACATCAGCGAACCGGAATTCGTGTTCACCAACCTGCTGGCCGGGCATCCCGCCGACGCCTCCGTCTCGGTCGGGCGGTTTGCCGTCAACAGCACGATCGGGATCGCCGGCATCTTCGACGTGGCCACGCCGATCGGCCTGGAGCGCCGGGCCACCGAGTTCAGCGAGGCGATGTGCAAGGTCGGCGTGCCGCCCGGGCCTTATCTGATCCTGCCGTTCATCGGGCCGACCAATTTGTTCAGCGG
The DNA here is from genome assembly GCA_903907955.1 of uncultured Acetobacteraceae bacterium. GTDB lineage: Bacteria > Pseudomonadota > Alphaproteobacteria > Acetobacterales > Acetobacteraceae > Rhodovastum. The sequence goes on along the minus strand of CAIVPZ010000032.1, from coordinate 71,254 downwards.
CGGCCTGCTGGGCGCGGCGCTGGCGGCGGAATGGTATGTGCTGAGCCTGGTCTCGACGGCGCTGGCAGCCGGGGATGCGATTTTCGACGTGAGCGTCTCGGCGGCCAGCCTGCGGCATGTGCGCGACATCCCGGAAGACCAGCACCCCGACCATTACGCGCTCCAGCAACAGGAATTCTGGGACTACGTGAAGGCGGGCTGCGCGCCGGCCGAGGCGAAGACGGCGGCGGCGGGCGTCAAGGAATAGCGCCCTCAGGGCGCGCAGGAGCCGCCGCCAAGGACGCAGAACCGCGCACAGTGCGGATGGTTGAGCGCGACCGGCCGCGCCGCCTCGGCGAGCGTTGCGCCAAGCTCGAAGCGCGGATCGTAAGGCAGCAGCGTGCACGCCACCACGCCGGGCCGGTCCGCGCCCTTGCGCTTCACCGCCATGCGCGCGGTCGCGCACATCAATTCTTCGGGATTCCTGTGCAGGATATCCCAGCAGGCGGTGCTGATTTCCGGCACATCCACCGCCGCGTCCATCTCGGGAAACAGCACCAGCACCTGCCTGTCATCGGCGTCCAACGGGATGCGGTGCGACGCGAACAATCGCGAGAAACCCTCGCGCAGCGCCGTTTCGGATTCGCCAGACAGGCCCGGACGACCGGCAACGTGAACATGCACGCCCGCGCGCACCAGCCATTCCAGCCCGGCGATGGCCTGCGCAAAACTGCCGCTGCCACGCTCGGCATCGTGCCGCGCCGGGTCGGGGTGATCGATGCTGACGCGCAAGGTCAGCCGGTCGCCGAAGGTGCCGGCGAGCAGGCGCAGCGCCGCGGCGTGACGCAGCATCGGCTTCATCGCATTGGTCAGCACCAGCGCCCGCAGCCCGCGGCCGAGCACGTCCTGCAGCATCGCCGGCAGGTCGTGGTTGAGAAACGGCTCGCCGCCGGTGAAGCCGACCTGCTGCAAATGCCGCTGCGGCGTGGTGGCTTCATCCAGCAGCGCCGCCACCTCGGCGGCGGAGATGAAGGCCAGCGCATCATTGCGCGGGCTGCTTTCGATGTAGCAGTTGGCGCAGGCGATGTTGCAGAGCGTGCCGGTGTTGATCCACAGCATGTGCAACCCGGCAAAGGCGACGCTGGCGCGCGGCGCACCTTGCAGGGTTACGCGCGGATCGCGGAACTTCGCCGCATCGAGCCGATGCGGCGAGCCGGCGGGGCTGGTCATGCCCCGGTCAGAACCTGAGCTCCTGCACTGCCTGCTCCAGCGCCGCATGGGCGGCGGTGGCGGCGGCCGTGGCCTGTTCGATGGACTTGCTCAGCGCGGCGATGCGGGTTTCGCTGGCATCGAGCTGACGGATCAGCCTGGTGCTCAACGCATCGTTGGCCGGCACGGCGCCGATGTTCTGACGCAGGCGTTCTTCGTCGTGCTCGACGGCGTCCAGGTCGGCTTTCAGGCGCTGCCGCTCGGCGATGCGCGCGGCTTCGGCGGCGCGCAGTTCGGCCAACCGGCGCAGTCCGGCGCGCGCCGTCGCGGGCATCGCCTGATCGGCGATCAGTTGCGCCAGCACCGGCGCGTCCTGCAGCAAGGCGATGTGCTGCTGCTGCTGGATTTCCGTGTAGGCCGTCACCGTCCGGGTTTCGCCGGCGGCCAGACGGGCGCGCAGCCGGGTTGCCCCGGCAAGCTCGCCGGCCAGCTCGGCGCCGCTTTCGACCACCAGCTTCTGGCCGGAAGGGGTGGGGATTTGCAGCAGCAGCGTGCGCGGTTCGTGCGCCGGGGCGACCGCCACGATGCGCCAGGTCTGACGGCTGCGCCGGTCGATGGTCAGCACGCCGCCCGCGGCGGTCAGCGCGGTAATGCGGACGCCGTTGTCGGTGTGCCAGTCGAGCGTGGTGCGCAGGTCCTCGGCGAACGGCAGCAGCCGGTCCTCGCCGACCGGCAGTCCGCCCAGCCGCGCATCGCCGACATAGGAAACGGCGCCGGACTGGTCGTACAGCGTGAGCACGCCGGCCGGCAGGCTGGTGGCACCGTCGTTGGTCAGGCGCACGGCGGCGGTGGGATGCGGCGCGCTGGGGGTTGCCAGCGCCACCCGTGCGGCCGGCACCTCGCGGTCCAGGATCGGCACCGAGGCGGTGTGACCGGCCGCCAGGGTGACCGGCTTCGGCAAGGTGAACAGTGTTTCCTCGGCCCCTTCGGCGCTCTGCGCCTCGGTGGTCGGGGGCGACATCTGCATCGGCGACTCTGCTTCCGCGAAGGCTTTCGGCATGGCGGCACCCGCCATCATGAAGGCCGGCGGTGCCGGCGCGGGCATGGGCATCGCAGCGGGCGGGGGGGGCGCCGGCCGCGCCCGCGTGTCGATGTCGGGCAGCAGGTGGCCGAGAATCTGCACCGGCACTTCCGGCCGCTCGGCGTAGTACATGCGATAGATCGCCTGCCGGAACGTCACCGGGTTGCCGTACTGAAGTGACAACTGCACGCCGGTCCAGTCGGTGCCGGTGGCGTTCTCCAGCACCGCCCAGCCTTGCAGCCGCGCTTTCGCCGCATCGTTGTCCTTCGCCGGCAGCACCAGCCGGTAGGAGGCTTTCCACAGCGGCACGGCGGCAACGTAACCCACACGCACAATGCGGTGCCCGCTGCCGTCGCTGCGAATGATGAGATGACGCGCGTCGCTGCGGGAATCGCGGCGCAGCGCCTCCAGAGCATGGTCAATGCGCGCGCGCAGGATGGGATCGGCCACCAGCACGGCGTCGGCATCCTCCAGCATGAACTGGCGCAGCCCTTCGGCGGCGAGCAGGGTCACCCGGGTGCGCGGCATGCCGGTATCGGCGGGATCGCGGGCGGCTTCGCGCATGCGTTCGGCGCGCAGTACGCGGCCGGTCATCGGCCGCGGGCCGCTGACCTGCACCACCACGCCACGCAGGGCGTTGAGGTATTCCACCGGCGACTCCAGCGCCTCGGGTCCGATCGGCACATCGGCGAAGGCGGCGTGGGTGGAATCCTGGCCCTGCAGTTCGATGCCGCCGACACTGCCGGCGCTGTCGTAGACCACCAGCGATTTCAGCACATCGTCGACCTGGTCGAGCTGAAGGTCGAGCCCGAGGGTGGTGGGACCGTCCACCTCCGCCTCGTACTCGAAATAGCCGACACCCGCCGAAGACAGCATGGCGCGCTTCAGCACCAGGTCGGCGGCACTTGCGGATGTGACCATGCCGAACAGTAGCGGCAGCGTGACGAGGAGTCGATGTCGCATGCGCTGGAGTTCCTTCAACACGGCCGGCAGGATGGCATGAAGGATGCGGCGCCGGCCATCATCTTCCTGCCGTCGGCGGCGACCGCTTCCATCGCAGAGCCGCACCGGCACGGCGTGGCCGTTCATTTGCCGCTGCGCGTGCGCGCAGCTTTAACCATCCGCCCGGCCGCCAGCAGGTCAGTCGGCAGTTGCGTGCGGTTGATCCGTCAGAGCTTGTGAAGCAATCGAACCTGCGCATGAACGCCGGCTGACATCATTGGGCGTTTTCGGCCGGATCGGAGCGTCGCGGGCATTGATTCACAAACTCTCAGCCGTCGCGCACCGGACGCCATTCGAAAAGTCCGGCCGGCCGCAGCAGATGTGAAAAACGTCCGGACAAACCGCCAATGCTGGCATCAGCGCATATTGCGTCGGTCACGGCGACACCGCTAGCGTGTTGCTGGACCGGGTCATTCATATCCCTGCGCTCCCGGTTGGAAAGGAAGCAACCGACCATGGCCAGCAGCAAAGATGTCCGTGCCCCGCGCGGCACGAAGAATGTGACGCGAGCCTTCTTCGAAGCGATCGAAGGCATGCCGGCAACCCAACAGGAAGCAATCGCCACGGCGGCATTGGCCGGCATTCGCGATGAGCTGAAAAGCCGTCGGCTGAAAACGCGGGAAGCGGCCGCGCGGGCGAAAGCAAAGGTCAAGGCACGGGTCGGCGTGAAGGCGACCGCGAAAAAGAACGAGCCGGCAGCCCGGGTCGCCAAAGCCCCGGCGGCAAAACGCCGCACCGCCGCCGCCGGACGCAAGCAGGCTGCCGCCGCAACCCCACGGCCACCAAGGAAGGCCCCGGCCAAGGTCGTCACCCGGAAGCAACCCCGCAAGCCGGTGTCTCCGCCGGCACCGGAAACTGATTCGGAGTAGAACAGACCTGCGGCGATTCGGGCCGCAGGGCTGCACAACGGGAGCGGCAGGAGAAGCGGCGCGGAAATGCGTCAGGGCAGAAGTTCCGTGCCGTTTGCCTTCGGTCGTTCGCGCGGCCTGACCATCGCTCGGGCGCCCTGATCGCGGGCGGTGATTGCCTGTATTCCCTCCTCCCGGCCCGAACTGTGTTGACGGCCGCAGCGTGGATTATGTCCGCCAGTTCATCTGACCTGATCTGCAGCCCGGTTTGATTGGCATCCCCGGTTGCCGGGTTCTTGTCAAACGGTGCTTGGCAACTTAAATAATATATCTATAATCCCCAGCACCAAACCTGGATAGGAATCCATGAGCGACGAAGTCCTCACCCTGACCGCGCAGATCGTATCCGCACTTGTCGCCCACAACACGGTAGCGACGGATGCCCTGCCGGCGTTGATACAGTCCGTCCACAACACCCTTACCAAAGCCGGAACCGTGGCCCCAGAGCCGGAGAAGCTTCAACCGGCCGTGCCGGTGAAACGCTCCGTGTTCCACGACCACATCGTCTGCCTGGAGGACGGTAAAAAACAGAAGATGTTGAAGCGGCATCTTCAGACCGCCCACGGTCTGACTCCCGAGCAGTACCGGGAGAAGTGGAACCTGCCGCACGACTACCCGTTGGTGGCACCGAGCTATGCCGAAAAGCGCTCGACGCTCGCCAAGGCGTTCGGCCTGGGGCGCAAGCCGGTCGCTGCAACGCCGGCTACCGTCGAGGAGCCGGCGCCCGCGCCAGCACGGCGGGGACGGAAGAAAGCCAGCAGTTGAGCCGCGCTGCTGGCGTGGCGCGGAAGGGTGGTTGACGCCAAGCCGGCCGGACCGGTCAGCACGCCACCGAGCAAGGAGCGCTTGCGGGCAGGTGTGATGTTTCTGCGTCGGTTGGGCGACGCACCGGCGCCCGCATGATCCCGTCGCATTCATGGCGGATCTGTCGCGACTTCTTCGGCATCAGCCTGCGGTTCGCGCCGTCGCTGCGGAAACTTCGTGCTGTGTCAGCCGATTCCGCGGCACTGCACTGATATGGCGGTAGCCAGGAAACGCAGGAAGAAGCCGCCGGCGCGCCAGGCGGTGTTCACCTTGCGCCGCGTCGTGGTTGCGGGCCTGGCCGCCGCGGTGTTCGCCGTCGGCCTCATCCTGAACACGGACGCCCTGATCACGCTGCCATTGGCCTGCGCCGCCGGTGCCTGCGGCCAGACGGCCCAATGGGTGGTGCGGGGATGCGGCGCGCTGGCGCTGGCTGCAGTGGCCGTCGCCGTCATCCGGCGCTGGCGCGGCAGTGCGGTGCGGCGGCGCCCCGCCTCCGGCCGGCGGAACCCGCGCAAGCCCGCACGGAAACCCGCCGCCGCCCGGCAGTCAGCCGGATCAGGCGCAGCGCCGGATCGCGGCGCAAACAGCGTGCGTCAGCGCTGACGCAGACTCAGGATGTAGGCCACCACATTGTCGATCTGCTGCGCCGCGAGCTTCAGATCAGGCATCGGTGAATGCGGCATGATCAAGAAATCGTGCAGCGATACCGCCGTGGTGCCAGGCGCGGCGGCGATGGCGGCGAACGAGGGCGCGGCATCGTTGCCGCGCGGCTGCTTCGCGTCCACCACATGGCAACCACTGCACCAGGTTCGCGCCAGCGCCGCGCCGACCGCCGGATCGGCGGACTCCTGCGCGGCGGCCGGGTATGCGGTTGCCAGGATCACCAGAACCGCGGTGACGACGTGCCGCATGGTTGCTCTCCTGCCAGTGTAGTTGTCGTTATTCTATGCCGGTGCATTCTATGCCGCTGGCCGGGCTGAAGGAAGGGCAGTGCCCTGGCCGTCGAGCGCATCCGCCCAGGCGCGCGCCACGGCTTCGAACAGCGCCCGTTCAGCCGCGCCGAAACGGCCGAATTCGGGGCTGTCGATGTCGAGCACGCCGAGCAGCACACCGTGCCGAAGCAGCGGAATCACGATCTCGGAATTGCTGGCGCCGTCGCAGGCGATATGGCCGGGAAATGCGTGCACATCGTCCACCACCACGGTTTCTCGCCGCGCCGCGGCGGTACCGCAGACACCGGTTCCGAGCCGGATGCGCACGCAGGCCGGCTTGCCCTGGAACGGGCCGAGCACCAGTTCGCCCTGCCTGAGGAAATAGAACCCGGCCCAGTTGATGCGCGGCACGTGCTGCCAGATGGCGGCGGCGGCATTGGCCGCGTTGGCGACCGGGTCGGATTCACCCGCGAACAGGCCGGCAAGATCGCTGAGCAGGTCAGCGGCGGCGATGTGCATCATGTTCTCCGCTGGCGCGGCGGGTCCTGGGGAAGGGGATGATCTCGGCATCATGCACCGGTGGCGGCTCCGGTGGCGGCTCCGGCGGCGGGAAAAGCCGGCGCTCGTGCGGCGGCAGCGGCCCGGCGAAGCTGCGGTCCGGCATGGCTTCGTGCGGCCAACCCGCCATCGGCTGCTGGCGCGCGCGGCGGCGCCAGGCACGAATGTCCCCGGCGAAATAGACGAGGTAGTTGGTCGTCCAGATCGCGATGGCCAGGAATCCGAGGAGCCAGTTGCGCAGCACCTGGACGGCATGCCCCTGTCTTGCGGTTAGGTGTCTTGCTGGTCTGGACATGGCGATGCGCGGGCAGGAAGGAAAGGCCAGGGCGCTGGCCTGGACCCGCCCCGGCGCGCAGCGCGGCTTCGGCGCGACCGGGCGGCGGCCCCCCTGCCCCCTTTCGTTCAGTGCCGGAAATGCCGCATCCCGGTCAGCACCATGGCGATCCCGGCCGCATCGGCTGCGGCAATCACCTCGGCGTCGCGCATCGAGCCGCCCGGCTGGATCACCGCCGTCGCCCCCGCCGCCACCGCCGCCTCCAGCCCGTCGGCGAACGGGAAGAAAGCATCGGAGGCGACCACGCTGCCTTCCGCCAGCCGGCCCGGCAGGCGCGCGGCCTTCGCCGCCGCCTCGCTTTTCCAGGCGGCGATGCGCGCGGAATCGACCCGGCTCATCTGCCCCGCGCCAACGCCCACCGTCGCCCCACCCCTGGCGTAGACGATGGCGTTCGACTTCACGTGCTTGCAGACGCGAAAGGCAAAAATCAGGTCGGCAAGTTCGGCCTCGGTCGGGACGCGCTGCGTCACCACCTGCAGATTTTCCCGGGCGATGCGGCCGGCATCGCGCGACTGCGCCAGAAAGCCGCCCGCGAGGCTGCGAAAGGTCAGCCCCGGCGCTGCCGGATCGGGCAAAGCGCCGGTCAGCAGCAGTCGCAGGTTCTTCTTGCGGGCCAGCACCGCCCGCGCGCCCTCGGTCGCATCCGGCGCCACGATCACTTCGGTGAAGATGGCGGCGAACCGCTCGGCCGCCGCCGCGTCGAGCGTGCGGTTGACCGCGATGATGCCGCCGAACGCCGATACCGGGTCGCAGCGCAGCGCCGCGTCCCAGGCCTCCGCCAGCGTGGCGGCGCTCGCCACCCCGCAGGGGTTGGCGTGTTTCACGATCACCACGGTCGGCGCCTCGAACTCGGCGACGCATTCGAAGGCGGCATCGGTATCGTTGAGGTTGTTGTAGGAGAGTTCCTTGCCCTGCAGCTGGGTGGCGGTTGCCACCCCGGGCCGGGCGCCGGTGACGTAGAAGGCGGCCTGCTGGTGCGGGTTCTCGCCGTAGCGCAGGCCCTGGCGCAGCGTGCCCGCGACGGTCAGCCGCGGCGGGAAGTCCTCGCCCCGCTGGCCGGCGAACCAGGCGGCGATGGCGGCGTCGTAGGCGGCGGTGCGCGCGTAGGCCTCGCCCGCCAGACGGCGGCGCAGGGCGAGCGTGGTGCCGCCATGCGCTTCCAACTCCGCCAGCACCTCGGCGTAGTGGCTCGCTTCGGTCAGCACGCCGACGAATTCATGGTTCTTGGCGGCGGCCCGGATCAGCGCCGGGCCGCCGATGTCGATGTTCTCGACGCAGTCGTCGAACCCGGCCCCGGCCGCCACGGTTGCTTCGAACGGGTAGAGATTGACCGCCACCAGGTCGATCGGGGCGATGCCGTGCTGCTGCATCTGCGCCAGGTGCGCGGGCAGGTCGCGCCGGCCCAGGATGCCGCCATGGATCTGCGGCACCAGGGTTTTCACCCGCCCGTCAAGGATTTCCGGGAAGCCGGTATGGGCGGACACATCCGTCACCGGCACGCCGGCCTCGCGGATGGCCCTGGCCGAGCCGCCGGTGGACAGGATTTCAACCCCGCGCGCCGCCAGCGCCTGCGCAAACGCCACCAGCCCCGTCTTGTCGGAAACGGAGATCAACGCGCGGCGAATCGGGACGATGTCGGTCATGTGCGGCCTTCCTTTGGCGGGACCGCGCCCGCATAGACCTACAGGCCGAGCAAATCCAGCGTGTGCGCCACCACCCTGGCCTCGTCGTAGCGGAGCAGCGCGCGCTCGCGCCCGGCGCGTCCCAGGCGCGTCCGCAATGCCTGGTTGCCGGCCAGCAGCCGCAGCGCCGCCGCCAGCGCCGGAACATCCCGCGGCGGCACCAGCAGGCCGGTGCGCGTGTCCTGCACCTGCTCGCGCGGCCCGCTGATGTCGGAGGCCACCACCGGCAGGCCGGTCAGCATGGCCTCGATCACCGACATCGGCAGTCCCTCGAAATGGCTGGGCAGGACAAAAATGTCGGCAGAGGCGAGCAGCGCCGGCACATCTTCCCGATAGCCGAGCCGGCGCAGCCGGTTTCCCAGGCCACTGGCGGCGAAATAGGGTTCAAGGTCCGCGCCGTGATCGGAGTCGAGGCGGTTGCCGACCACCCACAGCTCCGCATCAACCTGCTGCATGGCCGCCAGCAATTCGGGGTGGCCCTTGTGGCGCACCAGGCGGGAGACGACGATCACCACCACCCGCGCCTCCGGCACGCCCAGTTCGGTGCGGATGCGGCGGCGGGCGGCGGGGTCGGGGTGAAAGCGGGCCGGGTCGCGGCCGTTGCCGATTCCGATCGACTTCCGGTGGATGCGCAGCCGCCGCGCGTCGGCCGCCTCCTCGTCCGAGACGGTCATGTGCACGTCGGTGATCCGCCCGCCGATCCATTCCATGGCAAAGGCGAGGCCGCGCCGCCACCAGGGGCCGGGTTGGTTGAACAGGAAGCCGTGGCAGGTATAGGCGATTCTCGGCACCCCGGCGCGGCGCGCGGCAATGCGGGCCAGGAAGCCGCTGATCGGCATGTGGCCGTGCACGATGTCGGGCTGTTCGCGGCGCAGCAGGTCGCGCAGCGCCCGGTAGGCCCGCCACTGCGCGCGGGGGGAGTAGCTGCGGGCCATGGGGACGGTTTCGATGCGGAAGCCTTCGGCGCGCACCGCCGCCAGCAGCGGACCGTCGGCGCAGACGCCAACCACCTCGTGGCCACGCGCGCGCAGGCCGCGCATGAGTGGGAGCAGGAAGTGGCGCAGGGAAAAATCGACGTTGATGACCTCGACGATCTTCATGCGCCGGACGCTCAGCCCACCTTGGTGATCGCCCACTTCACCGTCTGCGGCCCGTCCTGGTAGCCGGTCAGCACCACCTGTTCGCTCCGCCGCGGCTCCGGGCCGCCGAGGTAGATGCTCTCCTCCAGCGTCAGCCGGGCGCCGTCGGCGCGCAGCCGCCAGCCGCTGCCGGCGGGCAGGCGCAGCAGCACCGCCTCGCCGTCCTGCTGCAGGCTGGCATCGACGGTGGGGTGCAGGTGGAAGCGCACCACGTAGGGCTGCGGCGTGGCCGCCTCCACCACGTCCTCGCCGCGGATGTCCTCACCGCTCTCGGCCACATACAGCCGGCGGCGATGGATGGCGCCGAACGGCTTCTGATAGCCGTCGTGGCTGGCCTCCAGCCAATGCGCGCCGGCCGCCTCCTGGCGCTGTGCCTCGACGAGCTCGGGCCGCCGCCCCAGCCCCTCGGGCCGCAACTCGGAGGAATTGGTGTCGGCGATCACCAGGGTCGAATGCGCGGCGGTCGACCTGGTGGCTTCGTGCCACTCGGCGCCGGCGGCCGGCGCCGCGCCGCAATTGACGATCATGCGATCACGTCCGATCGACAGCTCGAAGCTCAGCGTGCCGGCATGCGCGTAACGATCGATCTTCGGCGGCGCCGGCGCGCCGCAATCGACGATCAGCACCGACCGTCCGGCCTGCAGCCGCTGGAACCCGCCCTCGGTCAGCGAGGAATGCGCCCGCCCGCCGCGTACCGCCTGGGCCAGCACCAGTTCGATCAGCGCGGCGTTCTCCTCCTTGGTGCCGTTGAACAGTGCCAGCCCGCCATCGGCATGGCGCAGGCCGCGCAGCGCCGGCGCCATGCGCTCGATGGCACCGCCCAGCACCGGCGGCGGCGCCACCTGGGCGGCCTGCAGCAAGGCGCGAATCTCGGTGAGGTCCTGCAGCGCGGCCAGCAACTGGGCCGGGCTGCGCTCGACATGGCAGCCATCCGTCAGCACCTGGCGCGCCAGTTCCTGCGGCAGCACGCGCAGCGCCCGGGCCAGGAAGGCGGCGTGGTCGGGCAGCGCCACCGCCGCCGCGATCAGCCCCTTCAGCGCCGTCAGCGCCCGCTCGTCCAGTTCCTCGGTGGGCAGCGCGGCGGCCAGGCTGCGGGCGTCGGAAACCAGCCGCCCCATCAGCTTCTGGCGGAATCCGTCATCCGCGGAGGCGGCGAAGAAATCGTAGTGGCCGAGCCAGGCGGCAATGCGCGCCCCGGCCACGTCCGGCCGCTCGGCGATGGCATCGAGTTGCCCGGCCGTGATCCAGTCCGCCACCAGGCCGCGCGCGCGCATGCGGGCGCCATCGGTGCCCAGGGCGCGCAGGTCGCGCAGCCAGGTGAAGCCGTGCGCCGCGGCGCGCAGCACCGGGGTGGCACCGGAATCGGCGAACCCGCCGGCCCGCAACGCAATCGCGCTGCCGCCCAGGGCCAGCACGCCCTTCAGCAGGTCGGCCCCGCGCGCCGGATCGCCCGGCCAGAGATCGCGCACCGGCAGCGCCGGTGCGTCCGGCACCCGGGTCATGCTGAGGCTCGGCAGCCGCGCCATGCGCCGCCGCAGGCTGCGTAGCAAACTGCTCATGCGCCGTCTCCATGCGGCCGAACGGCTCCGTCATGGCTGCCGCCTTGCGACCATGGCGCAACGCGCCGGTTTCGATCCATCAGGATGCGATCCACCAAGACTGGGCGACATCCGACCAGTTTGCGTTTCTAGACAGGCGACTCCGCTCCGCACAAGCGGGGTCATGCAGGCGGGCGGATCAGCCGGGCGACGAAGAACCCGTCCAGGCCGCCGCGTCCGGGCCAAAGGGCCGGTGTGGTGCGCAGCGCACCGAAGGCGGTGACCGCCTCGGCCAGACCGGGAACCTCCTCGGGGCGCACCGGATCGCGGCGCAGGTCCAGCCGCTCCAGCGCCGCGGCGACGCGCTGCGGCCCCTCCTCCGGCTGCAGCGAGCACACCGCATAGACCAGCCGTCCGCCCGGCCGCAGCATCGCGCAGGCGGCATCAAGCAGACGGTCCTGCTGCGCCACCAGCGAGGCGATGTCGCGCACGCGTTTCAGGTGGGGCACGTCCGGGTGGCGGCGGATGGTGCCGGTGGCGCTGCACGGCGCGTCCAGCAGCACCGCATCCAGCGCGGCGGGGGGGCGCCAGGCGGTGGCGTCGGCGGTGACGAAACCGGCGGTCAGGCGCAGCCGGGCGAAATTGGCGCACAGCCCTTCCAGCCGCACCGGGTCGCGCTCCACCGCCGTCACCAGCGCGCCGGCCGCCGCCAGTTGCGCCGCCTTGCCGCCGGGGGCCGCGCACAGATCGGCGACATGCTCGCCGGCACGCACCGCCAGCAGGCGCGCCGGCAGGGCCGCGGCGGCGTCCTGCACCCAGAACGCCCCCTCGTCGTATCCCGCCAGTTCGGCGACGCGGGTGCCGGGGGGATAGCGCCAGGAGCCGGTGGGCAGCGCTTCCCCGCCCGGCGGCGGCCCGGCGCCCGGGGCGAGGGTGAGATCGAGCGGCGCTTCGTGCTGGTGCGCCTCGGCGATCGCCCGCGCTTCGTCGCCCCAGGCCGCCCACAGCCAGGGCGGGGTGTCCAGGCGGGGGCCGTCCAGCCCCTCCAGCGCGGCGGGGCCGGCCTGCGCCACCCGGCGCAGCACGGCGTTCACCAGCCCGGCGAACGGCGCCAGCCCGCGCGCCCGCGCCAGCGCCACCGAAGTGGCGACCGCGGCATGCGCCGGCGTCTCGAGCAGCAGCAGCCCGGCCGCGCCGAGGCGCAGCACGTGGCGCACCGGCACCGGCGGCGCCTTGCGCAGCAACGGCTCCAGCACGGCGTCCAGCGTGCCCAGCCGGCGCAGCGTGCCGGCTGCGAGACGATGGGCGGCGGCGCGGTCGCGTGGCGCCAGCGCCGGCAGCGCGTCGAGCGCTTCCTCCAGCGGACGGTGCCGGTCGAGCACGGCGGCGAGCAGGTCGAAGGCGGATTCTCGGGTTGGATCGGACATTGGGTGCGGTGGGGACATCGGGAACGGACAAGGCAACGCCGCGGCCGGACCCGCCCTGGCGCGCAGCGCGCCGTCGCGCGATGGCCGGGGGGCCTTGGCCCTGCGAGGTGAGAAACGGTTGCGAGGGCCTCTAGGCCCTTCGCAGAGGCAGAGCAACGCCCTGCCGGAATCCAGGACGGCACCCCGGACCCCGGATCGGCAAACCGGCGTCGATCGTCAACGCCACCGGCGGTGCATCACCGCAGCCTCGGGCGTGACGCCCTGCGCGGACCCGGCGCATGTCACGCGCGGGCAGACCAGACCCGGCCGCCATCCGACCCGGCCGGGCATGATCCGCACAGGCTTCAGTTCTGCCGGTGATCCTTGTTGTGCCCGCCGCTGCCGCCGCTGCCGCCGCCGCCACCACTGCTACCACCACCACCACCACCACCACCGCCACCCCGCGGCGGCGACGGAGCCAGCTGCGGCGCCGGGTGGCTCGGCTGTGGCGTGAAGGACGGGGATCCGCCGCCGTGGCCGCCGCCGCCGCCGCCCTGAGGTGCGGCGAAGCCGCCCGGCCGACCGCCGGAAAAGCCGCCGCCGCCGCCGCTCGGCTGCCCGGTAAAGCCACCCGGATGACCGCCCTGAACGCCTCCAGTGCCGCCCGGCGGGCCGCTGAAGCCGCCGGGTCGCCCGCCCGGAACGCCGCCGCCGCCTGGCTGCCCGGTAAAGCCGCCCGGACGACCGCCCTGAACGCCTCCAGCGCCGCCCTGCGGGCCGGTAAAGCCGCCCGGACGACCGCCCGGAATGCCGCCGGTTCCGCCAACGCCGCCCTGCGGGCCGGTGAACCCACCAGGACGGCCGCCCGGAATGCCGCCGGTTCCGCCAACGCCGCCCTGCGGGCCGGTGAACCCACCAGGATGGCCGCCCGGAATGCCGCCGGTTCCGCCAACGCCGCCCTGCGGGCCGGTGAACCCGCCAGGATGGCCGCCCGGAATGCCGCCGGTTCCGCCCACGCCGCCCTGCGGGCCGGTGAACCCGCCAGGACGCCCACCCGGAATGCCGCCGGTTCCACCAACGCCGCCCTGCGGGCCGGTGAAGCCGCCAGGACGCCCGCCCGGAATGCCGCCGGTTCCGCCCACGCCGCCCTGCGGGCCGGTGAACCCACCAGGATGCCCGCCCGGAATGCCGCCGGTTCCGCCAAGCGGCCCGCCAGGAGCGCCCACGCCGCCCTGCGGGCCGGTGAAGCCGCCAGGATGCCCGCCCGGAACGCCGCCGGTTCCGCCCACGCCGCCCTGCGGGCCGGTGAAGCCGCCAGGATGGCCGCCGGGAATGCCGCCGGTACCGCCAAGCGGCCCGCCAGGAGCGCCCACGCCGCCCTGCGGGCCGGTGAAGCCGCCCGGGCCACCCGGACCTCTGCCCGGTCCGCCAGGACCTCCACCAAAGCCGCCGGGTCCGCCCGGTCCACCCGGGCCTCCGCCAAAGCCGCCAGGACCGCCAGGGCCGCCCGGACCTCGGCCCGGTCCGCCAGGACCTCCGCCAAAGCCGCCGGGTCCGCCCGGTCCACCCGGGCCTCCGCCAAAGCCGCCAGGACCGCCAGGGCCACCCGGACCTCGGCCCGGTCCGCCAGGACCTCCGCCAAAGCCGCCAGGGCCGCCCGGGCCACCCGGGCCTCCGCCAAAGCCGCCAGGGCCTGGGCCGTTGTGGTGCGGCGGACCGACCGGCCCTGGCGGTGGACGCCACCCGCCGCCGCCGCCCGGCCCGCCCGGCGGCGGACGCCAGCCCTCGTCCCGGATCGGCGGGCGGTTGACGTTGACGTTGTTCCAGGTGTTCACGTTCACGTTGACGTTGCCGCGGCCCCAGTTCGGTGCACCAAGGCCCCACAGCGATCCGACCACGGCCACCCCGGCGCCGAAAGCCAGGCCGGTCATCAGGGCGCCGCCGATACCATAGCCAGGACCGTAGTCAGGTGGCGGCAGATAGACGGGCGGATAGGCCGGGTAGGGCCAGTCGCCGAACACGACCGTCGGATTATAGACCGGCACGTATACCACCTGCGGGTTGGCCGGCTCGATGTAGACGGTGTTGCTCTCGACGCGCACCAGTTGCTGCTCGTTGGTCGTCAGGGTGCCGACCGACTGCGCCTGCAACCGCAGCCGCTGCACGGAGGCCAGCACGTCGCCCTGCTGGACGGAAAAGGCGTAGCCGAGCTGCTGCATCCAGTCGATGTGCTCGCTCAACAGCTTCAGGACCGCGGGGAACGGCACCAGCGACTTCACCGCCGGGTCCCAGGCAAACGGCTGCAGCGCATAAAACAGAGCGTCGCCCTGCAGCGCGGCATTGGCCGGAACGCTCACCCAGCGTGCCGCTTCCACCACCTGCAACGGCCAGGCGCAGGCCATCAGCACCTGGGTGAGCAGCGTGTCCGGATAGAGCGCGATCGGGGCGAGCAGTGCGTCAAGCTGGTCGGCGCTGTACAACGCGACGGCGGTATCGGTCATTCCTTCCTGCTGCAGCTGTGCCTGTGCCGCGCGCGGCGGCAGAGCCAGGGGCGGCAGCAACAGGGCGACCGAACAAACCCACGCGCCGGTACGGAACAACGTGGCACGAAACGACTCGTCACGGCGGGTCATCGCGCCTTACCTCCGATATGAAAGGTGAAACTTTACCGTCACTTTCCGGCCGGTGTCGAGCCGTCGCTCCGGCAGGACAGGCTGCGACCGGCCAGCCAGCAATGCGCCAGCGCGGCATCGTCGGCGCCGCGCAGGGTGCCGCGCCAGCCGGTGGGGGTGCGGTCCAGCACAAGGTAGCCGTAGCGCCCATCCTGCAGCACCGCCTGCACCGCCAGCCCGTCGATGGTGGTTCCGGGGCCGGCGGGCTGCACCACCGCATCGACCGAATCGCCGCCATTCCCCACCAGCAGCTGGGCCGGCCGGTCAGGACCGAAATCATAGGCGGCGAACACATGCACATGGCCGGACACCACCATGTCGAGTCCGGCCGGCATTATGTCCCGCAGCGCCTCACGCAGCGTTGCGTTGGTCTGCGCGCCCGGCGGGATGCCATTGCCCTGCGCCAGCGCCCAGACCGGGCGATGGGTCAGCAGCCAGGCATGCGGACCTGCCGGCGCGAGCCCCGTTTGGGCGAACAGCGCCTGCGCCTGGGCGCGCAGGGCCGCCACCTTGTCCGGCGGCGCCGTGGCGTCGTCGGCCCCGGCACTGTCGAGCACCAGCAGGTCAAGCCCGGGCAGATGCACCGCATAGGCCTCGGTCAGCGCCGGGCAGCCGGCCGCCGGCCGGGCCGGGTTGAGCAGGCGGAACCAGCCCAGCCCGCCACGGCCGCACAATTCGTGGTTGCCGCGCACCACCACCCAGGGGGCGCCGGCCAGCAGCGGGGCGGCAGGAATGAAGAAGTCGCGCTTCCACACCTCCCAGGTATCGCCCCAGGGGCTGCCGGCGCAGCCCGCCCGCCCGGGGGGGCAGGGGCTCTCGCGGTAGTGATAATCGCCGACATGGATCACCAGGTCGGGCCGGCGCAACGCCGCCCGCCGCGCCACCGCGGCGAACGGCCAGGCGGCCGGGTCGTTGCAGTCCTGCACCGACTCGCCCTTCAGCCGGCAGCCTGTGTCGCCCAGCAGCACGATGCGGCGCAGCCGCGCCCGCGGCACCGCCACCGGCAGCCCGCCGACCGCCGCCCGGTGCACCCCCTCCGGCAGGCGAAGCGCGCAAAGTTGCACCGGGTAGGACTCGTCCGGCGGCTCCCGGCTGTCCATCGGCAGGGTGGCACCGTCCGCCGTCACCGCCGGGCAGGCCATGCCGGGCGCCACGATGGCGCGGGCCTCGGCACCGGCGGCGGTGAACTCCACCCAGGGATCGGGCAGGTCCGCCGCACCGGCCGGCGGGGCAAGCAGCAGAACGGCCGCGACCGCGGCAGCGATACGGAGGCAATGCATGTCGGTCCACCCTCGCAACGCCCGGCAGCGTAGGATCTGTGTCGCCGGCACGGAAGCCGGATCAGCGTGCCACCAGTCAGAGCCTGCAAAACAATCGAACTTGAAAAAGAACGCCCGCTGATATCGTTGAGTTTTCCGTCATCGCTCGGCGGCTTGCGGGCATTCCTTTTCAAACTCTCAGGCCAGCCCGCGAAAACGCTCCACCGCCGCCACCAGCGCCCGCCGCACCCCCGGCTCCAGCGCCGAATGGCCGGCGTCGGGCACCACGGTCAGCCGCGCCGACGGCCAGGCGGCGGCGAGTTCGAATGCGGTGCGCGCCGGGCAGACCATGTCGTAGCGGCCCTGCACGATCTCCGCCTGGATGTTGGCGATGCGGTCCATGCCGGCCAGCAGGCCGCCCGGCGGCAGGAACAGGTCATGCACGAAATAATGCGCCTCGATGCGCGCCAGCCCAAGCGCGGTGCGGTCCTGCGCGAAGCTGGCCACCGTGTCGGGGCTGGGCAGCAGCGTGCTGCATGACCCCTCATAGACCGACCAGGCACGCGCCGCCGGCATGTGCACCCCCGGATCGGGGTGGGTCAGCCGGCGCAGATAGGCGCCCAGCAGATCGCCGCGCTCGGCCTCCGGCAGATGGCCGGCGAAGGCGGCGTGGGCGTCGGGAAACACCGCCGCGACGCCGTGCATGAACCAGTCCACCTCGGCCGGCCGGCCGAGGAACACGCCGCGCAGCACGCAGCCCGAAACCCGGTCTGGATGCGCCTGCGCATAGGCGAGCGCCAGCGTCGATCCCCAGGAACCGCCGAACAGCAGCCAGCGCTCGATGCCCAGGTGCCAGCGCAGCGCCTCGATGTCGGCGACCAGGTGGGCGGTGGTGTTGGCCTCCAGCGACCCCAGCGGGCGCGAGCGGCCGGCGCCGCGCTGGTCGAAAATGACGGTGCGCCAGAAGCCGGGGTCGAAGAACCGCCGGTGCACCGCCCCTGCCCCGGCGCCAGGGCCGCCATGCAGGAACAGCACCGGGGTGCCGCGGGGGTTGCCCACCTGCTCCCAGTACATGACATGCCCGTCCGAGAGCGGCAGGTAGCCGGTTTCGAAGGGTCCGATCTCAGGAAACAGGTCACCGCGGGGCATGAATGAAGTATACGGCCGGCACGCATGGCGGAACAGTCCGCCACGGACCAGGCTGGCGGTGCATGACGCGATTTTTGGACCGGCTGTGGATCCTGCTCGGCGCGCTGACCGGGCTGGCCGGCGTGGCGATGGCCGCGCTGGCGGCGCATGGGCTGTCGCAGCTTGAGCCGGCGGCGCTGCGGATGGTGAACAGCGCGGTGCAGATGCAGGGCTGGCACGCGCCGGCGCTGGTGCTGGCCGGCCTCTGGGCGCAGCGCGGCGGCCGGCTCGCCCATCTCGCCGGGGCGGCGTTCGCGCTCGGCATCCTGCTGTTCTGCGGTGCGGTCTATTCGCTGGCGCTGCGCGGCGTGTCCTGGGGGCTGGTGGCGCCCACCGGCGGGACGCTGCTGATGCTGGGCTGGGCGCTGCTCGGGCTGTCGGCGCTGCGGGCCCGGTGATCGCCAGCGCCTATCTCGCGCCCGAGGGGCTGGAAGCAACGCTCGCCGAGGAGCTGGCGCGCGCCGGCGTGCGCATCGCCTGCTGGCACGGACGGCTCGCCCTCTCGCCCGACCCGCCGGTCCAGGCCGCCTGGGCGCTCGACAGCTGGACCGCGCCGCGCGAAATCGCCGCCCCCTCGGTGAAGGCCGCCGCCGACGGGCTGCGGGCGATCCAGCGCAACTGGGCGGCCTATGGCGCCGCCCATCACCGGCGGATGGCGCTGATCGCCGCCCGCCTGCCGCCGGTGAAGTCCCGCAAACTGCGGTTTCCGGAACCCGCGCCCGCCGCGCATCTCGGCGCCTGGACGCTGCTGACGCCCGAGGTGATGCTGGCCAGCCCGGGCAAGTCCAGCCCCTTCGTCAACGGCGAATGCCGCTTCGAGGAGGACCGCACCGGCCCGCCCAGCCGCGCCTACCTCAAGCTGTGGGAAGCCTGCACGCGCATCGGCGCCTGGCCGCTGGCCGGCGAGCGCTGCATCGACCTCGGCGCCGCCCCGGGTGGCTGGACCTGGGCGATCGCGCGGCTCGGCGCCCAGGTGCTCGCGGTGGACCGCGCCGAACTCGACCCGGCGGTTGCCGCCATGCCGGGGGTGACGATGCGCCAGGAGAGCGCGTTCGCCCTCGCGCCCGAGCCGGCGGACTGGCTGTTCAGCGACGTCATTGCCTATCCCGACCGGCTGCTGGCGCTGGTGCAGCGCTGGATCGCGGCGGGCACGGTGCGGCGCATCGTCTGCACGCTGAAGTTCCAGGGCGCCACCGACCATGACGCCGCCGCCGCCTTCGCGGCGATCCCGGGCGGGCGGGTGATGCACCTGTTCCACAACAAGCACGAACTGACCTTCACCTGGGCGGGATAGCGGCGAAGAATCCCGCGGTCAGGTTGCGACCGCGAACCGCCTATGGCGGCGGCGGCGGCTCCGGGGGCGGCTCCGGCGGCGGGGGGGACGGCGGCGGCGGGCGGAGGGCGGCCAGGATCGGGTCGGCCAGCGCCGCGGCGACGCAGTCGAACAATTGCCGCGCCACCTGCACCCGCGCCTCCGGCTCGGTCACGTCCAGGTCCAGCAGTCCGGACTCGCTCCAGGCCCGCATCATCTCGTAGCGGTCCAGCACCGGAACCTCGTTGGCCCCGCCGATCCGGCTGACGGCGTCGCGATAGGGCTGAAGGTCCACAATCCGGGCGATGCTGGGGGCATACTGGAGGTTGACCAGGATGATGTCGGCATTTGCGGCGCGGATGCGCTGAATGCCGGTCTGCAGGCTGTCCGCCAGATCGTCGATGTCGGTGCCACGCCCGGCCTCCACCGCGCCGGAGTTCCAGATCACCAGGGTCGCCCTGGTTCGGGCCAGATCGGCGTCCAGGTCGCCCAGCGCGGCGCTGGCGGAACGGCGCGGCGCGGCATGGGTGACAAGGTGCACGTCCACCCCGGGCAGCGCCTCGCGCAGGCGCGCCGTCAGCCGGGCCGGGATGCTGAATGCATCGCCCTGGGCCGCACGGCCCAGCATGTCGGCGCTGCCGAGCACGAGCACGTCCAGCCGCTGGCGGGTCGCCACCTCATCGCGCGCATGCGGCAGGGCGAGGCCGTGCAGCGCCACCTCCTCGGGGACCGGGCAGGCCGGCGGCCCGGCGCGGGCGGGCGCCGCCGCCATCAGCAGCGCGGCGCAAGCCAGTGCGCGGATCATGCCGCGACCTCGCGGGGCACCGGCCGCACCGGCAGCCGGCCGCCACCGCCATACCAGGACAGCAACAGGCCGAAGCCGATCAGCAGCGCAATGCCGGCCACGTTGGTCGCCGCCTGCGCGGGCAGGCGCCCGCCCAGCGAGGTCGCCACGGCGTTGCCCAGCACCGAGAGCAGAATGCTGAGACAAAACACATACAGCGATTGCTGCCCGCACAGCACCACCAGCCAGCCCGGCCGCGAGGTCAGGAAGCGCGCGTTGCGCGGCACCAGACGGGAGACCAGGAAGGCGAGTGCCAGCATGCTGAGCAGCCGCAGCGGCGGCAGCGGCGTTTTGTCCACCACCCAGAGCGGCAGCACGACGGGGCGCAGCGGCAAATCGAACAGTTCATGCAGCATGTTGGTGGCCTGGACCACGCACCCGGCGGCCGCCAGCGCAGCCGCCGCAGGCAGCAGCCAGGGCAGATCGAACAAGGGCGGCAACGCACGCGCCTGGCGGAAGCCGAAATAAGCCGCGATGACGAACAGCAACTGCCAGGCAAGCGGATTGAAATACCATTCCCGGTCTCCGGGATAGCCGGGCAGGTTTATACCCCAGATCTGCACCGCGCTCCACAGCAGAAACGATGGCACCAGCGCCAGCAGGGCATGCCGGCGCATCGCCACCAGCGCCAGCGGGAAGACCAGCATGAGCGCAATGTAGAGCGGCAGGATATTCAGGAAGGCCGGCTGGAACTGCAGCAACAACACCCGCAGGATGGTCTCGTCCGGCCGGTCCAGATACGCGCCGGCGCGCAGTTCGTCGGCGAACAGCGGATTGTTGAAATGAATCATGGTATAGGACACTTCGGCATTGAACAGCATGAACAGGCAGAGGTGGGCGACATAGAGCTGCCAGACCCGCCGCCAGACATGCGCCGTGGCCATCACCGCGCCATCAAGCAGCAGCGCCCGGCCATAGACCAGACCGGCGGTAAGGCCGGAGATGAAGATGAACACCTCGGCCGCATCCGACAGGGCGAACGAGCGCAGCGTCATGTAGCTGAGCGCGTTGTCCGGGATATGGTCCATGAAGATGAAAATCAGCGCCAGACCCCGAAAGAAATCCAGCCGGTAGTCGCGCGGCGCGCGCGGCCGGCGGACGAGGGGGGCGCTGCTGGGGATATTCGTCTCGGCCATGCACCGGCGGCTATATCCGCGGGCGTTGCGGCAGGCAAGTCAGGAAGGCCAGGGGCGCTGGCCCTCCCTACCCCACCAGCAGTCCCGCCACGGCCCCGCTGGTGCAGGTCGCAATCGTCCCCGAGACCAGCGAGCGCAGTCCGAGTTTCGCCACCTCGTCGCGCCGCTCCGGGATCATGGCCGAAATGCCGCCCACCATGATTCCCACGCTGCCGAAATTGGCGAAGCCGCAAAGCGCATAGGTCATGATCAACCGGCTGTGCTGCGACAACGTGTCCGCCGGCAGGGCGGCCAGGTGCAGGTAGGCCACGAACTCGTTCAGCGCGGTTTTCGTCGCCATCAGGCCCGCCGCGGCTGCCGTCTGTTCCCAGGGCACGCCGATCAGCCAGGCCACCGGGCGGAACGGAATGGCGAACAGGCGCTGCAAGGTCACCGCCTCGCCACCCGGCGCGGGCAGCAGGCCCAGGACCATGTTCACCAGCGTCACCAGCGCCACCGTCACCAGCAGCGTCGCCACGATGGAGGCCAGGATGGGCACGCCCTGGGCGGTGCCTTTCACCACCGCATCGAGCGAATCCGCCGGCGGGTCGGGCAGCACCAGTTTCGCCCCGTCCTCGTGGCCGGCATCGAACGGGATCATCAGCGCCGCCACCGCGATCGCCGCGGGGGTGCTGATGATGGCGGCGGACAGGATGTTGCCCAGCGCATCGGGAATCACCGGACCGAGGATGGTGCCGTAGATCACCATCACCGTGCCGGCGATGCCGGCCATGCCGCAGGTCATCAGCGCGAACAACTCGCCGCGCTGCATGCGGGCGAGCCAGGGGCGCACCAGCAGCGGCGCCTCCACCATGCCGACGAACACATGCACCGCCGCACCCAGCGCCAGCGCGCCGCCCACCCCCATGGTGCGCCGCAGCACCCAGGCGAAGCCGCGCATCACCGCCTGCAGCACGCCCCAATGGAACAGCAGGGTGGCCAGCGCGCTGATGGTCAGCACCATCGGCAGCGCCTGGAAGGCGAGGATGAAGGCGCCCCCCGGCACCGCCTCGGCGAACGGATAGGGCGGGCCGGCGAGGTAGCCGAATACGAAGCGGGTGCCGGCCTCGGTGGCGCGGTGCAGCGCCTCGGCGGCGTCGTTGCCCGACAGCATGGCCCGCCGCGCCGGCGGAAACCACAGCAGCAGCAGCGCCAGCGCGAGTTGCAGCGCGATCCCGCCAACCACCGGGCGCAGCCGCACGCCGCGCCGGTTCTCGCTGAATGCCCAGGCCAGTGCCAGCAGCACGGCGATGCCGAGGACCGGCCGGAAAGCGTCCACTGAGTGCCTCGCTTTGGTTGGCGAGGCGTTATTGCGGTTCAGCTACGGACTTGTCCAGTTTCGCCTGGGGAATGGGTTCCAAGGGGCCACCGCCCCTTGGCGGGTCCAGGGCAGAGCCCTGGCCTTGCCTTGCCTTGCCTTGTCTTGCCTTACCTGCCAACCTCAGCATCCACCCGGGAAAGCGTAAGTGTACTGCGGCTGTCATCAAGGGCGGCATAAAGCAGCCGCTCCAGTTCGGAATATTCGCCCGGCTGGAACACGTCCCGGTCGATCACCAGGTTGCGGATTACCTGCACATCGGTGCCGTTGCGCTGGTAGTGCGCCGTGTAATGGCCCGCCGCGGTGCGGAGATCGACGTCGGAGGGCAGCCGGCTGGCGGCGATGCCGGGCGACAGGGTGATGGTGGTGGTCCAGCCCAGGTCGGTGGCGCCGACCGCGACGGGCGTGTGGCGGGCGCCGTCGGGGGAGAGGTAGCGGCGCAGGCGGGTCACCGGCTCCATGTCGGGGCCGGTCGGCACCGTGATGGCGGCGTCGGCGTCGCGCAGGGTCACGCCGCGCGGGCTGTGCCAGGTGGCGCTGAGGGTGAGCGGGGTGGCGAGGTCGCGCGGATCGCTGGCGATGAAGTTGCCGAACCCGCCTTCCGGGGTGCCCAGCAGCACGCGTTCCAGCAGCTCGTGCGGCGAGCTGGAATTCGCCAGGTAGGAACGCAGGTTGGTGTCCACGTTCGGCGACAGCGTCCAGCCGGCCTTGCCCTCGATGTTGCCCTCGGCGGTGATGCTGAGCCGGCTGTCGATGGCATAGCGGTAGCTGGCGGGGGTGGAGGCAGGCGTGTGGGCGACCCGCCCGGTGGCGGTGGCGATCACCACCCGCTTGCCGGACAGGGTGCGGTCCAGGCTGCCGAACGGCGCGTAGGGGTTGGTCGGGTTCAGATACAGGTCGTAGTCGGGCAGGTAGACGATGGCGTGGTTGAACTCGAGCGGCGTACCGAGCGGCAGATCGGCGTAGCGGTTGCCCCATTCGATCACCGCCGCCTGCCCGATGATGCCGCGTGCGGCCAGCAGCGTCTGCGTCAGCACCGCATGGTCCTTGCAGTCGCCGTAGCCGTTCTTGAGCACCTCGGCGGCGGCATGCGGCACCCAGCCGTCATTCGGGTTCAGATAGACCGCGATGTAGCGGATGTTCACCGTCACCCAGTCGTAGATGGCCCGGGCGGCGTCGAGTCCGGTGCGGTCGCCGGCGATCTTCGCCGCCAGGGTGGCGATTTCGGGGGTAACGACGGCGCGGCCCTGGCTCTGGCGGTAGTAGATCGCGCCCACCGTTTCCAGGTCGGGCAGCGTGGTGGCCAGGAAGATAGGCTGGAAATCGCTGCTGTCGACGGTGCTGCGCTCGGGGTCCTGGCCCTGGGTGGGCGCCATCTCGGCGACGATGTGGCGGCTGCCGGCTTCGGTGCCGTCGGTAACCGTCACCGCGCCGCGGCTGCGCCACTGCAGCGCGAGGCCGGCGGGCAGGTCGATCGTCATCCGGTCCACCAGCACGGGGTCGGTCAGCCCGGCCTCGGACCAGGCGTTGAAGCCGAGCATCGGCGGGGTGGTCTGCACCCGGCGGAACTTCTCGTGGGTGCGGCTGCCGGGGCGAAGCTGGGGAAAGACGATGGTGGTGGTCAGGCTGCTGGTGAAGCCGGGCGCGTCCTGGCTGGCTTCCGATGGCCGGGTGAAGCGGTTCTCCGGCCCGACCTGCAGCCGCGTGCCGTCGGGCTGGTCAACCCAGGCCTCCAGCACTTCCAGCGTCTGCTGCTCGGGGTAGAACGACATCGCCGACCGGTCATGCCCATGAATCCCGCGCGGGGTCAGCAGCGTGCGGTCGAGCGTGACGGTCTCGGTGTAGGTCTGGTCCGGGTTGACCGCGTAGACGATGTCCGAGCGGTCGGTGCGGACATTGACCACGTGCTCGGCGTGGGCCGGAGCGGCCATGGCGAGCAGCAGGATCAGCAACCGGGGAAGCCAGAGGCGCATGGCCGGGGACGCTCCGCGCATATTGGTCACGCGGATGTCATAGCCAGATCCGGCCGGGAATGCGATTCAGATCAACCCACCGGGAGCCGTCAGGGGCCGCCCTGACGGAGATGTAATCCGGTGCGCGGTCGCGCCGATACGGTCAGGCGCCGGGCGTTCAGGCGCTGGCCAGACGCTTTGCCTGTGAGCGGAGAATGCGCCGCTTGACCACCTGGGCCTCCTCCGGCAGCTGCCGGTTCGGGGTGCCGAGCAGGAAAGCGTCGATGCCGCCATTGTGCTCGACCGTGCGGATGGCGCGGGTGCACAGGCGCATGGTGACGTTCACGCCAAGAATGTCGGAGAGCATCGACGACTGCTGCAGATTGGGCAGGAAGCGACGACGCGTCTTGTTGTTGGCGTGGCTGACGTTGTTGCCGGACAGGACGCCTTTGCCCGTGATCTCGCAGCGGCGGGACATGGTGAAAACCCTCGAACGATAGGAGGCGCGGCTTATGGCGGATGGACCCCGGCGCGTCAAGCGCAAGGAAGGCCAGGGGGGCGGGCGCCCTGGCCTTTCCTAAGCCCGGCCGCCGCCGTCGATGCGTTCGAGCTCGCCGGCGCGAACGCTGGCGATGGCGTTGTCGAGCACCCGGATGATCGCTTCATCGCCGAGACTGCGCGACAGCATGCCGAGCGCCCCGCCCAGCAGGGCGGAGGCAATGGCAAGGGCGCCGATATTCTGCCCGGTCATGTACTCGATCGCCTTGTCGACCACCGCGCCGGCATGGCTGAGATCGGCGGGCGGGCCGCTTTCGTCCAGGTCGTCGCCATCCAGATCGTCGTGCTGGCAGGCGTGGGAATGCGGCGGCTCTCCGCTCGATGACATGCGGGCTCTCCTCGGCTTGCGCGTCATATGGCCCTGGCCGCGCCACAAGGGAAGCGGGCGCGGCCGGGCGCGCACCCGCTGATCAGCAGGCCGCCTCGGCCTTCGCCGGCTGCAGCGCCAACCGCGCCTCCACCACGTCCTCCTCACCGGGGATGCGGCGGACCGAGAAGCCCAGCCGGCGGACGAAGGCCAGCATCGGCTGGTTGTCGGACAGCACCTGGCCGACGATCTCGGCCATGCCCTGGCTGCTGCCCCAGTCGATCAACCGCTGCATCAGGTGGCGGGCGAGGCCGCGCCCCTTCATGTCGGGCTGCACCACCACGGCGAACTCGCCCTGGCCGCCGTCCGGGTCGCTGACCAGCCGCGACACGCCCACCGTCTCGCCGGTCGAGTCGTTGACGGCGACGAAGGCCATTTCGCGCTCGTAGTCGATCTGGGTCAGCCGGGCCATCTGCTCGGGGGAAAGCTCGCGCATCGCGGAGAAGAAGCGGTAGCGGATGTCCTCGGGGGTGAGCCGGCGGAAGAACTCGCCATGCGCGGCGGCGTCCTCGGGGCGGATCGGCCGGATGGTGAAGGTCGTGCCCTTCGCCGTGTAGGTGCCGCTGAGGTCCGCGGGATAGGGCGGAATGGCCAGACGGCCCGCCGCCTCGCCCTCGCCGCGCAGCCGGATCCAGGCGTCGGCGATCAGCACGCCGTCGGCATCGGCGAACAGCGGGTTGATGTCGATCTCGGCGATCTCGGGGAAGTCCACCACCAGCTGGCTGACCCGCACCAGCGTGTCGGCCACCGCATCCACATTGGCGGCGGCCTGGTCGTGCAGTTGGCCGAGCGTGGCGGCGACGCGGGTGCGGGCGATCAACGCGCGCGCCAGCGGCAGGTTGAGCGGCGGCAGATCGACGGCGAAGTCGCGCAGGTACTGCGCCGCGGTGCCGCCCTGGCCAAACACGATGGTGGGGCCGAACACCGGGTCCTCATGGACGCGCACCAGCAATTCGCGGGCACGGCCGACCTGGCGCTGCACCAGGAAGCCGGGATCTTCGCCCTCCGGCCGGTCGCTGCGGCGGCGTTCCAGCATTTCGGCGGCGCGGGCCACCTGGTCGCCATCGCGCAGGTCGAGCACCAGGCCGCTCCGTGTGCTCGGGTCGGGGCGGTCGGCCCGGCGGCGCTTCAGCACCACCGGGAAGCCGATCAGCGAGGCGGCGTAGGCGGCGTCCTCGGCGCCCATGGCGGGGCGGCTGGGCACCACCGGCACGCCATAGGCTGCCAGCACCGCCATCCCTTCGTCCTGGGTGAGCATGCCGCGGCCGGCGATACGGGCGCGGCGGAAGGCGCGGCTCACTTCGGCCTGGTCGGGGGCGATCTGCAGCACGGTGCGCGACGGCAACTCGCGCGCGGCGGCGCGGTTGCGGCGGTCCTGCACCAGATGGAGGAAGCCGCGCACCGCCTGCTCGGGCGAGGCGAACACCGGCACCCCGGCATCGGCCAGCGTGCGGCGATGCGCCGCCCCGGTGGTCTCGCCCATGGCGGCCACCAGCAGCGGCACCTTCACCGTGCCGGCGGCGGCGGCGATGGCGGCGATGCCGGCCGCGGCGGTCGCCCCGGTGGGGGCATGCACCACCAGCACCCCGCCCACCTCGCGCGCGCCGGCCAGCAGCGAGGCGGCTTCCGCCAGTTTGATCGGCTCGTTGGGGCCGACGTAAACGATATTGTCGGCCGACGTCATCTGGGTGATGCCGGCCGGGGAGCGGGTGGCGAAGGCACCGGGTATGCTCAGGCTGATGATCTTGCGGGTTTCATCCGTCAGCGTCGCCAGCCGCAGCCCGTCGCGCAGCGCCGCGTCGGCGCCCAGCAGGGCCGGGCCGATGGCGTTGGTGACGATGGCCAGCGCCTCGCCGCGGGCCGGGCGGGCGCGGGTGAGGGTTTCCGCCGCCGCCAGCAGGTCTTCCAGCCGCGGCACCACCAGCACGCCGCAGCGCCGCAGCGCCGCGACCAGCGCCGCATCGGCATCCCCGGTGGAGTCGAGCAGCAGGCCGCCGGCGCGGATCGCCACCATCGGGCGCAGCCGGGCGGCGGCGCGGGCGGCCGAGAGGAAGGCGCGGCGATCCCTGATGCGGCGGATGTCGAGCAGGATGGCGCCGGTGCCGGGGTCACGCGCCAGCCAGTCGAGCACGATGCCGAAGCCGATATCGCCGTTGCCGCCGATGCCGATGATATGGCTGAACCCGACCCCGTTGGGCTCGGCCCAGTCCAGCACGGCGCGGCACAGCGCCGACGATTGCGAGACCAGGGCGATCTTGCCCGGCCGCGGCGTGAGGTGGGCGCGGGTGGCGTTCAGCCCGATATCGGGCACCGCCACGCCGAACGAGCCGGGGCCGAGCGCCCGCACCCCGGTGTTGCGCGCCGTGTCCCGCAGCCGCACGGTGGTGCAGGCGACCACGGCGGCGTGGGTGCCCTTGCCGGCCAGCGCCTCGAAGGCGGGCTCCAACGGCATCGCCTCATCGCACAACACCGCGAGGTCGGGGGCAACCGGCAGCGACTCGATGTCCGGATAGGCCAGCACGCCGGAAACCGCCCGCAGATTGGCGCCCACCGGCAGGATGGCGCCCTGGAAGCCGGCCGCCAGCATGTTGCCGATGATCTGGCCGCCAGCCTCGGTGCCGGCGCCGATCACGGCGACGGAGGTTGGACGGAACAGGGACTGGGGCCGGAAGCGGCCCGCACCCAGGATGGGTCGAAGCAGGGTCATGTTGCAGTGCAGCATACACCAGTGCGGGAATTGCCGAAAGCCTGTTCCCCCCGGAATCCTGTTTCGGGTGCCCCCCGGCGCAGGCCAGTATGCGCCGCAACCACGGACAACAGGTAAACAATGAGCGACGACCCGCGCTGGGACCCCGAAATGCGCGCCGCCAAACAGGCCATGGACGCCGCCGCGGCGCAATTTCCGCCGGTGCAGCTGGCCGAGCCGCTGGACCAGCACCGGGCCGTGCATGAAGCGCTGCAGCTGGCCTGGGCGCGCGGCGGGCCGGCGATGGAGATGACCGAGGATCTGTGGATCTTCGCCCGCGGCCGCCGCGTGCTGTGCCGGCTGCACCGCCCGCGCGCCACCGGCGTGCTGCCGGTGCTGGTGTGGTTCCATGGCGGCGGCTGGGTGTGGGCGTCGGTGGATACGCATGACCGGCTGGTGCGCGAGCTGGCGATGGCCGGCGGCGTGGCGGTGGTGTCGGTGGATTACGCCCTTTCGCCGGAAGCTAAGTTTCCGCAGGCGGTGCTGGAAGGCGCCGGGGTGGTGCGCCGCCTCGCCGCCGAAGCGGAAGCCTGGGGACTCGATCCGTCGCGCCTGCTGCTCGGCGGCGATTCGTCCGGCGGCAACCTCGCTCTGGCCACCGCGCTGACGCTGCGCGAGGGGGCCGGGCCGCAGCTTGCCGGCCTGCTCACCGTCTATCCGGTCACCGATCCCGATTTCGAGCAGCCGAGCTACCGGGAATTCGCCGAGGGCTACGGGCTGACCACGGCGATGATGCGCACCTACTGGGACATGTATCTGCGCGATCCGGCCGACCGCACCAACCCGCTGGCCGCACCGGCGCGGGCGGAGCTTGCCGGCCTGCCGCCGACGCTGATCCAGCTGGCGGAACTGGACGTGCTGCGCTCGGACGGCGAACGGCTGGCGGCACGGCTGGAGGCGGCCGGGGTGGACTGCACCCGGCTCACCTACCCCGGCGTCCTGCACGGCTTCATGCGGCTGACCGAGGCGGTGACCACCGCCCGCATTGCGGTTGCCGATGCCGGCCGCTGGCTGCGCCGCGTCGCCGGGACCTGACCGGCGCGGGACTGGCCAACGCGGGACTGGCCGGCGCGGGCGTTGTTTCGCCGGCTCGATTCCTTCACAAGTTGCCGGCACAAGTCGCCAGCCGCCGTGCATCCGAGAGGAAAGCGCCATGAACCTGACCCGCCGCACGCTGCTCGCCGGCAGCGCCGCCCTGGCCGCGCCGGCGATCGCCCGCGCGCAATCGCCGTCCGGACCCATCCGCATCGGCGAGATCAATTCCTACACCGCCATCCCCGCCTTCACCCTGCCCTACCGCAACGGCTGGCAGCTCGCGGTGGAGCAGGTGAACGCCGCCGGCGGGGTGCTCGGGCGCAAGCTGGAAGTGATCAGCCGCGACGATGCCGGCCGGCCGCAGGATGCGGTGCGCATCGCCGGCGAATTGCTGAACGAGGAGAAGGTCGATCTGCTGGCCGGCGGCTTCCTGTCCAATGTCGGCCTGGCGATTTCGGATTTCGCCCTGCAGAACAAGCGCCTGTATGTGGCCGGCGAGCCGTTGACCGATGCCCTGGTGTGGCAGAAGGGGCACCGCTACTGCTTCCGGCTGCGCCCCTCGACCTACATGCAGGCCGCCATTCTGGTGGAGGACGCGGCGAAGCTGCCGGCCAAACGCTGGGTCAGTGTGGCGCCGAACTATGAATACGGCACCTCCACGGTGAAGTGGTTCAGGCAGTTGCTGGCGCAGCGCCGCCCGGATGTGAGCTTCGTCGCCGAGCAACTGCCGGCGCTGGGGAAGATCGATGCCGGGGCGACGGTGGCGGCGCTGGAGGCAGCGAAGCCGGAGGCGATCCTGAACGTCACCTTCGGCCCCGACCTCACCAATTTCGTCCGCCAGGGCAACACCCGCGGCCTGTTCGAGGGCCGCAGCGTGGTGTCCGTGCTGACCGGCGAGCCGGAATACCTCGACGCGCTGGGCGACGAGACGCCGCCGGGCTGGCTGGTCACCGGCTATCCGGTGGACAGCGTGCGCGACGCCGCCAACACGGCGTTCATCGCCGCCTACAAGGCGAAGTTCAACGAGATGCCGAAAATGGGTTCGGTGGTCGGGCACGCGCTGATTTCGTCGATCGTCGCCGGCATAATCAAGGCGCACGGCACCGATACCGAAACGCTGTGCGACGCGCTGCCCGGCACCGCTTTCGACACGCCGTTCGGGCGGGTGGTCTGGCGGGCGATCGATCACCAGAGCACGCTCGGCACCTATGTCGGCCGCACCGCCCTGAAGGACGGACGCGGCACCATGGTGGACTGGCGCTATGTCAACGGCGCCACCGTGCTGCCCGGTGACGACGTGGTCCGCAAGCTGCGGCCGGCGTGAGGAGCGGCCCTCAACCGCTGAGGGCCTCAACGCTTGGACGCCATCCTGATCCAGTTGCTCACCGGTCTCGCCGGGGCGTCGTCGCTGTTCCTGGTGGCGGCGGGGCTGACCGTCATCTTCGGCGTCACCCGGGTGGTGAATTTCGCCCATGGCAGCCTGTTCATGCTCGGCGCCTACATCGCCTGGTCCATCCTGGTCCACCTGCCGCGCGCGCCGGGATGGCATGCAGCCGGCGTGCTGCTGGCGGCGCTGGCCACCGCCGGCATCGGCGCGCTGCTGGAGATCGGGCTGTTGCGGCGGCTCTACCGCGCGCCGGAACTGCTGCAGTTGCTGGCGACCTTCGGGGTGCTGCTGGTGGTGCAGGACCTGACGCTGCTGCTCTGGGGACCGAACGACCTGGCGCTGCCGCGGCCTTCCTGGCTGCGCGGTTCGGTGGCGATCGCCGGGGCGCGGTTTCCCGCCTATGACCTGCTGCTGATCGGCATCGGCCCGCTGGTGCTGGCGGCGCTGTGGCTGCTGTTCAGCCGCACCCGCTGGGGCACCCTGGTGCGCGCCGCCACCCAGGACCGCGAGATGGTGGCGGCGCTCGGCGTCGATCAGAGCGTGCTGTTCACCACCGTGTTCGCGCTCGGCGCCGGGCTGGCGGGTCTGGGCGGCGCGCTGGCGCTGCCGGACGGGTCGGCCAACCTGCAAATGGATCTGACCGTCATCACCGACGCCTTCGTCGTCGTGGTGGTGGGCGGCATGGGCAGCCTGCCCGGGGCATATCTGGCGGCGCTGCTGATCGCGCTGCTGCAGGCGTTCGGCGTCATGCTGCTGCCGAATGCCACGCTGGTGCTGATGTTCGTGGTGATGGCGGCGGTGCTGGCGGTGCGGCCGCACGGGCTGCTGGGCCGCGCCCTGGCGCCGGCGCGCGGTGAGGCGCAGGCCACCGCGTTGATTCGCCCGGCCAGCCCGGCGCTGCGCGGGCTGGGGCTGGCGGTGCTGGCGCTGGCGATGGCGGCGCCGTTCCTCGCCGGCCCGTTCGTGCTGTCGGTGCTGACCGAGGCGCTGGTGGCCATGCTGTTCGCCGCCTCGCTGCACGCCATGATGGGACCGGGCGGCATGGCGAGCTTCGGCCACGCCGCCTGGTTCGGCATCGGCGCCTATGCCGCGGCGCTGGCGGCCAAAGGGTTGCTCATGCCGATGCCGGTCGGGCTGCTGCTCGGGCCGCTGCTGGCCGGCGCGGCGGCGCTGGCTTTCGGCTGGTTCGTGGTGCGGCTGTCCGGGGTGTATCTCGCCATGCTGACCCTGGCCTTCGCGCAGATCGTCTGGGCGGTGGCGTTCCAGTCGGACCTCACCGGCGGGGATAACGGGGTATTGGGGATCTGGCCGGACGCCTGGGCGCAGGACCCGCGGGTGTTCTATGCGCTGGCGCTGGTGCTGTGCGCCGGCGGCACGCTGGGGCTGCGCCGGGTGCTGTTCTCGCCGTTCGGCTACGCCCTGCGGGCCGCCCGCGACGCCCCCGCCCGCGCCGAGGCGATCGGGCTGTGGCCGGCACGGCTGCGCCTGGCGGCCTTCGCCCTCGCCGGCGCCGCCGCGGGACTGGCCGGGGCGGTCGGCACGTACTCGAAAGGCAGCGTGTTCCCCACCACGATCTCCATCAGCCGCTCGGTGGATGCGCTGCTCATGGTGCTGCTGGGCGGGGTGCAGACCATGTCCGGGCCGATCGTCGGCGCGCTGGCCTATACCGGGCTGTACGACGTGCTGATCCGTGCCACCGATCTGTGGCGGCTTTGCCTCGGCCTGATCATCATCGCCCTGGTGCTCGCCTTTCCGCAGGGCATCGCCGGCGCCGCCGCGCGGGACCGCACGGCATGACGGCGCTGCGGGCGAGCGGCCTGCACAAGGCATTCGGCGGCGTGCAGGCGGTGGCCGGGGTATCGTTCGCCATCGGCCGCGGCGAGATGCTGGCGATGATCGGCCCGAACGGCGCCGGCAAGACCACCTGCTTCGATCTGGTCGGCGGGCAACTGCGCCCGGATGCCGGGCGGGTCATGCTCGACGGCCAGGACATCACCGGCCAGCCGCCCCGCGCGCTGGCCCGGCGCGGCGTCGGGCGGACCTTCCAGATCACCGCCGTGTTCGCCTCGATGACCGTGCGCGAGAACGTG
This sequence comes from uncultured Acetobacteraceae bacterium, assembly GCA_903907955.1. Lineage (GTDB taxonomy): Bacteria > Pseudomonadota > Alphaproteobacteria > Acetobacterales > Acetobacteraceae > Rhodovastum. Next base: position 38,779 of record CAIVPZ010000032.1, on the reverse strand, counting down.
CAGGTGGCGTTGCAGGCGCACCACCGCCGCTTCTGGCGCTGCTGGGGCGCCGCCGATGCCGGCTTTCGCGACGAAGCCGTCGCTTTGCTCGCGCAGGTGGACATGCAAACGCAGGCCGACCGCGCCGCCGGCGTGCTGGCCTATGGCGACCTCAAGCGGCTGGAACTCGCGGTGGCGCTGGCCGCCGGCCCGCGCCTGCTGCTGATGGACGAACCCACCGCCGGCATGGCGCCGGCCGAGCGCACCGCGCTGATGGCGCTGGTGCGGCGGCTGGCGCACGGGCGCGGTCTGGCGGTGCTGTTCACCGAGCACGACATGGACGTGGTGTTCGGTGTTGCCGACCGCATTCTGGTGCTCAACCGCGGCCACCTGATCGCCGAGGGCGACGCCGCCGCCATCCGCGCCGATGCCAGGGTGCGCGCGGTCTATCTGGGCGGGCCGTGATGCTGGAAATCGTTGGGCTGCACAGCCGGTATGGCCTCGCCCACATCCTGCACGGGGTTTCCTTCGCCGCCGCCGCCGGCGAGGTGCTGGTGCTGCTCGGCCGCAACGGCGCCGGCAAGAGCACCACGCTGAAATCCATCATCGGCCTGGTGCGGCCCGCCGCCGGGCGGGTGCGGTTCGACGGGGTGGATGTGGCGGGGTGGGAGCCACACCGCATCGCCCGCGCCGGGCTGGGCTATGTGCCGGAGGACCGGCGCATCTTTGCCGACCTCACCGTCGCCGAAAACCTGCTGGTCGGCCGCCAGCCGGCGCGGCCCGGCCTGGCGCCCTGGACCGAGGCGCGGCTGTTCGCGCTGTTCCCCAATCTCGCCACCCTGCGCGACCGCCCGGCCGGACGGATGAGCGGCGGCGAACAGCAGATGCTGACCATCGCCCGCACGCTGATGGGCAATCCGCGCTGCATTCTGCTCGACGAGCCGGCCGAGGGCCTGGCGCCGGTGATCGTGGCGCAGATGGCGCAGGCCATTCTGGCGCTCAAGGCCGAGGGGGTGACGGTGGTGCTGGCCGAGCAGAACCTGCACTTCGCCGCCAGCGTCGGCGACCGGGCGGCGGTGATCGAGACCGGGCGGGTGATCTGGTCGGGGCCGATGGCGGCGCTGCAGGGCGATGCGGCGCTGCGGGCGGCGCATCTGCATTTGTGAGGCGGCGGACGACGCGGATTTCGCCTGTCGCCCGGAGCGCCAGGACTTCAATCGATGCCGAAGAACCGCGCCCGTAATGCCGCCTCATAGGCCGCCTTCGCGACCTCCGCCCTGGCACGGGCTTCATCGGCCAGGAAGTGGGCACCCTCCCAGGCGTCAACGTCCGCCACCGAGTGATGCACCGACGCGAGTTCTTCTTCAGTGCGGATGGTGGTGACCCAGGCGTCAACCGCCGCCTTGTAGGCGGCCTGAAGCCCATCGAGTGCGGCATCGTCGTCCATGTTTCGTCTCCCGCGGGGTGAGGGTGGCGGACCGGGTATATCCGACCGCCCCCGGCGCAGGATGTCATTCCCGAGAAGCCTTCCCCGCTGGCGGACACATGTCCGCGACCTGCCCGGCGCCGTGCCGACAGGTGCATACCTGCCGCGAGCCTGAGGAATTGCGCGCGAAGTTGCGGTGATGTCTCGCGGCACTCGCCCTTGCCGGAGGGGGTTGCTTCGCCTACGCCGGTTGCGCGGCCCCGATGCCCCGCGGCGCACGCAGCCGGTTGCCGGCGAAACGCGCCCGCGCCATCAGCAAGCCGAGACCTGCCAGGCCGGTGCCGAACAGGGCAAATGCCGGCGGTTCGTCGGCCGGCTGCGGCCCTGGATCAGACGAGAACGTGCCGACGGCTGCGGCTTCGAAGGTCCCGAGGGCAGGGAAGGCCAGGAAGTTGTTGCCGTCCTGTGTGACCGGGCCGGTCGCGAAAGGTGGAATCAGCGACGACAGGGCAAACGAGGCGTTGGCCTGTGTTTCACCAATGAAATCAATGTAGTCGGACGTCAGAATGAGCTGCTGAAGATTGCCGGGAGTTGCGCTGCCGTTGAAACTGGCGCCGCTGCCGCCGACACTGGAACTGAACTGTGCCCCCGTGGTGCCCGGTGCGGCCGTGACCGCGAAAATCCCGGACAGCAGGTTGGCGCCCGGATGCAGGCTGGCGTCGATAAACGAAAACGTCCCGACAAAGCCCGCCTGCGAAAATGAACTTCCGGGACCGCACTTCACACCGCAGTTGCCGATTTGACTGCTGGTTGCCGTGAGATTGAAATTTGCCAGCTCCGCTCCTTTGACTGGCAGCCCTGAAACACCGGTGAATAAAAAGTAGGCGGCGTTGCTTTGCGCCGTAATGGTCGTCGTGGTTATATCCGTGACAGCGTTGAACACGGTCGTAATGGCCCAATCCTGCCCTCCGCCGGTTTCATAGTACTGCGCAAATGTTACCGGAGCGGCAAGGGCGGGAGATGCGGCAAGCGCCGCCAACATACACGGCACCACCAGACATCCAGGAAGCCTGGAAGCCTGGAAGCCTGGAAGCCTGGTTTATCAAAGAAAATTCCACCTGCAGAGTGCCCTTCTTAGGAAGCCAAAACGCCTTCATTCGGCTTCGCAACGGCGTTGCTCCAGCAGCGATATATTATGCTTCCAAAGCAATTCAAGCATTACAACTTTTCGTGATTTTCGGCGAGCATGGCCCGGAAAAGCTTAGAATTCCGCCATTCCCCAACTCCGCCCGGCGCTTCCCGCCGTCACCCGGCCTGCGGCAACCGGGTGCTCCGGATGAGCGACGGCGCCTTCGGCAATACGGCACTTTACAATGGTATTGTAATGGCATTAAACCCCAAAGGGACGAAAAGAGCCCGGCAAAGGGTGCCGTTTCCGCACCGATTGGCACCCCGCGGCGCCGGGCTGACACAGGCAGGCCCGCCAGCGAACGGGCATGGCGGCGCGCAATGGGGAGGAATGCCGATGCGTGCATGGATCTGGGTCGCGTTGGTCGTGGCCTTGGGCGTGGTCGGGACCCGTCAGGCGATGGCGAAATCGCTGGAAGAACGGCGCATGCACACCGCCCGGGAAGGCGAACTCGCCCACGCGGCAACAATCACCGACCGGGCCTGCGGCACCCACCTGAAAACCGGCTTCGCCTGGAGCAGTTTCGCCCCCGGCCAGGCATTGTCGCAGAACGTGGTGTCCTGGTGTCAGGCGGCGCTCGATGCGATGGAAGACCTCTGCGCCGATCCCCAGGGCAAGGAAGCCGTGGCCGCCAAGGTGAAGGCCCTCACCTGCGCCGGCGCCGATGCGCCCGCGGCTGCCCTCGCGCCCGACGGCACGCTGACCTTCTCGTTCAGCCTGACGCCGAACCAGAACAAGCTGATGGTCCGCGACTACCTCGACAAGAACCTCTGATCCGATAGCGGGGCGGGTCCCGGCCCGCCCTACCCTGCCCGCAACGCGGCCAGCGACTGCAACGCGGTGCCGTCCGGCGCGAAATTCGCCGGGTCGAGCCACGCCAGCACCGCATCCCGGCAGCGCGGCCATTCGTCGCCAACGATGCTGTACAGGTCGGTGTCGCGCGGCCGGCCCTTCACCACCATGTGCGACCGCAGCCTTCCCTCATATACGAACCCCAGCCGCTCCGCCGCCCGGCGCGATGGCGCGTTCAGCGCATTGCACTTCCACACCAGCCGCCGATACCCAAGATCATCCGCCGCCAGCCGCAGCAGCAGAAACATCGCCTCGGTCGCCGCGCGGGTGCGCTGCATCACCGGGGCGAACCAGATGCTGCCCAGTTCAATCGCCGCATTCTTCGGCTGAATGTCCATCAGCGACAGCCAGCCCGACACCATCCCGGTGGCAATCGGCCGCGCCGCCCAGACCATCGGATCATGCGTCGCGGCAAAATCACCGACAAAGCGCGCCAGCGCCTCCTGCGACGAAAACGGACCATAGCCCAGCCAGGCCCAGGACTCGTCCGCCCCCTGCCCCGCCCGCCACAAATCCGGCACATGACGCACATGCAACGGCTCCAGCACCACGTTGCGCCCGGCAATCCTGACGCGCGGCGGCAACGGACGGGGCGTAAGCTCAAGGCTCATGCGATGGTCTCCGCGAAGTAAGGAAGCAAGCAAGGCCAGGGCTCTGCCCTGGACCCGCCAGGGGCAGCGCCCCTGGCCTTGCTTACTTTACTCCGCGGCGACCGCCGCACGGGCGTTGAGTTTGCGCAGCGCGCGGTCGATCCATTGGGCGGTCAGTTTTTCCTGCAGGCTGTTTTGCCGCAGTCGTTCGTTCAGGGCCGGGAAGTCCACCCGGTCGAGTGGCTGATCCTGGTTGAAGCAGGAGAAGATCACCGTGCGTTCGCCGGTTTCCGGGTTGATCTGCGGTTGCAGGCACTGGGCGCAGACTTCCTTCATCATGCACTGCATTGGCGAGTTGATGCTGCCGATTGCCGTGTGCCCTGGCCGGAGGTAGGGCGCCAGCACGCCGTGGCGGGCCACGCCGACCGCCTGCATCATGCGGTCGGAGCCGATGACCAGCAGATGCTCGGCCTCGTTCAGCGGGATCGGCTGGCCGCCCAGCCGGCCGGCGCCGTAGGCCGCGATTGCCTGCACGATGTTGCCGACGAAGGTGCGGTCCTGCGGTCGGGTAGGGGCGAAGCCGGGCGCCTCGTCGCAGGTCCAGACGATGACATCGGCGGCGCGCTCGATTTCTTCCAGCTTGTAGCGGTCGCGCAGCGCCTTGTAGCCGGCGAAGTAGATCACTTTGGTGCCGGCCGCCCGCATCGCCGCCCCGATCGAGAACAGCACCGCATTGCCCAGCCCGCCGCCCACCAGCGCCACGGTGGTGTTGGCGTGGATTTCGGTGGGGGTGCCGGTCGGCCCCATCAGCACCACCCGCTCGCCGGGGTGAAGATGGGCGCACAGATCGGAACTGCCGCCCATTTCCAGCGCGATCACCGACAGCAGGCCGCGATCCTTGTCGGTCCAGGCGCCGGTCATCGCCAGCCCCTCCATCGACAGCAGCGTGGTGCCGATCCCGGCTTCGGTCAGGCGCGGGGCGTTCATTTCGAAGTTCTGCAGCCGGTAGAACTGGCCGGGGTGGAAGGCGCGGGAGGCGGCCGGGGCGCGCAGCACCACTTCGACGATATTCGGCGTCAGCCGGTTCACCGCGTGCACGGCAACAACGAGTTCGTCGCGGCAGCGCGCAATCAGGTCCTGGCCTGAAACAGCCGATGGCTCAAGCTGCGAAAGCACCTGGCTGACAAGGGTAAAACCGCGCTTGGCGCTGCCCATGGCCTTGACCACGTTGCCGAAGAAGCTCGGGTGCAGGTCGCCGAAGAAGCTGATGAAGCGCCCCTCGGCGGTGCGGTGCATCAGCACGTGGCTGTCGTCCGGCTTGGCCAGCGAGCGCACCGGCGTCACCTTGTTGCCTTCGATGTCAACCGCCTGGAAATACTTGCCGTCGAGCTGGATGCGACCTTCCTTCATGGCGTTGTGCTCGCGCGCCAGCACCGTGTTGGGCTGGGTGCCGGCGGCCACCAGCACGGCGCGCGCCGGCAGCACCACTTCGGTGCCGTCGGCGCGGGCGCAGCGCAGCGCGGCGGCGTGGCCGAAGCGGTCCACCTCGACCGCGACCGGCGCCAGCCCCTCGGCGAAGCGCACCCCCTCCTCCATCGCCTTGGCCACTTCCTCGTGGTTCAGCGTGTAGGACGGGCTTTGCGTCAGTTGGCGGCGATAGGCGACGGTGGCGCCGCCCCAGGAATCCAGCAAAGCGGCCAGGGCCGGCGGGCGCCCTTCGGCGGCAGCGGCGGCGCGCTCGGCGCGGATCGCCTCGGCATGGGTGAGGAACTCGGCGGCGATACCAGCCTCCTCCTCGGACCAGGCGATGCGCACCGCCTGTTCGCCGCGCTCGGCCACCAGGGTGCGGTAGCGCAGCGCAAACTTCTCCACCTGGCGCACGTAGTAGGCGAGGCTTTCGGTGGCGGTGTCGACCGCGGTCAGGCCGCCGCCGATCACCACCACCGGCAGGCGGATCTGCAGGTTGGCGATCGAGGAGGTCTTGGCCGCCCCGGTAAGCTGCAGCCCCATCAGGAAGTCGCTGGCCTGACGGACGCCGCGGGCGAGACCGTTCGGCATGTCGATGATGGTCGGGCGGCCGGCGCCCATGCACAGCGCCACGTGATCGAAGCCCATCGCCCAGGCGTCATCGACCGACAGCGTGGCGCCGCCGCCGAAGCGCACGCCGCCGAACGCGGCGAAGCCGGCGCGCCGCTCCAGCAGGATGCGGATGATCTTCAGGTAGTTCTTGTTCCACCGTACGGTGATGCCGTATTCGGCGACGCCGCCGAACCCGGCCATGACGCGGTCGTCGAGGCTTTCGTACAGCGTCTCCACGTCGCGCACCGGCTGGCGGGTGTCGAAGCCGAGCGGCTCGATCTTCAGCCCGTCGATCGCCACCACGGTGTGGCCGTCATTCATCAACTGGTGCGCCAGCGAGAAGCCGGCCGGGCCGAGGCCGACGATCAGCACCTTGCGCCCGCTATCCGGCAGCGGCAGCGGGCGGCGGATATCCAGCGGATTCCAGCGGGTCAGCAGGGAATAGATTTCGAAACCCCAGGGCAGGCCCAGCACGTCCTTCAGGATGGAAGTTTCAGCCTGCGGAATATCGACCGGCTCCTGCTTCTGGTAGATGCAGGCCTTCATGCAGTCGTTGCAGATGCGGTGGCCGGTGGCCGCCATCAGCGGGTTGTCCACCGCGATGGTGGCAAACGCGCCAAGCACGAATCCCTGGGCGCGCAGGCTGTGCATTTCGCTGATCTTCACCTCGAGCGGGCAGCCCGCCAGGGTGACGCCGAACGGCGACTTCTGGTAGGCGCCGGTCTTGCGGTCCTTCAGGCCGCGACTGCAGGAATCCTTGCCCTGGGAATGGCACCAGATGCAGTAGTTCATCTGGTCGAGCGCCTGCTGCCCGGTCATGCCGGTGTCGGTGAGGGCGAACCCGTCGCGGTGCCGCCAGTCATGCTCCGGCAGGCACTGCATGGTGACGCCGTTGCGCTCGACGGTCTGCACCGGCACCAGGTGCTGCGGGTCCACCTTCTGCGCCAGCCGGAACAGCGTGCCGCCGGCATGCGCGGCGCGGCCCTGCGGGGTCAGCGTGGCCCAGGCGGCGTAGCGCATGGCGGTGTCGAGCAGCGGGGTGCGCTCGTTGCGCTGCCACGCCTCGACATGGGTGGCGAAGGACACCTCGGTGAGCGGCACGGTCATTTCCGCTTCCAGCGACGCGCGCAGGGCGGCGCCGTCGAAGCCGGACGGGTCGGCGTATTTCTTCACCGCCTGGCGCTGCACGAACAGGCGCTTGCAGGCATGCACCGGGTCAAGCTGGCGGGTGCGCGCCAGCAGCGCATCAAGGGCATCACCGAGGTCGAACAGATCGGCGACAAAGCCTTCCAGCACCGGGCCGAGCGCCATGATGAGCTGGCTCTCGGCCAGCGGCTCCAGCGCATCGGGGGCGGCGCGGGCGGCCAGCAGGCGCGCATGCAGGGCGGCGTCCTGCCCGGCGAGCTGCTCGAGGAAGCGCTTATCCAGCGCGACCAGGCCCTCACGGGTGCCGAGTGCGGCGAACCTGGTGCCGAAGCCCAATTGGGTGTCCATGCGTTATTCGGTCCTCGGGTGCGGGCGCGGCAGTCAGACCAGCCGACGCAGGAGGGAGAGAAAGCTGCGCCGCCCGGCCCCGTCCAGCGGGGCGAGCGGCGCATGAGCAATATGGGGCGCGCATGGCATGGCGGGCGCGGCCAGGGCAAGCCCCACCGACGGTCTGGACATCGCTGCCCTGGACGCCACTGCCCGCATCGCCATCCCGTGCTCGATTCCGCACGGGTATTAAGGCCCTGCCCGCAGGGGGGCAAATGATCCGGCGCCGCCGCCCGCGCAACAGCATCGCCGGCGGCGGGCCGGGGTCAGTCCTCGCTGGCGGCGGCGAGGTCGTGCGTGTCACCGCGCTGCACCGCCTCTGGCGGGTCGGAGGCGGGAAAGCAGGCCGGAGACTGGCCGCAGCGAACCGCATCCCGGAGCAGGTCACGCGCCAGGACGAGGCGGCGGAAATCATGCTGAAACATATCGTTCGCTCCGGTTGCCCCGTTCGTACGTGAAGCAGCAAATGGTGACGAAAACGCCAACCGGTAGCCACTGGCCGGAGCCGGGCCGGACGGCTTGTCCGGCCCGGCGGGGCAAGGTCAGTTCGGCCGGGGCGCGGCGGCGTCGCCGGCCGGCGGGGCTGCCTGCGTCACCGGCGCATGGCTGCCGCCGTTGCCGGTCATGGCCGCCGGCTTCCCGGCGGGCTTGCCGGCCCCCGGCTTGGTGACATCGGGTTTGGTGGCATCGGGCCGGGTGACCTCGGGGCCGGTGGCCACGCGGGTGACCGGCGGCTTCGAAGCCGGCGCGACCCGCGCGTCCTCGGCGAAAGCCGGCAGGGCGACGGCACCGCTCAGCACGGCGGCAAGCGCGAGGCGGATCAGGGTGGTCATCGCTGGTGTCTCCTTCGGTCCGGCATCATCGCCGGGCAAGGAGAAGAAGACCGCGCCGTCGCGGCGCCCGCCGGGCGGGATCAAGGCGGCCGCGCGGCAGGAGATGAAATAACGGAAAGGGGCGCCCGGCCATTGCCGGACGCCCCCGTTCGCTCGGATCAAGGAAAGCGCGTCAGTGCGACGCCGCCCCCTCCGCCCCGATGCCGGTCTGGCTGCGGATGTACTGCGCCTCGAACCGGCCCCTCTCCGCCTTCGCCCGCTCGCTGCGGTCGAGCAGCGAGAACAGCCAGACGCCAAGGAAAGCCGCCGGCATGGAGAACAGGGCCGGTGCGGTGTAGGGGAACGGCGCCGAACCGACCGGGTAGAGCAGCACCTTCTCCCAGATCGACGAGCTGAGCACGGTCAGCGTCACCGCCGTGATCAGCCCCAGCCAGCCGCCGACCACCGCGCCCAGCGTGGTCATGCCGCGCCAGTACATCGACACGATCAGCACCGGGAAGTTGGCGCTGGCGGCGATGGCGAAGGCGAGGCCGACCATGAAGGCGATGTTCTGCTTCTCGAAGGCGATGCCCAGCACGATGGCGACCACGCCGAGCACCACCGTGGTGATCTTCGAGACGCGCAACTCATCGCGCTCGTTGACCCGGCCGCGGCGGAACACGCTGGCATAGAGATCGTGCGACACCGCCGAGGCGCCGGCCAGCGTCAGCCCCGACACCACCGCGAGGATGGTGGCGAAGGCGACCGCCGAGATGAAGCCGAGCAGCAGATCGCCGCCCACCGCCTTGGCCAGCCACACCGCCGCCATGTTGTTGCCGCCGCGCAGGCCGGAACCGACCGCGCCGGTCAGGAATTCCGGATTGGTGGCAACCAGGGTGATGGCGCCGAAGCCGATGATGAAGGTCAGAATGTAGAAGTAGCCGATGAAGGTGGTCGCCCAGAACACCGACTTGCGGGCTTCCTTGGCATCGGCCACGGTGAAGAAGCGCATCAGGATGTGCGGCAGACCGGCGGTGCCGAACATCAGCGCCAGGCCAAGCGAGATCGCGTCCACCGGGTTGGAGACGATCTTGCCGGGCAGCATGATGGCGTCGTGGTTCGGGTGCACCTGGACCGCACGGGCGAACAGGGCGGTGGGATCGAAGCCGAACTGCGCCAGCACCAGCACCGCGATCAGCGTCGCGCCGCTCAGCAGCAGGCCGGCCTTGATGATCTGCACCCAGGTGGTGGCAAGCATGCCGCCGAAGGTGACATACAGCACCATCAGCACGCCGACCAGCACCACCGCAACGTTGTAGTCCAGGCCGAACAGCAGCTTGATGAGCTGGCCGGCGCCGACCATCTGCGCGATCAGGTAGAAGGCCACCACGACCAGCGTGCCGGCGGCGGCCAGACTGCGCAGCGGCGTCTGGGCGAACCGGTAGCTGACCACGTCGGCGAAAGTATACTTGCCGAGGTTGCGCAGCCGTTCGGCCATCAGCGTGACGATGATCGGCCAGCCCACCAGGAAGCCGATGGAATAGATCAGGCCGTCATAGCCGCTGGCATAGACCAGCGCCGAAATACCGAGGAACGAGGCCGCCGACATGTAGTCGCCGGCGATGGCCAGACCGTTCTGAAAGCCGGTGATACCGCCGCCGGCGGCATAGAAATCCGCCGTCGAGCGGGTGCGCTTGGCGGCCCAGTAGGTGATGAAAAGGGTGACAATGACGAAGCCGGCGAACATCACGATGGCGGTGACGTTGGTTGCCTGCTGCTGTGCCTGGCCAAGATCGGGGCCGGCAGCCAGCGCCGGCGTGGCGGCAAAGGCCGCCAACGCGGCCAGCGGCAGCGCACGGCCGGGACGGAACGGCATCATCGTGCGTCCTCCACGATTTCACGGGTCAGTTGCTCATACTCGCCGTTGGCCCGCGAAACGTACAGGCCGGTGATGACGACCGCCGCCAGGATCACACCGAGCCCGATCGGGAAGCCGAGGGTTACCACGGTGCCAACCTTGATCGCCAGAAACGGCTTATTGAAAGCAACAAGCCAAATGAACCCATAATATATGACCAACATCAGGATGGCCAACGTCCAACTGTATCGATTTCTTTTCTTTATTAATTCAGCGAACTTCGGATTCGCCCTGACCCGGTTGACAACATCCGCTTGCATCACGTTCTCCCTATTCCCGCAGCCGCGATTCCGGCCCGGTGTTCCAACTCGCCGCGCCTGGGGACGTCCCCCACGCCTCGCAATGCGCAACAGTCGTGCGTTCTATCCCCGATGCATGACAGGAATGCAAGGATCGACTTTTTTCCACGAAAGGATATTGCCGCCCCGCCGCTGCCGGGGCGCTCCTTGCAGCAGCCGGATTGCCGCGCCCCGCCGGACAACGTAACTTGCGCCCGCTGGCCGATCCCCGACGCTCCCGCGCCGGGCAAACACCGAGACGCTTCCACCGGGGTTCGCTCCGGTGAATGAAACGCAGACAGGGAGACCCAGGACGTGACCCTTGCGCCGATCCCGCATGCGGACCTCCGACGCCCGACGACGTTCCGGGCGGCGCGGATCCGTCACGCGCTGCCATCCAGCGCCAGCGTCTGAGCTGCACCGATCGGGAACGCCGGGGCGCCCGCCCCGACGTTCCACGTCCGGAGATTTGATGACAAATTTGGTCGCACCCCAGGAGCCGACGATGACCGACACGCCGAACACCTCCCGCTATGCCGAAACAATCGCCGCCTGGCAGCGCGATCCCGAGGCCTTCTGGGCCGAGGCCGCCCGCGGCATCGATTGGGTCCGCCCGCCCGATCGCATCTTCGACCCCTCGCTCGGCGCCTATGGCCAGTGGTTCGCCGGGGCGGAGCTGAACACCTGCTACAACGCCCTCGACCGCCATGTGGAAGCCGGTCGCGGCGAGCAGAACGCGCTGATCTGGGACAGCCCGATGACCGGGCGGATCGAGTACTATACCTATTCCGCCCTGCGCGACCGCACCGCGCGGGTGGCCGGCGCGCTGGCGGCACTCGGCGTGCAGCGCGGCGACCGGGTGGTGGTCTACCTGCCGATGATCCCGGAAGCCCTCATCACCATGCTGGCCTGCGCCCGCCTGGGCGCCATCCATTCCGTGGTGTTCGGCGGCTTCGCCGCGGCCGAGCTTGCCAAACGCATCGAGGACGCCACCCCGCGCGTCATCGTTTCGGCCTCCTGCGGCCTGGAGCCGGGCCGGGTCATTTCCTACAAGCCGCTGCTCGATGCCGCGATCGCCTTCTCGGCGCACAAGCCGCAATCCACCCTGATCCTGCAGCGCCCGCAGGTCACCGCCACCCTGATCGCCGGCCGCGACCACGATTTCGCCGAGGCCGAGGCCGCCGCCACGCCGCACGCCCCGGTCACCGTCCGCGCCACCGACCCGCTGTATATCCTTTATACCTCCGGCACGACCGGCAAGCCCAAGGGCGTGGTGCGCGACAACGGCGGCCATGCGGTGGCGCTGCACAAGACCATGAGCATGCTCTACGGCGTGCAACCGGGCGATGTGTACTGGGCTGCCTCCGATGTCGGCTGGGTGGTCGGCCACTCCTACATCGTCTACGCGCCGCTGCTGGCCGGCTGCACCACCGTCATGTACGAGGGCAAGCCGGTCGGCACGCCGGACCCTGGCGCATTCTGGCGGGTCTGCAGCCAGCACGGCGTGCGGGCGATGTTCACCGCCCCCACCGCGTTGCGCGCCATCCGCCAGCAGGACCCGGAGCTGCTGCATTACGCGAAATACGACATGTCGAAACTGGAAACCCAGTTCCTCGCCGGCGAACGCTGCGACCCGCCGACCGCCATCTGGGCAGCCGAGAAAATGCGCATCCCGGTGGTGGACCATTACTGGCAAACCGAAACCGGCTGGGCGATCACCGGCAACTTCAAGGGGCTCGGCCTGTTCCCGACCAAGCCAGGCTCCGGCGGCCGGCCCTCGCCGGGCTACGACGTGCAGGTGCTGGACGATGACGGCCACGTGCTGCCCCGCGGCCAGGCCGGCAACCTCTCGGTCCGCCTGCCGCTGCCCCCGGGCTGCGCACCGACGCTGTGGCAGAACGAGGAAGGCTTCCGCACCTCCTACATCAGCGATTTCCCCGGCTGGTACCGCACCGGCGATGCCGGCACGATCGACGAGGACGGCGATGTGTGGGTGATGGGCCGCACCGACGACATTATCAACGTCGCCGGCCACCGGCTGTCCACCGGGGCGATGGAGGAAGTGCTGGCCTCGCACAAGGACGTCGCCGAATGCGCGGTGGTCGGCGCCAAGGACGAGCTGAAGGGCCAGGTGCCGCTGGGGCTGGTGGTGCTGAAGAACGGGGTGAGCCGGCCGCACGACGAGGTGGTGAAGGAACTGGTGGCGCTGGTGCGCGACCGCATCGGCCCGGTGGCGGCGTTCCGCGAGGCGCGCGTGGTGCTGCGGCTGCCGAAAACCCGCTCCGGCAAAATCCTGCGCGGCAGCATCCGGCGCATCGCCGACGGGGAAGCGACAGTCGCGCCGGCGACCATCGACGATCCGGCGATCCTGGATGAGATCGGCGTGGCTTTGGCGGGGCGGCGGGGGTAGGGGAAGCAAGCAAGCCCAGGGCTCTGCCCTGGACCCGGCAGGGGGCCGTGGCCCCCTGCACCCCATTCGTTTAGCCAATGAAGCGCGCCATCCGGTTTTGGAAGCGTCGCCACCTGATTTTGGAAACCGCTGAATTCCGCTCACTCGCCTCTAAATGCCCGTTTAGGGCCGTTTTGGCGAGATGGTCAGCTCGCCTCGCGGGGCACGGGGGGCGGGTCCGGTGGCGATCGAAGTGCGACCTGGAGCCGGTGCGCCGCGACCGGTGCGCCAACCGTCCAGAACCAGCAATCCTCGGCGTTTTCGAATGGCGAGCCAGCCGCCATGTTGCCAGGCATCAGGCATAGAGATGCTCGCCCCACAGCCCTACGCGATCGCCAGCGCCGGCGACGGCAGCGTGGTCAACGCGCCCTGGGTGCAGCGAATGAGGGCGAAGGCGTAATCGCGCACCACCGCGCCGAATTCCAGGAACTGCGGCTGGGTGAAGGCGTGGTCGGTGCCAGCGGTATCCTGCCAGGGGATCGTGGTTGCCCCCTGCGGCAGCCCCAGGCCGACGCCGATGCCGGCGGCGATGGCCGCTATCTGCGACTGGACGGCGAGGGTCGCGGCGTAGGTGCCGTCCAGTGCCGGGTCGCTGGAGCATGCCAGATGGATCGTGCCGTTCTGCAGGCAGGACGCGGCCTGCTGAGCGACACTCGGCAGCCGGGCGGCCGCGTAGCCGGGGAATGCCGCCGTCAACTGCTCCACGGTGGCATATGTCTGGAACAGCACTTCATCCGCTGCCGCGACATGGTCCGGATCGACCGCCCGGAACGATGTTCCGTCGTGTGAATATGCGAACATCACAGGTTATCCTCCCAGCCATGGCATTGCACAACGTACGCGCCGTGGTCCGACGCCCAATATATGTTGGCGCTTTCCAGCGTCATCAGGCGCGAAACCACAGATACGGAGCCACTGCTGCCGGAGCCTGACGCCATGAGCGGCGGGAAGTTGGCTCCGCCGCTGCCGCTGGTGTTTCCGTAGCTGCCATTCGGCGCCACAATGGCCTTGTAGCCGGCCGCAATGGTCGGCTGCACCAAACCGACGTCAATGGCGCCCGCAGTCGGCGGGACGAACGACGATGTGCTGACGGAGACAAATGTCGGCGTGGTGGCGCTGCCCGCTGTCCCGCTTGCCATCTGCGGCAGGCCGGCGACGTTGGGGCCGCCGACAACATACTGTGCCCGGCGCCCGACCTGCAGCGTGCCCAGCAGATTGCCGCTGCCGTTCGTCCGCACCGCGCCGATGCGCGCGTAGTAGGGATAGGTCGCGGTAATCGCGCTGTTCGGGGCCGCGGAACTGGTGGACAGCACCACCCCCGCGGTCGTGCCGTTGCCGACGGCCCACACGTAGTACCACGTCGAGGCGGCGACGGCCCCGGTATCCAGGCCGTTCAGGCCGGCCGCGCCGGTGCCAGCCGTCGCGCTCAGCGCCGCGGCAATGCCCGCACCGGCCGCGTTGCACATCCCCACGGTGGCCGCGAATACGGTCAGCGCGGCGTTGCCGGTGACCTGGATTTTCAGCCTGGAGAAGTGCGCCAGCGCAGCAGGCGCCGCGCCCATGGCAGCAGCGACCGCCGCTGCCACGAAGGCGGTGCTGGCGGCGTTCGTGCTGTTGTCACCGGGCGACGGCGTTGGCGCGGTCGGCGTGTGCGCAAACGCCACGACCCCCGTCGCACGGGAGATGTTGATCGGATCATCAATCCAGGCGCCAGCGTCGTTGTATCGGGGAACGTGCCAGTTGCTCCCGCCGTTCGATCCCGTCTCCGGGGAAGAATCGATCCCCATTCCCCACCGGGGCGAGCCTGCGGTTTCGAGGATAACGTAGCGTGCAGCCCCGCCCGCAGGCCCGGTAATCGTCATTCCATTCGTAATCGTCGGCCCGTCCAGCGCCGCCGTGAACAGCTTCGTCGTCTCGTTGATCGAGCCGATCACGATCCACGCCGTATCGGCCTGATCGCGCAGCTTGACCAGATTGGTCCCGGTGTCGTGCCACCACAGGCCGGCGATCGACGTCAGCCCGGTGGAGGCGGCGGTCGGCGCCGTCGCCCCCTGGCTCATCGTCGCCAGCCCGGCGGCGATCGCGTTGCCCTGCATGTTGTTGGCCAGGCCGGAGATCGTGCCGGTCGTGCCGAAAGTCAGCGAACCCATGGTTCAGAACCCCTCCGCAACAAGGCTGACGGTGCGCGCCACGCCGGCGCCGGCGTTGAAGACCCGGACGGTGCAGCCCGACAGCGACGCCCCGGTGATGACGAGATCGTCGCCGGCCGAGGCGCCGACGATGGTGCCGCCCAGCGCCGGCAGGGTTCCGCTGCCGATCGGGCCGCAGAGGAACGCCGCTGCCGTCGCGGCACCGTCCGGCGTGTAGGCGACCGCCAGGCCGCCGGCCGGCACCGACAGCGTGCAGTGGTCGGCGCGCACCGGCGGCGCGACCGTGAAGGCGAAGCCCTCCAGGATCGCGACGGCCGCCGGATTGGTTGATGCCACCTGCATCCGCGCCTTGAATTTCCGGCCGGTATAGGCGCCGGGCACATAGTCCTGCCACGCGCCCCACGTCACCGCGTCCTGGCTGATGGCGATCTGCGGCTGCGCCGAGATGGCGCCCGCCAGCGACCACCCGAGGATGTCGGCATCGCCCAGCCAGTCGGCGACCGTGAGCACGCTGGCGGCGGCAACGGACGCGCCGATTGCGGCCCAGACGATCAGCACGTCGGCCGCGGCCACCCGGCCGATGTCGATCTGGTGGCCGGCCGGCACTTCATAGGCGCCGCTGCCGGAGGTCTGCAGAAGCCCCCCCACGCCGGCCAGGGCGCCGGTAATGGCGCCGGTCCATCCCGTCGCGTATTCGTCGTAGCTGACCTTCAGCGGCGGGTAGGACGTCTGAAACGACGTTCCCACCACGATGCTGGACGGCGTGGCGCTGTAGGCGACGATATCCGGCTCGGGGTTGGAATAGCCGGCAACCCAGAAGGTGCCGGTGCTCGGCACCACATAGGGCGGGTTGCCGACCCGGGCGATGAACATGGCGGTGGCCCAGCTCGCCCCCATGCGGATTTCATAGAGCACGGCGCGGAAGTCGGAGATCGTCTGCCACGACAGATAGGTGTAGGCGCCGAGCGCCGCCGCGGTCAGCCCGGTGACGTTCACCAGCGGCTGCGCCAGGGCGGTGCCCCGCACCGTGTAGGGCCAGGCCGGCACGTCCGCGAGCGACGGCTGGCCGCCGCCCCAGTAATTCAGCGGCAGCACCTTGAAGAAGAACTGCTGCCCGACCCGGTCGCTGGACAGCGCGAACCGCAGCACCGACCCGGGCACCAGCTTCACCACGGCCGCGCCGGCGGAATGCGCGGTGGCGGTGGTGTCGTACAGCCCGCGCACCAGCCAGGTGAGGGCGTAGGCCGCGCCGGAAGTCAGCGTCGCCGTCTGGAACGACAGGTATTCGCCGTCCACGTAGCAGACCGCGTTGGCATTGAGCGCGTCGGCCTGGGTGACGCTCAGCAGTTGCGCGCCGCTGTTGCCCATATCGACCGCCAGCGTATTGGCGGCGTCGATCGTGGCGCCGGCCACCGCCATCGGAACGGCCGGCAGCGCCGCGGTCAGCACGCCGCAGGCGGCGGCCCCGGCCAGCGTGCCGGCATAGGTGTAGGAATTGCCGTCGCCGCTCACCCAGATGTCGGCGCCGGCCCAGTTGGTGATGCCGGCCGGCGCCAGCCACACCTCGAACGCGCCGGACAGTGCGTAGGTCGGCTCCCAGATCACCAGCTGGGTGGTGGCGCCCGCGTCCGAATTGGCCTGCGGCACGGCGCCGAGGCTGGCCTGATCGGCATGCAGCGCCGGCGCGCCGGTGCCTTCCAGGTAATCCTCGGCGGTGATGACCAGGCAGCCATTCTGCTGCTCGGTGATTTCGGTGATGCGCACCCATTGGGCGACCAGGCCAAGGACGGCATCGCTGATGGCGACGATGTCCATCGGGTCGAGCACGATGTATTCCGGCCCGACCGTGAACGTGTAGGTGTTCCGCACCTGCTGGCGGCCGAGCTGCAGTTGCGCCGAGGCCTGCGCCGCGATGCGGTCGCAGATCATGTGCGGCGTCGTCTTGGTGGCCGGCCGCAGGCCGAAATCGTTCACCGCCGCGTCGTCCGTCGCGACGACGATGGTCGGATTGTAGGCACCGCTGCGCTGGAGATATTCGACGCTGACCTGGTTCATCTGCTCGGACGGCCGCTTGCGCGTGACCTGCACCGGATCGGCGGCGGATGAACTCGCCACGCTGTTCGGGTTGCCGCCCTGCGGCGATTTGAAATCGTCGTCGTTCAGGCTGAACAGCGGCGCGCCCGGCGGCGTGTAGGTGTGGCCATAGCCGGTATTCGGCATGTCGCCGTAGGGCACGACGGTCAGCTTGCCGCTGCTCCAGACCACTTCGGAGGCGGTCGCCGTCATCAGGTCGGTGATGAACTGGCGGCCTTCCTGCTGCGTGTCGAGTGCCGGCGACACCACGATGCCATAGCTCAGGCAGAAATTCCGCCAGACCGTCAGGTCGCCGATGAACGACGCCGGAAACCCGGCGCCGTAATGCGGGTTGGTGAGGTAGTCGGCGATGCAGTAATCCGGTGCCGCGTCCGGCCCCGCATCCACATCGCCGGCCGCCACCAGCGCGGCCTGGATCGGCGCGTCGGACGGCCCGATCACCTCCAGCGTCATGTTCGGCAGCGATGGCGAGGTGCCCAGCCCCAGCCGTCCGGCCGCGTAGGCCAGGCCGCGATAGGCCACCGACTGCGATGGATGGCGCGCCGCGGTCCAGCCCCATTCAGCCTGTGCATACGTGCCGCTGAACCAGGTCAGTCCGGCTTTCGCCAGCGTGGTTGTCTTCTGATCAGACCACAGCCTGCCGGTGGCGGATGCAGGCCCCTCGCAAATCCCGAGGATGATCGAGACGGCATAGTTGTAGCCCGATCCGCCGCCGCCCTTGCCGCCGCTGCCGCCCTTGCCGCCACCCTTGCCGCCGCTGCCGGCCTGCCAGGCGTGGAAATCGCCATACCAGAGCAGATTGCCGGAAATGCGCGCCTGCCCCCAGACGATCGGCCGCGGCAGGCCGGCAACCGAGGTCTGCACACGCAGTTTCGCCGCCGGCGGGGTGGTGTTCGATGACGATGATGATCCGAACATGCGTCACCACACGCTGAAGAAGCGGCGCGGACGATCCGCCAGCTCGCCGCCGTCGCCGCGGTCCGGATGCACGCAGCCCGTCGTCCAGAAGGCGTGCACGATGGCGGGCCAGCCCGGATCAACCACGATGGCGCCATGGCTCCAGGCGCGGCCGTAGCGATACAGCACGATGTCGCCCGGCCGCACGGCGGCTTCCTCGACCGGGTGGGCGACCGACTCGAGTTGCGACAGATAGCGCTCGGCGCCGCGGTGCAGATGCCAGTCCGGCGGGTAATGCGCGATCCGCACCGGCAGGATGGCGCCCGCCCGGGCGAACACCTCGGCCAGCAGCGTCGCGCAATCGACGCCGCCGCAATCGGTGATGGCGCCATGCGGATCGCGCGCCACCTTGATGCGGCCCATGTGGTGGTAGCGCGTGCCGATGAAGGATCGCGCCTCGGCCACCACGGCGGTGCGTTGCTCCGCTTCGGTCATACGGCCAGCTCGGGCGCGGGGATGAAGGGGCAGCCGCCGAAATTGGCGACGTTGCCGAACCCGGTGCAGGTGGCCATCGATTTGTCGCAGCCCGGCCAGGCGGTCAGCGTGTCGCCCGGCTGCGGCGCGAACGGGAACGGGGCGAGCAACTGGAACCAGCCCGCCCCCCAGGCGCGCACGCTGCGCGACAGGCCGGCGCTCTGCCCGCTGGTCATCGTCACCCGCCCCAGCGCGAACGTGCCGGAGGACCCGGCCGGCGGCGACACGCCGGCATAGATCACCGCGCCGGCGGTGGCCGCCGCAATGCTGCCGCCGACCCCGAACGCGGCTGCCGCCAGCGTGCAGCCGGCATCGAACAGGATGTGGGTGCACGGCGCCTGGTACAGGTTGCGCGGCATCTGCATGCCCAGCAACTCCAGGTGCGAGTTCAGCGCCATGGTGATCTGCGTGCGGCCAACATCCATTTCGGCGACGCGGCCGGCGAACACGCGCAACACCCCGGTCGGCACTGCCGGCGGCGTGAACGGCCAGGATGGCCAGGCCGGCAGGATCGCCCGGTCCACCGTCACCACGGCGCCGTCGAGAAAGCCGGCGCGGGCGGCGGCGGCCCAGGGCAATGCGCCGATCCTGTCGGGATAGGCGGCGCCGGTGATCGGATCGACGGTGCGCGGCTGGATCACCACATTCCAGGTATCGACATCGAGGCCGACCTTCCAGTGCGCGACCGGGCGGCTTCCGGCGGATTGCGCCTGGTCGAACAGCGGGCCGCCGTGGCTGTAGGTGTGGACGCCGTCGCTCATGTCGATGTCGGCCGTCGTGTAGCGCAGCGCGGCGCCGCCAAACAGCGGCGTGATCGTGTAGAGATCGGCGAACACGAACGACCTGGTGGCGAGCAGCGCCAGCGTGGCGCCGGCGGAAGCCTCCCAGATGGGCGTCTTCACAGCTTCACCGTCGAGAACTTCAACGATTTCACGCTCCACAACTGGAACATGAATTCATCGAAGTCGATCTGATCGTCATCGAACCGGCAGGGCCAGTAGAAGGTTCCGGTCCAGGTCAGCGGCGCGCCTGCGGCCGGGGCGGCGGTGAAGGTCACCTGGCCGGTGGCGCTGTTGACGGAAACGCCGGTGCCTTGCAGCACCCCGGCCACATAGATGGACGCGGCGGCCGGGGCGAACACCGGCACGGTGAAGCCGCCGAGCGACCGCACCAGCTGGAATGCCGTGGTGCTGCCGTTGCCCAGGCCGATCCCCTGCGCCGTGACCGCGTTGTCGCCGGGGTCGCTGTAGTAGAACACCTGGGCGCTGCCGCCGACGCTGTTGAAGAACGCCTCCAGCGCCTGCATTTCCTGCCACGCCGCGGCGGCGCGCAGCACTTCGAGCGGCATCTGATACTTGTAGCGCGGGTAGCTCCATTGCTGCAGCCGGGTTTCCAGCCCGCTGATCGACTCCTGCCGGATGGTCGACCACAGCGCCGAGCGTGTGATCGGCCAGGTGATGCCCGGCAGCGTCGGGAAGATCGGCAGGGTCATGCCGGCCGCACGCTCGGGTTGCTCGCCGCATAGCGGGCGACGGTGCGGGCGATGTGCGCGGCATTGCCGTTGATCCAGGCCGCCACGCTCGGCCCGTCCATCGCCGAGACGTTGAAGTGCACGTGGGTGTCGCCGCCGGCCGCCGCGGCGGCGCCGCCGCCGGGGCCGCCCGCCAGCGCCCGCGCCGCCGTGTTCCCTGGCGGCAGCGACCAGCGCGGCGCGTTGCCGTTGGCCGGCGCCGCCATGTCGCGGATCACCTGCGCATATTGCGCCGGCAGCACCATCTCGTTCTTGTGCAACTGGGCGATCATGCCGTCCATCGGCACCGTGCCCCAGCCGCCTTCAGCCGAGGCCATCGCGCCGAAGGCCGCCAGCGTGGCGAAGGTTTCGGCCGCGACGCCGGGGGCCATCGCCCACCCGGTAATGGGGATCGCCGCCACCGACGCCCCCGCTGCCGCCGCGCCGACCCCCGCATAGGACAGCGCTTCGGTGGTGTTGGCCGCCGCCGCCGCCGCCGCGGCCGTCACGTCGGCGGATGCCTGAATGCCGGTCCTGGCCGCTGCCTGTGCGCCAGTCGCCGCCGTCTTGCCGGTCTCCAATCCAAGCCAGCGCGCCAGCAGCACCGCCAGGCCGGTTGAGCCGTTCTCCTGCGCGACTTCCACCGCCTTGCGGGTGGCCAGCCCGGCTTCGGTCGTGCTGGTCTTCGCCAGTTCCATCACCGCCCATTTGCCGACCATGGTCATGCACATGCTGGTGAAAGCATCGACCACCGCGCCGGCAACCTGCATTTCGGCTTTCTTCCAGGTGGTCTGGCCGGTGATCAGGCTGCCGATGGTGCGTTCGGCGGTTGAGCCGATGCGGTCGAAGGCGCCGGTATATTCCTGCATCACGCGCTGCGCCGCGTCCCGTGCCGCCGCCGCCTCCCTGGCGTCGAGCGCCGCCATCTCCGCGCCGAATTGCGCCGCCAGCTTGAGCTGCTGCTCCTTCGCGGTCCGGTAGGCAGCCGTCTCCTTGTCGAGCGTCGCGGCGAAGTTGCTCAGCCGCGTCAGTTCGATGGCGTATTCCCTGAGCGCCGCCGCCTCGGCCAGCGCGACTTCCTGGCTCTTCGTAAGCTGCTGCTCAGAGACCTCTTGCGACAGGCGCGACTGGGTTGCCTGCAAGCCCTTCTGGCCGGCCTGGTTCTCGGCATCGACCGCCTTGAGCGCTTCCTGCGCCTGCTTGTCGCGCCATTCCCGCTCGTAGGTCTCCATGGCGCGCAGCTCGCGCTGATAGTTCGCGCTGGCCTCGCCGTGCGCCGCCTTCAGCAGCGCCAGCTTCCGCTGTTCCAGCGCCATCCATTCGGTGAAGTTCTCGCGATGCGCCGCCTGCTCGGCCGACAGCGCGGCGATCTGCGATTGCTCGCCTTCCCTGGCGCCGGTGGCATCGTGCCGCACCTCCAGCGCCCGCAGCGCCATGCGCGCCTGCGTCGCCGCCGCGACCGCCTGGGTACGTTCCGCTTCGGTGATGCCGGTCTGTCTGGCAACCCCGTCCCAAAACGCGACCGTCGCCTGCGCCTTGTCCCTTTCCAGCGCCTCGGTGGTCTTGGCGCCGGCGGTCGCCTTCAGCACCACGGCATCCAGCGCGGCCCGCTGCTTTTCCGCCCAGGAGGCATCGCCGCGCGCCTTCAGCAGTTCCTGCTGCGCATGCAGGTCGTCCAGTTCGGCCTGAAGCCGCGCCTTCGCCGCCGGGGTCTCGGCGGCGGCGAGCGCGTCGGTCAGTATCTTCTCGTCCGCCTTCAGCTTCGCGGTGTCCCGCAGGGTGCGGTTGTATTCGCCCTCCACCGCGGTCAGCCGGCGCGTCGCCTCGTCATCGGCCCGCGTGCCGACATCGGGGATGCGCAGCGGCGCCGGCTTCGGCGTCTCGTGCGGCACCATCGCCATCGACAGCGCCAGCGAGTGCTTCAGATCGTCCCAGGCCGCCCGCGTTTCCTGCGCGAACGTCCCGAACCCCTTGTAGCGGGCGGCCAGCGCGTCGAGCACGATGTTCTGCGCGGCGAAGGCGTCCCTGGTGGCCAGTGCCGCATCGAACGACCGCTTCTGGTCGGCCGTCAGCAGACGGTTCTCGTCCACGAAGGCACTCATCGCGTGGGTGGAGGCGAAAATCTTCTCCATCGCCTCGGCGGTTTTCTCGGCATCGCGCCCGGCGATCGCCTCGCTGTTGGCCAGCGCGGGCGCCAGCGCCGCCAGCTTCTCGCGCGTCTGGTCCGACAGCCCGCCGATGCGGCCGACCGCGCCCGCCAGCGTGTTGGCGGCCGACTGGCTCACCGTGCCGGTGGCATACATCGCGGCGCCCCATTTCCGCGCGGCCGCCTCGGCCGCCACCGCGCCGCGGCCCTGAAGCTGGGCGGCGTCATACACCCCGCGCATCGCCATCTCGGCTTCATAGGCATTCCGGGCGAGATGGTAGAACGCCAGCCCCAGCCCCGCCGCGGCGGCGACGCCGCCCACCATGGCCAGGCTGGTCAGGTGCACCCGCTCGGCCAGCACCATGAAGCTGCCGGGGATGCGGTTGTAGTTGCCGCTCATGCCCTCGTGCCCGAGCACGATCAGTTCGCGCAGGATGCCGCTGTTGACGCCGTGCCCGGCTTCGGTCGCGGCGGCGCCGGCCGCGTGCATGCTCGCCGCCGCGCCCGACATGCTGCCCTGCGCTGTCTTCGCGGCCTCCCCGGCCTGTTGCGTCGCCGCGCCGGTATCCTTCATCGCCATCGCGGCGAGGTTTGCCGCCGCCTGCATCCGCTGCATCGCCGGCGAGGCGCCGCCCATCACCGTGGTCGCCTGCGCCACCGCGGCCGAGAACTCGGCGACGGTGGCGCGGAACGCCTGCATCTGCGCCGCCGCCGACTGGCAGGCCGCCTGGAAGGCGCTGGCATTGCCGCCGATCGTGACGTTGACGCTGGTGTCGCTCATGCGCGCCCGCCTCTCGAATGGTTGCCTATCGAATGGTCGTCTGCCGGCCCGGCGCGCCGCCGAACATTGCCACCAGGGCCGCCATGTCGCCGGTATCCCCGGCGGGCCGGCGCCGGGCGCGCGGCTTGATGCCCAGCCAGGCCGCCGCCATCAGATGCACCGGCGGATGGTCGGCCCAGTGCCGCTGCATCGCGGCGTATTCGGCCAACCCCATGCCCTCGCACACGTCCCGCCAACTGCCGCAGCCGCCGGCGACCAGCTCGGCGATCAGATCGTCGATGCGCCCGGCGGTGAGCTGGCCGCCGTCGCTTCCCCCGGATCGGCATCCGGGGCCACCGGCAGCAGCCCGCCCGCCGCCATGATCGCCGGCACGGCGGCGAGCACGCCCTCGATCTCGGTGGTCAGCAGCGTCTCGGCGAACGCCGCCGCGCCGATCGCCGGGTCGCCCGCCCCGCCGCTGGCAACGAAGATCAGTTCGAGCGCCAGATCGGTGCGCTCGATGCGGTCAAGCTGCTGCTGGCCGCGGACGATCAGCGGCCACGCCCGCTTCAGCCGGGCGAAGGTCAGCGGCGGCAGCGCAACCGCCGCGCCGCCGATGGTGACCGTCACGCATTCCCCGGGCATGGCGCTATTCCGCCAGCGACAGCAGGCCGACATTGCCCGACGCATCGGCCAGCGCCTGGAAATCAAGCTCGTTGATCACCCAGTCATCCTGCTTGGTCGGCAGCGACAGCTTGCTGCTGACGCAGGCATTCAGCACCAGCGTGATCGACTTGGCGTTGAACGTCGATGTGAACGCGGCGCGCCAGGTCGGCACCGCCCCCATCAGCGGGTTGCCGATGCTGATCGTCGTGCCGGTGGTCACGGTGTAGGTGTAGCTGATCTGCACCAGCGCCGAGGCGTCGGCGGTGGCGAAGGTATATTGCCCGCCGGCCGCCACCGAATACTGGCCAACCGTCGGCCCGGACGCCACCAGCGTCAGCGGAATGCCGGTTGCCGCATACACCACGCCCAGATCGGCCACCCAGGTGGCGCCGTTCGCCACGGTGATCTTCCACGGCGTGATGGCCGGCACCGTCCCGGCTTCGCCGGCCGCGGCCAGGGTCTGGCCGGTGGCCAGCGTCTGGCCGAAATACAGGCTGTTGAACGCCGCGCCGTTGAGCTTGGCGAACTTCGCCTTGCCGGTGATCTTGGTCTTGCCGCGCGCCACCGCCACCGCGAACTGGCTGGTGCCGTACAGCTCCTTCATGTCGCCGCTGAACTCGATGCCGATATCCTGCAGAATGCCGAGCTGGATCGGCGTCGCGTTGGCGACATCGGTGCGCACACCGAAAATGGCGCCGGCGCCAAAGCTGAATTGCACGGTCAGACCTCCTTCAGGATGGCGTCACGCAGCCGCGGCAGCGCGACGGTGACCAGGTGGTTGTAGGCGGCGGTGTCGGCCGACAGCGGCGAGTTGTGCACGCTGGCGGCAACCCAGGCGGCGATGCCGCGGTCGATCGCCGCGGGCAGCGCCGCGGCATCCGGCGGCGCCGGGGCCGTTGCGGGCAGGTCGGGATCGTCCATGGTGTTCTCCATCACGGCATCAGCAGGGCGACAGGGATGACGGCGGCGGCGCGCTGGCCTTTCGGCGCCTCGTAGACTTCGATCGCGCCCTCGATCCACGCATGCGCGACCACGCCGCCGAGCGTCTGCACCTGCTGCCAGCCGGGCAGCAGCACCGCCTCGACCGCATCGATCAGCCCGTTCAACTGGGTGCTCGCCGGCGAGGCCGGGTCGGGGTTGGCGGCATACAGGTAGACCAGCGCATGCAGCGTGCGCCGCGGCGGCGTGCCGGCTTTCTGCACCGTGGTTTGCCGGTCCACCTGCAGGAACAGCGCCGGCAACTCGCCGTTGTTGACCTCGGCCAGCAGCCGCAGCCGGCGGTCGGCCAGCGCGACGGTGCCGGCGGTCTTCAAGCCCTGAAGCACCCCGAACAGCGCCGCGTAGCAGGCTTCGCGCGTGCTCATGCCGTCGGCACGCCGGCCACGGCGGCGGCCAGCGCCGCGCGGATTTCCTGCGCCCGGTCCGACAGGCCCGAGCGCAGGAAGCTGCGTTCCGGCATCGTCACTTTCTTGGCGTGGATTTCCTTGCCGCCGATCACGAAGCGCAGCGACTTCGCCACCTTCGGCACGATCACGCCGCCGTATTCGTGGATGGCGGCATACTCCACGTTGGTGCCGACGGTGGCGATGATGTCGTCGCCGCCGCCGGTCATCTCGGCATGGATCGATTTGACCAGCCGGGTGGATCGCTGGTTGAGCACCTGGCCGCTCAACTTGTCGGTCTTGATATAGGCGACCAGCTTCATCGCCTCGCCCTCGACCGCCGCCGCCAGCCGCGTCCGCGCCTCGGCGCCGAGTTGCTGCAAGTGCAGCAGCACGCCGTCCAGCCCGCCCGGATCGACGGTGAAGCCGCTCATACCAGCTCCCTCGGCACCACCGGCTTCCATGAGGCGAGCGCGGTCGCCACCTGCGGCGGCATGTCGCGGATCACATAGGCCGTGGTTTCGCCGCCAACCGACTGGCTCGCCATGCCGATGCGGTCGAGTTCGCGATAGCGCAGCGCCACCAGGTCGATCACCGCCTGCTCCACGCCCGGCGGCACGCTGGCGAACCCCGCCGTGTAGACCAGTTCGACATTCGCGATGCCCCGCCCGAAGCAATACCCGTTCAGGATCACCATGGTGTCGGTGAAGCGGTAGCCGGACGCTGTCGGGCCGGCGGCGGCCGGGATCGCCACCCCGTCGATCGTCACCGACGCCACCGCCGTGCACGGCGTATTGTTCAGCGTCAGCATCCGGTGGCCGTTGCCGCTGCGCAGTTCGTCATA
Organism: uncultured Acetobacteraceae bacterium; assembly: GCA_903907955.1. Classification (GTDB taxonomy): domain Bacteria; phylum Pseudomonadota; class Alphaproteobacteria; order Acetobacterales; family Acetobacteraceae; genus Rhodovastum. The sequence continues at coordinate 12,691 of CAIVPZ010000032.1, read as the reverse complement.
CCGCGCACTCAGGAAGGTCCGTCCGCACCACGCCTCGACGAAGTCGCTGGCCGCCGTGATCAGCCGCGACAGCAACGCGCTGTCGGCGGTGTTCGGGGTGTAGCGCAGCCAGCCGGCGACGTTCGCGAGGGTGGTGAGGTCGGTCATCAGGCGTCCTTTGCCGCCCGCCTGCCGGCCGGCGCCGCTGCTTCCAGCGCCGCCGCCCGCGCTTCCAGCACGGTCAGCCGGTCGGCCGGCGACGGCGCCGCCGCTTCCGGCGCCGCGTGCGTCGCGCCGTGGCTCAGCGCCACTTCGACATGCTCGGGCGGCACGTCCAGCCGGCCGTCCGGGCCGGGCCGGTAGACGGCGTTGCCGACATGCAGCGCCGTCAGGCCGTTCGCGTGCAGGCGCGCCATCTCAGCCGTTCCCGATATTGGTGATCATGCCGAAGGCGAACGGCGCGTAGCATTGCAGCACGCCGTCGAAGTAGGTGCCGTATTCGTATTTCCGGCTGCGCTGCGCCCACTCGGTGGCGAAATAATCCTGCCGCAGCCGCTTCACCAGCACGCTGTCCACGTTCGCCAGCGGATAGGGCAACTGCTCGGTGTCGAAGAACAGCGTGCCCGGAGGCAGGTTCGGATGCAGCCGGATCGGCAGTTCCTTCGACCCGTCCATGCCGAACTTGTTCAGGTAGGACGTCACCAGGTCGCCGCCCTTCACCGCGCCCTGTTCCACGTTGATCATGAACCGCTGCGTGCCGGTGGTCGAACCCGACAGCACCTTGTGGGTGATGTTCGTCTGTTCCTGGCTCGACACCCAGATCGTCGTCGGCGACAGCCGCCACTGGTCCCAGAAATACTGCAGCGCGGTGTCGATCTCGACCACGCCGCCCACGTTGTCGGCGGTCAGCGGCGTGCCCACCCCGGCGGTGCCGGTCGCCATCGCCGCGACATAGGCCCCCGATCCGGGCTTGGCGATCTGGGTCAGGATGCCGTCATACACCAGGCTGTTGGTGGAATTGTCGGCGGCCAGCAGGCTCGCCGCGGTCTGCGTGCCGGCGGCGGCGGCGGTGATCACCACGCTGTTCAGCGTCGTGATGGCCCCGAGCTTCTCGGCCCCCGCGGCGCCCCAGAACCAGGCGTAGCCGAACGCGCCGGACAGCGGCGTCACCGAGGCGGTCAGCTTGTGCGTGCTGACGGCGTCGTTGGCCGTGGTCACCGTGCGGTTGGTCGAAGGCGTGCCGGTGCCGCCGCCATAGGTGTCGCTGGAGGCATCGGCGTTGGTGCGGGTCACCACGCCGCGCACGCCGCCGGCCACCGAGGCGCTGGAATAGCCCTGCAGGGTCAGCGGCGCGACGATCACCGAGAACGTGGTGTTGAACGCCAGCGTGCCGCCGGTGCCGACATCGGCCACGGTCGGCTGGGTGATGCCGGTCAGCGCCAGCGCGGTGTTGCCGCCGAGGTCGAGCTTTTCCTCGGCGATCATCAGCGCCCACAGCAGGTTGGTCTGCGACCGGCTGCGCAGGTCGAGGAAGTCCTCCGCCGACAACTGCGCCGCCCAGGTGACGTAGTCTTCCAGGCCGATCTGGCGGAAGGCGGCGAAGTAATCGGCGCTGGTGGTGGTCATCACCCCGCCGCGGTTGCCGTCCGACACGCCGACATCCAGGTTCGCCGTGTTGATGCCGGTGAACGCCTTCCAGTTCGCCTGCACGCCGCCACGGGCCGCCCGCCGGGCGATCCGGTTGCGCAGCGGCGTGATGACCGGAAACAGCGACTTCGCCGGTGCTTCCAGGTTGTAGTTCTGCATGCCGAGATTGGCGGCACCGGTCGGCTGCGACAGCCCGGCCGCCTTGGCCATGATTTCCGACTGCTCGGCGATGGCGCGCCGGGTCAGCGCGATCGACTCGTCGGTAACGCGCGAGGTTAGGGTCATGCGCAATGGTCCTTCAGTGGGTCTGCTGGCGCCGCAGCGCCTGCCGGTGGAGAGCCGTCGCCTTTTCGATGCCGGGCGGCAGCGCGGCGATGCGCGCGTCCTCGGCGTCATCCGCGGTATCGCCGCCGCCGAGGTCGCGGACCTTGTCCACCACCCGCAGCCGCGCCCCGCCCGGCGCCGGCTGCGCGCCCAGCGCCGCCAGCCGCGCGCCGAGTTCCGCCGCGTGGCCGCGCGACGCCGCGAGGTCCTCGCGCAGCCCGGCCATATCGCCGGCCATCTTCGCCATGCGGGCAACAGCGGCGCCGGCCATCTTCGCCATGCCGGCGCCGCCTTCCTGCTCCCAGGGGTCGGACGGGGTATTCGTGTCGGTCAGCACCGGCAGCGCGGCCACCGCTTCACGCAGCCGCGCCACTGCCTCCGCGCTTTCCTCGGACGCCAGGCCGGTCAGGATGTCCGCGCCCTGCCCGATCCAGCCGGCCAGCGCCGCCGGCAGCGGCGAGCCATCCGCTTCCGCCGCCGCCTCGCCGGCGACGCCCTGCGCCAGCTCGGTCAGTTGCGCCAGCAGGTCCGCCAGCCGGGAGACGGTGAAGAACCCCTTGGCCATCGGCTGTTCGCGGGTCGCGCCGTCCCAGTCCGCCGGCAGCAGGTCGGTGGCGTCCAGCGCCGTCGCCCGGCCGGTGATGTGTGCCTTCGCCGCCGCCGGGTCGCGCGCCAGGCCGAACGCCTGCACGGCGTTGCCGACATCGGCGCGGGTTTCGATCGGGAAGCTGCCGTCCGGCAGCGCGCGGCCGTCCTGCGCCAGCGTCTTGCGTTCGACCGAGGAAAACGCCCGCTTGGCCATGTCCGCGTCGCCGCCGAACGCCTCGGCGCCGGGCAGCTCGGCGTCCGCCCCCCACATCTTGGCCAGCGTGCCGCTGCCCAGCGCCAGCACCATGCCGGCATACTCGGCGCGGCTGGCCGCCCCGGCGAGCGCCTCGGCCACCGCCACCGGATCATCGGCCTCCGGCGTGCCGACGAACGCCACTTCCTCGGCGAGACCGGCGCCCTTGATCATGGTGAAGGTGGCGCTCGGGTTGGACGGCAGGTCCACCAGCGACAATTCGGTCGGCCTGGCGGTGTAGCGCCGCTGGCCGGCCTGGATGAAGCGGTCGAGTTTTCCGCCCGGGCTGAACCCGGTGTAGATGCCGGCCCGCACCTTCGCCCAGTCGTCGTCGTCCACCACCCGCCCGCACAGCGCGATCCGCTTGGCGGCGTCGTCGAACTCGATGCCGACCAGGCCGCCGGACGCCCGCCGCGTGTGCATCGCCCGGATGTTGCCGAGGTTGCGCCCGCCGGTGGCTTCCTTCAGCGCATTCGACCACGCCTCGAAATGCGGCTTTGAACTGGCATAGTCGAACCTCTCGCCGTCGCGGTCGGGCGTTTCGTCGAGATAGGCGAACACCAGCCTGTCCCCTTCCTCGACCCTGGTCAGCGGCATGAATGGCATGTGCGGTGTCCGGCTCCCGTGCTGCCGATCGCGTTCGGCTGGGGGCCAGAATGGGCGGGTGCGCGCCCTGGGTTCAGGGGGCCAAATCGCCACCGGCACCGCAGCCGGAAACGAAGAACCCCGCCATAACGGGCGGGGATCAGGGAAGGCGCTACAGGGCGGTCGGAGTTCGGGCGCCCCATCCCCCGGAATGTTGCCCAGGCGCCGCTGGCGACCGCTTTACCGCGGCTTATTGGTGTCTTAAAGCGCCCCTCGGAGGTGGCTCACGCCGCTACTCCGGCGCGGCGGGCTGATTGGTGGGCGCTACGCTCCGCGCTCCCGAGAAAACACCCGTGCCGGTGCCGTACTGGCTCTCACTTGAGATCACATCTGCCAGCCTGCCATCAGGCGCAAATCGAAGCGTCACCGAACTGGCCCGCGAGTCGGCGCCGCCCACGAAAGGCCCAATGATGGGAATGAAGCTCTCAGGACGGGCACTGACCTGGACGTAGCTGTAGCTCACAATCATCGTGCCGTTGCCCAAATGCATCTGCGAGGTGGGGGGACCGAGCGCCGCGACAGCATCAGCGAAAGATGTCTGCCCTATCTTGAGCGCTGACACCTTGTCGGCATCAACCCTGACGCCAGTCGCGGCGCAAGTCGTCAACCACACGGTTGCCGCAAGAACAAATACGCGTCGCACCGGCCCCTCCCTGCCTCCATCAGCGAGGGATCATAAGCCGCCCTCCATGGTTGTAGAAGCGTATCTTTGCGCGGCGCGCCTTGTCGGCCATCTACGCCGCCCGCGCCCGCAGCTTTACCGCCTCGACCGAATACCCATAGCGGCGGGCTTCCTTGACGATCGTGCGGAAGCCCCTGTTCACGTCGCCCTGCATCTGTCGCATGCCGCGCCACCGATCGGCGAGGTGATCCAGCGTCGGATCGGACGGCAGCGCGCGGGCACCGATCCGCAGGTCTTGCAGCGCTGCCAGCGCCGGGTGTCCGGCTTCAATCAGCGATGCCACCTGATCGAGCGCGCGCACCGTATCGGCCGGAAGCTGATAGGTGCCCGGAAGCGCCAGCGATCCTTGCATCGGCTGGCGGCGTAATTTGCCTTCCAGCAGATCGAGCACCCAGCGCCGGAATGCCTTCGCCTCCGGCGTGCGCGCCAGCAGCGCCAGCAGGCGGGCGCCACGCAGCGAAAACACGCGGACCTCCTGCGGCCCTCCCGCCGTGGGAAGGGTCACAAGCCGCGTCTCGTCCGGCGTGAACTCGTCGATGTTGCGATCCACGATCCGGCGCAAAACGAACTCGCTGGCGAGCCCAAGGGGGGCACAGATCTGTGCCCCCCTTAGCCACATCTGACCGCCCATGTGGACGGCCTCAAGCGCATGGTGATTGTAGTTCAGCGTCGTCGTCATCATGGCGTTCATGCCGCCTTCCTCCCCATCGCGCCGGCCATCTGCCCAACCTCGGTCACGCAGTCCGCCATGGCATTCAGCAGTTCGCACATGCCGGCCAGCGCGTCCTCATCCAGGTCGATGCCGTTCTTGCTGTCCTGGCTCAACAGGCACCGCAGCATCTTCAACTGCCAGCAGACGCTATCGAGCGCCTGCGTGGGGTATTTCGGGTCCACGTAGATTTGCATTCGGGTGTCTCCAATCGCGCCTATCAGGGCGCGTTGCTGCGCGGCAGGCGCAGCGCCGGGGGCTGATAACCGCATTGGAGTAACGGCCCGCTGGCCTTTGGGCTTGCGCCTTGGACATGCGCCAGCGGCCCCCGGCAGAGGCATTCTGCCACGCCTCGAACTGATCGTCATCATGGGCAACTCCTGGGGTTATCAGGCCCCGCCAGAACGCTACGCTTTGGACTCAAACCGCGTCAAGCGCCGTCTAAGCCGCCCCCGAACGCCCGCTCAGTATGCCACGGCGTTGAACGCATGGCCGTTGTAGGCCGACACCACGGTGATCGCCGTCGAGATCGGCCCCGACACCCGGTAGGACTGCCCCGGTTGCAGCGGCAGCGAGGTGGGCAATCCGATGGCTGCCGTCGTGAAGATGTCCACATACAGCGCGCCGGGCGCGGTGGTCGGGTTGATGATGTCCGCCACGTTGTCGGTGCCACCGACATCGAACACGATCACAGGCGTGCCCGCCGTGGTGACGACCGAATTTCGCGGGGCCCGTGGGGTGGCTCGGATCATGTGGCAGCTCCTTGTGTTGCAGGGTCGCAGAATGGCCGCTCGGCCGCGCCCGTCTCAGCGGGCCAAATCGCCCCGGCAGCCGCGCGCACCGGCGGCTGGTCGGCGCTTTTCGCCATCGCCCCGCCGACCACCGGGATCAGCGTGCAGTAGCAGTTCGGATGGAACGGCGGCGCAAAGCCGACGTTGAAACGGTCGTCCAGCGCGATCGCGCCCTCCAGCACCGCGCTGGTGCAGGCCACGCAGTGCTTTTCGTTCATCCCCAGCACCACCCGCTTCTGGACGGTCAGCCCGGTGCGCTGCATCGCCCCCTGCCAGCCGGTCAGGTTGCCCTGGATGTCGGCCCGCGCCAGCTCGGTGCGCGCGATCAGCAGCGCCCGCTCGGGGGCGAAGGCGTGCGCCGTCTCGATCGCGCCTTGCAGCCGCGCCACGCTCCAGCCTTCCTGCTCGGCCCGCACCACCAGGGCGCGGATGCTGTCCTTCGTGGTCTGCGCCACCCCGCGCACCAGCTCGGCGGCGCGCGCCTGCGCCCAGGCCACGGCGCGCGGGTTGGCCAGATTGGTGATGTCCTGCGTGCTGATGCCGGCGACGATCTGCCCCAGCGCGCCGGTGCCCTCCGCCACCCCGCCGCGCGCCGCCGCGCCCAGCGCCACCGCGGTTGTCTGCTGCATGGCGGGCCATGGCGCCGCCGCCACCGCCTCCTCGATCGCCGCCGCGATCGCCTCGCCGATGCCCGCTTCGCCGCCTTCCGCCGCGGCGGCGGCGGCTGCACCGGCGCCGGCCGTGCCGGTGCCGTTGCCGGCAGCGGCGGCGATCGCCGCGGCTTCCTCCGCCGACAGCGGAGTCTCGGCAGCCGCCGCCGCGCCAGCCGCTCCAACGGCGGCGGGCAGCTCAGGTTGTTCCGGGTCTTCGTCGGCCGCTTCGCCGCCGTCGCCGGCCGCCTTGGCCATGGGCGTCTCGCGGCGGGAAGCATGCGCCACCTGGCGCGCGATGCGCGGCGCCTCGCTGTCGAAGAAGTGCTGCCAAACGCCGGCCAGATCGGCTTCCCGATGCCCGCCGGCCCGCTTGGCCATCGCCGCGGAGGGCGGCGCCGGATCGCCCGGCGCCGGATCGCCCGGCGCCGGATCGCCCGGCGCGGCCTCGCCGGCGGTCAGCGCCTCGCGCAGCGGCACCACGCCGGACCCGAAGAACAGCAGCGGTTCGTCGCCGCCGTCCACCGGGTCGCGGCCGAGGTCGGACCGCACTTCGTTGATCGTCAGCACCCCGGCGCGCAGATAGGTGTCCGCCACCTTCGCCTGATCGCCCGGGTCGATCTCCTGGGTTTCCTCCCAGCTCAGTTCCAGGTCCGGCGCGTCGAAACAGCGCGCCAGGATGCGGTCCAGCGCCGACTTCGCCCAGGCCTGCAACGGCGCCAGACCTTCCTGCAGCGCCTGTTCCTGCGCCGTGTCCGAGGTGGCGCGGTTCATCTGCTTGATCGCCCATTGCGGCGACACCGACAGCGCGTAGCAGACAATCCGCGCCAGCCATTCGTCGAACTCGTCTTTCAGCGCGGCTTCCTTGGTCTGCACGAACGCCTTGGCGATCGCCGCCGGCACCCAGCGCACCCGCCGCCGCGCCGCGGTATCGTCGGTCAGCAGCGCGTCCCAGTATTGCTGCCACTCGCCGATCTGCCCGACATTCCAGTTGTCCGGCACGCCGCCCAGCGCGTCCGGCACCGAGCCGGCGGTGTAGAATTCCAGCTTGTGCATCTGCCGGCGCAGCGCCGTGTTGACGGTAATCACGATCTGCTCGACCGGGCTGTAGCCATAGACCCGGTTGGTGCGCAGGTTGCGCGGGAAATACAGCAGTTGGTCGGTGGTGTAATTGACCGCTGGAACGCCGTGCAGCACCTGCTGATAGGCCGGGGTGGGCGCCAGCGGGGTGCGGCCGTAATCGTCGATCACCCGCTTGATCGTCGCCCCGTCGATCGGCTCCAGCGCATACAGGTCGCCGGCCAGGGTGCGCCGCGGATACAGCGCCGGCGCGTCGATCACCAGCAGGTCTTCCACCAGCATCCGCAGCCACTGGTCCCAGGCGTGCTCGCGGTCCGGGTAGGCCAGGAAATCGGTGATCCGCTTCACCCGCGGATCGTCGCCGCCGTGCTTCGCCTTGTCGCGCGGCTTGATCGACCAGCGCAAATTTGCAAGCTGGTCCTTGCGCGTTTCAATCACCAGCCGCAGCAGGTCGTAGTTTTCCGCCAGCGCCCGCAACTGCGGAAAACCGATCGCCTCGTCGGCGCGCGGCTGGCTGTTGAGGTTGTAGCCGGACGGGTAATCGAACTGCCGCCCGGCCACCTCCGGCGGCGCCAGCGGCGCCAGCGGGGCCAGCGGCGGAAACCAGCCATCCGGCGTGCTGCCGCCAAACACATAGGTTGCGGCCTGCGCAATGCGCGTGACCAGCCCGGTCCGTTTCATGCCGTTGTGTTCTCCATCGCCCGCACCAGCGGATCATGCGGCGGCAGTTTCGGTGCCAGCGCCGGCGGCAACCGGCGGCGCCAGCGCCAGGCCAGCCCGCGCAGCAGGTCGCGGTCCTCGTCGGCGATCCGCTCCAGATCGAGCCGGATCAATTGCCGCAGCAGCCGCGCATCGGCGTGGCCGGGCGGAATGCCCGCCGCCCGCAGTGCCGCAATCATGCGCCGCGCGAGTTCGGTCTGCGCCAGCGCCAGCCGGCCGGCATCGTCATCGTCGGCCTCGCGCGGCGGAATGCTCATGCCCGCGCCCTCACGGCTGCTTCCACCGCGGCGGCCCGCGCGGCGGCCTGCGCGCGGTAGAATTCCAGCACGCCGGTGGTGCCGGCGGTCAGGTAGGGATCGGCGCCGGCGGTGCACAGGAACGCCGCCCAGGCGCGGTCGGCATGGCCTTCGCCGTCGCGCTCGGCCACCAGCCGCGGCAGCCCGGTTTCGCTGTTGACCTTCTTGATCTTGTGCAAATCCGCCCGCAGCGCCGCATCGCCCATCGGAATGCGCATCCGCCGGTCCTCGAAGCGCTGCTTGGCCACCGTCGCCACGTTCAGCCGCACCGCGCCGACCAGTTGAATGCCGAACACCCGCCCGGCGCCATACAGCCGCTTGGCATCCTCCACCGGCTTTTCGCCCATGCCGGTCTGGTCCATCACCAGGCGCTCGACCCGGTAGCGTTCCATCAGCCGGGCGATCTCCGCATCCTGGGCGGCGAAGCTGGCGGCGCGCAGGGTGGAAATCTCGCGCGTCCACAGCACGTCGCCGATGATCTCGCCCACCCACGCCACCCACAGATCATTGCGGCGCGCGATATCGTTGCCGATCACACAGGGGCCGCCCTGGTACAGGTCGGGCTGGCCGGCGGCGGCATCCTCGCAGGCGGAGATGATGTCGTAGCTCAGCCAGGCGCCGGCTTCATCCTGGAACTCCAGCTCGTATTCCTGCCGCCACGCATCCTCATCGGCCAGCCCGGCGCGCAGCTCGGCGACGTTGCGGTCCAGCCCGTCCGCCACCGCCTGGTGGATGTCCGCCCGGTGGCGCGACCAGACCTGATCGGTGGCGCTCCACAGCTCATAGAACCGGTTGTTCTTGCCGTTCGGCGTGCTGGTCACCCGCAGCCGCAGCCCGGACTTCGACACCACCGGGAACAGCGCCTTCCAGATCGCCCGGCTGTCGGCATGGAAGGCGAATTCGTCCAGGAACACGTTGGCGGAATAGCCGCGCGCGGTGTCCGGGTTGGCCGGCAGCGCGGTGATGCGCCCGCCGCGCGGAAACGCCACCTCGACGGCGCGATAGGTGATGTCGTCAAACTTCACGTCGGTCTCAAGCAACTCCGCCGCCATGCCGTAGGCGCGCAGGTGCAGCTTGACGCCTTCGTCCATCGCCTCGCGCGCCTGCCGCTCGCCGCGCGACAGGATCACCCAGCGCGCCCGCCCGCCGGCCATGTCGGCCGCCACGCAGTCGTCGACGATTTCCAGCGTGGTGGTGAAGGTCTTGCCGGTCTGGCGCGCGAACATGCCGATCTTGAACCGGCTGGCATCGTCCAGCCAGCGCCGCTGATAGGGGTAGAGCAGGCCGGGCATCTCACCCCTCGCCGCGATACAGCGCGCGCACGCGCTCCAGCGCCTGTGCCGGCGTCATCGGCTGCTGCGCGGCATCGCTTTCCACCTGCGCCAGTTTCTTCTCGATCTCCGCCTTCATCTCGCCGCGCACCCGCGCTTCCAGTTCGGCCTTGGTCTTGTCCACCGCGGCCAGGTCCTTCACCGCGCGCGCCAGGAAGCCGAGCGATTTCGGGTCCAGCGTGCAGTCTTCCTCGTTCGCCTCCGCCATCGTCTGGAACGCCAGCGTCTTGACCATCTCGGCCAGCAGCCGCCCGACATCGCCGGCCGGGTCGGCCTGGAACTGCGCCACCCAGCGGCCGGCCACCGCCTGCGCCTCGCGATACCGGGTCAGGCTTTCCTCGAAGCCGCGGCGATAGCGGCCGACCGCGCTGCGGCTGGCATCGCCGCCGGCGCCGCGGATCAGCACCACCAGCTCGTCGATCGACACCCGCCCTTCGGTAATCGCGGCGTCCACCGCGGCCTTGATGCGCGGGTCCAGCATGTCGATGCTGCTGCGGCGGGCCACGCTCAGGCGCCCGGCCGGGGCCGCTTCACGCCGGGCACCGTCGCGCGGCCATGCGCCGCGTCGATGCCGCGCACCGTGATGGTGGCGACCATCAGCCCCTGCATGTCGCGCTGGCCCAGCAGCCGCTGTTCGGCCAGCCATGCCAGATCGGTGCGCACCTGGTCGGCGGATGGATCGTGCCCGAATTCCGGCAACGCCGACTGCAGCAGCGCCTCGTTGGCCGCGCCGCCGGGCGAGGCGTCCAGCAGCAGCAGGATCGACAGCCGCCGGTCCTCGGCGATCCGTTGCAGGTAATCCATCATGCGCTCCGCTTCAGGCTTTCGTCGATCAGTTCAACCTTGTGCAGCACCCCGTTCAGCAGGCCGGTCTGCGCGTCGTATTTGCCGTGCAGCGTGGTCACCAGGATTTCGATGCGGTGCATTTCCGCCGTTGTCGGCAGGTGCTTCACCGCCTCCTCGATCACCAGCAACTGGTGATGATGCGCATCCACCTGCTCCGCCAGCAGATCCACCCGGGCGGCCACCGCATCCACGGTCACGCGATCGGCAAACCGCCGCCCGAACCAGGCCTGCATCGCCAGCAGCGCGCCCCCGATCGCCGGCGGCAGGAACGAGACGACGGTGTTTTCATCCAGGCTGAGATTCATGCGGGTCTCCGTTCAAATCGCCCCTGGCAGTCCACGCACGTGCAGGCATTCGGCAGCGCCGCCCGCCGCGCCGCGCTGATCTCCTCGCCGCAGATCAGGCACGCGATCCCCACCCGCGCCGGCAGCCGCGCGGTGCGCAGCACCTCGGCGAGGCGCAGATCGAGCAGCGTCTGTTCGTGATCCGCCGCGATGTCGGCATCGTCGGCCATCAGCCGATATCCATCATGCCGAGCGGCAACCCTGCCTCGAACAGCAGCGCCTCGCCGTCGCGGCGGCGTTGCAGGCCGGGGGTGTTCGGCCATAGCCGCTTCATGCCGCGCAGCATCTCCGGCACCAGGCAGGCCCGGTCCTGCGCCAGCGCGTCGCGGATGCCGCGCATTTCGCTGCGCCGATCGCCGTCCAGCGATGCGCCGCGATTGAACACCAGCGACACCAGCGCCCCGAAACTGTCGCCGCTCAGCGCCTCGGCGCCGGGGAACACCGCCAGCGTGCGCGCGGTTTCCCGCGGCAGGGTGCGTTCGCGGAACACCGCCGACGCGGCCTCGAACGGCACCACGATGTCGCGCAGCGCGCCGATGCTGCGCATGGCCGGCGCGCCGATCAGCCCGCGCAGCGTCGCCAGCCGCGCCACCGCGCCGGCCGGCAGATGCGCCTGCCAGTCGGTGCGGAACGTGGTTTCGTAGCCGAGGTCGTAGCCGATGCCGATGGTGATCCCGCTGTCGCCACCCGGCCACTCCGGCCGCGTCTCGTATTCGTCGGGCGAACCGACTTCCCAACCGATGATGGCGACGATCGCGCGCTCGGAAGGCTGCACAGAAATCATGGCGTCAGGCACTCCCGCATGATTGGCGCGCACACTGCATCCGGCCCGCTCAGGCCGCCGTTCGGGCCGGCGTAGCGCAGCCGCACCACGACGCCGCCGCGCACCGTCGCGATGGCGTGGCAGGCCCCCGCATTCGAAAACGACGCCGATGCGTTGCCGGCCCCGGCCAGTGACGCCAGCATGGCCACCGGACCCAGCGCCGCCTCGGCAATCCCCGCCGCCGCCGCGATCGGCAACGGCAGCGACGTGCTGCCCGCCGGTTCCGCGTAATCCCACTGCGCGATGGCCGAGCCGTCCGCCAGCGCATCGGTGACGGATGGTTTGCCGGCGCATTGCTCCAGCTCGGCGAGGCTGCGGCCGGCCGCCCACGCCTGCACCTCGTGCGCCTGGTGGCTGGCGCACCCGGCCAGCAGCAGCGCGAGGCAGATCGGGCGCATCATCGGCATGCCGGAACCTCCAGGTCAGAACGCAATTGCCGCCGCGGCGACGAACAGCGCATCCACCTGCGCGTCGGACAGCCCAAGCCGGGCCTGCACGGCGGCCAGCGCCGGACTGGCGCGGCCAATCGTCGTGGAGAATTGCCACGCGATCGCCGCCTCGCTGCCGAGCGCCGCGGCGGCCGCATCAGCCGCGGCCAGCAGCCCGGCGCGGGACAGCGCGGCGCGCGCCTGTGCCATGGATACCGACTGCGGCACGGCGGGCGCCACGACCGCGGAATAGATCGCCTGCCCGGTATCCGGGGCCAGCGCGAGGCCGGCGCCGGGCACAAACCCGGGCGCGGCCAGGATGCGATTCAGGACGGTTCCGGCCGGCTGCGTCGTGCCGTCGCCAGCCACACACGGGGCGGTGCAGACAACGACGTAGTTGCCGGCATCAGCCGGCGCCGCCAGCAGCAGCGCGAGGATCAGGTGCCACATCACTGGCACACCACAACGGCGATCCCGTTGCCCCCTTTGCCGCCGACGCCGCCGCCGCCCGTGCCCGAACCGCCGCCGCCGCCGCCGCCGCCGGGGGTGCCGCCC
>CAIVPZ010000031.1 GCA_903907955.1 uncultured Acetobacteraceae bacterium | reverse complement strand
ATGATTGCGATCCCAGTTGCAGACAATGTGGGCCCAGTTGCGATGATTGTGGGCCAGACCCCTCAGGTCCGTTGCAATGAGCGTGGGCACGGCCCGCCATCTATTGCGATCCGAGCCGCCGATGATTGCGATCCGCTATAGGTACAGCAGCCAGCGGGCGTTGCTGAACGTGATCCGGCAGCTGGCCAACGAGTTGCGGGTGCCGCTGATCTGTATGGGAACGCGGGAGGCCCGCGAGGCGCTGCTGAGCGATCCGCAGCTGGTCCGGCGGTTCGAGGGGTTCGAGTTGCCCCGTTGGCAGCGCGGCGAGGAATTCTACGGGTTGGTCAATACGCTGCTGCGCACACTGCCGCTGCGCCGGCCGTCGCGGCTTGGCACCAAGGGGTTCGACCAGGTGCTGGTGCGTGCCGACGGCATCACCGCCAACATCTTCACCCTGATGACGGCGCTGGCGGTGGCGGCGATCCGCAGCGGCCAGGAGGAGATCACCACGGCCGACATCCGGCGCAGCGACGTTCTCGCCGCGCCTTTGGATGCGAACCGGTCGTCATGACGCGCCGCCGCAAGACCGCTGTGCCGTTCATCCATCCGCCGCTTCTGCCCGTGGTGCCGCCGCCAGGCGCGGGAGAGACGTTGTCGGGATGGGTCGCGAGCCTCGGCGAGATCTACGGCCTGACCGCCGCCGGCCTGCTGCGGACCATGGGCGTTTCGCCACCCAGTCGGCTGCGGATGCTCGATATCGCACCTTCGCAACCTGTCCTGGCGGCGTTGTCCGCGCAGACCGGTGTCGATGCGGCGTTTCTGCAGGAGCGGATGACGTTTCAGCACCTCGGTCGCGAGTTGGTGCCGACCGTCCTCGCGGCGGTGCCGCACTGCCCCGATTGCGCCGTTGCGCGCGATGCGGCGGGACGCAGGGTCGAACGCCTGCGGTCGGTTGCTCCCTGGGTGTTCGCCTGCGAACAGCACGTGCTTCCGATCGTCCCTGACGAGTTGGATCCCGGGCTTGATGTTGCGGCGATGCGGCGCGATCTGGCGCGCTTCTCCACCGTCCTGGACAACGCCGTCTGCCAGGAAGCGTGCTGGCCGTTCCCGGCGATCAGGCGCAGCACCGCCGACTGCATCCGTCTGGTGCGCGCCATCAACGACCGGCTGCGCCTGTGGGTGCGCACCGGCGCCGATGGCACGCCCGTGTTCGACATCGTCGCGCTGCAGGACGAAGCGGAGGACAGCATCGCGCCGGCGCGGCGCAACAGCCGGGTGGTGTCGGCCTGGTATGCCTGGCACGTGATCAGCGCCCCCGACCAGCTCCTGCTGCGACACACGCGCAATCGCGACCGCGCGCAGCTGCGCGCCCTGGTGGGGCTGCTGTTCGACTTCCTGCCGGCCGGGTTGTTCGTTGCCGCAGACCGTCGTGGCGTGGTGCCGGACGAGACGGTCGCCGCCGATCCGCCGGATGCCGCGGACCCGGTGCACCAAGCGCGGCTTTTGCGCGCGCCGGTGCGGTTGACCTTCTCGATGGATCGGCTGCTCCACTCGCCGTTCGACTATGCCGATTTCGGCCGGCCCTTCACGCCGTCGCTGTTGCCGTCGCAATCCGACCTCGTGCTGGCCCTGTCCGCCGAGGCATCGCCCGCCGCAACCAGGCCGGCGCCCTACCTGGAGGAGGCAGTCGAGAGGGCCCAGGCGATCCTGGCGGCCCGGGGCGGCAAGCTACGGTCGCGCGATATCGTCCGGCTCGCTTCCCGGCTGCTGCGCCGGCGCGGGATCCGCCCGGAACAGGCGCTCAGTGACGTTGTTGCGCCAGATCTCGGCATTGCGGATGTAGCGGCGGGCGACATCGGCGGAACGGTGCCGGGTCTGCTCCATGATGGCGGCCAGATCGGCGCCGGCCAGCGCCGCCGAGGTGGCCAGGCCCGCCCGTAGGCTGTGGCCGGAGAAATCCTTGGATGACAGCCCGAGCAAGGTGGCGGCGTGCTTGATGGTGCGCGCGACGGTCTGGTCGGACAACCGTACCGCGGTCACCTGACCGCCCTTGCGGATGCGGGTGAACAGCGGCCCGGCGGTATCGCCGCGGAACGCGCACCATGTCTCGAAGGCCCGTACCGGGCAGAGCTCGGGGGTGCTGGCGCGATGGATGGCCAGCAACGCGCCGTGTCCGCCCTGGTCGGTCTTCGAGCGACGCAACGTCACCACCAAGCCCTGGGCCACCACCTCGATGTCAGCGATGTCCAGCGCCACCAGCTCGCTGCGCCGCAGGGCGGCGCCGAAGCCGATCAGCAGCAACGCCTTGTCGCGTGCGCCGGCGGCGGTGCGGTTGTCGAAGGCGGCCAGGAAGCGTGGCAGCACCTCGAACAGCAGCGGCATCGCCTGGCGGGTCGGGGTGGCGCTCTGCTCGCGCCGGAAGCCGCGCAGCACGGCGATGATCAGCCGGTGGCGGGTGTCGAGTTCGATGCCGGCCACCCGGTGCGCGGCGACGATGGCGGCCAGGCGCGACCGCACGGTGGCCAACCGCTTCGTACGCGAGAGGTCTGCAAGGAAGAAAGAAACCCGCTCCGGCCTGCCGGCCAGCGGGGCGTAGCCGTGCCGGGCGCAGTAGGCACACCACTGCGCCCAGCCGGTACGCCAGGCGCGCAGCGTGGCCGGTGCGGCGGCACCGCTGACCAGCGCCCGCACCCGGGCGAGCACCAGTGCATCCGGTGGCCGGGCCAGCGGGTCGGCCGGCAGTTCGAGGGTGCCGAACAGGTCGGTCGGGATCAGGTGGCGCGGGGCGGACTCGGCGGACATGCGGGCATCTCAATGGGATCTGGCGGGGTCTTTGCCACATTACCACTGATATCACCCGCTTATCGGTCATAAACCGCGTGTCGCACGGTTAATTGCCGATTTCTCACCCCTGGCTGCCCGAATCCGGGCCGGAAACCTCATGTTGCCTCAATGACCGCCGGCTGCCCCAATGCGCCGGCCGGCCGCCGAAATCGGCCATCGGCCTCACCTGGCACCCATCCGGAAGCAAATGGCGGCATTGCATTCATGAAGCTAATGCGACCATTATGAAACAGTGCATTAGCAAACGAGCGTGCGATGGAGCTGATCCCGCGAGAGACCCCGGAAGAGCCGGACGAAGCATTCTGGTTCCGCCCCCCGTGGGAAGCCGAGCCGGCGGACGACACGCCCGGCCTGCTGCCGGTATTCCGGCCAGGCGGACTAACGGGCCAGGCTGCCGCATCGCTGGACACCGCGGCGTTGCTGCTGCCGCTGGCCCAGGCCAGCGCCGCCCTCGCCCGGCTGGACGCCCGGCTCGCCGGTGCCCCGCCCGACGTGGCCGAGGGCCTGCGGGCACGCCTCGCCCTGCGCGAGGCCGCCGGCTGGCTCGCGCACCAGTACGGCAGCTGGGTACACCCGACCGATCTCGGCCTGCGCGAGGCCGGGCTGACCGGCTCCGTCACCGCCGCCGCCATGTCCGGCCGGCTGCGCCGCGCGTTGCCGGCAACCACGGCGGCAACCGTGGCTGCCGGCACGCCAGCAGGCACCGCGGCGGAGGATCACGCCGTGGCCCAGGCGCTGCAGTTCGGCCGGTGGTGGCGGCGGCTGACCGAGCATCGCACCTGGTCGCCGCTCGCCGATGCCGTCTCCCTGCGTCAGCTCCTGGGCCAACTGGGCGACCAGGAGCCGGCCGAAGACGTGCTGGCGGATTGGCTCGCCCGTTTCGCCGGGCGGCCCGACGCGGGCCAGGCAGCGATTCCTGCCCTGCTCCGGGCAGGCCACGCCGCCCAGGCCTGGGCCGCATGCGAACCGGTGGAACCGGCGCGGATCGACCGGCTGCCGACCGCCGCCTTGTTTCTCTCTGCCTGCCTCTGGCGCCGGGACGGCATGACCCCGGCACTCGCCCTGCCCGTCTGGTCGGCGCCGCCACGCCAGCTGGAGGCACTGGCGCTGGCAACCGGGCCGGCCTGGCGCGCCGGTTTCCTCGCCGCAGTGGCCGCCGCCGCCCAGCGCGCCGGGCAGGAGCTTTCCCGGCTGCAGACCGCCGCCGACCGGGCGTCAGCGCTGCGCCGGACCGCCCGCTCGCGCCTGCCGGAGGCCGCGGCATTCGCCCTGCGCGCACCGGTGCTCACCGCCGCCGGCCTCGCCAGCCGGCTGCGGGTCAGTCATCAGGCCGCTCTCGGCCTGCTCAAACAACTGGTGGCCGCTGACGTGCTGCAGGAAGCCACCGGTCGGGCTGCCTGGCGGGCCTTCACCGTGGCGTGACCGGCGGCGCGGCGCCGGGAAAAGCCTTCGCCGGCAGGTCCGGCAGCGGCCGCCCGGCCAGCACCGCCTGCGCCAGCACCACGCAGTCCTGCCAACGCTCCGGCGCGGTGGCCGCCCCCTGCCCTGCCCGCAGCCACAGCGCCAGCAGCAGAAGCCGCTCCGCCCAGGCTTCCCGCCGCGGCAACGGTTCCGCCTCCGGCATCGCCGGCGCGCCCGCGCCCAGCCCCCGGACAGCCGCATCGCCGTCGAACCACCCCCGCATCATCCGCACCTGCGCCAGCCACGCGCCGCTCCGCTGCAGCGCCGCCGCGGCGTCGGCAGCCGGACCGAGCGTGGCGAACAGCCGCTCCGTCTCCCCCGCCACATCGAGGCAGCGGCCCTTCCAGTCCGCCGCGCCGACCGTCTCGGCAA
Source organism: uncultured Acetobacteraceae bacterium (assembly GCA_903907955.1). Lineage (GTDB taxonomy): Bacteria > Pseudomonadota > Alphaproteobacteria > Acetobacterales > Acetobacteraceae > Rhodovastum. The sequence continues at coordinate 70,080 of CAIVPZ010000031.1, read as the reverse complement.
TCTCCAGCACCGCCGGCTGCGGCAAGTGCCCCAGCGCCCAGCCGCGGGCAATGTGGTGCTGCACCACCAGATCCAGGTAGTCGCGCCCCACCGCCTGCCACTGCATCTCCTGCCGGGTCTGGCGGAGCATGTCGGTGATATCGCGCCGCGGCCTTGCCGGGTCGCACCAGGCGTCGCGAATGCCGAAATCCTGCGCCAGCAGCAGCCCGGCGAACACTCCGGCACGCCCGGAGGCCGTGGTGAGAATCAGGGTCTGCGCCCCCGCGCCGTCCGGCATCGAGCACTGCACCGTCAGCGCCTGCGGCGGCGCCCAGTGTGCGCACGCCACGCCCTGCCGCCGCGCCCTGCGGATCGCCAGGTCGATCGGCTCGAGTTCGGCCCCGGGCAGCCAGTTGCGCACCAGCCGGGCCCGCCGCAGCATCGTCGGCGAGAACGTCTCCGGCATTGCGATCTGCCTGAGCACCGCCGCCGCAGCCTGGCGCGCCGTCGGCTTGGGGTCGAGCAGCAGCAGCGGCAGCGCCTCCCGCAGCACGGTATGCGGCGACAATCCCATTTCCCGTGCCACGCAGGCGTGCGACGCCGGCAGGATCATCGTCGCGCTGCTGGCCACCGCATTGGCCACCACGAACGGGTTGTCCGCCGCCCTGGCCAGCCCGTCGAAGGCACGGCGCAGCTCGCGATACTGGCACTGCAGCGAATCGATCCCCATGAGCCCGCCCAGCGCCGCCGCCGCCTGCGGCGTGGCGAATTTGAGCGGAGAGCCCTCGATGCGATCCGCACCGGCGGCGGTGATCTGGTCGATTTTTTCCAGGATGTCGCGGCTGTTGATCGGATAGGGGAAAACCACGCCGAATCCGGCGTCACGCACGCGCTCGGCCGGGGCGCCCAGATCCGGCACGAGCGGCAGCAATCCGCCCGAGACGGCTTCCGTCAGCGTATATGAGAATGTCTCGGCCCATCCATGCAGAAACAGCGCGATCCGCCCCCCCGCTTCCGCCAGCCGGCGTGGCAGCTCCGGCAGCGAATACGCGCCCGAGATGGTCACGTTCCGCATCTGGTTCAGCCGGTCGTCGATATCGGTGAAGCCGACCACATGGAAATGCAGATGAGGATGCGTCAGCAAGGCAAGTCTGGCGAGGTCGAGCAGTTGCCCGGACCCTTTGTGTGGACCGATCGCCCCGATCAGGACGATGCGGTTGAAATCGCCACGCCTGGCTGCTGCCGGGAAATACGCTCTGGATTGCGGGTGAGGAATCACCTGCACGTGGATATCCGGGAATTCCGATCGGAGACAGGCCGCGGCACCGCGGGACGGCGCCACGATATGGCGCGTCTGGATCAGGAAGTTGTAGAACATATCACGATGTTCATCAGGCGGCAGGGAGTCGAGACGCGCAGCGGAATGCGCGCCGGCGATCTCGATGCAGCGGGAACAACGCGCCGTGCTCACCAGACGGCAATTCTGGCCGCTTGCATCCAACATCGTTGCGCGCGGGCAAATCGGAAAAAAATCATGGAGGTGGTATATGGAGTTTCGTCCAGCCAAATATTGCCCAAGCAAATCGATAAACTCAGCGGAAAACCCGATCAACTGGTGAACGACTACAATATCGACACGCAAGCCAGCAAGCATTCTGAATAATTCAGCCGTCTCGCCGGGCGCGAAAACGGCCCGTATTTTTGGCGCCTCTGCCTGCAGGATCATCTTGCCGTATCGATCGCACGCGACCCGCAGCTTCGTTGCCGTTCCATAGCCCACGGCGTTCTCGATGTCGGCCACGGCGACCTGCGTGCCATGTCCAAGCCAGTTCTCCACCACCACGGCAAACCGGCCGCCTTCCCCGGTAAATTTCCCCAGGCGGAAGGTGTCGAGCGGCCACCTGGCACGCCGGAGTTCTTCGTGATGTTCGAAATCGCGAACCGTTGAGATATATTCAGGAAACATGGCCGACAGTGTTCTGAGGTTATTATCGACACGCTCCGATCGCGACTCTCCAAAAGAAACGCTTCCCACATGCTCGACCAGAACGCCGGCAGCCGCAACGTGCCGAAAACCCAGATCGGCGGCCCGCAAACAAAACTCGTTCTCTTCGCCGTAGCCGTGACCGAAAACCTCATCAAAATTGGGCAGAAGATCCAGAACAACGCGCCGTATCAGCATGCAGAAGCCATGCGCCGTCGGGACATCGACGTGCATGTCTGCATTTTCCGCCATGGCTACCCGCGCCAATTCCTCCCAGCTCACATCATCAAGCTCAGAACATGGATCTGACGGATCCGGATAGGAAAAAATAGTTGCGTTGTTTGATAATGGTGTAACGGTACCAACTTCCGGAGAGCCGTTGGCAACCATAACGAGACGATCCAACGCCCCCGGGAAAAGTCGCGCGTCGGAGTTCATTATAACAACATCGCCGCCTGCGCATATCGACAAGCCATAATTAACAGACTTAACAAATCCCTGGTTTGATTCATTTGTCACGACGGCAACATGAGAATGACAGGTAAAGCCATGCAGCATGGCTCCCATTGCCACATCAGGAGAAGCGTCGTTAATAATAATAACCCGATCGGTTGCCGGATTGCAATTCCGCAGAACACTCTTGATGCAAATTTCAGTAACCACAACATCCCGATATACCGGAATTATGATGGTCAGACGCGGCACCGCCGAACCCGAATTTGGTTTGGCACTGCGCAACGTCACATACGCATCGCCCTCACGAATTTTGCGAACATATTCGGTCATCGCCGCTTGCAATATGGTCCGCTGGGCGTCGCCGAACTGGATGCGCGGATTACGCGCCGCCTGCGCCAGTTCCCGGGCAGCCGCAATGATCGCCGCGCGCGGCGCCGCCGTGAACGGACCGCCCAACAGTTCCTCCGTGGAGCCTGGCAGCCGCAGGGATATCACGGAGGTGGACAGGTCCATGTCGTCCCCGCCGGAAATCGGTATATCGAAACCGGACGATGATGACTGCGGATAGAGTTCCTGAATGCCGGCCTGCGGCAGGCAGCATTTGCCTTCACCGGCCAGCTTGCCATCCCGCCAAACCTGAACCAGGAATTGCTTCTGTGGCGCTTCAGGCGACAGCAGCCATCCCGTAACGCGATCGGCGCGAAAACGATCAATGGCCCCGACCAAATTCATAGCGCATCGGACCCGTACGAAAACGCGCGCCCCCACCGCCGCAAGAAAATGCGTGGTGGACTTCCGATAGCACCTGTCGGGTATCTCGAAACTGAACTGAGCGGGTTCAAGCGGAAGAGCCTGCGCTGCCGCACCAACATTCGGGTAGGCATGGCCCGCCAGTTCGCCGTCCTGGGTGCGGATGGTTACGGTCGGCGGCAGAAATTGTGCGGTCCGCTCGGAGACCCAGCCGATGAGATGCCCGTTGGATACCGTCATGTGGCCGTCAAACACGCCGGGGCCGACCTCCAGGGGAGATCCCGGAAGTTCTTCCCCATCGGCCGTGACGGTCAGCAGCGCATGCCGATCAAGATCGCCGACGGGAATCCGGAACGCGAAATCCGTCCGCGCATGCCCAAGAACGGCCAGGTCGGTGCGCGGCAGACAGGCGCTGCCGGACGCAACGACCTGGCCGGTTTCGTTGATTATCTCGATCGCGCACGGACGCCTGGAAGGCAGGGCAATCGCCCAGCCGCCCACATAAGCACCCGCCATTCCATCCACTTGCCCCGATATCAAAGCTGTTCTCCGGGCGATGGGCAACGCCGCGTCGGGCGTGATCCGGCGCACGATTGGGTGTGGATCATGCGTTGCGGCTCTTCGCGCGCCGGAAACCCTTCACGCAGAATGAAGGGCCAAGGCGCGTCGGCGGTCAAGACTTGTCCCGGCTTGGCGATGATCATCGCAACAATTCACAATATGCCGATCAATAGCCGCCAGAACCCTGGCGTATATTGGCGCTTGTGCCTGGCCAGCCGCCACCGCGCAACCACAACCGGCGGGTCAGCGGCGCCTGCGCGCCGCCCCCTGCATTACCGACGCCAGGCGTCCGGCGGATGTTCGCCGCTCAGAGCTTGTGAAACAAGCGAACGCTCAGCTGGCAGTTCCGGCAACGACCTTGCGCGGACGGCCCGGCCCCTTCCGGGGCACCGGCGCGGCAACTGGCTCAGGGGCCTTCTTCCTGCCGAGGCCGATCTCCTTCGCCAGACTGGACCGGCGTGCCGCGTAGCTGGGCGCGACCATCGGATAGTCATGCGAAAGACCCCACTTCTCGCGATACAACTCCGGAGTCAGCTGGTAGTGAGTCATCAAATGGCGCTTGAGCATCTTCAGCTTCTTGCCGTCTTCAAGGCAGATAATGAAGTCCGGAAAAACCGACTTCCTGGGCGGCACTGCCGGCTGCTGCTTTTCCACCACCTCGGCCGGCTTCTGCGTGCCGACGAGCGTTGCATGAACGCTGCGGATCAACTCCGGCAACGAACCCGCCGCAATCTGGTTATTGCTCACATGCGCAGCCACGATCTGGGCCGTCAACTCCAGCAACTGGCCCGTCTCGACATTCTCGCTCATTGTCATCCTTTCGCCGCCGATGCTTGAACCGCTATCATGAACGGTATAAAGCAGCAAGATCGGGACAGTAGACATTTCTTGCGCGTCTGGCCAGAGGGGGAAGCTGCGATTTCCGGGACCAACCTGTTTTTGTCCGGCGGAAACAGCCTTTCCTGGTATCTTGCCGGCAGGGCCTGCCGGCAGCACCCGGCCGAACCGGCGCGAAGACACTCCGCTGATCCGCAGCATACCCTCCCCTGCCCCGGTCGCTGACCAAGCAACAAACCGGAATGCCGGGCTGTATTGGCCGTCAACCGGCACCGCGAACCCGGCGGCACGACAGCGAAATCATCGGCAAATCCCCCCCGGGGGGCCGGCCCGGCGCTACAGGCCGCGCCGTTCCAGCCACTCGTCGAGCGCCTCGATGAACATGTCCTGAATGGTCCGCCGGCGCATCCGGCCCGGCCGGGGGGCGCCAGCCTCCATCAGCCGCAGGTAGCGCGCCTCGTCGAGCTTCACCGTGGTGGCCACCACCGCGCCGCGCACCGGCTCGGGCGCGGGCCGCGGCACCGGGCGGGCCGGGCGCACCGGACCCGGGGGCGGCAGGCCCGGCAGCGGCGGGGGCGGCACGGCCGCCTGGGGCGGCGGAGGCGGCGGGGCTGGCTCCGCCTCGGTGTCGGCGATCGGGCGGGCGCCGCCCTTGCGGGGGATGGGGAAGGCGCTGAGGTCGGGGGCGCGGCTCATGCTGCCTCCGCACGTGCGGATTTACGTAGGCGCGTTTCAACGTAAGACCATAGCTCCGCAATCTCCTTCGCCGGATTGCCGCCGGGGTCAAGCTCGCCGACGGTGCGGCCGTCGATGCTGCTGGTCGGGAAGGCGACCGACTGGGCGATCATCGGCTTGGCCACGGTGCCGCTTTGCGACAGCGCGATCGCCGCCTGGCCGGTGATGCGGGCGTTGCGGGTGGCGCCGTTGATCACGAACACCATCGGCCGCCCGGCCTCCTCCACGATATCGATGGTGCGCCCGACGGCGTCGAGGTCGTCGGGCGAGGGGCGGGTGGGGATCAGCACCAAATCGGCCAGCGCCACCACGGCGCGGATCAGGCTGGTGACCTGGGGCGGGGTGTCGATGACGGCGAGGCGAAAGCCGCCGGCGCGGGCCTGTTCGATGCGCTGGGGCAGGTCGGCCAGGCTGGAGGAAAAGAACACCGGGGTCTCCGCCCGGCGGCGGTTCCACCAGGCGGCAAGGCCGCCCTGCGGATCGGCGTCGAGCAGCACCACCGGTCCCTGGCCGGCCCGTTCGGCCTCCACGGCAAGGTGGCGGCTGAGGGTGGTTTTGCCTGCGCCGCCTTTTTGGGAAGCCAGAACAAGGACATACATGGAGTGGCTCCGCATTGCTGCCAGTATTGCCGTGGGTGCGACAATGCCGCCTTCCCTGCGTCCGTGCAAACGGAAAGCTGCGCGGACGTGCGTTTCCACGTCCAGACAAACGTCCGCACGGACGTCCGTATCTCCGTAATGCCGGCCGTCCGCATGTCCGTCCGCCGCAACGCACGCACAAACGCACCGCCGTGCGTCCGACCGCAACGGCCCCGAAAGGAAACGTGTCGCGCCGACCCGGCGCTGGAAACCCGAACGGCAGCGCCTGTCGGAATTCTTTACACTTTTCCGCCGCCCACCCCGCCCGCTTCAGCCAGTCCGTTGATTCGAAACCGCACTCCCCAACTGGCACGGCATATGCTAAAAAAAATAGACGGTGATAAAGCCACTTCGCCGTGCCGACGCATCCGGAGACCGACCATGCACACCCTGAAGGCCCTCCTCCTGGCAGCCAGCCTCTTCGGCGGTGCAACCGCGGCGCACGCGTACCCGATGGATGTCATAGCGAATGGCGATTTTTCAAACGGCTCAACCGGTTGGGATGTTGCCCCGAACGGCAGCACCGGCGGGGCTACGACGGCGCCGCCTGGTGGCCCTGCTGGGATCGCTTTCGCCTACGGCACAGCTTTCACCCCCAATACAGGCGACTTCGTCTATTTAACGCAAACCATTATGGCGACCGGCAACAATTCTTTTAGCCCGGTAAATTTGAGCTTCTGGTTATACAGCAACGACCCAGAATTCGATGGCTTCAACTTTTTCCTGAATGGCCAGTGGCAGGTCGGCACCGGCACCAGCCCTACTGAGGCGCCGCAAGACGACTACATCGCCCCAACCAAAAGCGGATGGACTGAATATAATTATAATCTTCCAAACCTCATTATAGGTTCCAATACGTTCGTTATCGCGCTTGCCCCTGCCGATTACGGCGACCTTTACAGTTTTTATGTTACCGACATCCAGGCGATTACGGAAGCACCGGAACCCGCCTCCCTGGCGCTGCTCGGTGCCGGCCTGTTGCTGCTCGGCCTGATCCGCCGCCGCAAGCCCGGCTGACCGCCCGGTCTGTCGGAATCCTTTACAGGCCCGTCCCCCAAGGCCGATTCAGCCGCCGGAATCGCCAATCATGCCCGGGCCTGACGTGATCGTGATGCAAACAGCAAAGCTTTCCAGGCCCTGACCTTCACTCCTCCGCCGCCGCCCGGGGCGGCAGCGTCATGCCGTGCGATTCCAGCAGCCCGTACAGCGTCGGCCGGCTGATCCCCATCAGCTTCGCCGCCAGACTCAGCCGGTTGTTGCTGTGCGCCAGCGCCCGCAGCAGCGTCTCCCGCTCCGCCCGCAGCCGCGCCGCCCGCAGGTCGAAATCCGCCACCGGCCCGGCCGGCGCCGCCAGTTCCAGGTCGGGCGCGTCCACCAGCTTGCCGTCCGCCATCACCACCGCCCGCTTCACCCGGTTCTCCAGCTCGCGCACATTGCCCGGCCAGGCATGCGCCTCGATCGCCGCCACCGCCGCCTCGGTGAAACCACGCAACGCCCGGCCCAGCTCGCGGTTGCACCGGTTGAGGAAAAACCGCGCCAGCAGCAGCACATCCCCCGGCCGGTCGCGCAACGGCGGAATACGCACGCTCACCGCGTTCAACCGGTAGAACAGGTCCTCGCGGAAGGTGCCGCGTTGCGCCCGCTCCTCGATTGCCACGTTGGTGGCCGACACCACCCGCACATCCACCGCAATCGGCGCCCGCCCGCCGATCCGCTCCACCGTCTGCTCCTGCAGGAAACGCAGCAGCTTCACCTGCAGGGCGAAGGGAAGATCACCGATCTCGTCAAGGAACAGCGTGCCGCGATGGGCGCTCTCGATCTTGCCGATGCTCTGCTTCACCGCCCCGGTGAACGAACCGCGCTCATAGCCGAACAGCTCGCTTTCCAGCAGCGTCTCCGGAATGGCGCCGCAGTTGATGGCGACAAACGGCTGGGCCGCGCGCGGGCTGAGTTCGTGCACCGCGCGCGCCAGCAGTTCCTTGCCGGTGCCGCTCTCGCCCAGCAGCAGCACCGTCACGTTGGTCGGCGCCACCCGCTCGACGGTGCGGTTCACCTTCAGCATGGTATCGCTGCCGGTCACGATGCGCCGCAGCGGCGCCGGCACGTTGGCCTGCGCGAGGTGGCGGTTTTCCTCCTCCAGCTCGTACAGCCGCCGTGCCCGGTCCAGCACCGTGCGCAGCACCTCGATCTCGGTCGGCTTCTCGCAGAAATCATAGGCGCCGCCGGCCACCGCCCGCAGCGCATGGCTGCGGTCGCTGTGGCTGGTCGCCACCACCACCTTCAGCTCGGGCGCCGCCCGGGCGATCTGTTCGAGGGTGGCGAACCCTTCCGACACCCCGTCCGGGTCGGGCGGCAGGCCGAGATCCAGAATGGCGAGGCTCGGCTGTTCGCGCTGCACCAAGGCCAGCGCCTCGGCACGGTCATGCGCGAACAGCGTCTCGTAGCCAGGGAAGGCCCAGCGGTACTGGTTGCACAACCCGACATCGTCCTCGACGATCAGCAGCTTCGGCTTGGCCAAGGCACCCCCCGTTCCATCCGGCTCCATACGCCGCCCCGGCCAGGCTTGTCGCGGCTGTCCTGCCCCCCCGATTCCCTCACACCGCCGGCAGCGCCGCCGCCCCCTCGGCCAGCGGCAGCAGCAGCCGCATGGTGGTGCCCTCGCCGGGCCGGCTGAGCACGATCAGGTCGCCGCCCGCCTCACGCAGCAATTCGCGCGCCTGGAAGGCGCCGATGCCGCTGCCCCCGCGCTTGGAGGTGCGGAACGGCCGGAACAGCTCATCGCGCACGAAATCCGGTGTCATGCCGGGGCCGCGGTCGATGATGTCCACCAGCACCTGGCGCCGGTCGTGGCGCAGCATGATGCAAACGGGCCCGACCGGACCGGCGGCCTCCACCGCATTATCGAGCAGGTGGGTCACCACCGCATCGAAGGCGGCCGGATCGATCGCCACCTCGGCCGACAGCGCGTCGGCCTCCACCGCCACGGCGGCGCCGCGCAGCCGGCGGCAGGTGGCGGCGATGGTCTCCAGCCGGTCGAGCGGTTCCACCCGGCCACGCCCGGATTCGCCCGTACCCTGGGCCGGCTCCTGCAACCGGCGCAGCAGGGCGCTGATCTTGCGCACCGAGGCACGCACCGTCTCCAGCATGTCGCGCTGGAATGCAGGGTTGTCCAGGTGGTGCTCGGCATTGGCCAGCAGCAGGGCAAGCTGGCTGGAAACGTTCTTGATGTCGTGCGCGACGAAGGCGAAACGCTTGCCGAAGTCGCGCAACTGGTGCGCTTCCATCAGCGCCTGCAGGGCGCGCTGCTCGGCCAGATAGGTGGCAACCTCGCGCGCCACCGTGCGCAACAGGGCGAATACCTCGTCATCCAGCGCGAAGGGGGCGCGCGGCCGGGCCACCAGTACGAAGCCGGCGGGGCCACCGCCGCCGGGCTGCGGCAGCGGCACCGCGAGCCACAGCGCGGGCAGGGCGTCGATGGGCGGGTGCAGGAACGTGGCGGGAGCGGGCACGGCGATATCTTCGCCGGCACCGAAGCCGGCCAGCAGCGGATGGCCGGACGGGACGGGCAGGGGGACCGCCGGCATGTTCCACGACCCCGCCCACTGGAACCAATCGCTGCCCGGCCCGCGCCCGGTTTTGCCCCCCGGCTCGCGCAGGAACAGCACGCCGGCCGGGCTGTCCACCACCTGCGCCACCGTGCGGATCACCCGCGCATGCAGCGGAACGCCGCTGCCGGCGCCGGCCAGCAGGTCGATGCAGCGCAGCCACTCGCGGCGGTAGTCGTAGCGCTCGGCGAAAAACGGATCGACCAGGGCGGCGCGGATATGCGACCGGCCGGCGCCGGAGGTCAGCAGCACCGCCGCCCCGATCACGCCGGCGCAGACCATCCCGACCTCGGCAACCGCCCCCCAGCGGGTGCCGAAGGCGCGGAACACCTCGCCCACGCCGGCGAGCGCCAGCAGCAGCACGCCGCTGGCCACCAGGCTGGCGCTGTGGAAGGCGGCGGTGCGCGACATCGCCAGCACCGGCGCCTTCTGGGTGCGCACCGCGGCCAGCGCCAGCAGCGGCGCCACCAGCACATTGGCCAGCGCCCGCCCGTCGGCCAGCACCGGGGATGCCTGGTGGAACAGTGCCGCATCGGTACACAGAATAATGTCGTACACCGCCAGCGCGCCCAGGCCGATGCAGACCAGGTTGACGTTCCAGTGCACCTCCTCCGACGCGTTGCGCAGCAGGTTCTCCAGCAGCAGCACTTCGCAGATGGCCAGCACCAGCCGCGCCGCCACCCCGGCCGAGACCAGCGAGGGTACCCCGCCGGCCCGGCCAAGCCCCACCAGCAAGGCGCCGCCGACCATCAGCGCGATCAGCGCACCCATGAGGATGAAGCTGCGGCCCGGCCCGGCCCGGCCCGGCACGAAGCGGCGGTACAGGTGCAGGCTGACACCGTACCAGGCGGCCAGCCGCATCAGATCGATCAGCCCCGCCACGCCGCCGAGCGGATTGGCCGCCGGCGCCACCACGCTGGCGCCGGCCCAGAGCGCGGTGAGCAGGCAGGCGGCCAGCAGGGGCAGGCGGGACGGGTTGGACCGCGCCCGCAACATTACGAAGACGGCCAGCGCGGCATAGGTCGCGGCGCAGAGGATGTACAGGGTGGTGTTCATTGGAAACTGCCTGGAAGGCCGTCCTCCGGTGCGGCGGCTGATGGCTGAACAGGCCCCGTCCGGCCTGGGCTGGCCGCGCGCGCGCCGGCTGCGTGGCGCCTACAGCACCGTCCCGCCCGGGGTCAAGCGGCGGCTGCCGGCCCGATGACCCGCATGCCAGGGCTGAACAAGCGATACGCACACAATCGCAACCAAATGGAATAGGTTAACAAATCCTTGACGAACCACGCCCAAAATGTGAATTTAGTCTAAATATGCGGTTTTCCCGATGGTCGGGGCGCATCCGTTTACCGTCCACCAGTTGCGTTCCGCCCCGCCCAGACGATCGTAGGAAAGGTGTGTCATGGTAGCGACCTACACTTGGAAAGGTGGCGCAGGCGCAACCACTCCACAGCGCTCAAGATGGCGATCGGGCCCCAACTGGACGACCGGCATATATCCTGGCTCAAGTCAGACGACTGACACCGCCGTTATCGTCGCGGCCACCTACGGCGTAATTATCGCCCCCGGCACGACGACAACGATCGGCGAGCTGGACCAATACGCCAACACGATTACCGCCTCGGGCGGGGCGCTCATAATCTCCACCAACGGCGCAACCACCTCCGGCGCCCTGAACCAGTACGGCGGCACCCTCAACGTCAGGAGCACCCTGAACGCCGCCGGCACGGTCACCGTGGGCACGATCGTCGCCGCCGGCTCCATCGTGCAGAGCGGCACGACAAACACCCTCATCAGAATCGCCGGCGGAACATTGTCCACCGCCGCTCTGACCCAGAGCGGCTCGACCCCCGGCATCTCCAATGCCGTCACCCTCAGCAGCGGCACGCTGACGATCAGTGGATTGCTGACGCAATCCACCAGCACGGCCACGCTGGACGTTTCCGGCAGCGGCGTTGCCACCACCGGCTCGATCAGCCAGAGCGCCGGCACCATCAGCATCACCGGCGGCTCGCTCACCAACGCCGGCACGCTGGACCAGACCGGCGGCACCATCGACGTCGGCGGCAGCGGCGTCCTCACCACCGGCGCGGTGACGCAGGACGGCGCCACGGCGCTGATCGATGTCAGCACAGGCGGCACCTTCACCACCGGGTCGACCAACTTCACCCAGAGCGCCGGTTCCGTCGAGCTCACCGGCGGCTCGCTGAATGTCGGCGGCCTGCTGACCCAGACCGCCGGCACGATCTCCGTCAGCGGCGGACGGCTCACCGCCGGCACGCTGGCCGGGTCCGGCTCCATCGGGATCACCGGCGGCCTGCTGGATGTCACCGGCACGCTGACCGACTCCGGCGCCATCACCATCGGCGCCGGCACGCTCGAGGCCGCCACGCTGACGCAGAGCGCCGGCAGCATCACCTTCACCGCCACCGGCGGCACGCTGGAAATCGGCGACGCCAGCGGCGACGCCACCATCGACCTGGGCTCGACGAGCGCCGACGGCACGGTGTTCTGGAACAACGCCGCCACCACCGGCGACCTCAGCTACCTGACGCTCGCCAACTTCCTGGTCGGCGACAAGCTGGAAATCGCAACCGCCGGCCCCGTGACGAACGACGCGATCACCTACAGCGGCGACAATACGGCAGGCACGCTGACCATCACCGGCACGATTGGCGGCAACGCCTTCACGGATACGGTGTACATCACCACCCCCGGCGCGCCCCCCCTGAGCAGCGACAACTTCAGCTTGAGCAGCGGCTCCGGCTACCTGGAGATCGACACCACTGCCTGCTTCCTGCGCGGCACCCGCATCGCCACCCTGCGCGGCCAGGTCGCGGTGGAAGACCTGCGCATCGGCGACCTGGTGGTCACCGCCACCGGCGGCGGCGCGCAGCCGGTCAAGTGGATCGGCACCCGTGGTTTCGTGACCAAACTGGTCAACCAGCACCACCGCGCCGCCCTGCTGCCCATCCGCATCGCCGCCGGCGCGCTCGGCGAGGCCAGCCCGGTGCGTGACCTCTATGTCTCGCCCGAGCACATGATGTGCCTCGACGACGTGCTGATCCCGGCCGGCAAGCTGCTCAACGGCACCACCATCAACCGCGCCGAAAACATCGACGTGGTGCAGTATTTCCACATCGAGCTGCCCCGCCACGCGGTGCTCTACGCCGAGGGCGCGCCGACCGAGAGCTTCCTCGACACCGGCAACCGCAACATGTTCGCCAATGTGCTGAGCTACCTCGAACTCGGCCACGACCTCGACGCGCCGCCGCAGCCGGCCTGCCTGCCGATCGTCACCGACGGCGAAGCGCTGGCCGCCGTGCGCGCCCGCCTCGCCGGGCGTGCGGCCAGCACCGGCCTGACCACCACCGAGGACGACGACCTGCATCTGCTGGTGGACGGCGCGGCCCTCCGCCCCGAGCAGCGGCAGGGCGATACCGCGCGCTTCACCGTGGCGGCCGGCGCGCGGCAGGTCCGCATCGTCTCCCGCAGCGTGGCCCCCGCCGACCTCGACCCGACCAGCGGCGACCTCCGCCGCCTCGGCATCGCCTTCAGCGGCATGTCGCTGCACGACGGCAGCTTCGCGCTCGACCTCGCGCCAGGCTATGCCGGCTTCGCCACCGGCTTCCATGCCTCCGAAGGCGGGCACCGCTGGACCGCGGGCGACGCGCTGCTGCCGGAGGATCTGACCGCCGCCATGCCGGACGGTTTTGTCCTGGAACTGAAGCTGATCCGCACCGGCCTGCGCTACGCGGCGCCGGCGCAGACCGAAGCGATCAGCTTCGCTCCCCGCCACGCCGCCGTCCGCCTCACCGAGCGCCTGTCGGCCTGAGAGTTTGTGAATGAATGCCCGCAACGCTCGGATCTCGCTGTGAACGCTCAACGATATCAGCGGGCGTTCATGCGCAGGTTCGATTGCTTTACAAGCTCTGACCGTTCCGGGCGCGGCGGCAACCTCCACCGTCGCGCCCGCTCCCCCGCCGGGCGGGCACACCGCGCCGTCGGTCCGGCCCGCGGCATGGGTCGTTGCAATCATCAGCAATGAAACCAGCCGGAAGACCCTGGGAAAGCCCCATGCCTGATGTGCCAGTTCAGCCGCGGTTTCGGCTGTTCGGTGCCGGGGATTGCGGTTAAGCAAGGCCAGCGGGCTTTGCCCCCTGGAACCCATTCCTTAAGTCGTGGGGTCAAGGGGACCACTGCCCCGCCGCGCCGAAGGCGCGCTGCGCGCTGGGGCGGGTCCAGGGCAGCGCCCTGGCCTTCCTTGTTGGAGAACCCAGATGTGCGGCCTGGCAGGCATCTTCCATCCGGACGCCAGGGCCGGCATCGATGCCGCCCTGCTGCGGCGCATGACCACGGCACTCGCCCATCGCGGCCCGGACGGCGACGGTTTTCACACCGAGCCCGGCATCGGCCTCGGCCATCGCCGGCTCGCCATCATCGACCTCGCCGGCGGCCACCAGCCGATGGCCAACGAGGACGGCTCGGTGGTCATCGTGTTCAACGGCGAGATCTACAACTTCGCCGAACTCCGGCCGAAGCTGCAGGCGCTGGGCCATGTCTTCCGCAGCGACCACTCCGACACCGAAACCATCGTGCATGCCTGGGAAAGCTGGGGACCGGACTGCCTGCAGCACCTCGCCGGCATGTTCGCGCTCGCCCTGTGGGACCGCAACCGCGGGCAGCTTTTCCTGGCACGTGACCGGCTGGGCAAGAAGCCGCTGTACCACGCCGGCACGCCGGATGGCGGCCTGGTGTTCGGTTCCGAAATGGCGGCGCTGGCCGAAGTGCCGGCACTCGCGCGCCGGATCTCCGCCACCGCCGTCGAGGATTTCCTCACCTGGGGCTACATCCCCGACCCCGCCACGATCTACGCCGGCATCCACCGCCTGCCGGCGGCGCACTGGCTGCTGCTGGAGCGCGGCCGCCCCGCCGTGCTGCGCCGCTACTGGCAGCCGCCAACCCGGACCCGCCCGCAGGACGAGGCCAGCGCCGTCGCGGAACTGACCGCCCGGTTGCAGGCCGCGACCGCCAGCCGGCTGGTTGCCGACGTGCCGCTCGGCGCTTTTCTCTCCGGCGGCGTCGATTCCAGCGCGGTCGTGGCCACCGCCGCCCGGCTGCGTAGCGCCCCGCTCGACACCTTCACCATCGGTTTCGATGGGGCGGACGACGAAACGCCCTATGCCGCCATGGTTTCGCAACGCTACGGCACGGTGCAGCACAACGAACGCGCCGCCGCGGTGGACATGATCGAGGCCGCCCGCGCGCAGGGACGCCTCTTCGGCGAGCCGTTCGGCGACCCCTCGGCGGTGCCGACCCTCAGCGTCTGCCGCCTGGCCCGCCGGCACGCCACCGTCGCCATGTCCGGCGACGGCGGCGACGAGGTGTTCGCCGGCTACCGCCGCTATCGCTGGCACATGCTGGTGGAAGCGGTGCGGCGCCTGCTGCCCGCGCCGGTGCGCCGCCACGCCATCGGCACGCTCGCCCGCGCCTGGCCCAAGCTCGACCGCGCGCCGCGCTGGCTGCGCGCGAAGCACACACTGACCGAACTCAGCCTCGATGCCACGCTCGGCTATCTGAGCACCATGACCCAGGTGCACCAGGCGCGCCGCCGCACCCTGCTGGCGCCGGGGTTGCAGCTTGACGGCTACGACCCGACCGCGCGCATCGCCGCCCTGATGACGGAATGCGGCAGCGAGGATGCGCTGCTGCAGGCACAATATGTCGACCTCGCGACCTGGCTGCCCGGCCGCATGCTGGTGAAGGTGGACCGCACCAGCATGGCGCAGGCGCTGGAAGTGCGCGCGCCGCTGCTCGACCACGAACTGGTGGAATGGGGGCTGGCACTGCCGCGGCACCTGAAACTTCACCGCACGGAAGGTAAATACGTGCTCAAACGCGCGCTGGAGCCATATTTGCCGCACGAAGTGCTGTACCGCCCGAAACAGGGATTTTCCACCTCACTGGCCGGCCTGTTCCGCCGCGAGGCGGCGCGGGTGCGCGCCCGGCTGACGGGCGAGACCCTGATGGACAGCGGCCTGTTCGCCCCCGAAGCGGTCGGGCGCCTGCTGCGCGAGCACGAAACCGGCCGTTTCGACCACAGCCAGACACTGTGGCTGCTGCTGGTATTCGAAGGGTTCCTGGCGGCGTGACATCGCCCCCCCCTAATCCGGCCTCCATCCTCGCCAAGACCGCGAAAGGCACGGGATGGATCATGGGCTGGCGCATGGCCACCCGGGCACTGGGGCTGGTCAGCACGCTGGTGCTGGTCCGCCTCCTGACGCCTGAGGATTTCGGCCTCGTCGCGCTGGGCACGGTCTTTGCCGATACCGTCGACGCGCTCGCCTGGTTCGGCATCGAGGATGCCATCCTGCGCGAAAAGACGTTCAGCCAGGAGGTTTACGACACCGGTTTCACGATGGCTGTCATCCGGGCGGTCGTGATGGGGCTGTTGATCGGCGGCCTCGCAGGGCCAGCCGGATATTTCTTTCACGACGACCGGCTTGCCTGGATCGTCCTGGCGCTCGCGGCCGCGACGCTGATCGAAGGCTTCGACAACATCGGCGTCGTCGAGTTTCGCCGGCGCTTCGAGTTCAACAAGGAGTTCCAGCTCTGGATCGTCCCCCGGATCGCCGGCATCGTGCTGGCGATCAGCTGCGCCTTCATCTTCCGCAGCTACTGGGCACTGGTCATCGCCATCTTGACGCAGCGCATCCTGCGGGTGGTGTTCAGCTACCGGATGCACCCGTACCGGCCGCGCCTGAGCCTGTCCGCGTGGCGGCGGCTGACGGGCTATTCGGTCTGGAACTGGGCATTGTCCATCGTCTCGCAGATACGCGACCGCTCCGACAGCCTGCTCGTCGGCCGGCTGCTCGGCCCGGCGCAGGTCGGTATCTTCTCGGTCGCCTGCGAGCTTGCCACGCTCCCCTTGACCGAGTTCATCCTGCCGTTGGGACGGGCAGCGTTCTCCGGCTTCAACGCGGCGCGCCATGCCGATCTGAGCGCGGGACAGATGTATCTGCGCATGATCGCGGGCATGGGCATTCTCGCGATACCGGCGAGCATCGGGCTTTCGCTGGTGGCCGACCCGCTGGTGAAACTCGCCTTCGGGCCGGCCTGGAGCGCCGCCACGCCGGTGATGCAGATCGTCAGCATCGCCTATTGTCTGAACGTCCTCAGCACCATGAGCGGCACGCTCTTTCAGGCACACGGCCTGTTGCAACTCTCGTTCCGGCTGGTAATCGTCACCGCGCTGCTGCGCCTGATCCTGCTGCTTGTGCTGATCCCGTTGCTGGACCTCACCGGAGCCGCCCTGGCAGCGACCGTGGCCATCATGCTTGAGCAGGTGCTGTTCGTTGTCCTGACGATCCGCCACTTCGACGTGACGCCGCGGGAGCTGCTGGACCGCCTCTGGCGCACCGTCCTGGCCTGCACAACGATGGCCCTGGTGCTTGCCTGGAGCGGTTTCGGCTGGCATGCCACGATGGCCGTCACGAAACTGGAACTCGGCGTGGAACTGTTGACTGCCGTGGCCACCGGAGCCGCAGTCTATGCCACGACGTTGGTCGTCCTGTGGCTGGCGGCGGGACGACCGGACGGCGCCGAAGCTGACGTGCTGACGCTGTTGCAACGCTTCACGGCCCGTTTGTCTGCTGCCCGTCTGGCACGACGGGCGGGCCAGGCCTGAGAGTTTGAAAAAGAATGCCCGCAAGCCGCCGAACGATGACGGAAAACTCAATGATGTCAGCGGGCGCTCTTTTTCAAGTCCGATTGTTTTTCAAGCTCTGACGCGGAGAAAGAAGAAAACAGCGCACAGCCATTCGGGCCTCTTGCAAAACCCCTCTGTCAGCGGAGTATTGCAAAAGGCTCGAATGGCTCCCGGTAACGGAAAGGCCCCTGGCTCCCCCTCCTCGCACGCGATGTTGGCATTATCATTTTCATTTCGTACCGTTAATGTAACAGAATGAAAAATCCCCAAATCCATTCAATGCAAAGCTATCTCTGCGCCCTATGTGTTCGCTGAATTCCGGATACGCACGCTTTTACAATACGTTAGGCTCGGATGAGTCTGATGTATTGAACTTTCTTGCCAATCCGAAGTCCCGATACCCCCAAACGATCCCATACGCCCCCCCGTCCGACGTGACGCAGGTGCGGAACCCAAACCCCTCGAGCCGGCCAATGCACCAATCCCTGCCACCGCGCCCGGTCGCGTCCGGCGTATGCCACTCCATCACGATGGCGCCGATGTCGAGTGCATCAAACCGAGGATCATCCAGCAACCCGACCTCGCTCCCCTCGATGTCGATCTTCAGGATGTCGACGCGACGGCCGGCCAGGATCGCGAACAGGTCCAGAACCTCCACCTCGAAGCCTCTGCCACCCGTGGACGAAATACTGGACGCGGATCCCTCATCCGAGATCCAGGCAGTCATCGCCTTCGGGCCGACTGCCGCCTGGCGCAGATCAAATCGGGGATCATAGCCATTCAGTGCAATATTCGTCCGGGCTTCCGCCGCGTGGCCCGGATGGGGCTCGAAAGCAAGCACGTGTGCGCGCCAGTAGTTCGCAAGCCACCACAGGCTTGACATTCCGACATTGGCCCCAAGATCGACGATCAGCTTCACCCGCTCCGGCGGAATCCAAACAGACGGCATGAGCAACTGAAGTACGAAAATCTCGTACGCAACGCCAATATCATTGTTGGTGCCGGATTCACGCGCCCGCAATCGGAACCTTGGGCCTGGTCCTGGATGTTTCTGGAACCCGGTCTTTGCCCGCATCTGGACCACGACGGTCTGAACCCGGCCGGAGAGCCGCCATTGCATGTACTTTACGATGCTGGCCCGCGTGAGGCTGCGCGCGAACAGAAATGGCAGTCCGTCATCGATCTTTATGCTCTCAGCAGGTGCAGGAGGCAGCACCGGCGCAGCGCCCGGTGTCAGCGCCGCAATCACCTCCTGACAACGCCGGGCATAATATCCATCCTGGAAACGGAACGCGCCGATGAAGTGAAACAGCTTCACTTCATGGCGCAGCACACGCCGGGTGAAGCTGGCATATTCCGGATAGGGCAAAACAAGTGGGTCGGGCGAATTCGCGATCGCAAAATTGGAACCGCATTGCTCCGATCCCCATTCACGCCAGCGTGCCTTGCCAATGAGCGTCTCCATCTCCTGATGGAAGGCGGAGATCGCAGTGCGTGTGTAGCCACCCTTCGCAAACCCGGCAAAACCCGACGAACCGCGGATATAGTGCAGGTTTTCTGCACCAGGATAGCGATCGAAGGCCGCCTCGGCGACGATCCCAATATAGTTGCTGGGCGTCGCCTGCGCCAATTCGGCGGCCTCGGGCAGCGGCATCCGGACAAACCCGTCCGACATCGTGAAGGCGCGGTTTGTTTCCAGGCAATCCAATACCTCGCTCAAATCATCACTCACGGTCAGCGTATCGGCGTCCAGCTGAATCGTGTATTCGCTCTGCGAGCGATCAAGACAGTAAAGAAGCCGCTCCCACGTGCCGCCGGACTGGCATGGAACGGCCTTGATATCCTCCAGGACAACGAATTCAATGCCAACAAGATGGTACGACAGCGTTTCGCGCAACAATTGAGGCATATCCCGATCGACGATCGCGACAACTTTGCCTCGTCTGATTCTCTGATAAAAAGACTTTATTGCAGCGAGGTACATAGGAACATCACGGTTCGCCACCATGCTGACGATACACCATGGCGCATCCTCTAGAATGAGTGGATTTGATTCCAGAATTCCAGCAATCGCACGGTCAAACCGCCTTGTTTTTATTGCTCGCCTAAGACGATAAAACATGGCCGACTTCCTTGTTCATTTGCAATACGCGAATGGGCTGATGCCGATCAGTGCGCCAACACCACCAGCGACTTCGCCGCATAGAGCAGCAGCACCATCACCCCGCCGGTCAGCCACGATACCCAGTCGCGGACGGCATAGATGATCGGATCGTGGTGCATGTAGCGGCGTGCCACCGACAGCCACATGCGGCATTGCCAGAACAGCAGCAGCGGCACGATGCCCCATAGCAGCAGCGGCGCGGCATAACGCTGCGCCGACGCCTCGGCCTGCACGAACAAGGCGAGGGTGAGCGCCGAGATGAACGCGGCGGCAACGCCGAAGGTCTGCAGGATCGCGATGTCCCCGGTGGTGTAGCCGCGCCGGGCCACCCGCCGCCGCCCCGCGGCTTCCGCCCTCTGCAGTTCCTCCACGCGCTTGATGAACGCCAGGCTGAGGAAGAAGAACACCGAGAACGCCAGCAGCCACAGCGACAGCGAATGGCCGGTGGCCTCGCCGCCGCCGAAGATGCGGATGGTGTAGAGCAGCATCAGCAGGAAGACATCGACCAGCGGCTGCTCCTTCAGATGCACCGAATAGGCGACCGACATCAGCAGGTAGGCGCCCACCACGACGGCGATGCCGCAGGACGCCGCCAGCGCAAGCCCGAGCAGCATCAGCCCCGCCGCGAGCGCCACGCCCTGCGACAGCGGCAGGGCACCGCGCGCGAACGGACGCAGGCGCTTGCGGTCATGCGCGCGGTCCGCCTGCACGTCGAGCAGGTCGTTGACGATATAGATGGAGGAGGCGGTGGCGCAGAACGCCAGGAAGGCCAGCACGCCGCCCACCCAGGAGGCCAGATCGCCGACGGCGTGCGCGGTGAAGACCGGCACGAACACCAGCAGGTTCTTCACCCATTGGTGTGGGCGCATCGCCTCCAGCATGGCCAGAAGGGCAGGGGGCCGGGTGGCGAACACGCGCTCCACCGTCCGTTCCGCCCGCACCTGCGCCACCACGGCGGCCGGGGCATCCACCAGCACCGCCGTGCCGGCCACCTGCCAGACCGCCAGGTCGCTGCGGGCGTTGCCGGCATAGGCGAAGCCGCCGGCGCCGAACCGCTCGGCCAGCGCCGCTCCCTTCACCGCGGCCTTCACGTTGCGGATGCCGTCCGAGGCGATCACCGCCTCGAACAGGCCGAGATGATCGGCGATGCGCTGCGCAACGGTCTCGTCCGCGGCGGTGGCCAGCACCAGCCGCCGCCCGGCGGCCCGCTCCTCCCGCAGCCAGGCAAGCAGATCCTCGTTGTACGGCAGGCTGGCGGGGTCGAACGCCGCAGCACGGGCCACCTGGCGCTTGAACGCCGCCCGCCCCGCCAGCAGCGCCCCGACCAGGCCGCCGAGCCGCAGACGGGCCACCGCGACCAGCAGCCCCTCCTCAAGCATGTCGGTGCGCACGAGGGTGCCGTCGAGGTCCACACACAACGGCAGCATCGCCGACGATCCGTCCGGCACCGGACCCGCTTCCTGCGACACGGCGGCGATGGCGGTTACGGGCATAGGGCACCTGTCTCCAGCAGTTTGATCAAACGGCCGACTGGCCGGCGCAGAGCCGGAAAATGCTTACGGCACCTTCGCCTGCACAACCAGCCCGCGGGAACCGGCCGGGACGGTGCTGCCAAGCCGCAGGCGAAGCCGATGCAGCAGAATCAGCAGCGCAAGTGCGCCGAACAGCATGTAGGATTGCAGGAAATTCCACGGCGTGTCGGCCAGCAGGCCGGTACCGGAGATCACGTTGCCGCAGGCCGTGCAGGCCAGCGCCAGCAAGGGCAACTCCCAAACGGCGCGCGCACGGTCGGTAACCAGTACGGCAGCCATGAGCACAAACACCGCAAGCGTGACGCCATAATAGTGATCATATACAATGGCGGACGAGATCAGGCACGACACCAGCCCGATGCAGTAGTCGGTCGTGCGCCCGGCCGGGCCGGCGCCCCGCGCGGCCAGGAAGGCCGGCAGCAGGAAAACCAGCACGCCGGCCAGCGATGCCGCGTTCACCCAGGGATTGCGGATCATATGCGTATGGCTGCCGTCCCATTCCAGGTTGGGACCAAGGAAGAACATCCGGTTGAGCAGACCGTTGACCGACTGGTTGGCAAAATACGACTCCCCGCGACCAGAAAGGAAATGCAGCAGGTCGAGGTAATCAAGGTGTATCTGCCAGCCATATGACCACAGCGAGGCCGCCCCAAGCGCGCCCACAACCGCGGCAACGCCGGCAAGCGCTCGCCATTCGCGGCGCCACAGCAGCCAGAGGAGAATCGGTGCAAGCGAGGGCTTGATGACGCAGTACAGTCCGAGCGCCACGCCGACGGCGATCCGCCACTCCCGCATCCACGCAAGCAATGAAAAAATCAGCAGCAGATTCAGCCATGACTGGATGTTGCCATGAGAATAAGCGCTCACGACCGGGAAATACAGGACCGTGGCCGCCATGGCGGCAGTGAACCGGACGAACCGGTCCCACCAGCCGATGCAGGCCACCTGTCTGCCGAACGAAACATCCGCCGAGACCGCAATGGAGCCGACAACAAGCGCGGTCAACGGCACCACATACCACGACACATGATTCATCGCGGCGCGCGAGTAGAAGTCGAACCCCGGCACCATGTCGATCAGACGGAACAGCACCAGGCTGAGCGGCGAGTACTGGAACTGGTGCTCAGCGTGATAATATGTCGCCTCGTACAGCCCGTTCGGTCCAAACTGATCGAGGTACAGCAGAGCCGCCCGGATCGAATCCCAGGAATCACCGCCGTCGTGGCCGAAAGCCCAGTGCAGCGTGCTCCAGTACGAAGGGTTCCAGCCAAGCGCACGCACCATGAACGTCGGCAGTATGCCGCACAGCACGATGCCGGCGATGATCGCCCGCGTGGGCATGGACAATTGATTCATCTCACGATCTCCTCGGCGCCCGTTCGCCCGTGCCGCCACAAACAGTCCAACCCACACCGAAAGCCGCTTCCTGCAGCGCAGCGGCAATTGCAGTCACCGACAGGATGAGGAAAGTCCCTGCGCCTGGCCAGCGGAACACGAAGCCGCTGCACCGGAATCAGGACGGCCATATCCCCCACAGCCGATACGCGAACGGCATTTCATCCTATTCTTCCATCGCATTGGCCGCAACGCCGCGGCATCGCGATCCGGCCGTCGCGCATGACAATCCGCCGGGCGTGCCGCAAAAACGTTTCGACCGGCCGGCAAAATCGCCTAAAGGCTGCCTGGCCTGCCGGCGTTGCGGAACTGGTGGCAAAGCCGGGCGCATGAATGAGGGAGCCCCGACACGTGAATGCAATCGCTGCCAGCGTGCTGGCCGAGTTCCGGGATCTGCTGCGGGGACGCAACCGCGGCACCGTGCCCCACCCCGGCACCGGCACCGCCGACCTGTGGCTCGCCGCGACCTTCGTGACGGTGGCATTGCTGCTCTACGGCCCGTTGGCGGTCCGGCTCGCCCAGGGCGCGTTCCTCGACTACTGGAACCTCGGCTTCGACTTCGATCCGGCACGCATGGTGCAGACGCTCGCGATGGCCGACCCGGACCCCTACGGCTTCAAGCATCCCCTGGTCCTGCTCTGGCGTCCGCTTGCCTGGCCGTTCCTGGCGATCGGCCTGACCGCCAAGGAGGCGGCGGCGATGGTCATGGCGCTGCTGGGCGCGGGCACGGTGGGCATGACCTACCTGCTGTTCAGGACCTCCGCCATCGGCCGGGCGGAGGCGACGGCGCTGACGGTGCTGTTCATGGTCACCGGCTCGCAGATCTTCACCTCCCTCATCGTCGACACCTACGGGCCGGCAAGCTTCACCATCGCCTTCGTCTGGCTGGTAGCGGCCTGCCGCCTGGCCGATCCCGCGCGCTTTCGCCGGCTGCGCTATCTCGCGGCGCTGATGGCGCTCGGCAACACGATCACCAACGTGGTGCAGCCGGCGATCGCGGAGGTAATCGTCCGCTGGCGGGAAGGCGGGCTGTGGGCCGCGCTCCGCCGCAGCATCGCCTTCGGGTTCATCCTCGCCCTGCTGGCCGGCCTGGTGATGGTCATCGTCTGGCATGACGATTTGTGGATCGCCGCGCAGGACCCGATCCTGGCGCTCAAGCACATCTACTGGCTGCGCACCAAGGGCGAGCGGACCGGCATCGGCCAGGTGCTGCTGACCTTCTTCGGGTTCTCCTTCGTCTCGCCCGACTACAGCTGGATAACGCTGCCCGAGGGCACCAACATGCGCGACTTCCGCGACTACGCGTTCCACAGCACCGGCGCCGTGGCGATGCCGTTCTGGCTGGCCTTCTGGGCGGTGGGCACGATCGCCGCTTTCGTCCACCGGCAGTACCGCTGGCTGGCCGCCGGGGTGGCCGGGGTGCTGGTGTTCAACGTGCTGCTGCACATCGACTACCAGTTCCGCGGCAGCCTTTATATCTACTGTGCCCACGCGCACCTGCCGGCCTTCATCCTGGGGGCCGGGCTCGCGCCCTGGGTGGCGGGCACCCGCCTGCCGCGCGGCATCTATGTTGCCGTCGTGCTGCTGCTCGCGGTGCTGGTCGGCATCGACAACCTCTCGACCGCATGGGGCTTCGTGACCGACTTCGACACCGTCAACATTCCCAACTGCCCCCCCCCCTGCACCGGCGTCCCGCAATGACCGGGCCGGCGCCCCGCGCACGTCCGGCGCAACGCAGGCCGGTTGCCAATGCCGGCCGCGATGCATCCAGGGTCACCAACTCCCCGGAGCCGGCCGCCTGAACACGGCCAGATCGTGCCCGTACCGGACCATGTCGATCCACCCCACGCTCGCGCGCCCAGCGCTCGCCCGGCCCGGCAACCGCACCGAAGACGGCAACACCGGTGTGCGCGATACGCTGGTGGTGCTGTGCGGCGACCTGGCCCCCTCGACCGGGGGCAACGTGCACCAGGCGAGATAGCACGCCGCAAGCCGCGCTTGCGGCTCTCTCTCAAATAGTGATAATCGTCTTTTGTTCGATGCGACCCCGCTCGCTGAAACGCTGCCGCCACTTCCACAGAGAACGCCATGGACTTCACCGTCCTGCTGCCCACCCGCAACCGCCCCGCGCTGCTGCAACGCGCGCTGGCATCCGTGCTGGCGCAGCAGGTGGACGGGCTGGAGGTACTGGTCATCGACGACGGCACCACGGAGCCCTTCGCCGGCCCGCTCGCGGCGATCAAGGCGGCATGCGACCAGCGGGTGCGCTTCCTGCACCTGCTGCCGCGCGCCCGCGGGCATGGCCATGCCCATGCCGTGAATACCGGTGCGGCGCAGGCGCGCGGCCGCTATCTCTGCTTCCTCGACGACGACGACGAATGGACCGACCCGCAGTATCTCGCCTGCGCCAACAAAATCACCGCCGGCATCGGCCCGCCGGTGGACCTGCTGTTTTTCGACCAGGCCGCGTTCAGCAACGGGCAGCGGCTCAGGCAGACCATCTGGATCGAGGATCTCGGCCCCCTGCTGGCACAAACCCGCCCGCCCGAGCCCAGCGGTGCCTGGCGCGTCGATGCCGCGGACCTGCTGCGCGCGCGCGGCTTCTGCCATGTCAACACGACCATCGTGCGCCGGGATTTCTTCAATGCGGTCGGCGGCTTCGACGAAACGAACCGCTACGAATGCGACCGCGATTTCTATCTCCGCGCCATCGACCGGGCGCAGGTGATCACCTACCTCCCGCGCATCGTCTCCCGCCACAACATCCCCGATCCCGCTCGTCGGGACAACGTCTCCACCCTGGTGTCCGATATCGAGAAACGGATCTTCCAGACCACCCTGCTGGAAAAGGCCATCCTGTTCTCGCAGCAGGAGGTGGTGCGCGCCTTCGCCAGGCGCCACCACACCTACACGCTCAAGCACCTGGCCAACTCCCTGTACAGGAACCGGCGCTACGGGCTGGCGGGGCAATATGCACTTGAAGCGCTGCCGACCGGGTTCAACCTGCGATGGCTGGCGTTCTGCTGCTGGCTCGGCCTGCTCGCCACCTTCGACCTGCTGCGCCACCCGAAGGAAGCAGCAAATCAGACGCTGGGCGGGTAATACAGGTTCCGCGCGACCTGCGGGGGATCCCTCCCGACCCGGCCCGCCATCAACCTGACCCACAGCCAGAAGTAGAACAGCAACCATCTCACGTTAAAGCCGGTAAAAAGAACGTGCTGCGCATAATACAGCGCGGTCTGGTAGTCGCCGCTCTGCCAGAGATTCTCGGCAATATGCTTCAAAGTATATACTTTATGTCTCTTTGCGTATTCGCAAACCTCCCCGTGACGCGAAAACAATATCGCCTTGTCCAGCAGCCGCAACTGGAAAATGTAGCAACCGTACTGGCTGATGGCGGTGGAAACGTTGGCGCGATTCTCGCGAACGGGCACATTGTGCCGCGCGGTAACGACGGGGCTGTAGGTGATGAACGCCGCGGCATCGATCGCCCGCAGATAGAAGTCGCGATCGGATTCATAGCGGATATTCTCGTCGAACCCGCCGATCCGCAGGAAGAATGCCCGCCGCACCACGGTCGTGTTCAGATGGCAGAAGCCGTCGCACTGCATCAACTGCGGCACCCGCACCTCGAAAGCACCGCCCGCCAGGCCCGGCAGGTTGCGTACGCCCTGCCGCAGGCCCTCCGTCCAGATCACCCGGTCGAGCCGCGCATTGCCCTTGTAGGCAACCTGGTCGGACAGATGCAGATCGACCGTCTGCGGCGCGCTGTCGACCACCCGGGCGACCCGGGCGAGAAAGTCCGGGTCGACCCATTCGTCGTCGTCGTCGAGGAAGCAGATGTAATCCGCCGCGGACTGGCTGATGGCGAAATTGCGCGCATAGGCCGGCCCATGCCCGCGTCGCACCTGCGGCAGGTGGAACAGGCGCAGCCGCGTCCCGTACTGCTGCGTAATGGCATCATACGCGCTCCGGTATGCCGGGTCCGAACCATCGTCCACCACGACCGTCTCAAAATCATCAAAATTCTGCACAAACACCGATGCCAGAGCTTGCGCAAGCTGGTCCGGACGGTTCCTGGTAGGAATGACGACTGTGAATTTCATCCGCAATGACCCTGCGCATTCAGGCTATTTTAACGTATCCTCTATCCGCACGGAATCCGCCAATCAAAACCTGTGACACAGGTTTTCCATCCGCCGCTCCAGCTCCGCCACCGCCGCCGCGATCGCGGCATAGGTCGCGGCGAACACCGCGGCATCGCCGTCGATCGGATCGGCGATCTCCGCTCCGTCGAACAGGTCACCAAGCCTGATCACCCGGGCGTGCAGATCGGGATAGCGGTCCAGCACCGCGCGCCGGGTCGCCGCGTCGAACACCACCAGCAGCGTGGCCGCCGCCGCCTCGGCGCGGAACAGGTAGGTCGAGCGGTGCGCGGCGAGGTCAATGCCATGCGCCGCCGCCGCCTGCACGCCGAACGGCGGGGTGGACCGGCCCGGCCGCGGCAGCATGCCCGCCGAGCCGATGCGCAGGCGCGGCCGGTCCGCCAGCCGCGCCGCCAGCAAGGCGGCAGCGAACGGGCTGCGGCAGATATTGCCCAGACAGACGAACACCAGCCGCACCTCGCCGGCCCCCTGCCTGTCCGCAGCCGCGCGGCGCAGCGCCGCCCGCAGCCGCCCCCGGGCGCGCCGCCGCCCCAGCGCCGCCCAGCCGGGCAGCCGCGCCGCACCACGCCGCGCCGCTTCGCCCAGCATCTGGCCAAGCTCGACCAGCGCCGGCCGGGGGTCGTCGCGCACCAGCACGTCGTGGATCTCCCGCCCGGTCACCACCCGGCCGAGTTCCAGCAGCCACCTTCCGAACACCGCCAGTTGCCCCGCACCACGCGCCTGCGCCTCGGCCAGCACCGCATGCAGATCGGGCACCAGGTTGCGGCCGAATACCCCCACCCGGTAGCCGACCGCCGGGATCTCCTCGCCGGCGGTCAGCAGGCGGTACCAGCGCCAGGGGAAGTCCACCCCCAGGCCGAGCGGCAGCGGCATCGACCCCCAGGGACGCGCATTCACCTCCAGCAGCACCCAGGCGCCGGTCTGCGGATTGCGGCGGAACTCGAACATGCCGAGGCCGGTGTAGTGCAGCGCCGCCACCAGTTTGGTGCAGGCCGCCAGCAGCGCCGGCGTCACCGCGGCGCTGACCCGGTAGTAGCTGCCCGAGCCGTCCTCCCGCACCCGGTGGTGCTCGAAGGCCTGCAGCACCCGCCCGCCGCTGGCCAGCAGCGACACCCCCAGCCCCTGGCCGGGGAAGAACCCCTCCAGCACATGCTCCCCGGCCGGCAGCGCCGGCAGCAGCCGCGCCAGTTCGGCCGCATCGCTGACGAACTGTACCTTGCCGCGCCGGTCGAGCCGCTCGAGCACATAGGACCGGCGCGGCTTGACCATCACCGGCATGCCGAGCGCGGCCAGCACGTCCCCGGCGCTCTCGCCGGGCAGCGGCAGCCGCCCGGGCGACACCGGAATGCCCAGCCGCTGCGCCAGTTCGCGGGTAGCGTGCTTGTCGAACAGCACGGCGATGGCGGCATCGTCAGGAATGGCCAGCCGCGCCAGCGCACCCAGCCGGGCGCGATGCTGCTGCAACGGCAGCAGCGCCGTCTCGTTGCAGGGAATTACCAGATCAAAACGTTCGGCCCGCAGCAACGCCTCGACCGCCGCCAGCCAGGCGGCGCCATCCCCCATCCAGGGCGGCGGCGCATGCACGGCGGCAATGAAGCGCGAGGCCAGCGCCGGCGCGCGCAGGTTGGCCGGCACCACATGCACCGCCACCCCGCGCCGCCCCAGCGAGCGCACGGTGGCCAGGAAGCTGCGCGTGTCCTCGCCGAACACCAGCACCTTGCCCGCGTTCACGGCGCGTGCTCCAGCTCCGCGGCAACCGCGGTGACGGTGCTCGCCCGGCCGCCGAGCGTGCCGAGGAAGTCGCCGCAATAGGCATCGAGCGTGGCCAGGAAGCGGTCGCGCCCGGCCGCATCGCGGACATAGCCGGTCGCCCCGGGCAGCAACGAGGAACTGTGATAGGTCAGCATGAACAGCCGGGCCCCGCGCGCCAGCGCCGCCCGGGTCTGGCGCTGCATATCATCCAGCCGGTGCCCTTCCGGCGTCAGCCGCAGTCGCTCCAGCAACCCCAGCCGGGCAGCGATGCCGGGCAGGCGCAGCCGTCGGACGGACCGGCTCGTCAGCCACGGATAAACCAACCGGCCGGCGCCGGCCAGAGCGCCCACGAAATGAACCGACAGCGGCAGCTCGATCAGCCCGGGCGCGAACCGGAACGGCCCATCCGGCAGCGCGATGAAATCCGGCCCGCCATCGGCGGAAAAATCGGTGTGCGGCACCACGCTGACATCAACCCGGTAGCCGAGCGCATCCAGGATGCCGGCGGTGGCCGGCCCCACACCGTAGCGGCCCGCCTTGTAGACCACCGGCCGGCGCCCGAACCCCGCCTCGATCGCCTGCGTCAGCGCCGCCAGCTTGGCCCGCTCCAGCGCCGGCGGCAGGTTGCCGGGGTAGGAGTGGCGCGCATCCACCGGCCCCCCGGGCAATTGGCTGTCCCAGGGGGGCGTCACCCACGGATGCAGATGCGCGCCGATCTCGCAACGCCCGGCCTCGGCGATGCCGCGCAGCACCGCGGCGGCTTCCGGCGTGGCTGCCACCGGGTAATCCACCACGTAGGTCGGCACCACGCCATGCGCATCGAAGATGCGCTGCGCCAAAGGCTGGCAGGCGATGTTCGCCACCGTCGTGCTGGCCGGGTCGAACGGCGCGGTCCAGTCGAACTCCTCCTCGGTATCGACCACCACAACCAGGGTCGGCGGCCAGGATTCCGGCACCACCAGCTGCCGCTGCACGGCAAACCCTCTCATGGCTGCCGCCTCGCCCGGGCCTGGGCAAATTCGTGCAGCCGGTTCAGCGCCCCCTCGATCGACCAGCGCGGCATGATTTCCAGCCAGTGCAGCGGCACCGACCCGCTCGCCAGACTTCGCTTGTAGCGGTCCGCCCCGGCCAGGAAATCGTAGCAATCCATCCCCTCGGCGATGCCGGCCTCGATGGCCATCTGGTGGCAGGTCATGCCCGGCTTCTCATGCGGCCCGGCGCCGGCATAGTCGAAGCCGCTCTGGTAGGCCAGCACGCGGCCGCGGAAGCGGAAATTGTACAGATAGCCGATCACCCGGCTGCCCGCCGTCACGCGCAGCAGGTCCACCTCGCCGCGCGGCAGGATGCGGGCCAGCAACGTGCGGTGGAACCGCAGGAAGGCGGGGGCGGCGAACATCCCGGGCAGGCCGCGCCGCTGCCAGGTCGCCTGGTGCAGCGCCGCCAGCCCGTCCAGGAAGGCCCAGGCTTCCTCCAGCGTCGCCGGCCGCTGGATGGCAAGCGGACCCGACATCGCATAGTCGCGCGCCGACCGCCGCAGTTGATACCGCGTGTTGGCGCTCAGGCTCTGCAGGAACAAGGTGCCGGAGCGGCGCAGCCCGGCGAGGTCCACGAACGGCGCCGGGCGCGCCTGCGCCAGGCAAACCTGGCCGCCCCCCTGGCCGACACGATCGGCAAGTGCAGTGCGCACCGCCCGCAACTGCGTCTCGTCCACGCCGCTCAGCACCAGCCGCCGCCGCGCCGGCCGCGCCGGCGCGCCGGCGACAGGCGTTATCGGCGCGTGCATGGCGGCGTGCAGCAGCGCCGGCAGCAGCGCCGCGCGACCCCGTTCCACCAGCGGACCATTGTGCTCGACGAACACGGAATCCAACGCGCCGGCACCGCTCTCGCCGAGATGCAGCGCCTCCAGCGCAAACCGCCGCCGGCGGCGGTTGAACAGCGCCAGCGCGACCGTCCGCCCATCCTCCTCGGCCGCCAGCAGGACCGGATCGAAAAAACGCTCCTCGGCCAGGCATCCCACCCAGGCCCAGGACTGGAAGAACGAGAGTTCGGCCCGGACCTCAAGCGACTGCCAGCGATCGGCGACGCCGGCGAGGTCGGACGGTTTGGAGAGGGTGATACAGACCATTCGACCAAAACAAGTCCATGCGCCGCCGACACTCCCATGGCCGGAGACATTTGCAAAGCGGCGCGATATCCTGCGCCGGCGTCCCTCATCCAGGAACCAGCATGCCGCGTACCCCCCGCCGCTTCCGCCGCCGGTTGCTCGCCTGGCTGCTGCCGGCGCTCTGCATGGCCATCCCGGCGGGAGCCCGCACGCTGGAAGTCGGTCCCGGCAAGCCGCTGCAGCAGCCCTCCGAAGCCGCCGCCATCGCCGCCGCCGGCGACCGCATCCGCATCGCCCCGGGCGAGTATTTCGACTGCGCGGTCTGGCGCGCGAGCAAGCTGGTCATCGAGGGCACCGGCAAGCCCGAGGACACGGTGATCACCGACAAGACCTGCATGGGCAAGGGGCTGTTCCTCACCGATGGCGAGGACATCACCATCCGCAACCTGACGCTGACGCGCGCCCGCGTGGCCGACGGCAACGGCGCCGGCATCCGCATGGAAGCCAGCAACCTCACCGTCGAACACGTGCGCTTCGTCAACAACCAGAACGGCATCCTCAGCAACGCCGATGTAAAGGGTGCGCTGATCGTCCGCGACAGCACGTTCCTCCACAACGGCGCCTGCGACCATGGCTGCGCGCACGGCATCTACGCCAACAACCTCGACCTGCTGCACGTCGAGCGATCGAAGTTCTTCGAGACGCAGCATGGGCACCACATCAAGTCGCGCGCCCGCCGCACCGAGGTGATCGACAGCGACCTGCAGGACGGGCCGGACGGCACCTCGAGCTATCAGATCGAGGTGCCCAACGGCGGCGCGGTGATCGTGCGCGGCTGCACCATCCAGAAGGGTCCCAAAAGCGAGAACCATGCCGCCGCCATCGCCATCGGCCTGGAGGGCGTAACCCAGCCGACCCCGGAGATCCTCGTCGAGAACAACAGTTTCCGGGTCGATGGGGATTACAGCGCGTTCCTGGTCCACAATCAGACCGCCACCGGGGCCGTGCTGAAAGGCAACCGGCTCGCGGGCCCGGCCAGGCCGCTGCGCGGCGACGGCGAAGTCCACTGACCGGCCGCCGAACGCCACCCGGTCCGGCAGCCGGGCCGCCGCTGCTGCTGCATGTCTTCTCCAGCTTCGCAGTGGGTGGGGCGCAGGTGCGCTTCGCCGCGCTGGCCAACCGCTTCGGCCCCGCCTGGCGCCACGCCATCGTGGCCATGGACGGCAACACCGCCTGCCGCGAACGGCTGCGCCCGGACCTCGAGGTAACCTTTCCCGCCGTGCCGCTGCGCAAGGGCGACACGCCGGGCAACATCCGGCGCTGCCGCCGCGCGCTGCGCGATCTGCGGCCGGACCTGCTGGTCACCTACAACTGGGGCGCGATCGAGTGGGCCATGGCCAATCTTCTGGTGCGGGTCCGGCATGTTCATATCGAAGACGGTTTCGGCCCGGAGGAGCGCGCCCGCCAGTTGCCCCGCCGGGTCTGGACCCGCCGCCTGGTGCTGCGGCGCGCCACCGTGGTGCTGCCCTCGCGCACGCTGGAACGGATCGCGCGTGACGTCTGGCGCCTGCCGCGCCGGCACCTGCGCTACATCCCGAACGGTGTCGACCTCGCCGGCTTTCTTCCCGCCCCGGGGGAAAGGGGAGGGGAGGGGATCGGCACCGTCGCCGCCCTGCGCCCCGAGAAGAATCTTGCCCGCCTGCTCGAGGCATTTGCCCTGTTGCCGGTCCCGCCCCGGCTGATTATCGTCGGCGACGGGCCGGAGCGGGCCGAGCTGGCAGCGCTGGCCCACCGGCTGGGAATTGCCGCTTGCGTCCATTTCACCGGCCACCTGGCCGAACCGCAGGCGGCCTATCGCCAGTTCGACCTGTTCGCCCTGTCCTCCGACACCGAGCAGATGCCGCTGTCGGTGCTGGAAGCGATGGCGGCGGGCCTGGCCGTGGCCGCAACCGACGTGGGCGACGTGGCAACCATGCTGGCCGAGGAAAACCGCCCCTTCGTGGTGCCGCAGGACGCAGCCGCCCTGGCCGGCGCCCTGGCCGCGCTGCTGGCCGACCCGGTGCGGCGGCAGGCCATCGGCGCGGCCAACCGCGCGCGCGCCGAGCGGGAATATGATCAGGAAAGCATGTTTCAGGCTTATGCGGGGCTGTTCGATCCGTCCTATCGGGGCGTTGCCCCGAACCCCACCAGGGGCTTTGCCCCTGGACCCCACCAAGGGCCATAGGCCCTTGGAACCCCTTCCTCAAGGAATGGGGTCAAGGGGGCCACCGCCCCCTTGCGGGTCCAGCGCCCTGGCCTTCCTTTCCTGCGCTCACCCGCCGGAAAATCGCGATCTGCCCCCGACTGACCTCATCCCACCCAAACCGCTCCGCATAGGCCCGCGTCGCCGCCCGGGAAGGCGGGTCCGCCCACAGATCAAGCACGGCAGCGGCGATGCCCTCCGGCGTATTGGCCGGCGCGATCAGCCCGGCGGCGCGTTCCTGCACCACTTCATCATTGCCGGGGATGTCGCTTGCCACCACCGGGGTGCCGCAGGCCATCGATTCCAGCAGCACGTTGGCCCAGCCCTCGCGGCTGGAGGCGAGGACGGACAGGTCTGCGGCAGAATAGTACTGCGCCATACCTTCATGCGGCCGCGCCCCCAGCAGCCGCACCCGCCCGGCCAGCCCGAGCCGCTCGGCCAGCGCCGCCAGCCGCGCCCGCTCCGGCCCCTCGCCGACGATGAGCAGGGAAAACGCCGGCAGCAGGCGCAGCGCCGCGATGGTCAGGTGATGCCGCTTGCGCGGAATCAGCGCGCCCACCGAGATCAGCGCCGGCCCGGTCAGTTCCAGGGCGGCGCGGGCGGCCTGCCGGTCTGCGGACCTGAATAGTTCCGTATCTACGCCGTTACGTAACACCGTAAGCTTGTCCGCCGCCGCCCCCAGCCGCAGCAGCGCCGCGCGCAGTCCGGCACTGACGGTGATCACCGCATCGGCGCGCGCCACCGCGTCCATGATCAGCCGCCGCGGCACCGGGTGGTCGGGAAACTGCGTCACGTCCGAGCCGCGCGCGGTCAGCACCACCGGCAGGCCGAACTCCGCCCCCAGACGCACCGCGGCGACGCCGTCGGGGTAGAGGTAATGCGCGTCGATGGCATCGAACCGCTGCCCGTCGGCCAGCAGCCGGCGCAGCGCGCGGCGGCTGGCCTGGTACAGCAGGAAGGGCGAAACACTCATGCCGAGGCGCGGGATGACGGCAAAGCGCGGGTGGTGGACAGCCACCCCGTGCCGCGTCTCCAGCGCCGGCACCCGTGCACAGGCGCCCCACCGCCCGAACAGCGCCGCCCCGCCCGGAAACCGCGGAAAGAACGGCACCGGCGCCAGCACCGTGCTCTCCACCACCCCGGTCGCCACCAGGTGGCGCAGCCGGTTCTCGACGAAGATGCCGTGGTTCGGCTGCTCCCGGTTGGGGAACAGGGTGGTGAAGGTCAGCAGCCGCAGCCGCGCCATGGCTACGGCTTCGGTTTCGGCCCGCCCAACTCGTCCAGCAGCTTGCTGGAAGCCGGCTTGTCCGCGAACTCGGCCGGGATGTTGACAAGCTGGGTCAGCACTTCGACCGCCTTGTCCTTCTGCCCGGCGCCGTTCAGCGCGACCGCCAGGTGATAGAAGATGGCCGGATCGGTCGAGAGGTTGCGGGCAGCCTGGGTCAGCAGCAGCAGCGCCATCTTGAAGTTGCCCTGCTTGGTGAAGATCCAGCCCAGCGTGTCGGCGGCTTGCGGCCCGGGCGCCAGCAGATAGGCTTTCTGCGCCATCGCCAGCGCGCGCGGATCGTTGCGCTCCTGATAGATCCAGGCCAGGTTGTTCAACGCGACCGGGTCGCTCGGCTGCAGAGCGAGCACCGCCCCCAGGTTCTTTTCGGCCTCCGCCACACGATTGTTCTGCAGGTCGAGTGCGGACAGCGACCGGATGGCATCGATGTCGTTGGGTTCGCGCGCAATCCAGTCCCGCAGCAGCCGCTGCGCGTCGGCCGGCCGGCCGGCGCTGTTCAGCGCGATCGCGGTCGCCACCGCCAGCGTGCCGGAGGGGCTCGCATCGAACTCCGCCTGATAGGCCGCAGCGGCATCGGCAAAGCGCTGCACCGACATGTACAGCCCGCCCTTCAGCATCCGCGCCGCCGGCAGGTTGGCCTTGTTTTTGGCCAGCGCGGTGGCAGTGGCCAGGGCTGCGTCCAGGCCGCCGGTGCGCAGGTCCACCACCACCAGGGTCTGCTGCAGCGACGGGTTGCCGGGCAACGCTTCCAGCCCCTTGCGGAGCAGCGCCTTGGCCCCGTCACCGTCCTTGGCCCGCACCAGCAGGTCAGCCAGCCGGCGGATCGTCTCGATGTCCGACGGATTGGCCGCCAGTTCCTGGCGATAGGTGGCCTGCGCCTCCCGCTCCATGCCCAACTGTTCCTGCAGTCGGGCACGGGCGGCCAGCACGCCGGGCTGCCCGGCCTGGTCCTTCGGGATCTCGTCGAGCATGGCATAGGCCTTGCGTACCTCGCCATTGTTGGCCAGCAGGTTG
Source organism: uncultured Acetobacteraceae bacterium (assembly GCA_903907955.1). GTDB lineage: Bacteria > Pseudomonadota > Alphaproteobacteria > Acetobacterales > Acetobacteraceae > Rhodovastum. The sequence goes on along the minus strand of CAIVPZ010000031.1, from coordinate 35,176 downwards.
ACCAGGCCCAGCGTCATGGCGGGATTGCCCGGCGCCGCCTGGCGGGCTGCCTCCATGAGCGGGACCACCCGTTCCGGCTGCTTCTGGGCCACCAGGATGGCGGAAAGCGCCGACAGTGCCGGGACGTTCGCCGGCTCCTTGTCGAGCACGGCGCGCAGCAGCTTTTCGGCATCGGCGCCGTTGCCCTGCACGGCCAGCGCCTTGGCCAGGTTCAGCCGCGCCCCGAGGGAATTGGGATCGGCCGCCAGGGCCGCCTCGAAGGCGGCCCGTGCGCCATCGAGATCGAGCTGTCCCATGCGGACGAGGCCGAGCAGGTTGTTGATCTTCGCCGGCTCACTGTTGGGCTGCCGGCGCAGCTTCTCCAGTTCGGCGTTGGCCCGCTCGACGTCGCCGGCGACCAGCGCCGCCATCACCAGCCGCTCGCCGATTTCGTTGCTGTCGGGCGTCAGCTCGAGCGAGCGGGCCAGGTTGTGCTCCGCCCCGCTGGCATCGCCGATGCCCAGACGGAGGGCGGCGATCCGCGACAATTGCTCGGAATCATTGCTGGCGAGCGTCGCGGCATGATCGAGGGCCTGCACCGCCAGCCCGGTCTGCCCGTTGCGGATGTAGGCGCCGCCGAGCAGCTCGAGCAGTTCGATGTCGACCAGGCCGGCCTTCTCCGCCCGGCTCAGCACCTCGATCATCTGCTCCGGCCGGCGCGCCCGCGCATCGATGCGGGCGAGCAGTTTGTACCCCGCTATGTCCTGCGGCACCCGGGCCACGTATTTGGTCGCCGCGTCGGAGGCCTGCGCGAGCTCGCCGATGTTGAGCTTCACCAGCGCCTGGAAATATTCGCCGCGGGGAAAGCGTGCAATGACCTGCGAAATCTTTTGCAGCGCGATATCCGCAGCCTGCCAGTCGCTGGAACGTATCAGCAGTACGGACAGGAAGTAGTTGGCAACCGGGTTGCGGGAATCGGCCTTCAGTACGATGTCGATATCTTCCCGGGCTTTCTGGTTCTGGTTCAGGACGATCAGCGTATTGGCACGCTCAAGGCGGATATTGGCCGCATCCGGCGCGATCTCGAGCGCAGCGGTGAAGCTGGCCAGCGCCGCTTCGTATTTGCCGTTGGCGTGCTGAAGCTCCCCTTTCAGGACCAGGGTATCGGCCGAACGGGGATTGATCTCCAGCGCGCGGTTGATCTTCTGCTCGGCGGTGGACGGGTCGTTGCGCGCCAGTGATATGCGGGCAGCGGCGAGCGGTGCGTCGACGTTCTGTGGCGTAAGCCGTTCGGCCTCGCCGGCCGCTGCCTGTGCCTCCGCCAGTTCCTTCAGCCCCAGATGCGCCAGCGCCTGGACGACCAGCAGCGGACCGGCCTCCTCCGGCGCGAGATCCTTGCCGGAAAAGTCGTTCAGCACGTCCTTGAAGCGTCCCTGGGCAAGGGTGGTGCGGGCCAGCAGGGGCTGCACCGCCCGCGGGTTCCAGCCGCCGGCCAGGGCAAGCCTGAGCTCCTTCTCGGCGGCCACCGGATCGCCCAGCTGCAGCTGCACCGCGCCGAGCCGGTAATGCGCCTCGGCACTTTGCGGCCGGTCGCGCACCATGGCGCGCAGCGCGATCTGCGCGGTGCGCAGGTCGCCGCGCGCCATGGCGGCGCGGGCGATGCCGAGCTGATCATGCGACCGATGCCAGTACCAGGCGCCGCTGGCGGCGGTGGTGCCGACCAGCAGGATCGCCATGACAACCAGAAGATACTTCTTCTTCATATTGCACCAATATCGGGGGAAACCTGCGCCGCAGGCATACAGCTTCCTGACCATCCTGCCGAGAATGATTTCATCGCACGCCGCGGCATCGGCTCCCGGTCCGCACGAACGCCCCGCCGGGTGGCCGGTTTTCCGGCTACCGGGCGCCTTTGCGGAACAGCACGACCCCGACGGTGGAGAACAGGATCAGCACGGCCAGCTTCACGCTGCGATGCTTCACATAGTAAAGGTCGTAGGACAGCTTGACGCGCGCGTCCTCGACCGAGGCGCCGTAAGGGTAGTTGATCTGCGCCCAGCCGGTCAGGCCCGGCCTTACCGCAGCACGCTCGGAGTACAGCGGTATCGCATCGGCAAGCTGTCTGACGAAATGCGGACGCTCCGGACGCGGGCCGATCAGGCTCATCTCGCCGCGCAGAACATTGACGAGCTGCGGCAGTTCGTCGATGCGGGTCAGCCGGATGACAGTGCCGACCCGGGTAACGCGGGGGTCGCGGGAAGCCGCCCATACCGGGCCGCGCGCCTCGGCGTTCACGCACATGCTGCGGAACTTGAACAGGGTGAACAGGCGACCGCGCAGGCCGACGCGCTGCTGGCGATAGAACACCGGGCCGGGGCTGTCGAACCTGATCAGCAGCGCGGTGAGCAGCATCAGCGGCAGGGTGAACAGCAGCAGCGCCAGGCTGAGCAGGATGTCGCCGGCCCGGCAGAACGCCGCATCCAGGGCGGATTGCACCGGCAACCGGGGCGCCGCACCGGCATTGGCAGCAGGGGGGAGAGCATCGGCGGGGCGGTCGATATCGACCCGGCGCAACCGGCTTTCCCAGAACTCGCTCTCACCGAAGAGGCGGCATCCCGCCCCATGCCGCCGTCGACGGCCCGTCAACTGGTCCGGCGCGAGGCATTTCCGCGCCGCATCCGTGACAATGATGCCCCAGACATTGCGTTCCCAGAGCACCTGCGGGGTGAGCCGGACGGCCTCGCCGGCGGGCAACACCGAGATCACCTGGAAGCTGTCCCGGTGGCGCATGCGCAGCGCCGCGACCAGGCGCGCAGCGGCGGCGTCGTCCGGACCGGCGCCGACCACCAGCAGGCGGCGGACGAACGGGCTGGCGCGGCTGAACACCAGCCAGATCGCAAGCATGGCCAGCCCCCAGCCAGCCAGCAACAGCAGCACGCCGGTTCCCGCCATGGCATCGAAATCGACGCCAACGGCAAGCCAGACCGCCGGTACGGCGATGGCACCACCGAGTACGGTCACGGCCAACAGGCGGCGAGCAATCAACAGGAGACGGGCATGTCCCGGTAAAGCGGCAACAAAAAGAAACCTGCGCATCATTCCTTCGGCAAACGCATCGATCACGCGGCCGACCTTTCCCCGTGACCGGTTTTTCGGCTTGCCTGGTTTATGATTGAACCCCAGGCAAGATCATCATAATATGGGTTTGAGGGTACGGTCAAGCTGTCCCGAAAGAGCAACATTTTCGATCGCCCCGGGTATGCACCTATGCTGCGGCAACCTTGTCTGGGGCCGATACCAAATAATTTTACGCCTCTTAAGGCATTTGCGTTATGCATATGCATGCTCCTGACAGGATACCTTCGTGCCGAAGCCATCTGATTGTAACCGGGCGCCTCGCCTGGGCGGGTTCCCATGCAGTTTCGTTGCCGCATCCTGCAGCGTCCTGGCGTTGCCCCGCGCGGAACACATCCAGCCCGGCAGCCCGCATCACCCTGAGAAGGGCGTTTAACTCTGTGGCAGAGCGCTGTCATTACGTGGCAGAAGTCGGGGGTTCGATTCCTTCCCTGCCCAGCCCATATGCGCTATGCGCCTGCTTTTTGCTGACACCGGAACAGTCATGACAATCACCTACCGCCTGGCCTGTGTTGCAGCGCTCGTCCTGCTCGCCGGCTGCTCCGGCAACCGCCAGCCCGCCGCCGCCGCACCGCCCCAGGCGGCAGAAGCCGCCGCCACGACAAGCCTGCCGGCGGAAGGTTCCCCGACCGCCCCCGCGGCACCGGCGGAGGATGCCGCCGCTGCCGCCGCACCGCCCGCGGCGGCAGCGGCCATCGCCATGGCAGGCCCGCCGGCAGAAAGCCCCCCGACCGCCGCCGCGGCGCCGGCGCGGGAAGCCGGTGCCGCCACGACAGGCCTGCCGACGCAGACCGCCCCGGCCGCCCCCGCACCGGCAGCCCTGGCACCGGCACCGGCACCACCGGCAGGGAGCGCTTCTGCCGCCGCAATGCCGGCGGATGATGCCAACACCTACGTGATCGGCGCCGGAGACTCGCTGAATGTGTTCGTCTACGATACCCCGCAGCTCAGCATGGCCGTGCCGGTGCGCCCGGACGGGCGGATCTCCACCCCGCTGGTCCCCGAAATGATGGCGGCCGGCAAAACGCCGACCCAGTTGGCCAAGGACATCACCGAACGGCTGAAGGAGTACGTCAAGGATCCGAACGTCACCATCATGGTCAGCGGCTTCGTCGGCCCGCTGAGCCGGCAGGTCCGCATCATCGGCGAGGCCACGGACCCGCAGGCGATTCCCTACCGCGACCATATGACCGTGCTCGACGTCATGATCCAGACCAAGGGGCTGACCCGCTTCGCCGCCGGCAACCGCGCCATGATCGTGCGGGGGGAGGGCGACAAGCAGGAAAAAATCCGTGTGCGGCTGAGCGACCTGTTGAAGGACGGCGACATCAGCCAGAACGTCGAAATGCGGCCAGGCGACACGCTCATCATTCCCCAGACCTGGTTCTGAGGAGACACCAACATGGATCAGTTGCTTATCCTGCTCCGCCGCTACGGCCTGGGCGCCTGGCGAAAGCGCTGGATCGCCATCGCCATCAGCTGGGTGGTCTGCGTGGCCGGCTGGGTGTACGTCTCCACCATCCCCAACCAGTACGAGGCCAGCGCCCGGCTGTACGTGGATTCCGACGCCGTGCTGACGCCGCTGCTGCGCGGTCTGGCACTGGACGACACGCCGGTGAGCCAGCTCGACCTGCTGCAGCGCACCCTGCTGAGCCGGCCCAACATGGAGAAGCTGATCTCCAAGACCGACCTGGAGCTGGGCATCACCGGGCCGGCCGACCTCGAGAGCATGGTCGCCAACCTGGCCGGCGCCGTCCACATCACGCCGCAGACCCGCAACCTGTTCACCATTTCCTACCGCAACGCCACGCCCAAGCTGGCCTACGACGTGGTGCAGAACGTTCTGTCGATCTTCATGGAGAGCAAGGTCGGCAGCAGCCGCACCGACATGGAGAACGCGCGGGTGTTCCTGCAGCAGCAGATCGCTTTGTACGAGCGGCAACTGCGCGATGCCGAGATGCGGCGTGCTGAATTCCGTGTCAAGTATGCCGATCTGCTGCCGGCGGATGGCGGCATGACGCGGCTGCAAGGGGCGCGCGCCCAGGTGAAGGTGCTGGAGGGCCAGCTGAAGGACGTGCTGACCAAGCGCGACATGATGCGGCGCGAAATGTCCACCATGCCGACGGTGCTGACGCTGGATTCCGACAGCGCACCGGGGACCCTGCCCAACAATCCCGGCGCCGGCAATCCGGGTGCCGACGGCAACACCGCCCCGGCGAACCCACTGGTGGCCCAGGCCGAACAGCGGCTGTTCGACCTGCGACAGAAATTCACCGAAAGCCACCCCGATGTGAAAGCCACGCGCCAACTGATCGCCGATCTGAAGGCCCTGCCCGTTGTCGCGCCGCGGCCGCCGCCGCCATCACCGGCACAGACACAGGCGGCCGCCCAGGAACTGATGGCGCTGAACAGGCCGCGCGGGCACAGCATGCCCAATCCGGTATATGAGCAAATGCGCATGCAACTGTTCGAGCAGGAAACCGCCATTGCCTCGCTGCAGCGGCAGATCGACGAGGGCAACAAGGAATGCGACCGGCTGGACGAAATCGCCCGCGGCGCGCCCGGGCTGCAGAACGAGTACCTCAACCTCAACCGCGATTACGACGTGCTGCACAAGAACTACATGGAGCTGCTGAGCCGGCGTGAATCCATGCGCATCGCCGCCGCCGCCGACAGCGACGCCGAGAAGATCAAGATGGAGATCATCGACCCGCCGCAGGTGCCACAGATCCCGGTGGCACCAAATCGGGCCAGGCTGCTCACCATGGTGCTGCTGGCGGGTCTCGCCGCCGGGTTGGGCCTGGTCGTCCTGCTGCTGCAGTTCGATCGGTCCTTCCACACCATCGAGGATCTGCGTGAACTTGGGCTGCCCGTGGTGGGGGGCATCTCCATGATAGGCGCCGCCGTGCCGATGCGGCTTCAGATGCTCTCGTTGGCCGGCTTCGCCATGGCGGTACTGCTGCTTTGCGCCGTCTACAGCGGCCTGCTCTACCGGCTGCTGCAAACGCCGGGCATGGCATGAGATTGGACATGAGGCCAGACCAGGCAAACCATCTGATCGAACGCGCAGCCGCCTTGCTGCGCAACGGTGCGGGACTCTCGCCGGAGACCGACAACGACCTGGCCGTGGCGGCGCGCCCAGCGGACCCGGCGGCCGAGGCCGCCCCGGCCGACGCCGTGCCGCAACCCTTGCCGCCCCCCCCCATCGCTGCACCAACAATCCAGACCATGCCGCCGCCGCGCGAACCGCTGCGCCTGGACCTGGAGATGCTGGGGCGGGCCGGGCTGGTGGCGAACGAGCGCGGCCGAACCCGCATCCTGGAGGAGTTCCGCATCACCATCGGCAGCATCCTGCGCACCCTGCGGACCGGCAAGAGCCGCTTGGAGCCCAGCAACCTGCTGATGGTCACCAGCGCCAAGCCGGGCGAAGGCAAGAGCTTCACCGCCCTGAACCTGGCCGCCAGCATCGCCCAGAACGGGCTGGGCGAGGTGCTGCTGGTGGACGCCGACGCCAAGCCGCGGTCGCTCAGCGGGTTGATGGGCCTGTCCGACGCACCAGGACTCTACAACATGGTCACCAACCCGATGCTGCGGATCGAGGACATGCTGCTCCGCACCCCGATCAGCACCCTGTCCTATCTGCCGGTCGGCTCACGCGATGTCACCGCCACCGAGCCGGGGATGACCAGGCCGGTCAGTTCGGCTATCGAACGGCTGCGCCGCCGCTTCGCCCACCATTTCATCATCCTCGACTGCGCCCCATGCCTGTCCACCAGCGATCCGAGCACACTGGCATCACTCGTCGACCAGGTCATCATGGTCGTGGAAGCCGAGCACACGCAGCGCAGCGAGATCGAAGCCTCGCTCGATCTGGTACGTGCCTGCCCGAACATCACCCTGATGCTGAACAAGGTCCGGCTCACCACCAGTTCCACCTTTGGCGCCTACTACTATTACGGCTCCACATATTACGGTTCCAGGCCCTGAAACAGCACCCGGCACCCCGCGCGCGATACCAGTGCTCCGAAATCCGGGAAGTTTCGGTATTTCTGGCCAATGATATCGTGCCGCGTCCGGTCCTGCCTGGCGCCGGGCGGTCCGGTGCTGCCCTGGCGATCACCGCGGCGCTGGTGCTGGCGCCGCATCTCGCCCCCCCGGCCCACGCCCAGTTGCTGCCCGACACCGGCACCACGGTGGATGTCGGCGGCCTGCGCCAGCAACTCGAGGGGCTGCTCGCCCCCGCCGCCGCCGGACTCCCCACCCCGGGCTGGACAATCGTGCCGGCATTCGGGATCGAAGAACGCTGGACCGACCATCTGCAGGGGGTGGGCAACTCCTCGGGCAGAAGCTCCTTCATCACGTATATTCTCCCCTCCGTGATGATCAGCGGCCAGACAGCGCGCACCAGCACGACCATCAACTACAGCCCATCGTTGCAGTTCTATACCGAAAACGGCGACCAGAACCGGATCAGCCACAACCTCAACGCCGGCAGCCAGATCACCCTGGTGCCGGAGCTGCTGTTCCTCGACCTGCGCGCCTTCGGGGGCCTGCAGCCCACCTACGGCGGCTACGGGCCGAACAACACGGTCGCCACGACACGCCAGAGCGAAACCCAGACCTTCGGCGTCTCCGCCCACCCCTATATGCGGGAACGCTTCGGCGATGTCGCCGTCGCCGAGCTGGGCGCGACGCTGTCGAGCACCCTGCAGAACAACCTGGCGGGCAACTATGGCGGGCAGACCCCGGCCACCACGCCCGGGAACAGTCAGAACCTGCTGTCGCAGCAGGAATACCTCACGGTCAACTCGGGACCGGATTTCGAACGTATCAGCGCCGGGCTGTCGATCACCGGGAGCCAGAGCACCGGCGGGGGTGTCAACAACAGCACCCGCTACGACGGACGAGTAACCCTGAACTACGCCGTCAACCGGGATATCACCGTCCTGACCATGCTCGGCTACGACAGCATCCACTACGGCGGCGGCACGCCGTACTACAACCAGGCCTTCAACATCTATTATGGCAACACGGCGGCCTACAACCAGTCCGGCATCGAATGGAGCGGCGGCCTGCGCTGGGAACCCAACCCGGACAGCACCATCACCGCAACCTACGGCCGCCAGTATGGGACGCAGAGCGCCCAGCTCGACGCCAGCTATGCGCTCACCGCCCGCACCCACGTCTACGCCCGCTATTCCCAGGGGATCACCACCTCCCTGGAACAACGGCGCAACGCAATAAACTCTTCCACCCTGAACGGCGCGGGCAACCCGGTCGGCGGCAATGGCACGCCGCAGCAGATCCTCAACAACTTCTACGGCACGCAGAACTACCTGGCGCAGGTGACCAACGCCTCGGTCACGGCGGTCCTGCTGGAGGATCGCGACTCCTTCTCGCTCAACCTTGGCTACCAGGAAAACCGCCAGCTCGGCGCCGCCAACACCGCCACGACCGGCCCGCTGAACAACACCGGCTACTACGGCATGCTGAGCTGGGAACATGATTTCCGGAAAGACCTGCAGTCCTTCCTGTTCGGCCAGACAGGCTCCTTCAAAAACGGTGCGACCAGAAGCAACCAGAATTCTGATACGCAGATATTAAGCCTGCGTCTTTCCTATTCGATCTCGGATACCCTGAACACCTACGCGCAATACAGCTGGTCCTCCCAAGGCTACCAGCCAGTGAACGGAACCGGCGGCCTAGTGCCCACCAACCAGCCGTCCAACCTGGTCATCATCGGCGCCCACAAGACATTCTGAGCACCCGGACATGTACGAAACTGCCTACAAATTCACCGGAGCGCCCTTTCAGCTCACCCCGGACACCCGCTTCTTCTACAGCAGCCGCGGGCACAGCCGGGCGATCGCGCACCTGACCTTCGGGCTTGCCCAGGGTGAGGGCTTCATCATCGTCACCGGCGAGGTGGGCGCGGGCAAGACCATGCTGATCGAGCGGCTGCTGTCGCAGCTCAACCGCAACACCTATGCGGTGGCCCGCATCAGCACCACCCAGGTTTCCGGTGATGACCTGTTCCGCCTGGCACTGGCAGGGTTCGGCGCGAACGAACTGGAAGCCAGCAAGGCCGCGCTGCTGCTGCAGTTCGAGGCGGTGCTGCGCGGCCATCGCCTGGCCGGCAGGCGCTGCCTGCTGATCGTCGACGAGGTGCAGAACCTGTCGCTGGCGGCGCTGGAAGAACTGCGCATGCTCTCCAACATCACCGACGGCGGGCAGGCCTTGCTGCAGACCCTCCTGATGGGGCAGCCACAGTTCCGGCCCATGCTGGCCAGCCCCGACCTGGACCAGTTGCGCCAGCGCGTGCTGGCCTCCTTTCATCTCGGTCCGCTCACCCGCGACGAAACGCGGGCCTATATCGAACACCGACTGGCCACGGTGGGCTGGCAGGGCAATCCGCGCTGGGAAGACGCCGCCTTCGCCGCCGTGCACGCGCATACCGGCGGCATTCCGCGCCGGATCAACCGGCTGTGCGGACGGGTGCTGCTGTATGGCGCGCTGGAGACTGCCGGCGTGATCACCGGGGCGATGGTGGTCGGCACCGCCGAGGAACTGGCCAAGGATCTCGATGGCGCGCCGGTTGGCGCCACCACGGCGGGCGATCCCCGGGCCGGGCCGGCCCCGCAGCACCGCCCCGAGGGGCCGGAGACGCCAATGACGCCACGCAAGCCGCTGCTGCAACGGCTGGCGGACATGTTCGCCAGCCAGGCACCGCCATGACGGCTCCAGCCGTGGTGAGTGCGCTCACCGTCGATGTGGAAGACTATTTCCAGGTGCAGGCGCTGGCCGACACGGTGCCACGTGCGGCCTGGGAGGACATGCCGCGACGGGTGGAGAAAAACACCGAACGGCTGCTCGCGGCGTTCGACCGCGCCGGCGTGCATGCCACCTTCTTCGTGCTGGGCTGGGTGGCCGAACGGCACCCCGCCCTGATCCGGCGCATCGTCGCCGGCGGGCACGAACTGGCCAGCCACGGGCATGGCCACGAGCGGGTGGACAGGCTGGGGCCGGCGGGGTTCCGCGCCGACATCAGGCGGACACGGCGGCGGCTGGAGGATACCGGCGGCGTGGCGGTGGTCGGGTATCGCGCCCCCACCTTCTCGCTCAATGCCGCCACCCCCTGGGCCTTCGCCATCCTGGCGGAGGAGGGCCACCGCTACAGTTCGAGCGTGTATCCGGTGCAGCACGACCTGTACGGCACGCCGGGCGCGCCGCGGTTTCCCTACCGGCCCGATGCGGGCCTGCTGTGGGAGATTCCCATGACCACGCTGCGGACGCTGGGCCGCAACCTGCCCTGCTCGGGCGGCGGCTGGTTCCGCGTGCTGCCCTATCCGGCGTTCCGGCTGGCACTGCGCCGCTTCCACCAGGCGCACGCGGCGCCGGGGGTGTTCTATACCCATCCCTGGGAGATCGACCCCGGGCAGCCGCGGCTGGCGGTGCGCAACCGGCTGTCGCGCTTCCGGCACTATGTGAATCTTTCGCGCACCGCCGGCCGGCTGGAGCGGCTGCTGGAGGATTTTGCCTGGGACCGGATGGACCGGGTGTTTGCGGGGGTGCTGGGGGAGGACGGGGGAAACCCGGCCTCGCGCCGGCAGTTTACAACATCCGCAGCAGCCGGCGGAAGAACGCCGGCCAGCGCTTCAGCGGGCCGGCCAGCGGACGCGGCATCCGGCGGTCCGGGTCATACTGGCCGGTAACGCCGCGGATGCCGTCCCACAGGCCAGCCAGGGCGGCATCCGCCTGCGGCTCATGGCCGACGAAACGCTCGACATCGCGCAGCGCCCGGTGCGCCACCATGGCCACCGCACGCATTTTGCCGCTCCATCCACGATGCTTGCGCGACAGCAGCACCGCGTTGCGGTTCATGTAGTAATAGCCATGCGGCTGGCGGATATCGGGCTTGGCCTGGTGATAGACTTCGGTGGCGAAGTCGATGCGGTTGGCGAAGCCGGCGCGCAGGCTGCGGATGGCGTAGTCGATGTCCTCCGCATAGGCGAACATCCGCTCGTCGAGCAGGCCGATCGTTTCGATCAGGCGGCGGCGGAGCAGCATCGCGGTGCCCACCACAACGATGCGGTCGGGATAGCGATCCTGCCATGCCCGCCCGGTCGCGGCATCGCAGGTGGTGTTGACCCCGCAACTGCGGAAATCCACGATGGCGCCGGCAAACTCGAAAAACGCTTCATGCTTGTCGTCGCGGATCAAAGGGGTCACCAAACCCACGCGCGGATCGGCCTCAGCCAGCGCAACGAGAGAGGCCAGCACCGTGGGACCGGCAAGCGCATCGCTGTTCAGCAGCCACACATAGTCGGCGCCATCGGCGAGCGCCCGGTGGATGGCCTGGTTATTGCCGCCGGTGTAGCCGAGATTGACCGGGCTCTCCAGCAGCACCGCCCGGTCGGCGAGCGGCGCCAGAACGGCGCGGCTGCGATCGGTGGCGCCGTTGTCGAACACGTAGATACGCTGGTTGGAATAGCCGGTGGCGGCGGCGGCATCGACGCAGCGGAGGGTTGCCTCGGCATCCTGCCAGTTGAGGATGATGGTGGCGACCAGCGGCGGGGAAGGGGGCATGGAGAAAACTCAACGCAAATTGACAGCAACAGCTTAGCATTTCGGATTTCATGTTGTCATTCTCATCACTCACATCATTTTTAATTCGCACCGAAAGTCTCGGCGAAGACTCGATGGTCCTTCAGCAACTCGGCGAACTTCTCGACCAGCGGGGGCAACCGGTGTTCCGACATGGTTGGGATGAGTGGGAAATGCATGATGCCCTGGCGCAGTGCCGGATGAGAAGGTAGAGTAACTGACTGGGCTTGATCGCCCCGGACTCTTAACCTATGGAATGCATGCGCGCGGGCTTGGCCCTGGCAAAGTCAGCTACGTTCGATCGAACCGGGGTTGGGGCCGTCAGGAATTGGACATCAGCGCTTCACTGAACTTTGCCCCACAGGCTGCGAGTGGCCAGCACGATTCCGAGTTCGAAGACGGCATCGATGTCGATCTCGGGAATGGCAGTCTTGCCGCGGGTGGGAAGCGCGTCGGCGGCATCGCCGCAAAGTCAAGGACGTGAGGCACTAGGCTTCGCGAGCGTTTTCCCCGCCGGCCGTCACCGGAACCCAGGCAAACCAAGGGGTTGCCGGCGTCAATCCCCACCGCGTGTGCCTGGGACCGCGAACCCAGGCCAAAGATTCAAAACCACTGTGACGGGGGACTGGTTGGCGTAGCCGATGGTCCAGAAAGCAGCGTCTCCGTTCGTCGTGTCCATCATCATCTCCTGGCTGCCGTGCTGGCCGCCAGGAAACGGTCACCGATTATGCCGAGGCCGCGACACGCAAAGCACCGCGGATCCGGGCGCGCGACGTGCAATGATCAGACGAGGTCGGCATAATCCTGAACTTGGCATAAGCACGTATCTTGAACCCCTACCCCACCCTGAGTGCCGCCGGATGAGCGGCATGCAAAGATGCCTGAAAGGCAAACTGCAGATACCGGATGTCAGAAAAATAGCCAAATGTTGCACATGCCAACATATGTGCGATCCCGCGATAGATGCGCTCCCTCGGGGAGCCGGAACGACCGATGTTGGTGGTCAGACCCTGGAATCTGTTCAAGATCATGCCATGCCGGCGTAGGCATTTTCTGAAGCTTTTCTCGGTAAAGAACCGCAAATGAGTACGATCGAGAATGCCAGCGTCCGTGTAGTCCCAATCCTTTTCAAATAAAAGCTGAAACAAATTTTGATAAAATCGCACATTGGGGATGGAACCAATGATCATGCCGCCCGGGGCCATGCATCTGCTGATTTTCGAAAAAAACGCATCGTGGTCGGGCATGTGTTCGATCACGTCGTTACATATTATTACATCAAAATAGGACGCCGGAAGCTCCGTCTCAACCTCGTCGAAAGTCGCCTGAAAAACCCTGTGCAAACGGCCGCGCGCCACCTGCGCCGCCGACGAAGGCTCGATTCCCCATGCCTCCTTGATGCCTGGCACCGTCGCCAGGAAATCCCCCTCGGCACACCCGATCTCTAGAACTCGCGCCCGCCGAACGGGCACGAATTCAATCATTTCTGGACGTTTTTGAATCGAATATCCCGGGAGCGTCGCCATTCCGCAATCCTTGAAGCCAAGGATGCAATATGAAATATCATAGGCCATGGCAACCTCCAGGCGGCGAGCATGAGGCCCACCGCCGGCAGCGGCCCGCCTGGGGGTATGAAGATATGCGGTTTTCCGTTCGACGTAGCTTGGCATGGATGGCGCTGTCACAGGGCAGTCTGTTCGTCCTGCAGTTCGGCAGCTCAGTCGTCCTGGCCAGGCTGCTCACCCCTTACGAAATGGGCGTCTACGCCGTTGCCTACGCCATCACGAGCATGCTCGGCCTCATCCGCGCCTTCGGCCTCAACACCTTCCTGATCCGCGAGACCCATCCCACCCCGCGGGTAGTGCGCACGGTCTTCACCATCAATGCCCTGCTCGCCATCGCCACCTCGGCCGCCATTATGGCGCTCAGCCGCGCGGGTGGCGCCTGGCTCGGCGAGGTCGGGGTTCAGCATGTGCTGGTTCTGCTCGGATTGCTGCCGTTGATCGGCCTCTTCGATTTCCTGCCTGCCACCTTCCTGGAACGCCACGGCGCCTTCCGGGTCATCGCCCTGATCAATCTCAGCAAAACCACCGTATCGACCCTGGTCACCATCGCGCTGGCCCGCGACGCCTTCAGCTACATGAGCTTTGCCTGGGGCACCCTAGCTGGCGCGCTCGTCGGCGCGGTCTGCCTGAACATCGTGGGGTGGCACCATGTAACTCTGCAGCCCTGCCTGCAGGACTGGCGGCGGGTCACGCGATTCGGCATGCAGATCCTGATGGTCGCCGCTGTCGGCCGTAGCGTCGGACGCCTTTCGGATCTCCTGCTGGGGCGTCTGGTCGGCATCGGCGAACTCGGGCTGTATTCGCGGGCATCCGGGCTAAACAACCTGCTGTGGGACAACCTGCATATGGTAATAGGCAGAATCGTATTCGTGGAGTTCGCGGAGCGCTGGCGCAATGACTCTCCCATCCGCGAAGTATATCTTCGAATCGTGTCGATGATCACGGCGCTCCTGTGGCCCGCCTTCGCCGGACTTGCCATTTTCGCCGGCCCCGTCGTCCTGACTGTTTACGGCGCGAACTGGACTAGTGCGGCGCTGCCGCTGTCGATGCTGTCGCTGTCTGGGCTGATCATGACTTCCGTTACCATGGCCGGCGAGATCTACCTCGTATCAGGGGAGACCAGGCAGTTCCTCCACTACGAGGTAAAAAGGTCTATGTTCGGATTGACCCTGTTCCTTATCGGCTGCCTGGGCGGCCTGTCCTGGGCAGCCGCATCGCGAATCGGCGAGGCCATTGGAATCGTTTACTTCTGCAGGACAGACCTGCTGCGCATAACCCGCACCGAAGTCGGCGACTACCCGCCGATCTATCGCCAAAGCCTAATCCTGACTGTGGTCGCCTGTGCGCCGGCGCTGCTGCTCATGTTTGCCAATGACTGGTCCGCCCGCACCCCCCTGCTGCCGATTGCCGCCGTGGTCGGCCTCGGTATTGCCGCCTGGGGGCTTTGCCTCTGGCTGATGCGCCATCCCTTGTTCGACGAGGCCAGGATCATCGGCCGGCGGCTGTTTCGCCCCGCCGTCCAGGACGCCTGAAGGCGACGGGTCAGCCACCCACAGCGCAAACCCAAGGCAAGGAACGGGTCCCAGGCATAGGCCTTAGCGGAAGCAAAGTCTCCTGGTGGGGCTGGCGGCGCCGTCGCGCCAGTGCCGAGCGCTGTTGGTCGCTGGACGCCGTCAGCGGAACCTTCTCAAGCTGTCTACCAGCATCGTCTTCAGGGGGCGCAACGGCGCCTTGATCCTCGCCAGGGCATTCATCTGCGCCGGGAGCAGGTCCGCCTCCCCCGTGCCGATCACCGACTCCATGTTCGCCAGACCAGGAGAAGCCAGCGCTGCCAGCGCGTTGGCCGTCTCCTTCAGATAGGCATAGCCGAAATGCCGGTCCGGCTCGAGATGGGCGCCCTCCGCCCACTCGTTCCAGGCATTGATGAAGACCAAGCGTTCCCCTGCGGCGTTCGACCGCAACACCTGGCGGCATGCCCAGGTGAGCCATTCGCCGTACTTCGCCGGGGTCGCGTTCACGAACGTGGTGCCCTGGTTCGGCCTGCGCGCCTCATTGTCCCAACCCGGGCAGACCCCCCTGAACAAGGTGAAGTCCGCCGCGCCGGTCTGCATGGCAGTACGGATCATGCGGTCATAGCTCTGCACGCTGCCGCCACAGCCGCGCGCGAAACGTCGCACGTCCGGGAGCAGGTTCGCCCCACCCCACCCCACCTTGTGCGGCGGGAATTCCGCCGCCGCATCGAAACCATAGCGGCGTGGCTCGTTGTCGTCGAAGACCTGCGCCATCACAAGGAACGGGTTGCCAAGCCCCGCCGCAATGAAGTGGGCACGCCACCGCCGCAGAGTCGCGGCTGCATCCGGCAGCAAGGCGGGCCGATAGAGCATGACAAGCGGCCGCCCGTTGATTCTGATGTACCGCGGATCGCGGATGACAGGCTCGAGCGCCTGGGCGAAGGCAATGTCATCCTGGTCCGAATGGGCCTGTTCCAAGAGCACGTCCTTGTCACGGCCGTTCCATTTCCGGGTCCAGTTCTCATTCGCCCAGTTGATACAGAACGGCAGGTCGATGTCCGGATGGGCCAGCAGGTTGGCAAGCGGCGTTCCAAGTATTTTTTGACCGTTAAACCAGTAATAATGAAAACAGAATCCACCTATGCCATAACACCTGGCAAGTTCCGCCTGCCGGCGCAGCGTATCCGGCAGGCGCAGATCGTAGAACCCAAGTTCCCCAGGCAAATGCGGCTGATAATGACCAACAAAACGGGGAAGCGCCTTGGTGACGTTGGTCCATTCGGTAAACCCCTTGCCCCACCACAGATCGTTTTGTGAAATCGGATGGAACTGCGGGAGGTAAAAAGCGATAAGCCGCACCGGATCGTCACCGATCGGGTATGCCGTCGGCGTGTGCTCCCGGTATGCTGGGCTCCGTTCCAGGTTCGACAGGAGTTGCTGGCGGAAGTTCATGGCTCGCACCCTTCCCGCGCATGATACGTGCGCAGAGCACGAAGCCGGGCCTTTCCTGCCTGATTGTACAACGATGTACCGGGTATGCGGACCAGAGCCTCGTTCCGCATATCGCCTTGCCATGCAGGGTAGCGAAGAACGCATGGGTTCGCAACAACGGCCACGGCATCGCCTCCTGGCAAGGGCGCCATCCGGTCCGGAGGCAAAGCCATGGACAGCAGCGCGGTTGACGCCCTATGCGGAATGCTGGGGCGATCCCTGAAAGCATTTCTGCCCATGGCCCACGCCTGCAGCCCGCCCGACAACCTCCGTGCGACCGCCGGAATTGCCGTCCTGCTGGCAACTTACAACGGAGCCGCCTTTCTGGAGGCACAGCTGGCCTCACTGGAAGCGCAGAGCTTCCCGCACTGGCGCCTGCTGGTCCGCGACGACGACTCCACCGACGACACGCCACAGATTCTTCGCGCCTGGGCCGCCCGCCATCCGGGGCGCATCGCGCTGCTCGAGGACGGCGCAGGGCGGCAGGGCGTGGTCGGGAATTTCGCCCGCCTGTTGGCCGCCTGCGACGCCCCCTGGTTCATGTGCTGCGACCAGGACGATGTCTGGCTACCTGACAAGCTGGCCGTGTTCGCCGAGCGCATGGCGACACTGGAAAACCGCCTCGGGCCCGACACGCCGATCCTGATCCATTCCGACCTGGCGGTGGTCGATTGCGACCTGGCGCCGATTGCCGCCTCGTTCTGGCGGTACCAGGGGCTGGATGTCCGACGGGGCGGGCGGTTCCGGGCGCTGTTGCGGCGCAACGTGGTCACCGGCTGCGTCTGCATGGGCAATGCGGCGCTGCGGCGCCTCGCCATACCGATTCCGGCCGAGGCGCGGGTGCACGACTGGTGGCCGCCGCGGTGGGACATATCGAGGTGCTGGACCGCGCCACCGTGTTGTACCGCCAGCATAGCGCCAACCAGATCGGGAGCCGGCCCGTGAGTTGGCGGGCAGTGCTGGGCGCCTGGCTGCGGCATCCCCATTGGGAGTTGGCCGCCATCCCGCGCCGGCTGCGGCGGCGCCAATTGCAGGCCGGGGATCTGGAGCAGCGGTTGGGCGCCCGGATGCCGGCCGGGCTGCACGCTGCGTGCGCCGGGTTTCTCAGGGCAAGGCGGCCGCGCGATATAGTGGAGCGGTTGCGGGACGTATGGGAGATCCTGAAACAAAACTAGCGCCGGGGCGGCCGGCAGAATGCGCGCAAGCTCGATGGACAGCCGCCGTACGAACATCCTATCCACTACACGTCCGCGGCTCTACGAAAGCTTTCCTGCCCCATGCCCCTCACCTGCCGACCACTCGACGAGGCCGGGGAACCCGCCTGGGACGCCTTCGTCGCCGCCCATCCGGACGGTACCTTCTTCCATCGCGCCGGCTGGCGGCGCGTGGTGGAGCAGGCGTTCGGGCACCGCGCCCATTACCTGATGACCTGGCGCGACGGCGCCGTCACCGGCGTGCTGCCGCTCGGCCATGTGCGCACCGCGCTGTTCGGCAGCAGCCTCATATCGGTACCGTTCTGCGTCCATGGCGGCCCGCTCGCCGCCGACCGCGCGAGCTTCGAGGCCCTGGTGGCGGCAGCCGTCGCCCTGATGCCGGCGGCCCGCGCCAGCGCGCTGGAATTCCGTTTCTTCACCCCGCCGCCGGAGGATTGGCTCGATCCGGCGGAATGGCCGGTGCGCAGTGACCTGTATGTGACGTTTCGCAAGCCGATCACCGACGACCACGACGCCAACCTGAAAGCCATCCCGCGCAAGCAGCGCGCCGTGGTGCGCAAGGGCATCGAGCGCGGCCTGACCTCGACCGCCGATCAGAACACCGACCTGCTGCACCGGATCTATGCCGAGAGCGTGCGCAACCTCGGCACGCCGGTGTTCTCCCGCCGGTATTTCCGCATCCTGGCGGAAACCTTCCGCGACAGCATGGACGTGGTGACCATCCGCGACGGCGCCACCCCGGTCGCGTCGGTGATGAATTTCTACTGGCGCGACGAGGTGCTGCCCTATTATGGCGGCGGCACCCCGGCCGCGCGCATTTGCTACGCCAACGATTTCATGTACTGGGAGGTGATGCGCCGCGCCGCCGCGCGCGGCTGCCGTCTGTTCGATTTCGGCCGCAGCAAGACCGGCACCGGGGCGTTCGCGTTCAAGAAGAACTGGGGATTTACGCCGGTGCCACTGCCCTACCGCTTCCGCCTCGCCCCCGGCGCGGCGATCCCCGACCACAACCCGCTGAACCCGAAATACCGGCTGTTCATCGCCGCCTGGAAACGACTGCCGCTGCCGGTGGCGAACGTGCTCGGCCCGCACATCGTCCGCGGGCTCGGATGAGCACAAAGCCCGGCCTGCTGTTCATCAGCCACCGCCTGCTGTTCCCGCCCGACAAGGGCGAGCGGATCCGCGGCTGGGCGCTGCTGCGCCATCTGGCGGCGACCTATGATATCTATCTCGGCTGCCTGACCGACGAGCCGGTCGAGCCCCGCAGCCTCGAGGCGCTGCGCGGGGTGTGCGCCGAAGTCGCGGTGTTCGGCATGCATCGGCGCTGGCAGAAGGTATGGGCGCTGCTGCGGCTGCGGCCGGGGCGGGCGTTGATGCTCGATTACTATCAGCGGGACGGGTTGCAGCGTTGGGTGGACGGGGTGGTGGGACGGCATAGGCTTGATGTTGTTTATATTTACTCAACTGCCATGGCGCCTTACGTCTTCCGGGGCGCAGCCCCGGACCCCGCCAGGGGGCTTTGCCCGCTGGACCCCCACCAGGGGCTGAAGCCCCTGGACCCGCATGACGAAAAGGCGATTCCCCGGCTTATCCTGGATATGCAGGACATCGATTCCGAAAAATGGACCAGCTACGCTGCCCAGTCAGCCTGGCCGATGCGGCTGATCTGGGCGCGCGAAGGACGCACCCTGCTGGCATACGAGCGCGCCGCGGCGCATGCCTGCGACAGCACCCTGCTGGTCACCGAGAAGGAGGCGCGACGCTTCATTGAACTGGCGCCGGAAAGCGCGGCCAGGATCGACTGGCTGGAACACGGCGTCGATGCCGAAAGATTCGCGCCCGGGCCTTTCCCCGATCCGTACGCCGGATTGCCGGGCGCCGGCCCGGATATCGTGTTCACCGGCAACATGGACTACTGGCCCAATGCCGACGCCGCCATCTGGTTCGCGCGCGAGGCCATGCCGGGGCTGCGGCAGCGCTGGCCGGAGCTGCGCTTCCATGTGGTCGGCGCCAATCCCGGCGCCGAGGTGCTGCAGCTGGCCCAGCTTGCCGGCGTGCACGTAACCGGGCGGGTAGCGGATGTGCGCCCCTATGTGGCACATGCGGCGCTGGCCGTGGCACCGCTGCGCATCGCCCGCGGCATACAGAATAAGGTACTCGAGGCAATGGCGATGGCAAAACCGGTGGTCGCCTCGCCGGGCGCCTTCGAGGGCATCCGCGCCGAGGCGGGACGCGACCTGCTGATCGCCGACGGGGTGGCGGAGACGGTGCGCCGGGTGCTGGAGGTGCTGGACGGACAGCATGCCGGCCTGGGTCCGGCGGCGCGCGCGCGTATCGAGGCCGGCTATTCCTGGCAGTCCGGGATGGCACGGCTGGACCGCATCCTGGCGGCCGTGACCATGGAGGCGGGCCGATGAAGGCCGGCAGCATCGCCGCGCTGGCGCTCGGCCTGGTTGCCTGGGCGGCACTGTTCCACACCGAGATCGTGCGGGCGGTGGAAGTCTGGGATGGCTCGACCGCCTACAGCCATTGCTGGTTCGTGCTGCCGATCGCGCTGTATCTGGCCTGGGACCGGCGCGAAGCGGCGGCGGGGATCGCGGCGCGGCCGATCCTGTGGCCGGTGCTGCTGGTGATTCCCGGCACGCTCGCCTGGCTGGCGGCCGAGCGGGTGGGAATCATGGAAGGGCGGCAGCTGGTCGCGGTGGGTTTCGTGCAGCTGCTGTTCCTCGCCGTGCTGGGCTGGCGGCTGGCCTGGGCGTTCAGCGCGCCGCTGCTCTACCTGTTCTTCCTGGTGCCGTTCGGCGCCTTCCTGACCGGCAGCCTGCAGCGCTTCACCGCCGCCTTCACCGATGTCGGGCTGAGCGTGGTCGGCATCCCCTACATCATGGACCAGTTCACCATCGAGATCCCGGAGGGCACGTTCTACATCGCCGAGGCCTGCGCCGGCCTGCGCTTCCTGATCGCCTCCATCGCCTTCGGCGTGCTCTATGCCTGCCTGATCTACCGCAGCCCGTGGCGCCGCGCGGCGTTCATGCTGGCTTCCTGCATCGTCCCGGTCATCGCCAACGGGTTCCGCGCACTCGGCATCGTCGTGCTCGGCCACATCCTGGGCAGCGCCGAGGCGGCGGAGGCCGACCATATCGTCTATGGCTGGGTGTTCTTCTCGCTGGTGATTTTCCTGCTCATTCTGGCCGGGCTGCCGTTCCGCGAGGACAGGCAGGAACCGCCGGCGCCACGGCGGCAGGAACCCGCGCCGCCGGCTGGCGGTCGCAGCCCCTGGCTCGCCGCCGGCCTGGTGGCGGCGGCCGTGGCGATCGGCCCCGCGCTGGCCGCCGCGATCGACCGCGCCGGCGCCGCGACGCCGTCCGGCGTCACTCTGCCCGGCTTCCGCCCCGGCCCCGGCTGCACCGCGTCCGACGACCCGGCCCGGCCCGGCGTGCAGCACTTCATCTGCAGCGGCCTGAAGCTGACCGCGACGGTGCAGGTGTTTCCGCCGCGCACCAACCCCGGCACCCTGATCGCCGCACGGCGCAGCGCCGGGGCGGATGATCTCGCGGAGGACGTCGTCACCAGCCAGCTCGCCGGCGCGCCCGCGTGGCAGCTGGTGGAGACGGAAAAACCGGACCGCCTGACCGCCACCGCGCTGTGGATCGACGGCGATCCCGGCCTGGGCGGACTGGCCGGACGGCTGCGTCAGGCCCGCAACAGCATCCTGGGCGACGGCCTCGCGCCGGTGCTGATGACGGTGCGCATCGGTGGCGATGGCGCCGCCCCCATGAACCGGAACCAGCACCCGCAGGCGCGCGCGGTGATCCGCGCCTTCATCGATGCCCAGGACGACCTGCAGGCGGCGGCAATCGGGCTGGCGCAGGCCGCGGTGGGCCGATGATGCGCATCCTGTACAGCCACCGCATCCAATCGCATGACGGCATGAGCATACACCTGGAAGAACTGGTGGCGGCGTTCCGCCAGCAGGGCCATGCGGTGGAGGTGGTGGGGCCGGGATTCTACGCCGCCGCGGGCTTCGGCGGCGAGAGCCGCACGGTGGCGCTGCTGCGGCGGCTGCTGCCGGGAATGGCCGGGGAACTCGCCGAACTGGCCTACAACCTGCCGGCCTATCGCCGCCTGCGCCGGACCTGCCGCAGCTTCCGGCCGGACCTGATCTACGAACGCTACAACCTGTATTTCCTGGCCGGCGCCTGGCTCGCGCGATGGGCGGGACTGCCCTATTTCCTCGAGGTGAACTCGCCGCTGGCCGAGGAGCGCAGCCGCCATGGCGGCCTGAAGCTGGGCGCGCTGGCCCGCGCCGCCGAGCGGTATGTCTGGCGCCGCGCCGACTGCGTGCTGGCGGTAACCGAAGTGCTGCGCCAGCGCATCCTGGCCACTGGCTGCGCGCCGGAGCGGGTCCGCGTGGTGCCCAATGGCGTGGTGCTGGAGCGGTTCCCGGTGGTGCCGGAGCCGGGTGAGCCGGGCCCGCCGGTGCTCGGCTTCGTCGGCTTCGTGCGCGACTGGCACGGGCTGGATGCCGTCATTCATGGAATGGCGCGGGAAGGCCAGCCGGCCAGTCTGGTCATCGTCGGCGAAGGACCGGCCCGGGCGGGGCTGGAGACGCTGGCGGCGTCGCTGGGAGTTGCCGGGCGGGTGCGCTTTACCGGCCTGGTGGCGCATGAACGGGTGCCGGAGGCGATGGCCGGGTTCGACATCGCCTTGCAGCCGCGCGTGGTGGACTATGCCTCGCCGCTGAAGATCTTCGACTACATGGCGGCCGGGCACGCCATCGTGGCGCCGGACCAGCCCAATATCCGCGAGGTGCTGGAGCATGAGCGCACCGCGCTGCTGTTCGACCCGGCGCGCGAGGGGGCGATGTGGGCGGCGATCGCGCGGCTGCTCGGCGATGCCGCGCTGCGGCGCAGGCTGGGCGCGGCGGCACGGGCCGAACTGGAGCAGCGGGATTTCACGTGGCGGGGCAACGCCAGCCGGATCGTGGCCTGGGCGCAGCAAACAGCCGCCCACGATATCCGATCGGTGGACCCATGACGCTCAATTTCATCGCCACCTTCCTGCTGGTGCCGCCGGTCAACCTGCTGCTGCTGGCGCTGGCCGGCTTCCTGCTGTGCCGGCAGGGAGCACGATGGTATCGGGCGGGACGCATCCTGTGCGGCCTGGGCCTGGGCGGCCTGCTG
Source organism: uncultured Acetobacteraceae bacterium (assembly GCA_903907955.1). Classification (GTDB taxonomy): domain Bacteria; phylum Pseudomonadota; class Alphaproteobacteria; order Acetobacterales; family Acetobacteraceae; genus Rhodovastum. The sequence goes on along the minus strand of CAIVPZ010000031.1, from coordinate 12,494 downwards.
GTGTTCGCCATGCCGATCACCAGCATGCTGATGACCCTGGCGATCGAGAACATTCCGCCGCCACCGCCACAGATGCCGGCACCGGCCGCCATCGTCATCCTGAGCGCCGATGTAAGCCGGATCGGCGACGTGCCGCCGGCGTTCGATGTCGGCCCTCTGAGCCTCGAGCGACTGCGCGCCGGAGCCGCCCTGCAGCGCGCCACCGGGCTGCCGGTGCTGGTGAGCGGCGGCGTGATCGGGCCGGATCAGCCATCGCTGGCCGCGCTGTTTACCCACAGCCTCGAGACGGATTTCACCGTTCCGGTGCGCTGGCAGGAGGGCACTTCCCACGATACCTGGGAAAATGCCAGCTACAGCGCGGCGATCCTGCAGGCGGCAGGCATCCGTTCGGTGTTCGTGGTCACACATTCGTGGCACATGCGGCGGGCGCTGATCGCCTTCCGCCGGTTCGGCCTGGAAGCCACCCCCGCCCCCGTGCCGTTCAGCCGCGTGGTGGCGTACGATCTGGGCGCGTTCATCCCGCGCGCCGCCGGCTGGTCGGCCAGCTACTATGCCTTGCACGAATGGATCGGCTGCCTGTGGTATGCGTTGCGGGCCGGCGCGTGACCAGCCAGCATTGATGAACACCACGCTGCACGTCTTCCACGATCTCGACGCCCTGCCGCCCGACTGCGAGACGCTGTTCGCGGCCGGGGCGCAGCGCAGCTTCCACCTCGCCGGCCTTTGGTTCCGCACCGTGCTTGCCGAGGCCATGCCGCCAGACGCGCGGGCGCTGTTCGTGCTGTGCCGGACCGGCGATGGGGCAGGCAACCAGGGGATGGGCAGTCGGCCCATTGCGCTGTTCCCGCTGCGCACGCGCGCCGGCGGGGTGCATCTGGAAGCGCTCAACTGCGTGTATTCGTGCCTCTACCAGCCGCTCGCGGCAGCGACGGCAACCCCGGCGGAGCTGTTCGCGGCCGGGCAGGCATTCGGCCGCTTCTGTCGCGGCTGGAGCCGGCTGCGGCTTGACGCACTGGATGCCGGCTGGTCCGGCCTGCAGCCGCTGCTGGAGGGGGCGCAGGCCGCCGGGCTGGCAGTGCTGCGCTTCGACCATTTCGGCAACTGGCACGAGCCCGTGGCCGGGCGATCCTGGGCGGATTACCTGGCAGCCCGGCCGGGCGCGCTGCGCGAGACCATCCGCCGCCGCCTGGGCCAGGCCGAACGCGATCGCCGCATCGTGGTGGAGCTGATCGCTGAGGATGGCGCCGGGCTGGAAGCGGGCATTGCCGCCTACGAGGCGGTCTATGCACGCAGCTGGAAGGCGAAGGAGCCCTTTCCCGGCTTCAGCGCGGCGCTGATGCGCGCGGCGGCCGCGGCGGGCGCCTTGCGGCTGGGCGTGCTGCGGCTGGACGGCAGGCCGGTCGCCGCCCAGTACTGGGTGGTTGCCGGCGGCACCGCCACGGTGCTGAAGCTGGCGCATGACGAGGCGGCACGGGCGCGCTCGCCGGGCACCGTGCTGACCGCTGCCATGATCCGTGACCTGCTGGACCGGGAAGGGGTCGCGGAGCTGGATTTCGGCCGCGGCGACGATGCCTACAAGTTGCTCTGGGCCGGCCAGCGCCGTCAGCGCATCGGCGTGCTGCTGGTCAACCCGCGCCGGCCCATGGGTCTGCTGGCGCTGGGCCGGCATGTGCTGGGCCGGCTTGTGCCGGATCGGGGGCAACGCCATAGGATGCTTCCGTGGCCGGTTGCTGTCGGCCTATAAGCGGGCACGGGGTTTTCTGCATCGCTTTTGGGGGACGGATCGGCTGGCATGGAAATCTTCCCGTACATGTTCAGCGTCCTGCTCACCGCCCTGGTGATCCACTGGAGCCGGGTGAATGCGGTCCTCAAGCCTGGCACCAAGCTGCCGGGGCTGTTCCGCTACCGCGACAACCTGGCCAGGCCGGTCGCGCGCGGGTCCAGATTCACGGCCTCCGGCATGACCGCGGACCGGCGCTAGGTTTGCATGCGTGACATTGCCTTCATGGCGTTGTTCCTGTTCATGCTGGCCAACGCAGCGCGTTGCGTGCATACTGGAGCGATGCTCTGGGCGTGGATCGCCTTGTGTGCACCGCAACAGTATATGTACGGGATTGGCGCTACCCTCCCGTTGAACAAAATTGCAGTTGCTGTGGCTGTTATTGGTATTTTTATAGATCAGAAAAAAAATAAGCCATATTTTGATGCACATATTATTCTTACCGGTCTGTTCGTTCTGCAGGGTATAATATCCTATAGTGTAGAGCTATCCGATTCTGAGCGGAGCTATAACCTTCTTGATAAGATGATGAAAATATATGCCCTGTGCGTATTTTCAACGATGGCGGTGCGCGGCCGCCTGCAGCTTCATTCGATGTTGATCATCATATGCCTTGGAATGGGAATTCACGGAGCGTTGGATGGATTGAAATACATCTCTACTGGCGGGGGACACAAGGTTACTGCGCCTGGCTCGTTCGGGGACAACAATTATCTGGCCATGGCCACAGTCATGGTCCTGCCCTTGCTGGTCTACCTGTTCCGCTATTCCGAAGCGCGCCTGATTCGTTTAGCTTTCATGGGCGCGGTGGTGGTCTGCTTCGCTGGTGTCATCGCCACGGCATCGCGTGGCGGATTGATGGGGCTGATTGTTCTCGCCATTTTTCTGATCCAGCAGAGCCGCAACAAACTGCCGCCCCTGCTCGGCGTCGCGGTGCTCGCGACCGGGTTGTTGATCTTCGCACCGGCGCAATGGACGGAGCGCATGAATACGATCAATACCGCCGAGCAGGATGATTCCTTTATGTACCGCGTGTCATCGTGGAAAATAAACCTCATTCTGGCGCTTGATCGGCCGTTGGTGGGAGGCGGATATTCGGCAGGAGAGAACGGAATCTTTTTCGATATCTACCGGTCGAAGTTCCATATGTTGGACGGAACCATCGATTCACCGGAACCAAGGGGGCCTTTGGCAGCTCATAGCATATACTTCCAGACTCTCGGCGATCTTGGGTTCCCGGGTTTCTTCCTGTTCATGGCCATCCTGTTCACCGGCTTTCGCAATCTCGGCCGCGTCCTGAGCATTACCCGCGGCAACGAGTCGCTTTTATGGGCATACGACCTTGCCCTGCTGTTCCGGTTGAGCCTGATCGTGTTCATGGTGTGCGGAGCGCTGCTCAGCGCGGCCTATTTCGAACTGCTCTACATCATGCTGACCCAGGCTTCCATTCTGCGGCGCCATCTGGAGGAAACGGCGGTGGCCGTAAAGCCGCGGCCGAGCCTGTCGGCGGAGACGCAGAACGCTGTCGTGGCTGTGCCCTTTGACAGACGCTGAGCTTGCTTCAGGGCGTTTGGCCCGGTCAGGTTGGGACTCTACTGACGCCCTGCAACCGCGATGAAAGTGGTGAAACCGGCGAAAATGCCGGGGTTCAGCCTCGTCGGTAGAGTCCAGGCATCAGGCAATGCCGAGCCGTCGCGCCTCGCTCCTGGGGACCGCCGGGGGGGAGGGGTGCAGCACCAGCCCTTCCTTGTCCGCTTCCACTCTTGCTTCCGGATAGACCGCGAGCGCCAGGTTCAGGGCTTCCAGGAAGGTTGGCTTGATCTGCCGCACCAGCCGGAATCCGGCGCCGAACTGGCCGTGTACCGCTGTCCAGCTGACCGGGGCCGGGTTGGTCAGCGCATGCAACCGGTAGGCAAGCCAGATATAGACGTCGATCGCCAGGCTGCGCGTGCCGATCGCCTTGATCGCTTCCTCGCGCACCGGCACCGGATGGTCGCGCAGCGAGCGCCAGAAGCCGTCGTCCAGCCGCACCCGGTCCTGCCACAGCGATGGCTGGTTCTCGTCGGAGACGCCGGCCAGCGAGATCGCGTCCTGCACGAAGGCGCCGTTGTGCCGGGCCTCGATGCCGTTGTCGCGATCGGTGAAGAAGGTCAGCCGGCAGGCGGAAATCCGCCGGGCCTGTTCGGTGACCAGCTGGTAGGTGCGCCCGCCGGTCGACAGCGACATCCGTCCCATCCAGGAATTCATCGAACGGCCGAGCTCGACTTCCGGGCAGTTGGTACGGATTGCTTCGGTTTGCAGGTAGAGCAGGATCAGCCGGGCGATCGATCCATAGGGCACGCCGACCAGATCGCCGTGCCGGTTGCGACCCGATTCCACCAGCAGCGTTGTCCGATGACCTTCCCGGCGCCAAAAGCCGTCCTCGATGCGCTTGTGCGGCAAGGACGTCATGGCAAAGCCGGCATGGGTAATGCCGAGCCGGTTTTCTTCGTCCGAAAGGACGGCCATCGCGGCGTCGATGGCATGGCGCTCGGCCTTGCTGGCGGCCAAGGCGCGTGCGCCTTCGATGCCATGCTGCTGGATCAGCCTGTGAACTTCACCCATGGCGGCATAATGGGCGGGTTGTTGCGGCGGATGCAAGTGGGACTCTACTGACGCAAGCTATTAGGAAAGCTATTAGAATCTACTATTAGATTCGTCAGTAGAGTCCAGGGGATAACTCCGAGTCGCGTCGGTAGAGTCCAAAGTCGCGTCAGCAGAGTCCTGGGGATAAGTATGGCGGCCTGTGGATAACTCCGGGTGGGGTGGGGCGTCAGTAGAGTCCAAACTGCGGCGACTCGGGGCGCGGTTTCCGGCCCTGCCCGTCGCGCTGCTGCGCGACGGGGTTTGTCCTTTGGGCCGTTTGGCTGCCCAGGCGGCGGAAGGATTGCGGCGGCGTGGTTGGGGTGAAAATCAGAATTCGAGCGTGGTACGAAGGGTGAACGCGCCGGCGACGTTCGTCTTCGGGGCGAGGGCGGGGTTGAGATAGACCTGTGCGTCCGGTGTGACGAACAGGCCCTTGAAGATCCAGTAGTTGTAGTAAATCTCGCCGATCCATTCCGCATTGCGCGACGGGCCTATGATCGCCGACTTGTTGGTTTTGTCCCAGGCAAAGCCGATCCCGAGCTGGTCGAGCCGGAGGCGGCCGAACGGATTGTTGATGACGCCGCCGAAGGCGATGGAGGTTTCGATCGGGATGGCAGCGCCCGAGGCGTTGTTGGCGCGAAAGAACAGCCCGAAGGTGTCGTCGAGATCCTGCGACGCGCTGAACGAAACACCCTTCGACGCACTTGGCTGCAGCGGCACGGAGGGCTGTTCATAGTATATGATATTGTAAACACCACCCGCCAGGAATGTCGTCGTCCATTGCCCCGAGAGGAAATAGGCGACCTTGCCGCTGCCATAGCCGTTGGTGGTCAGCGCGTGCCCGGAGACGTCGGTGGCGCTCTGAAAGCCGGCGGCGAACTGCCACGAGTCGTTCGGCGAGATCTGCACGTAGGCGCCGGTGCCGGCGTTGATATAGGTTTCCGTGCCGTTCTGCGCGAGCGCGTAGTTGATGAACGTGGTCTGCGCGTCCCCGGTATATTTATTGTCGTCATAGTTGCCGAACGAATACTGCCCGACGGCGAGGGCCAGCCAGTTGCCGGGAAAGGTGTGGGTGTAGGTCAGCTGGGCAATCTGGTAGCCGTTGGCGCCCCAGGCGTTCGGCTGGGTGATCAGGCCCATGCGGGCGGTCCGGGTGCCGGTGGTGGGGCGGGTCCAGAACTGGTAACTCTGCACCTGGATATCGACCGCGCCCGAGCCGACCGACGTGTCGGTGAACGGTGTCCAGCTGATATCGGGCGTGTAGACCAGTTCGGCGTTGCCCTGGCCGCCATGCGGCTTGGCCCATTGCCCGAACACCGAGACGGGCATGGTGAACTGGATATTATAGTCGTTCTGGAGCTGGGTTTTGAATGCGGCGTATTCGTCGTAGTAAACGTTCAACTGCTGGCTGAGCGGCTGCGTGAAGTCGGTTGCGTCGGCCGGCGGGCCGAGATCGATCCGCGGCGTCGCGTGCCCGCTGGTGGCTGCCGCCGCTGCCGATGCCGCGGAGGCTGCCGCCGCCGCGGCTGCCGCGGCGGCGGCCTGGGCCGGGCCGCTCGCGATTGGCAGTGCCGCCAACGCCACTATCGCCACGCCAACAACGCGCGCCGGCAACAATTGCCTGCAGATCATGGTTTTTCCCTCGAAAACGTGCTGCCGCAACCGCGGCGGCAGTCTCATACCCCATGCGGGTGGCGGGGCCGAGGGGAGAAATGACCGTAGGGCAGACCAGCGCTTGGCCCGGCTTTGGTCCGGTCAGGCGGCCGGAGACAGGCGATTGGGCAGGTTCACGGTGAACCGCGAGCCTTTTCCTTCGCTGCTCTCGACCGAGATGTTGCCGCCGTGCAGACGCACGACGGTCGCGACAAGGAAAAGACCGACACCGGTTCCGTCAAAACCGATCACGTTGCTGCCACGGTAGTATCTGGTAAATATCTGTTCTCTATCAGCTTCCGGAATGCCAATTCCGTTATCCTCAACGACTACCGACGTGATCCCATGGTTCTGGCTTGCCTGGATAACTATCTTCCCACTGTTCTTGGAGTATTTTACAGCATTGGAGAGAAGGTTGCTGAACACATGGAGAAGCAGTTTCGGATCTCCATGCAGATGCAATGGCCTGGGTCCGTAATCCTCCAGTATTTCCACGCTTTGTGACGTCTCCCGCTGCAGGCAGCAGGCATCGTGCAAAACGGTGCCCAGGTTGATCGACTCGGTGCAAAAAAACAGGCCGGTGTCGCTGTCCAGCAGGCGCGAGGTGTCCACCAGGTTGTCGATCAGCCGGACGATCCGCGTCACCGCGAGCCGCACCCGGCCCGCACGCTCGACAATCTCCTCGGCGCTCAGCCGCTCCTTCAGGCTGATCATGCGCTGCGCCTGGGCATCGATGTGGGTGAGCGGGGTGCGGAATTCATGCGTGATCATCGAGATGAAGTTGCGCTGCAACTCGGTCACGTTGCGTTCATGCGCCAATTTTTCTTCCAGCACCGCGGCCTGTTGCGCCAGGTCGCGCTGGCTTTGCACCAACTCGATCGCATTGCCGCGAAACACCATGACGGCGCGTGCCATCTCGCCGATTTCGTCGGTTCGGCCGGTGTGCATGATGGTGAGGGCGGTGTCGTTGGCGGCAAGCTGAAGCATCGACCGGCCGAGATCGAGCAGGGGACGCGATACCGAACGCCGGACCTGGAATATGACGACGGCCAGCATCAGACCCGCGGCCAGCAATCCCCCGATCATCAGCCAGCGCGCCTGCCGGAAGGCCAGCACGGAATGCTCGCTGGCCTGGGCTGCCCGCATCACGTTGGTGTCGGTCAATCGTCCAAGCAGATCGCTCGCGGCGTCATATGTCGTTCGCGACGTCGTCCGGTAGAGCGTGGCCGCTTCGGCATTCTGCCCCGCCGATGCCAGGGCGATGACCTGATCGGCCGACTGCCTGTAGGCGGACCAGGTGGAACTGAATTTCCCGTAGAGGGCGGATTCCTCATCGTCGTGGCGTATGCGCTCGTAGCCCTGTTGCGCCCGGGTGATCTCCTGATCGAGCACCTGCATGTCATGCAGGGTGGCGGCGCGTTCGGCTGCGGTCGACTGCAGCAGGCTGTCGGCCTCGGCGGCACGGTAATCCGAGGTGAAGTTGTTGAGATCGCCGAGCAGCCGCGTGCTGGGCAGCCAGCGATCCCGCACGTCGGTCGATACCTCGTTGGAATTGCTCAGGCTCCAGGCGCTGGCCAGGCCAAGAACCACAATTGCCGCGAACAGCGAGAAGAACAGCAGGGAGAGCCGGCCACTGAGGGATTGCGAGTATCGCATTACACGGTTCCGTCCCGCCGGAGTGGCACCGCGGCGGAAGTCGGGTTTGACCGCTGCAATGCAACGAGATAGGGGAGGGGACAGGTGGTGGCGTGCCATGGCGGGATGCGTGCTGCCCCCCGATTGTGGCGCTTGCATGAACTGGGGAGACAATGGGGGACCAGCGCCGGCACGTTCTTTGCGTCGACGACGATCGTGATACGGTGGGCCTGATCGCCGAAGAACTGGTCGATCGTGGCTTCAAGGTCAGCATGGCCTATGACGGCGAACAGGGATTTCAGGCAATCCTGGCCAGGCAGCCGGATATCGTGCTGGCTGACATCAGCATGCCTGTTCTGTCCGGCTTCGATCTGCTGGAGCGGCTGATCGCGATCGCGCCGCGCTTCAGCAGCATGCCCTTCATCTATCTGACGGCGCTTTCCGATCGGGCGAACGAACTCAAAGGACGGCAACTCGGGGCGGACGACTACATCACCAAGCCGGTTGATTTCGACATATTGATTACCATCATCACCGCCCGGCTGGCACGGGTGGCGCGCATGGCGATATGGCCGAGACTGGTCAACCTCACCGAGCGTGAGGTGGAGACGCTGACCTGGGCCGCGCGCGGCAAGACCTCGTCGGAAATCGCCCAGATCCTCGGCCTGACCAAGCGAACGGTCGATTTCCATATCGACAACGCGCGGCTGAAGCTGAACACGACAACCCGCATGCATGCGGCGGTCAAGGCGGCGGCCGGGCAATTGATCGAACCCTAGGCCGAACGCGGCCGGCCGATGCCTGCTTTGCGTGCCCCGCAGCAAGCCCCGGAAATCCATGCAATCACCTCGTGCCGCAACGTCCTGAACGATCGCGGCAACGGGGCGGCGGGTCTACTGTGACAAATCACAGCAAGGCCAGGGCGCTGCCCTGTACCCGCAAGGGGGCCCCCTTGACCCCATTTGTCATTGGGTTCCAAGGGCCTCCGGCCCTTGGTGGGTCCAGGGCAAAGCCCTGGTGGGGTTCGGGGCGAAGCCCCGACAGGATCGCGCCGGACCGTTCAGAATTCGCTGAACTCGCACATCGTATCCGAATGCAGCGCCACTTTTCGCTGTGTCATGTTCACGTTCCAGGATGCGAGATCGGCCTGCGTACGCGGAAACCGCAGGCGCTGCGTGATCAGGCGCAGCGAATAGAATTCGCGCTGCAGCTTCTGGACCTGCGCCACCAGGTCCTGCGCGGACATCTGCGAAGGGTGGAAGTGGCAGAAAACGCCGGGCCAGCGTTCCATGTTCGGCTCGTCGATGATGCGGCCGTCCTCCTTCATGCGGTCATAAAGGGGCGTGCCACGCAGCGGAACCAGCACATTGAAATAGGCCGCCGGAACCCTGTGCGCCTGCAGGAATTTCAGGGTCGCGGGGAAAATGTCCTGGCTGTCGGAATCGGTTCCGAATACGAAATTGAAAGAAAAGCTGATGTTCCTTTTGTTGAGGTTGTCGATCATATCCGCGTAGCTGTGGGAGCGGTTGAACTCCTTGCGCATTGATTTCAGGGTGTCCTGGGAAACGCTCTCGATTCCCATGTTGACATGCAGCAGGCCGGACCGCTTGGCCAGATCAAGGAATTGCGCATCGAGACCGAAGCGCGGGGAAAACAGGGCGGACCAGCGTATCTTCAGCGGAATGAGGGCTTCCAGCAATTCCATCGTGCGCCCCTTGTGGCCGACGAACTGGCTGGCGGCGAAGAAGATGTGGCGGCTGCCGCATTTCCTGATTTCCTCGACCACTTCGGCCACCGGGCGGTCGCGGTAGCCGTAATCGCCGTTCAGGCGGCGTTCGGCGCAGAAATCGCAGGTGTAGGGACAGCCGCGGGACTGCTGGATCACGAATGGCCGGTAGAACACGTAATGCTTCGGATTGAGCAGATCCCAGCGCGGGGTCGGCATGCCGGCAAGGCTGGCGACGTCGTTGCGCTGATAGAATTGCTGCAGCCGCCCGGCGGCGGCATCTTCCAGCATTGCGGGGAAGATTTCCTCGGCTTCCCCGATGCACACGCCGTCGGCGTGTTCGGCCATTTCCGCGCTGTAGAACGTCGCATGCGGCCCGCCCATCAGGACGGGGATCTTCCTGGCCCGGAACAGGTCGGCGATTTCGTAGGCCCGCAGCGAGGTGACCATGCGGGCGGTGATGGCGACGACGTCGACGGCAGCGTTGTAATCCGGGTCTTCGATCGCGTCATCGACCAGGGTGATGTCCCAGCCTGGCGGTGCAAGGGCCGCCAGGTAGGGCATCACCGCGCCCACCAGTTTGCGTTTGCGGATTCGGAGCGGACGCCGGTCGTCGCGGGAGCGGTAGGTGGCTGCCTGGATGATCAGAAGTCTTGGCATGGGAACTAACGCGAAAAACCGGTTGGAAGCAAGTCACCCGTCGGGGCGGATTGACCAGAATGTCGAGTGTTTTCTGACATTTCCAGAAGATCCTCGGTTCGCTGTCGAGCTTCGTCTGTGCGGAAGTGTTGTCGGTCTTGTGGAAAGCTGTTCTCCGGGCATCGCCTGGACGAGCAACGTACCGGGCATCGACGGGCGTTTCAAGCCGGAATGTCGCCAGGACCTTGCCGATGGGCCGGCGGCAATCCCGGGGCAGCGCCCCGGGGCGATGTCTGGTTTACCATTGCCGCGCGGGACGCTACCCTGGGCCGGCGATGTCGTTGCAGGATACGCGTAAACGCAACGACAGGCGACGACAAACACGGGAGGAAACCCATGCGACGCTTAATTGCAGCTTCGGCCATTTGCTCAAGCCTGCTGTTCCTGTCTGCCCTGCCGGTGCAGGCCGCCGACGGTACCGCCCCGGAGGCGCGGGCGTTGCTTGACCGTGCGGCCACCGCGGTCAAGGCGGACAAGCCCGCGGCGCTCAGCCAGTTCGTCAAGGGGGAGAACGGGTTCAAGGATCGCGACCTGTATGTCTTCTGCCTCGATCTCGACGGCAAGTTCGTCGCGCACACCAACCCGAAGCTGATGGGGCAGGACGGCAAGGTGCTCAAGGACGGCAACGGCAAGACGTTCGTGGTCGAAATGCTGGCGGTTGCCCAGGAGGGCAAGGTTGCCGAAGTCGACTATATGTTCCCGCGCCCGGGCACGCAGACCCCGGTGGCGAAATCGTCCTACGTGACCAAGGTTTCCGATCTCGTCTGCGGGGTCGGCTACTACAAGTAGCGTGGTGCCGGCGGGCGCTTTCGCAAGCGCCCGCCGGCCCGTCCGCATGCGCGGCCCGCGTCGCCGCACGATGTTGCCAAGTTCGCCGCGGATTGCCGGCGTTGGTGGGTAACGTCAGGAAGGTCCTGACGGCCCGTGCCGATATCCGCCGAGCGGTCCGGGCAGATCAGGCAGGCAGTTGTTCGGCCGGCTGATGCTTGCGGCGGCGGATCAGGCCGAAGCCGAGCAGGCTGGTGCCGAACAGTGCCATGGACGCCGGCTCCGGTGCGGGTTTGGTGGTATCATGGGAGGTGCAATCTGAACCGCCGGTGCAGTCCCTAAGATCAAAACTAATATAGCTGGCGTCGTCAGTTCCCGTACCGTACTGGAACTGGACGTGCGTGATATCGGAGAGTTTAAAGTCCGAGTTGGAAGCAAGTATGATGTCTATCGTGATCGAGCTTTCGATGTAGGTGTTCGTAACGAAATTACCGTGACCGATAAACTTGGTATTCGGTCCCACGAGCCCGTAGGCCGAACCATCAAGCTGCTGTGCATTGTTATTTTGGCAGAGGACGGTGTTGGTGCCGCCGCCGCACAGGTTGCCGTTACCGGTTCCAACGCCGAAGCCCGAACTTGCAACGCCGCCGCCAGTGCCGCTGAAATATGCCCACTCCTGGCCAATGGTATGTGTATCGAGGGGGAGCGTTCCCGATACGAGCGTACTCCCCTGGGTCAGCGCCGCCGTTCCGGATGCACCCGGCAAAGCGGTGGCGGGAGAAGGAGCTGTGGTAACAAGCAGATTCGTCAGGACGTCAGCCTGCACTTTTGCCGGCGCGGTATTTGTAAGAACGATCTCAAACTTGTTGCCGTTGAGTGAGAAAGAGACCTTTGCCGCCGTTGGATCGTTTGCGAAAGAGGTTCCGGTGCCGCTGAAGATGAGGTCAGCCCTGGCCGGCAATGCAAAGGTCGCCGCAACGGCGGCGACGACGACGGCTATTTTAGTTGCTCTCGCGCGAAGAATGCCAGGAATGCCTGCGGTGACACGGAAGTTTGTCTTCATGTTGGTTTCTCCTTAGCAGAAGCCAGCGTCACGAAGACGTGGCGCAACGGGATTTTGTACGTCCAAACACCGACGCCGATCTTTGGAAAAGCCCTGAGTTTTGGTTTGGTGGTGTACTCTGGTTATTTCAGCAATAACCCGTAATCTGCATCACGTATATAGTTATTTTGGCATCAATCACGGGATCGTGATGGCTCGTTGTTTAGTAATTCTTGTGCTGCGCACGATCTGTGGTTGATTGTTCTGGTAAATCAGCAACGTTCTGGTGTCTTGCGTAGCGAATGCTGTCTTAAAAGTACAGATAGAAGCATTTGATACAACTTTTGGTTGATGTATTGCCTGGTTTTTCGTGCCGGCTGGTGCGGGGTCGCGTTCTCCCCGACCGTCCGCGTCATCGCCCTGCTGGCAGGGCCGTCCGATTCTCTGAAACCGCAGTGAATGACAGGGAAAAGTGATTCTCGGCTTGGAGCCGCAAGGGACTGGATATCGGGGGTATGGTGGGGTACCACGACCTCAGCCAAATATGAGATTGCGACCGTGTCAGT
>CAIVPZ010000030.1 GCA_903907955.1 uncultured Acetobacteraceae bacterium | reverse complement strand
GGCCTCGGTCGGGGCGAAGGACCACGCAACCGAGACCGACTTCGGGGCCGAGAAGGTCAGATCGACGTAGCCGATCCGCGCCCGCGACGTGTCCATCCGCTCGTGGTACTGCTTCGCGGTCAACTCGCCGCCCGTGGCCGTGCGACCGGACAGGATGTCCTCGCGTTGCTCCGGGGTCAGGTCGGCCTGTTTTGCTCCGAGAACGGCCTGGAAGCGCCGCACAGCCCGCTGCGCGGCCGCTGGCGGCAACGCCGTTCCGTCCACCCGCCGGCCGGCCAGGACATTCTCCAACTCGGCACGCGTGGGCAGCCGGCTCTCGTCCATCCCGAAAACGGTCCCGACGCCCTCCGTGCCGGACCGCTTCTGCTTGCCGTCGATGTCGCCGCCGTCCGCGCGCTGGCCGTTCAGCAGGTTCGCGACGTCGCCCGCGGTGAGGGCTTTGGTGATATCGATGCCGAGCCGCCGGGCAAGCGCCGGGTTCATGTCCCGGCGGGGCGTCGCCGTCGCGCTGCTGTAGTCCTTGCCGGTACGCGCCGATTCTGTCGCGCGGTCGAGGCGCTCGCCGGGGCCTTCTCCGTCATCGCCGGCGCGGTGGTGGCCGGTACGGTAGAGGGAGGCGACAGCCTCGTCCCGGTCCACCAGTCCGGCCGCGATGAACGCACCAAGCGCCCGGACCATTATCTCGTCCCGCGGCGAGGAGCGGCCGGCGGCATCGGTGCTGCTCTCAGCCAACCGGTCAGCCTCGCGCGCGACCAGCTCGTCGAGCGCTGCCCCGCCCGGCAGCCGTCCGCCGGTCGTCTCGGCCGCATAGCGGGCGGCGGCGGCTTCCTCCGGCGTCGGCGGCTTCAGGCCCTGGTGATAGTACTCCGCCATTGCCGCCATCTCCGGCGACAGCGTCTGCTGCAACAAATGCTCGCTCATGGCGCGCGCCGCCGAGGGGGCGCCGGCCGCGCCCGTCCGATAGGTCAGCACCTCAGTGCTTCGTGGCGGCTGCGGTCAACAAATCCTTTAGACTGGTATCGAACTGTCTGCCGACCGCCTCCGGCAGTTCTCCCACGAGTGCGATCAGGCTCGTCTGATTCTCGTCCATCTGCCGGACCTGCGTGGCGAGCGCCTCGAGCGCCACGGCAACCGGTGACGGCCCGGCATCCTGCGAGGCAGCACCAAGGATTTCGGCAAGCATCTCCGACTGTGCCCGGTTGGTTTCCAGCAGCGCATTCAGGGCGATCAGGACGTTCTGCTGAACCTCGCGCTGCTCATCCAGCTGCTCGGCGATCGCGGTCAGGGTGTCGGAAATGTGGGCGAGGTACGCCCCGTCTCTCGTCGCTGTCATTGAGCTTCCTGTCGTTCCCGGTCGGACACCGCGGTTCGGTTGTCCCCGGCAAACCGGTGCAAATCGAGCCATACCCGGCGCGGCAGCGCTCTGCAACAGACATGCGTCTAGCATGACTTGGTCTGTCAGAGATTGCCTGTCCGTCGCTCAAATACCGAAAATCGGCAACCGGGAACGATTACGGGAACGTT
>CAIVPZ010000029.1 GCA_903907955.1 uncultured Acetobacteraceae bacterium | reverse complement strand
CGCATCGGCGAGCCAATGCGTCGCGACCGCCGGCTGCTGATCAGCGCCTTCGCCACCGCCTTGCTGACCCTGCTCGGCGCCGTTGGCGAAAGCCTCGGCATGGATCGCCTGTTGAAGTCCAACACCAGTAAAAAGCGGACCCATTCGCTGTTCCGGCAAGGCTGCATGCTCTACGACCTCATGCCCAACATGCCCGAGCATCGCCTCATGCCGCTGATGGAAAAGTTCGCCGGCGCCGTGGCAAAGGCGGGCGTGTTCATGCCAGCCATCGCTATCGCAGAATGAGGGGATGAGTGAGATCCAGCCCGCGTTCTCGTTTCTTTCCGTCCAATTTTACGTCGCTGGGCCTTTCGCCCCAAAGGCCAAGACCGACCGGAATTCGGGCGGCGATTCCACATGATCTCTGCCACTCTGATTGTGGCTCCAAAGCGAAAATCAGGATTGGGTCTCTTGCCAGCGGCAATCAGACGCGACGATCATGCCACCAAGCGCTGTTGCAGGCCGCCATCCTGATTGGCGCTCGCCACTATCCTGATTGTCGTGCTACACACGCCATCGTAACCACATGGTCGGTTCATGTCTAGTTCAACTCGGCTCCGCTCAGTAATCTGCTGGACGAGCGCGGCTGCCTTGTTCCTCGGATTTTTACCGACCCTCTGGTTCTATCTCGACCGCGCTTTTCGAATGGTTCTAGAAACAAACAATGAAGGCTGGGTCGCCTATTTCGCAGACCGTGCGGTGCATGGTGGAGTGCTATACCCCGGTGCCGACGAGATGGTGATGAACAACTATCCGCCGCTATCATTCTACGTCATCGGCATGGCGGGGCTGCTGACCGGAGACACGGTGCTGGCCGGTCGGCTGATCTCTATATTGGCGCTATTCGCCATCGCAGTGACCATTGGTGTTCTAGTGGCTCGCGCCACCTCCAAGCGTAGCGCCGGTGCCTTCACTGCGGCCTTCTTCCTGATGCTGTTCAGCGCCTATCCGGGTGGACGGATCGGTCTGAACGATCCGCAGTTGCTTGGTCATGCGGTGATGTTGGTTGGGCTGGCTGTGATTTGGCTGTATCCGGAGCGATTCGGCGCAATGTTCTGTGCGGCCATAATTATGGCCTTGGCAGGGCTTATCAAGCACAATATCATTGCTGTTCCTCTCGCGGTAACGGCCTGGGCAGCCTGGCGAGGTCTTTGTACTTTACTGTGCTGGCTTGCTGCTGCTGGACTTGCTATACTGCTCGCAGGTGCTTTGCTGCTCGCTGTGTGGGGCCAACCGGCGCTGTTGTCCATCTTGAGCCCGCGGCAACTCTCGGTCATGAAGTTGGTCGAGGACACGCGGAGAATGCTGTATCTAGCCGATATCCCCTTAGCAGCCTGGCTGGTGGTAGTCGTCTGCAAACCACGTGACCAGGAAGATCTGCAGGACCGCGAGACCGGGCTGACGACCGCGCTGGTCGGCGCAGGTCTACTGGAGTTGGTTATTTCGGCGGGAGGCTATGGGGTCGCAGCGAATATGGCGTTTGACCTTGTAATTGGCCTCTCACTTGCCCTCGGGCTGGCGGTGGGGCGCCTGCCACAGACCCGTGCCGCCATCGTATTGGTAGCGGTGCTGGTGTTCCATGTCGCGCTGGTCATGCCGCTGGAACCGGTGCGTATCCTTGCCGGAATGCTGCCAGGCAAGGCAGCCGACGAGGCAAGAATCCGGGCCAGCGTGGCCTACATCACTGCGCAATCCGGTCCGGTTTTGTGTTTTGACCCCGTGCTGTGCTGGTATGCGGGCAAGCCGTTCCTATTCGACCGCTATAACATGAGCCAGCAGTTCGTGTTCGGCCGCCGCAGCGAGGAAGACTTGCTCGGTCGCGTGCGACGTCACGAGTTCGCCATGATAGAGATGTTGCAAGGGACGCTCGCTGTGCCGGAGGTGCCGACTTGGGGGAGGCTCGCGTCTGTGCTACAGGAGAACTATGAGGTTGTCCGTAGCACTGACGGATTCGTCTTCCTGTTACCACGCCCTACTGTCCGTGGAGTGGAGTCTCAATGAAGAATCCGCTCATCGGGCCGGAAACCGGCCTTGATTGCGCGTCGGCGACATTTCGATATCGCACTGGTGGATATATAAGGTGATCTGGCCGAGCTGCTACCGCCCCGTCGGGACCGCACCCAATTCACGCGCCAACCAAAGGGCACGGCGGCGGCCTCTGCGGACTTCTGACCCGACACGCACGCTCACGGTGTATAAGACCGAACAAGGACCGTAGTTCGGGATCATACAGCCCCATGAATGGCCGATTTGTTTCCTATCTGCGGGTGAGCACCGACAAGCAGGGCCGCAGCGGCCTCGGCATCGAGGCCCAGCGCGAGGCGGTGGCGCGGTTCTCGAACGGCGGCACCTGGACGCTGCTCGCCGAGCTGGTCGAGACCGAGAGCGGCAAGAACGCTGACCGGCCCCAGCTCCGCGAGGCCATCGCCCACTGCCGGCAGACCGGCGCCACGCTGCTGATTGCCAAACTCGATCGGCTGGCGCGCAACGTCGCCTTCATCTCGGCCCTGATGGAGCAGGGCGTGCCGTTCGTGGCCTGCGACATGCCGACCGCCACGCCGTTCATGCTGCACGTCTACGCCGCCATGGCCGAGGAAGAGGCCAGGGCCATCAGCCTGCGCACCAAGGTTGCGTTGGCGGCGGCGAAGGCGCGGGGCGTGAAGCTCGGCGGTTGGCGGGGCGGCGCACCGCGCGACACCACCGCGGCAACGGCCGGCGTTGCCCGGAAGGCGGACGCCTTCGCCGCCGACGTCGGTCCGATGGCAACCGACATGCGCCGGCGCGGACTGTCGCTGCGCCAGGTCGCCGCCGAGATGACCGGGCGCGGCATCAGGACATCCCGGGGTGGCGCCTGGACGGCAACCGCGGTGCGCAACGTGCTGGCGCGTGTCCCGGCCTGACCTCTTCGCTGCGGATGGCGAGCGGCATGCCAGTCCACCGTGTTGGCGTAAAGACAATGTCGTCTACACGCGATGGCGATACCCCCCTCCGCGACAGCGCCACCGCCGAATAGCTTCTTCCGGCCCGGCCCGGCCGGGCGCCGCGGACACACCGACCTTTTCGATGGCTGCCTGCAGCGGTGTGAGATCTGCCTGGGGGCGGTGAACCGGGCGCCGACGCCGGCATCTTTAGCGCCATCCCCGTGATCCTTTCCACAACCCCGACCGCCAGCCCGGTGCCGGCGCGCACCCCCTCGGATGCGTGCGGTCTGGCAGAAGCCGGCGGCTGGACGAACCCCCGCGCGCAAGCGCGCGCCTCCGGCTCGGCACGCTCGGCCGCGCAAGGCTCAGTCGCGGCCTGCGCAGGGCGCAAAATCGACACGCTGACGAGCGCAGCCAAGTCGCAGCCGTCGCAGAGCGCAAGGAAATGCGCCCCGCGTCTGCTGCAACCCGGCTGCGCCCGTCAGCACACCCACAGGAAAGAGCGCCCCGCGCAGGCCGCAACCGAACCTCGCTTCCTCGCATGCCTCGGGGGG
>CAIVPZ010000028.1 GCA_903907955.1 uncultured Acetobacteraceae bacterium | reverse complement strand
GGGCAAAACCCCGGGCGAACACAGAACGGAAGCGGGTCAATCCGGGTTCGACGGCCAAAAAATGGCGGATTTCTGCGGCGGCCGTTCCGCAGGCGGACGCATGCTGCACCTGCTTACCCGGGGTTTTGCCCCGGTTACCCTCCAACGTCTTCGGCGCCTCATCGCGCACGCCCTCTTCCAGGAAGGCGCTGATGCGCGTCACTGTACGCCCGTCGAGTACCGGCACGACCGGACTCGGGCCACGCACCAGATGCACCACGCAGACAATCACCGCCGCATCACCGGGCCAGCGCAGACGGCGGGTGGCCTGGGTGATGGTGGCACCGCGGGCGAGCAGCGCGCGCAACCCGCTCTCCCGCGTGTCGCCCTGGCGGATGGTGTTGGTGGCGACGAAGCCCAGCGCGCCACCCTGGCGCAGCAGGTCGAAGCCGCGCAGAAAGAAGTGTGCGCATAGATCAGCATTGCCGTGCGACCCTGGATGGATCGCCTGCAACCACTCCGGAAAGCCCGGCACGTTGCCTTTCTTGAACGTGTTCTTGCCGGCATAGGGCGGGTTGCCGATCACCACGTCGAAGCCGGGGTTCTCGCGCTCAAACACCTCGGCAAACTCGATATCCCAATGGAACGGATGATAGGCGTGGCCCTCGGCGGCGAGGCGCCGGCGCACCGCCTGCCCGGCGTCCAGCCCGTCGCGCCAGGTCTGGCCGGCCTGCATGTAGTCGGATTCGAGCCGGGCCTGCGCCTGCCGCCGCGCCGTCGCCGTCGTCTCGTTGAACCAGGCGGCGCAGATGGCATCGCCGATCAGGCGCACGTCGTCGAGGATCGCATCGGCGCGGGCGAGGATCGGGCGCAGCACGGTTTCGCCCTCGCCTTCCAACGCGTCGCGGATGCGCTGGCGCTCCACCGCGGCGCGGGTGATGCGCGGCCGGATCAACTGGAAGGCAAGCTGCGGCGAGTCCGGCCGTGGCGCCCAGTGCAGGTCGGCGATGCGCGCCCGCGGCAGGCCGATCAGCGCATCGCCGTGGCGCAGCGCGTGGTCGAGGAAGGTGAACTCATGATCGCGCGCCAGCGTCGCCAGCCACAGCGACAACCGCGCCATCTCGACGGCGAACGGATTGCGGTCCACGCCGCAGAGGCAGCGCATGACCACCAACCGGCGTGCGTGTTCCAGCGCGTCCTGATCGGCCGGAAGAAGCGGCGTAATCCCGGCGCGGCCCCAGGCAGCAACCAGTTCGGCGCCAAGCTGGCGGCATGCTTCGACCAGGAAGGCGCCGCTGCCCATGGCCGGATCGAGCACGCGCAGGCCAAGAATCTGCTCCGGGGTCGGCACCGGACCGAGGGCCGCCAGCACCGGCGCGAGCGCGTCGGCGACAATCGGGCGGGTGAGGCTGGGCGGGGTGTAGTGACTGCCGGTGCGCCGCCGCTCCTCGGTCGGTTGCAGCACGGGCGTGCCGGCCGGCACCACCGAGGGCGTGGCGTCGCGATCGACCAGCCGGTGCAGCGCCGCTTCCAGCGCCGGCAGGTCGCGCGCCGCCTGAAGGGCGCGGCCGGCGGCGTCGGACGGGGCGCGTTCGGCATGTTTCTTCAGCCACTTGCCGCGGTCGCCGGGCGGCTCGGCCAGCAGCGCCGCGAGGTTCACCACCGTTGCGACGTCATCGGCCTTGCCGCTGCGCACCGCGAGCGACGGGCCGGTGGTGAGTTCCACGGTGAAGCCCATCATGGTTTCGTAGACCGCGCCGATCTGCTCGACATCCAGCCCGCTGTAGAGCAGGCGCTGGCCGTCCAGCATCAGCAGCCGTTCCAGCATCGCCAGCACGGTGGCGTCGGAGACGCGCGGGATGCGCGGCTTGTCAGCGGCGGCGTCGCGGCCTTCGAGGAAGGGATAGCGGCCGGGGTCGAACAGCGTGCCGCGCCGGGCCGGCAGGTGCAGTTCGCCGTGGCGCGCGCCGCCATGAACGATGCGGCTGAGCGCGCAAATCTGCGCCCAGGCGCCGAAGCGGTCATCCATGGTATCCGGGTTCAGCGCCGAATCGTCGCGCAGCCGGGTGAACAGG
Source organism: uncultured Acetobacteraceae bacterium (assembly GCA_903907955.1). Classification (GTDB taxonomy): domain Bacteria; phylum Pseudomonadota; class Alphaproteobacteria; order Acetobacterales; family Acetobacteraceae; genus Rhodovastum. The sequence goes on along the minus strand of CAIVPZ010000028.1, from coordinate 1,620 downwards.
CCGGACAGGGTGTAATTGTCAGTCCACAGCACGCTGTCCGGGAACAGACCGCGATCCTCGGCATAGAGCACAAACACCAGGCGCATGAGCGCGGTCAGCAGGCCGCCATAAAGGTGGTTGGGCTGGGATTCCGTCAGCCGGACGATGCGGTCCGTGCCGGCGCGGCGGTCGGCGGCGTGCAGGCCGCGCAGCAGGGCATGCAGCGCTCCCAGCACCTGGCCGGACAGCTTCGCCGAAACCTCGGCCTGGTGGCGGCGGCTGTCCCGCAGCAGCACGGGCAGTCGGTGAGCCGGGGCGCCGAACAGGCGCTGCTCCTCGAGCAGCATGTGCAGCGCCGCCAGCATCGGCCGGCCGCGCACCTCGGTCATTTCGGGCACCGGGAAGGTGACGTGCCCGGCTGCCTCGCCCTGCGGCAGGTAGACAAGGCAGATGGCGGTCGGCGAGACCAGCAGACCGGTGGGCACACCGGTCCCTTGCAGCAGGCGCGTCATCAGGTGGTGCGGGCTGGCGGCCCAGGCGCCGACCGGCTGGACAACGTCGAAATCCCGGCCGGCGGCCACGTCGCGGATCAGCACCTGCCAGGGCGGTGCACCCGGCGCAGGATCGGGGTCCGGCACGACGTGGTCGGGGCGCAGCACGTGGCTGGTCTCGGGCAGCAGCACGCCCGGCGGGTCGGGCAGATCGGCTACGGACCGAATGTCGTTTGGCTGCCAGCCGAGCACATCCTGCATCAGCGCCGTTGTGTGCGGCGCCTGAATCCAGGCCGCGAGCCGGGTCTGCAACGCGGCGAGTGTCGAGGTGTCGTTGTTCGGCACGACGCCGTGCCGCTCCAGCGCCGGGCCGGTGACGAGAATGCCTTGCGGCTGGAGGTTGCCGTACCACTCGGCATTCGGGTCGAACGGCATCAGGCGGTTGCCGGCCAGAGATAGGCGATGCCGACCGGCTCGACCCGGGCGGCGACAGTGGCGTAGCCGGCGCGGACGCGCTCGGGTTCCGCGATCTCCTCGCGGGCCAGCGCTTCCAGCCGGCGCTCCCAGGCGCGGCGGTCGTCAAGCACCTGGCGGCGCTCGGCCTCGTCCGGGAACAGCAGGCTGAGCTGGTCCACCGGCTCGGCCTTGCGGAACAGGGTGGTGATGCGGGCGCGCTGGTCGGCCAGCAGTTTGCGCATCGCCTCGGTCTCGCGCGCGGACCGCTGGGCGAGCAACGCCTCGGCCCGGGTCTGCGCGGTGGCGGCGGCCTCGTCCAGATGCGGGCGAAGTTCCTCGATGTCGCGCGGCAGGGCGGCGCGCAGGCGGGCGCGTGTCTCGGGCGCGACGGCGCCACGCCCCTCGGTCAGCGCCTCTTCCAGCAGATCGAGGGTACGCGCCTCGCCGGTCTCGCCATAGGGGCCGCAGCGGTCCGGTCCGCAGGTCCGGATCGATCCACCGGGCAGCAACGGGAACGATTTCCTCATGCAGCCGGGCGGCGCCCGGGCCGTAGAGACTAAGTACTCCTTTTCGCAATTACGGTGACGTATTCCGTAAGGCCGACTCGCGAGGGCTTGGCAGGATCACCCTCGGTCAGGAGGGCGTATCATGCCGAGGAAGAGCCCATACGAGATCAATCTTACTGGGGAGGAGC
>CAIVPZ010000027.1 GCA_903907955.1 uncultured Acetobacteraceae bacterium | reverse complement strand
CCTTCGGGTTCAGAACGAGCCAGATCTTCCAGTCGTCTTGCGGATTTGCCATGGGAATTTTCCTTCTCTACTCGATCAGAACCAAGGCTTCCAGGCCAGGACCAGAAGATGCGCAACCGCGGCGACGCCGAGGAACGCAGTGAACGTGGTCTTGAACTGCTCGTGGAATTCCTTGGCCTCGTCTTCGGTCAGGCCGGACAGTGATGCCATGATTATCTCTCCTGGCGGTTACACTCGATTGCCGCGCGCATCCCGCACGGCTGGGATCGTTCGTGACGGCGGGCGCCACGACGAACCCGGAACCCTTCTTCCGGGCACTGCCCGGCGGCGTTGGATTACGTGTTCGTTAGGTGCGATCCTAGTTTGGTTTCCCCTGCTGTCAATTCGAATTTACATGACACGTGCATGAATCCGCCCTGACGCGCTGACACACACCCGCGAGACGCCCCAAGCCAGGGCAACGCCGGCGCGCCAACCTGGCGCACAGCAAGACGGCGGGCACCCAAGTGGGGGTACCCGCCGCATTTTTCCGATCAGGGACGCCGCGCCGGGTTCAGCCCGGACGGCCGCCCACACAGTACTGATGCGCCCCGGCGGTCCGCGACTCGACGAAGGCTCGCCCCCTCACCGCGCGTGCCAGGACACTTCCTCCCACACCACCGCCCGCCGACGCGGCCGCAGCACCTGGCGGAGCGCCAGGCCCAGCAGCGGCAGGCCGCTCGCCAGCGCCAGGGCGAGGCCGAGAGGCAGCTGCAGCGCCTCATGCGCCGCAGCTCCCCCGAAGCCGCAGAGCAGGCCGAGCGCCCACGCCGAAATATCGCGTCCGCCGGCCGTCCCACCCCCGGCGCGATTCCAACCCTGCGCGCGCCTGCCGTTCATGCGATCGTTCATGGCCCGTCCCCATGATCCCGTTAGAACATAACAAGAACATAACGCCCAGCCAGCAGCTCCGCAAGCAAATTGCCGCCCCGCCCGGATAATCGGGGCGCAGGCTCGAATCCCACCCGGGCTTCACCCTGGCCCCACCAAGGGCGATAGGCCCTTGGAACCAAATGATTTCCAAGGAATGGGGTCAAGCGGGCCACTGCCCCCTTGCAGGTCCAGGGCAGCGCCCTGGCCTTATCTTTCCATCTTGGCGCCAACAGGACGACGCCCGGCCGCTCAGGCCGCGCTGGCCTGCACACCCTCAACAAGCAAGAGCGCCGCCGCCAGCCCCAGCCGGTGGCAGAAATCGCCGAACCCCTCGCCCCGCAGGCGCCCTTGGGCGAAGGCCGCCAGCAGCGGTTCCAGCACCGCGGCAACGCGCTCCTGCGGCACCCGTTCCAGCAGCTTGTAGGATAGCCGCGTCCCCTCGAAGTCGCCGCCAACGAACACCGCGTAGGCGCCGGGCACCCGGCCGACCAGGCCGATATCGCCGCCGTAGCTGCGCGCGCAGCCATTCGGGCAGCCGGTGATGCGCAGGCTGATGCGTTCGCGGGCGAGGCCATGCCGGCGCAGCACCGCCTCGATATCCGCCACCAGCGGGGCTCGCACCCGTTCGGCCTCGGTCAGCGCCTGCCCGCAGGTCGGCAGCGCCACGCAGGCCAGCGTCCAGCGCGCCAGCGGCGTAAGCTGGCCGGCCAGCGTCACCCCGTGGGCGCGCAGCAGGCGGGTGACCGCGCCGCGGTAGCGTGCGGCGATGTTGCTCAGCAGCAGATCCTGCTGCGGCGTCAGCACCGGGTCGATGCCGTAGCGCCGCACCGCCTCGCGCAGCGCGGTGCGCAGGCGCACGCGCCCCACATCGGCGATCCGCCCCGCCGGCACCGGCACCCCAAGCCACCAGGTGCCGTCGCCCTGCGCATGCCAGCCCAGCAGGTCGGGAACCTGCAATGCGGGCATGGGCAGCGGATCGGCGAGCGGCCGGCCGAGCGCCTCGCCGATCGCGGCGCGCATCCAGGGCAGGCCCTTCTGATCGACCAGGTATTTCAGCCGCGCCTGCTTGCGGTCGACGCGCCCGCCATGGTCGCGCTGCACCCGCACCACCGCTTCGGCAACCGCGCGCAGATCATCGGCGCCGACCGAGCCGATCAGGCTGGCCAGCCGCGGATAGGTATCGGGCCTGTTATGCGTCATGCCCATACCGCCGCCGATCGCGACATTGTAGCCGCGCAACCCGCCGCCCTGCCAGATCGCGATCAGCGCCAGATCGTTGCTGAGCGCGTCGATCGTGTTGTCCTGCGGCAGTGCCAGCCCGATCTTGAATTTCCGTGGCAGGTAGGTGGCGCCATACAGCGGCTCCGCCTCCTCCCCCGCGGCCGCACCCGGCGCCTCGTCGAGAAAAATCTCATGGTAGGCGCGGCTGCGCGGCAGCAATCCGGTGGAGAGCAGTTCCGCATCGGCCTGCAGCCGCGCGTGCGGCGCATCGCGGCGGGGGGCGGGGCTGGTGGTGACATTGCGCACCACGTCGCCGCAGGCGGCCTGGGTGGTCAGCAGGGTGGCGTTGATGGCGGCAATGGCGGGCTTCAGATTACCCTTGACGATGCCGTGGAACTGGATCGCCTGGCGCGTGGTCAGCCGCAGCGTCGCATCGCCATGGCTGCCGGCCAGCGCGTCGAGCGCCAGGTACTGCGCCGCCGTCAGCCGCCCGCCCGGCATGCGCACGCGCACCATGAAGCCGTATTGCTTTTCCAGCCCGCGCTGCTTCAGGTCGGTGGCGGTATCGCGGTCATACTGCTCATAGCTGCCGTGGAATTTCAGCAGGCTGTTGGCGGCGTTGCTCACATGCGTGCCGCCGGCGGCGAGTTCCGGGCCGATCGTACCGCGCAGGCGCCGGCTGGAGTCCTTGAGGAGCTCGGCGGCAGAGGGTTTTGTCGCGGTCGTCATCGTGCTTCTCCTCGCATGCAGGCGCGCGCCCCTGTGGCATTGCGGAGAGATAAGCCTTATATACGTGCTGTCAAATGTGATTAGGGTTTCCACGATGGACTTCAGCACCATAGGAAATCGTCCCGACGCCGGCTGCGCATGCCCGGCCGGCACCGGTTCGGGCGAACCGGTGCCGCCAGCCGCCATAACCAAGGGAGTGTCGCCGATGGCAACCGACCCCGAGCAGTTCGACGAGCATCTCCGCCCGGCCTGGCACGTGGTGGTGGCGACTGCGGTGGTGCTGGCCGCCGCGGTGCTGGCATCCTGGCTCGGTCACTGATCCGGCACGGACCGCCCGCTGCCCCCGGCGGCTGATTCATGCGATGGTCAGGCGCCGCTGCATGGGGAGCCGCATATTTTCCAGGCCCCCGCCCCCGCCGGGGGAACACCCGACCGGGTGGCGCTGGCGGATTTCAGGCAGCCAGCAGATCCCCGGTGGCCAATGTTATCGCCAGGCCGTCCTGCAACGACGTCTCGGCGGTGATCCCGAGCAGGGCGCGGGCGCGTCGGGCGTCGCCGACCGAAGCGCGGATGTCCCCGTGGCGCTGCGGCGCGAACTCGATCTCGGGCTCCCGTCCGGCGAGGCGCCCGAGCGTGTGCGCCAATTCCAGGATGCTGGAGCCGGTGCCGGTGCAGACATTCACCACCGCCGCCTGCGGCTGGTCCAGCAGCAGGCGCTTGCCCGCGCGCAGATGCCGGACGGCATCACTGACATGGACAAAATCGCGCCGTTGCTGCCCGTCGCCGTGGATGGTCAGCCGCCCCCGCCGCGCGAGCCGCTCGGCGAAGATGGAAATCACGCCGGAATACGGCGAGTGGGGGTCCTGGCGCGGGCCGTAGATGTTGAAGAAGCGCAGGCCGATCGTCGGCACGCCGTGCACACCGAAGGCAACGCCGGCATGCAGCTCGGAGCCGAACTTATCGGCGCCGTAGGCGCTGAGCGGGGCAATGGGGAGCGCCTCATGGGCCAGGCCGGAATGGTTGCCGTAGACGGCGGCCGAGGAGGCATAGACCACCGGAATGCCGCCCGCCCGCCGCGCCGCCTCCAGAACGGCGACGCTGCCGGCCTGGTTGACGCGGTGGGTGCCGGCCCAGTCTTCGTTGGAGCGGGCCACGGACGCGATCGCCGCAAGGTGGAACACCGCGTCGGCGCCGTCGAGCAGAAGCTCCAGCGCGTCCGGGTTGGCCACGTCGCCCACGATCAGCTCGGTGCAGGGGGGCAGCCGGGCGCGCCGGCCGGTCGAAAGGTCGTCGAGCACGCGAACCTGATGCCCGTCCGCCAGCAGATCGTCAACGAGATGGGAACCGATGAACCCGGCCCCTCCTGTGATCGCGTAAAGTGCCATCGTCCCCTGCCGTCGACTGTTTCGCAGTACGCCATATATACAGAAATAACGACAATTACCAAATGTTTTGACGGGTCGGCGGCGCCGGCTACCCGCCCCGGCTGCATTCCGCCCCTGCCACTCAACCAGAATTGCCGAGCCGTCGCCTTAACGCAATAAGATTTGGTGCGACAAGCCTGGTGCAACAAGGCTACCGGTTAGTGCAACAAGCGCCCCGGCGCGGGCCAGCCTACGACCCACCATACCAGCATCACATTCGGGTGATGTTAATGTCGCGTTAAAGTCACCCCACCCGGCGATACGCCGCAACCGCCTGCCGCGCGGTCACCGCGGACGGGGTATCGGCGCCAAGCGCCCCGAACACGTCGCCCACCAGGGCGCGCGTGTCGTCGGCCAGGGAGCGCACCGGCGCGCTGGCTGTGCCAGCCGCCGGCGTGGGGCTTCCAGCGGCACCGGTTTCCTGCGTGCGGTGGCCGTGCGCCGCGCGGCCCTGCCCGAGCGCCACCGACACCTGCGCCCCGAAGCCGGAGCTGGAAACCGGAACCAGCCGGGCGCCCGGACTGCCGGTGATCGTGCTGCTCAGCGCGGAAATCGACACGGCCTGATCCTCCACGAATGACAGCGCACACCAAGCAAGCCCTGTGCCAGCCGCATCCGCCCGGATCCGCCATGCCCCGGCCTGCACCGCCCGGCATATCCTGCCGGGCGGCACGCAAATCCCAGGCAAGACCCGCTTTGGCGCGGAGGCTCAGCCCCCCGCCGCGTCGAGCGCCTGGGCGATGTCATCCAGGATGTCGTCGATATGCTCGATGCCGACCGACAGCCGCACATAGCCCGGTGACACCCCGGTCGCCGCCTGCTCCTCGCCGGTCAACTGCGAGTGCGTGGTGCTGGCGGGATGAATCGCCAGGCTGCGCGCATCGCCGATATTGGCCACGTGATACAGCAGCTTGAGGCTGTCGATGAAGCGTCGCCCGGCATCCGCCCCGCCCGCCAGTTCGAAGCCCACCAGCCCGCCCTGGCCGCGCGGCAGGTATTTGCGGGTCCACTCGGCATCCTGCCCGGTGGTGGTGGAGGGGTGGATCACCCGCGTCACTTCCTTGCGTTCCTTCAGGAAGTTGGCCACCGCCAGCGCGTTCTCGCTGTGCGCCCGGATGCGCAAGGTCACCGTCTCGATGCCCTGCAGGAACAGGAAGGCGTTGAACGGGCTCAGCGCCGCGCCCAGGTCGCGCAGCAGCGTGGTGCGCGCCTTGATGATGTAGGCGACCGGCCCGATCGGCTTGACCGCCTGCGTCCACACCGCGCCATGGTAGCTCGGATCGGGGGTGTTCAGCGCCGGCTGACGGGCCGCATACGCCTCCCAGTCGAAATTGCCGCCGTCGACGATGATGCCGCCGATCGAGGTGCCGTGGCCGCCCAGGTATTTGGTCAGCGAATACACCACCACCGCGGCGCCGTGCTCCAGCGGCCTGACCAGGATCGGCGCGGCGGTGTTGTCGACGATCAGCGGAATGCCGAAGCGGCGGCCGATCGCGGCGACCTCGGCGATCGGAAACACCCGCAGCTTCGGGTTCGGCAGCGTCTCGGCGTAGTAGGCGCGGGTGCGGTCGTCGGTGGCGCGGGCGAACGCCTCGGGGTCGGAGGGATCGACGAAGCGGACCTCGATCCCCTGGTCCTTCAGGGTGTTGTTGAACAGGTTCCAGGTGCCGCCGTACAGGTCGGTGGAGGAGACGATGTTGTCGCCGGTGCGGGCCAGGTTCTGCACCGCGAAGGCGCTCGCCGCCTGGCCGGAGGCCACCGCCAGCGCCGCCACCCCGCCCTCCAGCGCCGCCACGCGCTTTTCCAGCACGTCGGTCGTGGGGTTGCCGAGGCGGGTGTAGATGTTGCCCAGTTCCGCCAGCGCGAACAGGTTCGCGGCGTGCTGGGTGGAATTGAACTGGAACGATGTGGCCTGGTAGATCGGTACCGCCACCGCCGTGGTGGCCGGGTCGGCGCGCCAGCCGGCATGCAGTGCGAGCGTTTCGGGATGGGGGGTGGACATCGGGGCCTCCTTGTCGGATGGCGATGTTGAAGCTTATTTCACTGCGCCCGGCAAGCATCTGTTAGGATGCACGATTATTGAAAGTTGAATTTCCCGCCGCGGATGACCCGCCCCGCCCGTCCATGGAACCCTGGACGGAACTGGCGCGCGCCCGGGGTCCGGGCGGCGAAACCCTGGTGCTGCGCCGGTGCGGCGCGGCGTTCGAAATCCGCTGCAACGGCTGGGAGCTGATGTCCAACCGTGCCCACCACTCCGAGCAGACACTGGGGCGGCTGGGCTGCGCGGGGCTGGCCGGCGGCGCCCGCGTGCTGATCGGTGGCCTGGGCATGGGCTACACGCTGCGCGCGGCGCTGGACGTGCTGCCCGCCGACGCGCGCGTCACCGTGGCGGAAATCTTCCGCCAGGTGGTGGCCTGGAACCACGGCCCGCTCGCCCCCCTCGCCCACCACGCGCTGGACGACAGGCGGGTCGAGATGCGCTGCGCCGACGTGGCGGCGCTGCTCGACGGCGCCGCCTTCGACGCGGTGCTGCTCGACGTCGACAACGGGCCGGACGCCGCCATGCTGGCGCAGAACGCGGCGCTGTATTCCTGCGACGGGCTGCTTCGGTTGCGCAGCGCGCTGGCGCCCGGCGGCCGGCTGGCGGTGTGGTCGGCGGCGCGCTCGCCCGGGTTCGAGGCGCGGCTGGCGGCGTGCGGACTGGCCTGGCGCCGCATGCACGTGCCGGCGCGCCGGGCAACCGACGATCCGCAGCACACCCTTTATCTGGCAACGCCCGCCGGTCCGCGGCCAACGCCAATGGCTGCCGCCGGCCAGTGCGGCTAGAGCGCTTTGTTTTGGCGAGCAACTTTATCGGCCGGCTGTCGCCGGTCTGGCCGATGCTGCTCCAGACCGGAATTCTTCGCCCTGCACGGGATCGGAGGATAATCCGCCACGCGCCCGGGCGTCTGGGTGTGGCCGCCGCCCCCGGTGCCCTGCCAGGCGACCCGCCACGCTTGCCGGCACGCGCCCCGGCTGCGCGTGCAACCAGGATCAGCGGCCCTGCGACCGTCGTTGTATCTGCATCCGGAACAAATGCCATCGCCAGCGGGCGACGGCGGCAACCCGGATTTCACCGGGGCATCAGGACAGAACACCGATACGCGTTCGCGGCCCGGAGCTGCCCGCCGCCCGCAACTCCCGCAGAATTCTGAGCACGGCGGCCTTGTCCTTGGTGCAGACGGCATGTTCCAGGAACGCGTTGATCTGCCCTTGCGCGCTGGTGTAGCCGGGCGGGCCGGGAATGCCCAGAAAGACCGGCATCCCGGCCGCCACGGCGGCGGCGACCGACTCCGCCAGCCCGTCCGCTTTCAGCGCAGCCTTGTTGAGCAGGGTGAACACGACGCCGAGGCGTGGCGCCTCGCCTGGCTCCGGTTTTCCGCCGCTGATCCGGACCAGCACGCCCGACCTGTCCGGCCGAAGCGGCTCGCGGAGCCATTTCAGCAGTCGCCACCCGCAATGGAAGGTCCGGCAGGTTTGCGGCCGCGTCGCATAGATGGCGCAACTGTTGTCGCGTCGGGCATGCCCGCAGCGATAGCCCTGCGCCTTCTGCAGTTCCGGATCCTTGATTGTCAGCGCAACGCAGCAGACGTTGCAGGCGCCGCAACTCCGGCCCTCGACCAGGTTGCGTTCGGCGAGGCCGTCACTGTCGAACATGCACCGTTTCCTCCGGGCATCGATCTTAGGGCAGAAACCACGGCGCATTCCATCGCCGTTGCGGCCCCGCCTGCATTTCCCCCGCCATGGCAACAACGCCACCCAGGACCTGCCCTTCTTGATCCTTCCCCGGCAGGGACGCAGGTGCTATCCTTCCGCACGCGTTTCACCGGATGGTTTCAGACAAGAAGTTTGCAGATGTGCTTCATCATGCGTTGCGAAATGTTGAATAGTTAAGTCTATTGGCATAAATTGGCGACCGTCCGGAATGGAATTTTTCCGCAGTGGCGCAGCAAGTTCTTGAATGGAGAAGGTTTTCTTGTTCAAAATCGCCATAATACCGGTCACCGTGTTTGCCCAGAACTGCACCGTTCTGTTCGATGAAACAACCCGCCAGGCGGTGGTGTTCGACCCGGGCGGCGAGCCTGGCCGCATCCTCGAGCTGCTGGCCGCGCAGGGGTTGGAATTGCAGCACATCCTGCTCACCCACGGCCACCTTGACCACGCCGGCGGCGCGACCGCCCTGCAGGGCGTGCTGAACGAGCGGCGCGCGGCCGAGGACAAGCCGCGCCTCGAAATCTGGGGCCCCGACGAGGGCGACCGCTTCCTGCTGGACTCCATCGAGCAGCAGCAGGCGCTGTTCGGCCTGTCCGGCATGGTGAACGTCACGCCGGACCGCTGGCTGGTGGACGGCGACGTGGTGGAATTCGGTCCGCTGCGCTTCGAGGTGGTGCACTGCCCCGGCCACACGCCGGGCAGCGTGGTCTATGTGGAAAAGACCGCGCGCCTCGCCGTGGTCGGCGATGTGCTGTTCCGCGGCTCGATCGGCCGCACCGATTTCCCGTATGGCGACCACGACGCGCTGATCGAATCCATCCAGACCAGGCTGCTGCCGCTGGGCGACGACATCACCTTCATCAGCGGCCACGGCCAGGGTTCGACGTTCGGCGAGGAACGGCGGGGCAATCCGTTTATCCGATAGGCGTTCGCCGGCATCCTTCGGCAGATGGCACCCACATCGAGGATGGAAGAACGCTCTCTGCCCCACTACTCAGAAGTGTTGTCTATCATTTCTCCAGCGAGTTCAGCGGCCTCCATTTCCTGAAGCGCCGCCTGTCCTTCATGAAATGTTACAATTCCCTCCGGAAGACCTATGAATATCATAGGACATGGATTACCCACACCCCGGTGTATTCTGTCCTCTAGTTTCCGCCAGTGCGTCGTGGCTTCACCATATTTGTCCGAGACAAATTTCCTGGTAAACGCCTCACGAAACGTGAGTGGGGCCTTGTTCCGGGTGACCCAGGCATTGATCGCCTTCCGCTGCTTCGATGTCGGGTCATAACCCCACGCAAGAATGTCATCAAAGCCCTGGATCTGGCGCTCATCCAAGAACCGGCGCACCAAGTCTCGCATGCCCTCCTGCATGGAGCGTCCACGCGTGACGATTATCCCTATTGATATGGCACCATCGGCATGCAGGCGCTTGAAGTTCTCCAAGTCCCTGTCGTAGAAAGGGTCTTTGTTGTTCCATTCTATTTCGAGGGCAATTGTGCCCCCGTTATCAAACGTTTTTACGTGGTCGATTTCGTGGGATTGGCTTTCCTTGGGGACATCGTTGATGACCTTCTGAACCCTGAACACCGTTTTTCGCCATCCAAGATCTGCAAGGGCATGCCGAAGTCTCTGAGTTCCTTTCGACTCACCCCCGCCGCCTGCAATGATTTCTTCAATCGGTATTGTGGCTGTCAGAAGTGCCCGTTCCAGATCATCCGACGCCGAGGGGAAATCGACGCTGAGGATCGCCTCAGCGTGCGATGTGTATTCGACCTGGTAGCCCTTGGCCTTGAGCAATTCAAACATGCACGAACACCCCGGGTACAATCACCGGGGACCAACGATCAGTCGGCCCCCGGAACATCAACCGGCTGGACAACTCGTCGCTCGGTGGCGGAATTGTGGGAATAGGTCGCCCATGTCGGTTCGTAATCGTCCGACTGGTTGCCCCAGACCGTCCAGCCATCGCGAGGGCCACGCGCGAACAGTTCCAGCCTTGGCCCCGGGCTGCACCCTTCGATGATGGGGTACTGTTCATCCGGCTTGCGTGAGTGCTCGCGCTTGCGGGTGCTCATATAGTTCACCTGTGTCCGGCCGGGCTGAAGCGTCCGTACGGCCGCCCCTTTGCCCCGGACGCCGAAGAGCAGGATCTCCGTCACGTTCCTGAAATAAAAACCGACACCACGGCCATCAGAACCGCCATCCTTGCGTTCCTTGTGCCAAATCAGGTTAGATTTGTACGTGAACCCCCAGGCCCGCAGCACCTCAAGGCCATCCGGCAACAGGGCGTTCGGCACCCACAGATAGAGATGTGCAATCGGTGCCAGGCTGTCGGCGACCGGCAAAGCGCGGATCTCGGGCAGCGTCATGGTGCCATAGCGCGTCAGACGCCTGTGCTCCGGGGCGACTTTGCCGGTGCGGTTGATGAACTGCCATGGAGGATCCGCAAGGACCGTAGCGAACTGCTTGCCACGCAGGGCGCGCCGGTAATCTGCAACAGGATCCAAAGTTTCCGACCTATTGCTCATGACTCGCTCTGGTCCTTTCGCCGATTCGGCAAGCGACAATGAGCGCACGGGGTCACCACAACGTCAACGCGCGCGCATAGCCACGACGAGAACAAAAACAGGGTGAGCCACGCGGGAAAGATGGTGGGCGATAGTGGGATTGAACCACTGACCTCCCCCGTGTCAGGGGGGCGCTCTCCCGCTGAGCTAATCGCCCAATCACAGCCTTGCTGGCGGCCGTTCGGGTGGGCGGTTTCCTAGGCACTTCCGGCCGGGCACGCAACCCCCGAAAATGCCCCACCCGCCGGTGGCGGCGCGACCGCGGCTGGGGCACCATTGCCGGGTGCGTTCGCTCCGCTCCCGGCTGGCCCTGCTCTGGACATTGTCGTTCGCCGCCTCGCTGGCGGTGGGCGTGCTGCTGGTGTCGCTGTACCGCCAGTCGGCGGCGGCCCAGGCCGGCCGCGCCGAGGCGATGGCGGCACGTGCCTGCGACCTGGTGGCCGAGCGGTGGAATTTCTATGCCGCCGGCTGGGCCGGTCCCGCCCCGCCGGCCGGCGATGCGCCGTTCCGGCGCGATATGCAGGGCCTGCTGGCGATCGCCCTGCCGCCCGGACCGCCGCTGGCGGCCGGCATCTGGCGCGAGGGGGAAGGCGTGGTTGCCGCCATCGGCGCCCGGCTGGCCGGGCTGGAAACGGCGGTCGCCGGCGCGGCGGCCGAGGCGCTGGGCGAGGACCGCACCGCGACCGCCTCGGCCGGGACCGCGCTCGGCCCGGTCGGGCTGGCGGCCTGCCCGCTGGCGGGGCCGGTGGCGGGGCTGGTCGGCTATGCGGCGGCGCCGCTGCCGGGGCCTCCCGGTTCGACCGTGCTGCAGGCCGGCCTGGCCGTGCTGCTCGCGCTGATGCTGGCGATGACCACCCTGCTGACCTGGCTGCAACTGGCCTGGGCGCGCCATGTGCGCGGCATCGAGACGGCGCTGACCGGCCACGAGGCCGGCCAGTTGCCGCGTCTGGCCGCCACCGGCGAGCGCGAGCTGGACCGCATCATCGCCGCCCTGAACACCGCCGGCGCCCGCCTCGCCGAGGCGCACCAGCGCTCCGAAGCGCTGGCCGCCCGGGTCGCCCTGTCGGAACGCCTGGCCGCGCTGGGCCGGGTCGCCGCCGGGGTGGCGCACGAAATCCGCAACCCGATCGCAGCGATGCGCCTGCGCGCCGAGAACGCGCTGGCCGGCGACGATGCACGCCGCCGCGCGGCGCTGGAGGCCATCCTGGCGCAGATCGCCCGGCTCGACCGGCTGATCGGCGAGTTGCTCGCCATGACGCAGCGCCGTGAACCGCAACCGGAGCCGGTCGATCTCGCCGGCTTCCTGCACGCCTGCGCCGCCGACCATGCCGGCGTCACCGTGCAGGCGCCGGCGGCGACCCGCGTGGTGCTCGACCCGGCGCTGACCCGCCGGGCGCTCGATTCGCTGCTGGCCAATGCCCGCCAGTTTTCGCCCGCCGGCGCGGCGGTGTTGCTGCGCGGCGGCACCGACGGCCAGACGCTGCGCATCGCGGTGCAGGACAGCGGCCCGGGGGTTGCGCCGGCGCTGCGCGACACGCTGTTCGAGCCGTTCGTCACCGGCCGCGCCGACGGCACCGGGCTGGGCCTGGCGATCGCCCGCGAACTGACCGAGGCCCAGGGCGGCCGGCTGGTGCTGGCCGATCCCGGCGACAACGCCGGCGGCGCCACTTTCCTGCTGGAGCTGCCATGGCCCGCATCCTGATCGTCGATGACGATTCGGCGCTGCGCGAGAGCATCGCCGAGACCGTCAGCGACCTCGGTCACGATCCGGTGCAGGCGCCGGACGGCGCGGCCGCGCTGGCGCGGCTGGCGCAGGGCGGGATCGACGTGATGCTGCTCGACCTGCGCATGCCGGGGCTGGACGGCATCGAGGTGCTGCGCCGGCTGCGCGCCCTGCCCGCGCCGCCGCCGGTGGCGGTGCTCACCGCCGTGCCGACCGCCTCCAACACCATCGAGGCGATGCGGCTGGGCGCGGTGGACCACCTCGCCAAGCCGGTCGGGCGCGACGACCTGGCCGGGCTGATCGCCCGCATGCTGCCCGCCCCGGCCCCCGCCGCGCCGCCGCCGGCAACCTTCGAGGCCGGGGATGATGACCTGGTCGGCTCCTCCGCGCCGATGCGCGAGGTGCAGAAATCCATCGGCCGGCTGGCCGACAGCGAGGCGAGCGTGCTGATCACCGGCGAGACCGGCACCGGCAAGGAGGTGGTGGCGCGCGCCATCCACCGGCACGGCCGGCGCGGCGCGCGGGCGTTCGTGGCGGTGAACTGCGCCGCCATCCCCGCCGCGCTGCTGGAAAGCCAGTTATTCGGCCATGCCCGCGGCGCCTTCACCGGCGCCATCGCCGACCGCGCCGGCAGCTTCCGCGAAGCCGAGGGCGGCACGCTGTTCCTCGACGAGATCGGCGACATGGACCTGGCCATGCAGGCCAAGCTGCTGCGCGTGCTGCAGGACCGCATGGTGATGCCGGTGGGCGGCCGTCCGGTGGCGGTGGATGTGCGCATCCTGGCGGCGACGCATCGCGACCTGCGCGCCATGGTCGCGGCCGGCAGCTTCCGTGAGGACCTGTTCTACCGCATCGGCGTGGTGCCGGTGCACCTGTCGCCGCTGCGCGAGCGGCTGTCCGATATCCTGCCGCTGGCCGAGTATTTTCTCGCCCGCGCCGGCGGCGGGCGGCGGCTGTCGGCGGCGGCGGCCGGGCGGCTGCTGGCGCATCCGTGGCCGGGCAATGTGCGCGAACTGCGCAACGCGATGGAGCGCGCCGCCGTGCTGGCGCCGCTGCCGGTGCTGTCCGCCGCCGACTTCGCCTTCCTCGCCGGCGAGGACATGAAGGCAGCCGGCGCGCCGGACTGGCTCGCCGGCGACCTGCCCGGCGCGGTCGCCCGGCTGGAGACGGAAATGATCCGCCGCGCCCTGGCGGCCTGCGCCGGCAACCGCACCGAGGCGGCGCGGCGGCTGAACATCCACCGCCAGCTGCTCTACGAAAAAATCCGGCGGTATGGGCTGGATCTGTCCGAAAGCCGGACGGGTCGCGTCCTGGAGGCGGACGAGCCGCCCGCGCCAGGCGAAAGAAAACGTTAATAATATCAGTATTCTGCCATGTGGCATGCGGCTTGCTGTGCTATCCGCATGGGCCATTCGGGCCCGCATGGAGAACAGGATGAAACGCAGATACGCCGCCCTCGCGGCGGTGCTGATCGCCGCCGGCGCATCCGGCGCGGCGCTGGCGCAGAAGGGCCCGGTCTACGACCCGGCGCAACTGCCCGAGGTGAAAGGCAAAGTGGCGCAGTACCTGCTGATGCCGCACGGCGATGTGGACGGGTTTCTGCTCACCGATGGCACCGAGGTGCATCTTCCCCCGCATCTCTCCACCCAGTTCGTCTTCGCGGTGAAGCCGGGCGATGCGGTGACCATCCACGGGCTGAAGGCGAAGGCCACGCCGCTGGTGCTGGCCGCCTCGGTCACCAACGACGCCACCGGCACCACCGTGCTGAGCGGCCCGCACGGGCCGCCGGCCGGCTTCCCGCAACTCGAAGCGACCGGCCGGGTGAAAACACAACTCCACGCGCCGCACGGCGAGGTCGACGGCGTGCTGCTGGAGGACGGCACCATCATCCGCCTGCCGCCGCCGGAAGCGCAGAAGCTCGCCGCCCTGCTCGCCGGCGGCCAGAGCCTGTTCGTGCGCGGCTTCGGCTACGAGGGTCCGCTCGGCCGCGTCATCGCCGCGAAGGAACTCGGGGCCGACAAGGAGCACGTCCAGCAGGTCGCCGGGCCGCGTGGCTTCGGCCCCGGTGACCATGGCCACGGGCACGGCCACGAGCACGGGCCGTGGCACGGCGGCCCTGGCCCGTTTGACGGCCCGGGCGCGCCGCCGCCGCCCCCGCCGGAATAACCGCCCCAACCCGGGGCGGGCGGACCCTGTTTGCGAGGCTTTGCCTCGCGCTCCACCAGGGCTCCGCCCTGGACCCGGCAGGGGCCGGAGGCCCCTGCACCCCTTTATGGTTCCGGGGCGAAGCCCTTGGTGGACGTCAGTGATTTCGCCGGATGGTATGAGCGGCTATTTGAGCAATTCCTGGACCCACGCCGCGATCTGCGCCGCCGCGGCATCCGGCGTGCCGAGATGATCGGCCGCCACCTCGACATACCGGTTGTGCGGATCGGCCGGCGCCCGGGCGAAGGCATAGTCGCGGCCCAGCCGGGTCAGCGGATCGGACTCGCCGGACACCCACAGCACCGGGGCGGACAGGCGCTGCGCATTCGCGGGAATGACGAACAGGCCGGCGGGATCGAAATAGCCGAGAAATACCGCCGCCGGGATCGCGAAGGTTGCGGTGCGCCCACCATTGTAGTCGGTGACCGTGATGATTTCCCCGCCGCGCCCCTGCGACACCAGGGAGCGCGCCTGCTGGACATCCCCGGCGGTCTTGCCGGCGAAGCCGGGCAGCGCCGGGTCGTGCCCGGGGGCGATCGCCAGGATGCCCCGCAGCCCCGGATGCCGGGCGCCATAGGCCAGCGCGGCGGCGGCCCCCATGCTGTGCCCGCCGACGAAGATCGCGGTTGCCCCCTGCGCTTTCAGCCGCGCCACCGCGGCGTCGATCTCCTGCATGGCAACGCTCGCCGGCACGTCGTAGCGACGCTGCCCCGACCACGGCATATCCGGCGTTTCCACCAGGCAGCCGATCTGGCGGAGCTGGAACGCCACGCCGGTGATGTGTTTGCCGGGGCTGCCCCATTTCCCGTGCATGAACACAACGCCGCATTTCGCCGCGGCGCTGGCGCCGTGCGGCAAGGCCAGCAGGACCACCAGGATGATGAACAATCGGCGCAGCATCGCAGCCTCCTTCATCAGCGTGACGCCTGCGCCGCCGCGCAGACCCGGCAGCCGGCGTAGCCGCCGGCGGCGGCCGGGGCAAGAACGAGCTGCGACCGCCCCCCTGTTCGGCGCCTGCCGTGCCTGCCATATGGCGTCGCCGCCATCCGCCCCGCAGGAGATGCCCCCTTGGAATACCACCGGCGTTTCAAGTTTCTGGTCTGCGCCCCCAACTTCGACGGCAGCGAGCTGGAAGGCCAGCGGCTGCACGAAATCGTCACCTGCGTCGAGCATCTCGGCTTCAAGGTGGTGCGGGCGCGCCGGCCCGACGATGCCGAACTGGCGATCCGCACCGATGCCGCCATCGGCTGCATCGTGGTGGACTGGGGCAAGGGCGGCGTGCTGGGCAAGGCGGCCTCGCTGATCTCCCTGGTCCGCAAGCGCGGCCTCGATGTGCCGATCCTCGTGCTGGTGCGCCGCAAGCGGCTGGAGGACATCCCGGTCGAGGTGATGAACGACGTCGACGGCTACGTGTTCCTCGCCGAGGAGACGCCGGAATTCATCGCCCGCAACCTGGTCGGCCGGCTGCGCAACTACGCCGAATCGCTGAAAACGCCGTTCTTCGGCGCGCTGGTGGACTATGCCGAGGAAGGCAACCAGCTCTGGACCTGCCCGGGCCATAACGGCGGCATCTTCTACGGCCGCAGCCCGATCGGGCGCATCTTCGTCGAACATCTCGGCGAGGCGGTGTTCCGCGACGACCTCGACAACTCGGTGCTCGATCTCGGCGACCTGCTGACCCATGAAGGCCCGGCGCTGGCGGCGCAGCAGGAGGCGGCGCGCATCTTCGGCGCCGAGCGCACCTATTTCGTCCTCAACGGCACCTCCACCTCGAACAAGATCGTCCTGCAGGCGCTGGTTGCCGCCGGCGACCTGGTGCTGTTCGACCGCAACAACCACAAGGCGGCGCATCACGGCGCGCTGTTCCTCGGCGGCGGCATCCCGGTCTATCTGGAAACCGATCGCAACGCCTACGGCCTGATCGGCCCGATCGACATCGAGGCGCTCGACGAAACCCGCATCCGCGAGGGCATCCGCGACAACCCGCTGGTCACCGACCCGGACGCCTGGCAGCGCGAACGCCCGTTCCGCGTCGCGGTGATCGAGCAATGCAGCTACGACGGCACCATCATCAGTGCCGACCTGATCCTGCGCAAGCTCGGCCACCTGTGCGACTACATCATGTTCGACGAAGCCTGGGCCGGCTTCATGAAGTTCCATCCGCTCTACAAGGGCCGTTACGCCATGGGCCTGAGCGGGCTGGACGGGACCCATCCCGGCATCATCGCCACCCAGTCGGCGCACAAGCAACTGGCCGGCCTGTCGCAGACATCGCAGATCCATGTCCGCGACCGCCACATCGCCGGCCAGGACCGCCGCGTCGGCCACCGGCGCTTCAACGAAATGTTCCTGCTGCACGCCAGCACGTCGCCGTTCTACCCGCTGTTCGCCTCGCTCGATGTCGGCGCCCACATGATGAAGGGGCGCCAGGGCGAAGTGCTGTGGGACGACACGATCCGCCTCGGCATCGAGCTGCGCAAGAAGCTGCGCACCATCCGGCGCGAGTTCGAGGAAAAGGAAAGCGATCCGTCGCGCCGCTGGTTCTTCGAGCCGTTCGCGCCCGATGTCGTCATGTGGCGCGGCACCGGCGAGACGGCCTTGCCGACGCCGTGGGAGAGCGTGCCGACCGACGATCTGGCCTCCGACCCGCAGTTCTGGATGCTGCACCCGGGCGCGGCCTGGCATGGCTTCACGCATGTGGAGCCTGGCTATGCGATGACCGACCCCAACAAACTGACCCTGCTCACCCCGGGCATCGACCGCAGCACCGGCGAATACCGCGCGCACGGCGTGCCGGCCCCGGTGGTGGCCGAATACCTGCGCGAGAACCGCATCGTGCCGGAAAAGAACGACCTGCACAGCCTGCTGTTCCTGCTCACCCCCGGGGTGGAATCCAGCAAGGCCGGCACGCTGCTGAGCTGGCTGGTCACCTTCAAGAAGCTGCATGACGACAATGCGCCGTTGCAGGAGGTCATGCCGGAATTCGTCCGCAAGCGCAGCGCGCGCTATACCGGGGTCGGCCTGCGCGACCTGTGCGCCGAGATGCACGGATTCTATCGCGCCCGGCAGGTCGGCAAGCTGCAGCGCCTGCAATTCCGCAAACGGCACTTCCCGGAAATGGCGATGAAGCCGGACGAAGCGGTGCGCCAGCTGGTGCGCAACAACGTGGACTACCTGCCGATCGACAGCATCGCCGGCCGCATCGCAACCACGCTCATGCTGGTCTATCCGCCCGGCATCGCCACCATCGTCCCCGGCGAACGGCTGGACGAGCGCGCCCGGCCAATGATCGATTATCTGCTGGTGTTCGAACGCGCGGCCAATTTGTTTCCCGGCTTCGAGACGGAAATACAGGGCGTGTATCGCGAGAAGCAGACGGATGGATCGGTCCGGTTCTACACTTATGTGGCGCGGGAGTGATATCAGTCCGCGATAGGATTCACCTGCTGCATTCCGTCATGCCCAGGACAGGCCCGGGCATGACGGCGTGGGTGAGTCTTTCCGCGGACTGGCATCAGCGGGCGTTCATTCACAGGTGCGATTGCTTCACAAGCTCCGAGCCGGCCGGATGGGGCGGATTTCTGCTCCCGCCAATCATGGCCGGCGACGACCGGCCATCCACGCCTTTGCCGCCGCAACCAGGCCGCCGAACGCCCGGCGCGGCACCGCCATGGCGAGATAGACGAGTGCGATGAGCAGCACGCTCGCCGCGTGCATGAGCTGGCTGACATCCAGCACGAGAACCACACTGCTCACGAAGTGCACGGCGGCGAGGGCGGCGTGTGCGAAGCGCTGGTGATCGAACATTTTCGAGGCCCTTTCCTGTTGAAGGCCCCGCCCATTGATCGCATCCTGACCGCAATGCGCAGGCCCGCCACCGCAGCCGACCGCAATGGCCCGCAACCCGGCGGATAGCCCGGCGCGCGCCCGGTTCGCGGCGCTGCTGGCGGGGCATCTCGCCGGCGGCACCCGCCCGGCAAATGCGGCGGGCGAGCCGTGGACCTACGCGGCGTTCGCCGAAAAATGCGCCGCCGCGGAGCGCAGCGTGGCCAACTGGTGCAAGGGCACCACCCTGCCGTTGGAGATCGAGCCGATCCTGAGGGCGCTGTTCGGCCCTCTCCGCGACCAGCACGCGGCGGCCCGCACGGCGTTGCGCGACGCCTTCCTGGCGGCGCGAAACGAAAAGCGGGCAGAGACCATCGCCCAGGCCGAGCGCGATCCGGCCGGCGCCACCTGGGTCGTCCAGGGCGACCAGCTTGCCATCGACCGCACGGCGCGCCCGACCGACCGCAGCGCCGCCGCCGACCAGTTGCGCCAGCAATTGCAGGCGGCGATCCGCGACATGGCGGAGGAACTGGTCGGCCCGGCGGCGCGGCTGTCCAACAGCCGAACCTGGGGCAGCCTGTCGAAAACCGCCGCCGCGTTCCAGGCGGCGGTGGAGGGCGACCCGCTGCTGATGCCGGCGCGGCTCGGCGACGCCTATGCGCGGCTGCTGCGGCTCGGGCGGTTCCTGGAGACCGATATCCGCGTGCAGCGCGACCCGCAGGCCGACGACGGCCCGCTGCCCGCGGATATCCACGGTCTGCTCACCGACCTTGTCCGCACCGCGGCGCCCTGGCTGCGCGGGTTTCCGACGGTGGCCGGCTGGGATGACGAAGCCGGCAAGGCGCTGGTGCGGCCGGAATTGTTCCAGCCGGCCGGGGAATTCGCCCGCATCGCCCGCCAGCAGCTTGCGATACCGGAGCAGGACGCCGACGAGGTGGAATTGCTGGCGGATGCCCGCGATGCCGAC
The DNA here is from genome assembly GCA_903907955.1 of uncultured Acetobacteraceae bacterium. GTDB lineage: Bacteria > Pseudomonadota > Alphaproteobacteria > Acetobacterales > Acetobacteraceae > Rhodovastum. Next base: position 792 of record CAIVPZ010000027.1, on the reverse strand, counting down.
GATTACGTGGGCCAGAAGGCACGCAACCGGGCCGTTGGCGGTGCAACAAACCTGCTGCTCGCCGCGGCCGGCATGGTCGCGGCGTTTCTCTCCGGTGCGGTCGCCTCGGATTTTTCGACCCGTTCGCTGCTGGTGCAGCGCCTGGGCGCCACGCTCGCCGCCGCCGAGGCGCAGGTGGAGGCGTTCGCCGCCACCGTGCCGGCCGATCTGCGCCAGGCGCTGCTGGCGCTGGTGCATGAAGGGCGGCGGCTGGACCCGCCCGCCCCGGCGATCGTTCCGGCGCCGCCGGAACCGCCGGTTCCGGACGATGTCGCGGCGCAGGCCCGGGCGATGATCCTGGCGGGACACGCGCCGCCGGAGGCATGGCGACCATTCATTACGAAGCTGGACCTTGCTGGCGAAAAAAATTTCACCCGGCTCGCGCCGCTCACCGGACTCACCAACCTGAAAATCCTCGATCTGCGCAACACCCAGGTCAGCGACGCCGCGCCGCTCGCCGGACTCACCAACCTGCAATACCTCTATCTGCGCAACACCCAGGTCAGCGACGCCGCGCCGCTCGCCGGACTCACCAACCTGCAATCCCTCGATCTGAGCGACACCCAGGTCAGCGACGCCGCGCCGCTCGCCGGACTCACCAACCTGCAATACCTCGGTCTGAGCAACACCCAGGTCAGCGACGCCGCGCCGCTCGCCGGACTCACCAACCTGCAATCCCTCTATCTGAGCTACACCCAGGTCAGCGACGCCGCGCCGCTCGCCGGACTCACCAACCTGCAATCCCTCTATCTG
>CAIVPZ010000026.1 GCA_903907955.1 uncultured Acetobacteraceae bacterium | reverse complement strand
GACGGCCGGACAGCTTGGAACCGGATACGGATGGGGTGCTCATCGATCATGACCCCACTATAGGTAGCGGCGGCTGCGTTGAGAATCGCTCCAGCGCACCCCAACGGCCCCCGATTCGCCTATTTCTGGGCGTCGCCTTAGTGCCTGTGGGGCAGCGCCCTGGCCTTGCTTAACTTGCCTACCCAGCCCGCACCTCAGCCAGGAACTGCGCGACCTCCCCCCGCAGCCCCTCCGCCTGTCCGGAGAGTGCCGCCGCCCCTTCCAGCACCTGCCCCGCCGCGCGCCCGGTTTGCTGCGCGCCATCGCTCACGCCCACGATCGTCTCGCTGACCATGCGCGCGCCCTGCGCCGCTTCCTGCACGTTGCGGGCGATTTCCTGCGTGGCCGCGCCCTGTTGCTCCACCGCCGCCGCGATGGCGGCGGCGATGCGGCTGACCTCGTCGATCGTCGTCGCGATGCCGGCGATCGCGCCCACCGCCTCCTGCGTCGTGCCCTGGATGCGGCCGATCTGCCTGGCGATGTCGTCGGTGGCGCGGGCGGTCTGCGCCGCCAGCCCCTTTACTTCGCTCGCCACCACGGCGAAGCCGCGACCGGCCTCGCCGGCGCGGGCCGCCTCGATGGTGGCGTTCAGCGCCAGCAGGTTGGTCTGGCCGGCGATGCTGCTGATCAGGTTCACCACCTCGCCGATCTGCTGCGCGCCCTCGGCCAGCGCCCGCACCACCTGGTCGGTGCGCCGCGCATCCGCCACCGCCCGGCCGGCGATCGCCGCCGACTGCGCGACCTGCCGGCCGATCTCCACGGTCGAGGCCGACAATTCCTCGGCCGCCACCGCGACCGTCTGCACATTGGTGCTCGCCTGCTCGGCCGCCGACGCCACGGTGGCGGACTGCCCGACCGCCTGCCGCGCGGTGCCTTCCATGGCCGATGCGGTGGTGCGCAATCCGCCGGCCGCCTCGGCCACCCGGCCGACCAGCTGGCCCACCTTGGCTTCGAACCCGTTGGCGAGGTCGCGCAGCGCCGCCCGCCGTGCCGCCTCGACCTCCTGCGCCTGCGCCGCCTGTCGCCCGCGCAGGGCCGCCGCCTCGCGCATGCCGTCGCGGAACACCTCCAGCGTGCGCGCCATCGCGCCCAGTTCGTCGCCGCGCTCGCGCGCCGGGACCGGCGTGTCCAGCCGCCCCTCGGCGAGCGCGCCCATGGCGGCGGTCAGCCGCCCCACCGGCCCGGAGATGCCGCGGGCGATCAGCACCGACAGCAGCAGCCCGAGCAGCACCGCCCCGCCGGCCATCGCCGCGCCGCGCGTCGTCGTGCCGTCCACCGTGCCCAGCAGCGACTCGCGGGTCTGCCGCAGCGATTCGTTTTGCGACTCGCCAATACGTACGATCAGGGCGGAAAGCTGCTCGCCGAGTTGCGCATTGGTGTGATCGAGGATGCGGTTCACCTCATCCACGGCCGGCACCATCGAGGCGAACACCGCACGGGTGCGGGCCGCGAGCCCGGCCAGTTGCTGCAGCCGCTCCTCCTGCCAGGCGGCCAGGGCGCCGCGGCGCAGCGCGCCGATGCGGCCGGTCAGCGCATCGAGATGCCCGGCCGCCCGGGTTGCCTCCTCCGGTTGCCCCTCGGCCACGAAGCGGACCATGGCGACCTCGGCCAGCAGCAGCGATTCCTGTGCCGTGCCGGCTTCGGCCACCAGGGCCACGTTGTTGCCGGCGCGCGCGCTGGCGAGCAGCGCGTCGAACAGCGGATGCACCTCGGCGGTCAGCGCCGCGATCTGGTGCTCGATCGCCTCGCGGGCGGCGAGGCGGGCGGTTGCCACGGAGAAATTGGCCGCGTACTGGCCGATCAGCGTGGCGGCCTCGGTCAGCGCCGCGCGCCGCTCCGGGCTGATCGCCACCTCGGCGGCCGCGGTGGCTTCCTGCCGCGCCGCATCCAACTGGCGGGCGACATGCGCCGCCACCGCCGGGTCGCTGTTGCGCCGGAACAACTGCGCGCCCCGCCGCGCTTCGGCGACCGTGCTGCCGATATGCACCACGCGCTCGGCGTTGCGGGCAACGTTATCGAAAGTGTCGAACTCGTGGCGGACGGTGGCGATGCCGAGATAGCCGGACACGCCGAGCGCCACCAGCAGCAGCAGCACCGCACCGAAGCCGAGCGCGATGCGCCCGCCGATAGAGGCAAGCAGGCTGAAACGAGTGCCGCGGGCCATTGGCCATCTCCATGCAGGACCGGTCCATGTCTGGCCCAACCCGATGAAGATTCCGTTTGCAACCACGCCCCGGTCAGTATTCGAACTGGTAGGTCACCCCCACGCTGGTGCCGGAACTGTCGCCTGACGAACTCGCCCCGGTCGCGCCCGGCTGGCTCTGTCCCACCGTGGCCTGCAGCTTAAGGCCGCGGGCCAGATCGACCTGCACCACCGCCTGCGAGCCGGCCCCGCCGGTGCCCTGCCTGGCGCCGACATACACGCCCTGCGCCACGTAGCGCCCGGCCTCCACCGCGGTGCCCCTGCCGCCCTCGCCGCTGCCCACCGACAACCGGTCCAGCCCCAGCCCGCTGCGCACCGCCCCCAGCGGGTCGAAGCCGCCGCCCACCCCGGCGATCTGCGCCAGTTGCAGCGGGCTGAGCGTGGCGGAATTCTGGTGGAACAGCAGCCAGGCCAGCACCTCGTCCTGCGGCAGTTCCGGGGTGGAGGACAGCGCGATCTTCGGCGCGCTGGCATAGCCGGTGACCGCGAGGTTGGCGATGACGGTGCCGTTGTTGCTGCTGGCGAGGAAATCCAGCGTGGGGTCGAACCGGCCGCTGCCGTCGAAGCCCACCTCGCCGCGGGTGAAATCCAGCGTGACGCCGGCCAGCCCGAACTGGCCGCGGCGCAGCTTGAAGGCGCCGTCAGGGCGCGGTGCCGCGACGGTGCCGCCAAGGTGCAGATTGCCCGACAATTCGGCCTCCAGCCCGCGACCGCGCACGAAGATGCGGGACGGTGCGGTCAGCGTCACATCCAGGCCGATATCGGGACCCGGCGCCGGCGGCGGCGGCGGCTTCTGGCCGGGGCGACGCACATCAAGCACCGCGAGGGTGGTCGGCAGCCGCTCGGGGACGCGGATCTCGGCGCGCTGGATGGTCACCTTGCCGGCGGCGTGCAGCCGCCCGGCCGCCTCGCCCCGCAGCGACAGATCGGCGTCAAGCACGGCCATCAGCCGGTCGCCCTCCAGCGGGCTGGCATCGCGCACGGTCAGCGTCAGCGCCACCGGCATCGGCGCCGCCAGCCCGACGGTGCCGGCGGCGCCGATGGTGCCCTTGCCGGCACGCGCGGTGAAGCTGGCGATGCGCAGGGTCTGGCCTTCCGCCTGCACCACCGCCGCGATGTCGCGCAGCCGCACGCCCTGGCCGAAATCATTCACCTCGCCGCCGGCGAGCCGCATCGCACCGGCAACGGAGGGCGCGGCGATGCTGCCGCCGATGGTGGCGTCCAGCGTCACGTGCCCGCGCGCCTGCCGGCCGCCGGCGGCCAGGATCGGGTCGAAAGTGGCCAGATCCAGGGTGCCGGCGGCGCGCAGGGCAATCGCGCCGGCCGCCGCCAGCGGCGCGGTGCCGGCCAGGGTCAGCCGGTTGGCGCCGGCGGTCAGCGATGCATCGAGCCGCGCCTGGTCCCCCGCCAGCGTGGCGGTGGCGGTCAGCGCGGCCGGCGGCAGGCCGGCGGCCGCGCCGCTGCGCAGGCGCATGCCGGTGGCCGCCAGACGCACCGTGCCGGTCGGCCGCGCCGGCGTGCCGCCGAGCTTGGCGTTGGCCTCCAGCCGGCCGTCGGCCCTCAGGTCGGGGGCGGCGATGCGGGCCAGCTCGGCGGTGACGTTGCGCAGCGACGCGGTGAGGTCGAGGGTCGGGCTGGCCCGCCCCGCCACTTCCAGCACGGCGTCCCGCAACCCGAGCCGCAGCCGGTCCACCGCCACCCCGTCGGCGAACGACAGCCGGGCCGGGGCGAGCAACCGCAGGGTCTCGCCCTTCCAGCCGGCCTGCAGGCTGGCCAGCGAAAGCACGCGGGACAGCGCGTTGAGGGTGGCGCTGGTCCGCGCCGACAGATTGGCGCCGCCCAGCCCGGTCAGGTCGGCCGAAACCGTCAGCGCCAGCGCGTCCGGCGGCCCGGTCGCCTCCAGCCGCAGCCCGCCGCCGATGCCGCCGGCCTGCAGCCCGGCCACGCTCAGCCGCGCCTCGGTCAGCCTGCTGCCGGCCGGATCGCGCAGCCGGGCGGCGAGCGTGGCCTCGCCCAGCAGCGCCTGTCCCGGCAGGCCGGCGTTGCGCGCCTTGAGGTCCAGCACCGCCACCGGCACGCCCTCCTGCTGCTCGGTGCGCAGCACGGCGTCGATGGCCCCGCTCAGGCGCTGCCCGGCGAGGCGGGAAAACTCGGATGCATCGGCGACCTTCAGCGTCACCGTGCCGAGCGGCAGCAGCGCCCCCGGCGGCAGCTCGAGCGTCCCTTGCGCATGGGTGCCGCGCCAGTCGGCGCGGGTGATCTCCACCTGCAACGCCGCACCGGCGGCGCGCGTGGCCTGCACCGCCAGCGACAGCGGCGCCCCGTCCAGGGTGGCATCGACGGTGAGCGTGCCGGCGGGATGGGCGGGCAGGCCCTGCACCCGAACGACCGCCTGGGCCGGGCTGCGCGGGAAGCCGGCGGAGGACAGGTCGCCGGAAAGGTCGGCGCCGACGGAAAAATCATCGGAGCGCCCGCCGGCATGTCCCTGCGCGGTCAGGCTGCCCTGGAGCGTCGCGGCCAGCGCCGTGAGATCGGACAGGCCGACCCGCCAGTCCAGGGCGATGTCGCCGCCGCGCAGCCCGCCCTGCGCCTGCAGCGTCAGCGCCCGCCCGGTCACCGCCAGCCGCGACAGGGTCGCGTCCGCCCCTAGCAGCACCGCGGTGACGCCCAGCGTGGCCTCCGGCCCCAGCAGCGCGGCAACCGGCGCCATGCCGCCGGTCACGCCCAGCGTCCCGTCAACATCGACATGCGTGCCGGCAGCGTCCTGGGTGGCCTTGACCGTCAGCGCCGTCCGCCCTTGCAGCGCCACCCCGCCGGCCGCGGCCAACGGAGACAAATCGGGCACCGTGACCCTGGCATCGGCCGACAGCGCGCCGCCGGTGCGCGCGGTGCCCTCGAGGGCGAGCAGGGGATGCGAAAGGGCAAACCGCACCGGCCGGCCGGGTGCGTCGAGCGCGGCATCGGCGGTCAGGCGCAGCGGCGCGGCGGCGAACAGGCCGGGCTGCGGCCCGGGCAGGCGCAGGCCCTCGGCGGTTGCTTCCAGCGTCGCCGCGCCGGCATGGGCGGTGCCCTGCATCGCCAGGGCGCGCAGCCCCGCCCCGGCGGCGTCGAGCCCGTCCAGCCGCAGCGTCGCGGTGGCTTCCGGCGCGGCGAAGCGCCCGTGCAGATGCGCCTCCAGCCTGCCGCCCTGCCAGGCCAGGTCGGGCCGCGGCTGCATCGCCGGCGCGCTGGCGGTGAGGTCCAGGTCGCCCGCCATCCGCTCGAGGTCCAGCGTGCCGGACGCGGCGGCGCGCAGCGGACCGGCCGAGACCGCCAGCTTCAGGGTGAGCGCCCGCCACGGCCCTGCCAGCGCGGCGGTGGCGCCGATCGCGCCCAGTTCCGGCAGGCCCGCGACCTGGCTCGCCAGCCCGCCCGCCGGCTCGTCGGCCTGCAGCTGCGCCTGCACGGCGGCGGCGTCGATCCGGGCCTCCAGCCGGTAGCGGCCCGGCGCGTCCAGCCGCTCGAGCGCCAGCGCCGCCGCGCCGGTCCACAGCGAGGTCAGGCTGGCGCTGCCGTCGGCCGTCAGCACCGCCGCGGCGCTGGCCACCGGCGCGCCGAGTTCCACCCGGTCGATGTGCAGCCGCGCCACCGCCACCGGGAACGGCAGGCCGAATCCGCCGCCGCCGGATGACGGCTCGGACGGCTCGGACGGCGCGGGCAGCCGGGCGACGGCGACGCGGCCGGCGGTGACCCGGGAAAAATCCGCCGCGCCGGCAAGCAACCGCCACCCGGAGAGGTCGGTTGCGGCATCCTGCACGGTCAGCCACACGCCGCCGGCATCGCGGATCTCGAGGCGGCCCAGCCGCAGCGCGGTGGGAAACGTGCCGGCGAGACCCTCGAGCGTCACCATCCCGCCGGTCGCCTGCACGGTGACCCGTTCCACCAGCCGGCGCCCCGGATCGGTGTTCAGCCCGACCAGCAGCGCCGCCAGCACCAGCGCCAGCAGCCCCGCCAGCCCGCAAGCCGTCCAGCCGAGGATGCGCAGCGCCCGCATCAGAACGCCTGCCCGATGCCGATATACGCCTCGAACGAATCGCTCTTGTGCGCCGTCGTCAGCGGCACCGCCACGTCGGCCCGGATCGGGCCGATCGGCGTGTAGTAGCGCACCCCCATGCCGGCCCCCACGCTGACCGGCCCGGCAAACGGCACCCCGGTGCTGCCGACCTGGCCGGCATCGACGAACGCCGCCGCCCCCCAGTTCTCGCCGAAGCGCTGGCGGAACTCGATGCTGCCGACATCCACCCCGGTGCCGCCGACCGGGTGCCCGCTGAGGAATTGCGGCCCGACCGACTGGTAGCGGAAACCGCGCACCGAGCCGCCGCCGCCGGCGTAGAAGCGCTGGTCGGGCGGGATGTCGAACACGCCGGCCCCCTCCACCGCACCCACCAGCCCGCGCATCGCCAGGATGCTGCGCCCGGTGCTGCCAACCAGCCAGTTGCCGACATCCAGGTAGGTGCTGGCACTGGCCTGGAGGATGTAGAAAATGGTGTTCGTCCCGGTGCCGCTGGCCAGGCTGTAGGTCGGGGTGGCGGACAGCGACGCCCGCACGCCCTGCTTCGGATCGAACAGATCATGCGCGGTGTCGTATTGCAGGCCGAGCGGCAGCTGGATCAGCGAATAGCTGTGCCCGACATGCTCCTGGATAATATAGGCCTGTTCGTATTGCAGCCCGCCGCTGACCTTGAGGTCGGCGCTCAACCGCCGCGCCAGGGTGATGCCGGCGATCGCGGCGGTGCGGTCGTAGGCCTGCAGATATTCGCGCACCGCCTGCAGATTGAAGCTCAGCGACTGGGCGCGCTGCAACCAGTCCGGCAGGGTCAGCAGCGCGTTGGCGTCGTAGCCGGGCTGGGTGGCCGCGGTGCCGCCGAGCTGGATGGCGGCGACGCCGAGGGTGAGCATCTCGGCATTGCCGAACAGGTTGCGGTGGGTCCAGGAGGCGCTGAGGCTGCCGCCCTGGTCGGTGGACCACGCCGCCGCCAGTTCCACCGCCCGCCGCGCCCGCTCGGCCACCTCCACCCGCAGCGGCAGCCGCCCTGCCGCGTCCAGCGCATCGGACGGAATGATGCGCACCGAGGCGATCGCCGGCACGGCGGCCAGATCCCGCCGCGCCTTCTCGATCGCCGCCGGATCGAACCGCTGTCCGGGTTCCAGCAGCAGGCGGCGGCGGATATAGCTCTCGTTCAGCTTTTCCTCGCCGGCGATGGCGATCGGGCCGAGATCGACGCGCGGCCCGGCCTCGACGGGGAAGCTGACGTCCAGCGCATCGGCAGCGGGCGCCAGCGTCGCCACCGGCTCGCCCACCTTGGCCAGGGCGTGGCCGTCGTTCAGCAGGGCGGTGCGGATGCGGTCGCGGGCGGCCAGCACGTCGGCGGCGCGGGCGGGATCGCCCGGCGCCAGCTTCAGCGCCGCCTGCGCCACCGCCGGCACACCTTGCGGCAGCGACAGCTGGCGCAGATGGAACAGCGGCCCGGGCGTCAGCGTCACCGCCACCTTTACGGGGGTGCCCTCCGGCACGGCCTCCAGCGCGCCGGGCAGGCCGGGGTCGTCGAGCGCCCGCCCGTCCAGCGTGATGGTCACGCTGCCCTTGTAGTAGCCGAAGCTGTTCAGCGCGGTTGCCAGCCGGTCGCGGTCGCCGCGGGCGCGCCCGGCCAGGGCGAACGGCCCGACCGGCGCCGTCTCGCGCAGCCCGATCAGCGTGGATGCATCCTTCGCCGCCTGGTCCAGCGCGGCATCGCCGGTGGGGGCGATGGCGACCTCATAGGCAAGCGGATCAGCGGCCCGGCCCGGCCCCGCCAGCAGCCCGGCCGCCAGGATCAGCGCGGCGACGCTGCGCACCAGCCCGCGCAGCCGGTGGCGCCGCCGAGGGGGGTGAGGGTCTCGTTCCATCCGTCTGTAGACGTGACACAAACGCCGCCGCCGGCAAAGCTGTTGCCGCTTCCCCGCCCGGCTGTACGCGGCGAATTTTGTCGTCAGGACACGCAGCTGTGATTGTGCGCCGCGCCGCCGCGCGCTATGGCGGAAGGCATGCCTGCAACTCCCCACCGGCTCAAGGCCAAGCGCTTCCCGCTGCTGCGCCGGCCCGACCAACGTCCCGAGGAACCCGACTGGATCGGCCTGCTGCCGCCCGGGCGCAACATCCTGCGCAGCCTGCGGGTATTCCGGCGCCTGCTCCTGGTGTTGCTGATCACCGTCGTCGGGCTGCCGGTGCAGGCCGTGCTGCTGCTGCTGCCCGGGCCGGCCAAGGAGCTTTGGCCGCGGTTGTTCTGGTCGACGATGTGCCGCTTGATCGGCCTGTCGGTGCAGGTGATCGGCGAGCCGGCCCACCGCACCGCCGACGGACGCCCGATCGTCTACGTTTCCAACCATTCGTCCTGGCTCGACATCCTGGTGCTCGGCGGCTGCCTGCGCGCCTGCTTCATCGCCAAGGAGGACGTCACGCGCTGGCCGCTCATCGCCACCATCGCCCGCCTCGGCCGCAGCGTGTTCATCCAGCGCCGCCGCGCCAGCACCGGGCGCGAGCGCGACGACATGAGCACAAGGCTCGCCCGCGGCGACAGCCTGATCCTGTTCCCCGAGGGCACCACCTCGGACGGCGCACGGGTGATGCCGTTCCGCTCGGCCTTCCTGTCGATCGCCGAACTGCCGGTTACCCCCGACGGACTGCCGCCGCTGGTGCAGCCGGTTTCGGTGGTCTACGACCGGATCGCCGGGCTGCCGATCGGGCGGGCCAACCGGCCGCTGTTCGCCTGGTACGGCGACATGGATCTGGCGTCGCATTTCTGGCGGCTGGCGCAGCAATGCGGGCTGCGGGTGACGGTGGTGCTGCACACGGCGCTCGATCCGCGCGCCTTCCCCAACCGCAAGGCGCTCGCGGCCGCCACCTGGGAAGCCACCGCGAACGGCGCCGCGACGCTGCGGCAGAACCGCAAGGCGGTGCCGCTGACCCCGGCAGGGGCGGAACAGGCCGCCGAGAGCGCCCGTCCGGCGTACGCCTGACCGGCAAGGCGGCGTTTCCCCGGGCTTGTCACTTGACATGACCACCGTGCCTTCTGCGACTGTTGAGCACCCGAGAGGAGACCCCCACACAGGTGGCACACCGGCACCTGACTGACGCCCCGCCCCACCGGCGTCTGCACGTCATCACCTGGGGCTGCCAGATGAACGTGTACGACAGCGCCCGTATGGCTGACGTGCTGGCCCCGATCGGCTACGCGCCGACGGCGGATGCGGGCGAAGCCGATATGGTTATCCTCAATACCTGTCATATCCGCGACCGGGCGGCCGAAAAGGTGTTTTCCGAACTCGGCCGGCTGCGCCTGCTCAAGCTCGCGCGCGCCCAGGCCGGCGGACGGATGATCCTGGCGGTGGCCGGCTGCGTCGCCCAGGCCGAGGGGGCGGAAATCCTCGCCCGCGCGCCGTATGTCGATATCGTGCTCGGGCCGCAGACCTATCACCGCCTGCCGGAGATGGTGGCGCAGGCCAGCCGGGCCGCCGGCGCGGTGATCGACACCGCCTTTCCCGCCGAGGACAAGTTCGACCACCTGCCGCAAGCCGCGGCGCCGCAGGGCCTCAGCGCGTTCCTCACCATCCAGGAAGGCTGCGACAAGTTCTGCAGCTTCTGCGTGGTGCCCTATACCCGCGGCGCCGAGCAGAACCGGCCGGAAGCGGCGGTTCTGGCCGAGGCGCGCCGGCTGGTGGCGCAGGGGGCGCGCGAAATCACCCTGCTCGGCCAGAATGTGAATGCCTGGCACGGCGCGGGCACCGACGGCACGCCCGCCTCGCTCGGGCGGCTGGTGCGCCGGCTGGCGGACATCCCGGATTTGTGGCGCATCCGCTACACCACCTCGCATCCGCGCGACATGGACGACGGGCTGATCGCCGCCCATGCCGAGGTGCAGCAGCTCATGCCGTTCCTGCACCTGCCGGTGCAGTCCGGCTCCGACCGCATGCTGGCGGCGATGAACCGGCGCCATACCGCCGCCGATTTCCTGCGCATCGTCGCGCGGCTGCGGGCGGTGCGGCCCGATCTGGCGCTGTCGTCGGACTTCATCGTCGGCCATCCCGGCGAGACCCGGGCGGATTTCGAGGCAACCCTGGCGCTGATCCGGCAGGTGGAGTTCGCCCAGGCGTTCAGCTTCGCCTATTCCGCCCGCCCCGGCACCCCGGCCGCCGCTTCGCCCGGGCAGGTGGAGGAGGCGGAAAAGGCTGCGCGGCTGCAGGAGCTGCAGGCGCTGCTGCGCGAACAGCAGGCGGCGTTCAACCAGGCGTGCGTAGGGCTGACCGTGCCGGTGCTGTTCACCGGCCCCGGCCGGCACCCCGGCCAGGTGGGCGGGCGCTCGCCCTGGCTGCACCCGGTGCACCTGACCGGCCCCGCATCGCTGATCGGCACCGAAACCCGGGTGAAGATCGAGACCGCCCGCACCAACTCCCTTTCCGCAAGCCTGCCAGAACAGGAGCGAGCCTGCGCTTGAACCAGATCGTCGCGTCCCCGACATCCGACCGTACTCCGGCCAGTCCCGCCGCCTCGGGCAAAGCCCTCACCCTCACCTTCGCCGACAATGCGCTGCTGCCGCTGTTGCTGGGCGACCATGACCGCCATCTGGTCCGCCTGGAGCAGGGGCTCGGCGTGCGGCTGTCCTGCCGGGGCAACCGGGTGGCGATCGCCGGCGATGCCGGCCGGGTGGATGCCGCCCAGGTGGCGCTCAGCGCGCTGTACCGGCGGCTGGAACGCGGCGAGCCGATCGGCGCCAGCGACGTGGACACCGCCATCCGGATGAGCGAGATCGACGACCCGAGGCTGCCGCTGGCCGACATCCCGGCCATCCGCACCAGGCGCGGCGCGGTGGGTCCGCGCAGCCCCGGACAGGCCGCCTACATGGAGGCGCTGGCGCGGGCGGAGATGGTGTTCGGCATCGGACCCGCCGGCACGGGCAAGACCTATCTGGCGGTGGCGCAGGCCGTCGCCATGCTGCAGACCGGCAAGGTCGACCGCATCGTGCTGTCGCGCCCGGCGGTGGAGGCCGGCGAGCGGCTGGGCTTCCTGCCAGGCGACCTGAAGGAGAAGGTGGACCCCTACCTGCGCCCGCTGTACGACGCGCTGAACGACATGATGGCGGGTGAGCAGGTGGTTCGGCGGATGGGCACGGGCGAAATCGAGGTGGCGCCGCTGGCGTTCATGCGCGGACGCACCCTGGCGCACGCCTTCGTCATCCTCGACGAGGCACAGAACACCACGCCGGTGCAGATGAAGATGTTCCTCACCCGCATGGGCGAGGGCACCCGCATGGTCATCACCGGCGACCTCAGCCAGATTGACCTGCCCAGCGGCACCCGTTCGGGACTGCGCGACGCGCTCGACACCCTGGAAGGCGTGCCGGGAATATCGGTGTGCCGGTTCGACAAGCGCGACGTGGTGCGCCACACGCTGGTGGCCCGCATCGTCGAAGCCTACGACCAGCGGGAGGCCGCGCAGAAGGATGCCCGCAGGAGCCGCGGCACGGCGGAGGTGGCGGGCAGCTAGCGCATGGACCCTTCCAGTAGATGGTGCCCCGCCGCGGCGGGGGTCCAGGTGATCGTGGACGCGCAGGCCTGGCGCCGCGCCGTCCGCAACCCCGAGGCGGTGGTGGCGCGGGCCGCCGTCGCGTCGGGGATCGGCTGCACGGTTGTGCTGGCCTCGGATGAGGCGGTGAAGCGGCTGAACGCCCGCCACCGCGGCCGCAACAAGCCGACCAACGTGCTGACCTTCGAGCCGGCCGCCCCCGGGTTGCCCGGCGAGATCGTGCTGGCGCTCGGCACCGTGCGGCGCGAGGCGGCGCAGGCCGGGCAGCGGATCGCGCACCATCTGGCGCATCTGGTGGTGCATGGCGGGCTGCACCTGCAGGGCCACGACCACCAGGAGGCCGGCGCGGCGCGGCGGATGGAAATGGCCGAGACGCGCATTCTGCGGCGGATCGGCGTCGGCAACCCCTGGAAGCGGACATGAGCGGCCTCACCCGCGCCGGGCTGCTGAGCCGGCTGCGCGCCCGGCTGGTCCGGCGCCATTGCGAGCATTCCGTGCGCGCCTCGATCGCCGAGCTGGTGCAGGAAGCGGCGCAGGCGCCGCAGGTGCCGGGACAGGTGCCGGAACTCGACCGCCAGGAACGGGCGCTGATCGCCAACGTGCTGCGGCTGCGCGGCACCACCGCCGATGACGTGATGGTGCCGCGCGCCGATATCGTCGCCATGCGCAGCGACGTGACGCTCGACGAAGCGGTCGAGCAGCTGCGCCGCGAGGGCCATTCCCGCCTGCCGGTGTATCGCGAGAACCTCGACGACGTGGCCGGCATGATCCACATCAAGGACGTGTTCGCCTATGTCGGCCGGCCGGAAGGGTTCCGGCTGGAGAGCATCCTGCGCCGTCCGCTGCTGGTGGCGCCGCAGATTCCGGTGCTCGACCTGCTGCTGCAGATGCGCCAGGCGCGCATGCATCTGGCGCTGGTGGTGGACGAATACGGCGGCATCGACGGGCTGGTGACCATCGAGGACCTGGTGGAGGAAATCGTCGGCGACATCTCCGACGAGCACGACGAAGTGCTGGGGCCGATGGTGACCGAGCGCGGCGACGGCTCGCTGGACCTCGATGCGCGGCTGCCGGTGGAGGATTTCGAGGCCCGGCTGGGGCCGGTGCTGAGCGAGGACGAGCGCGACGCGGATATCGACACGGTGGGGGGGCTGGTTTTCACCCTCGCCGGACGGGTGCCGGCGCGCGGCGAGGTGCTCGGGCATCCCTCGGGGTTTGAATTCCGTATCCTGGAGGCGGATGCGCGGCGGATACGGCGGGTGCGGGTGCGGCGGACCGCTGCGCCGGCACAGGAAGCGGCGGAATGAGCCGGGGCGCTGCCCCGGACCCGGCCAGGAGGCGCTGCCTCCCGGACCTCCGCCAGGGGCTTTAGGCCCCTGGACCCCTTGCGGATTTGGCGTACCGCCTGGCTGCTGATGCTGGCGGTGACCCTGCTGGGGGAGCGGTTCCAGATCTACCACGGGGTCGGGATCGGGCTGGTGCTGGCGCAGCGGCGGCGGAGTTCGTGAGTAGCCGGTGGCGTGAACGCGGGATGCCGCAGACCCGGCGGTTGCGCATGTCCCGGACGTTGCCCGCTGCAAGCCGCATGTCCTATGCTGCCATCGCGTTCCAGACCGGCGACGACCCTGCGGCTTGGTTGATAGGACAAACTCATGAAGGCTGCCGTTCTTATCGCTATGATGGTCGTCGGGCTGGGCGGCCGATATGCCCAGGCTGAAGTTCCAATCACGCATCTGGCCAACAGCGACAATTGGAGTGCGTTTTTCGATGGCCATTGCTACCTGGCCGAAGCGACAGCCTTTCTCTCGTTTCAGAACAAAGACGATTTTGTCGTGATGGTGTTATTTGACAGGAACTGGTCGCTTCCCAAATACGTAAAAGGTGCCGTTGCCATTTCCGTCGGTCATTGGACCGCGTCATTGAAATCAGACGGCAATGATCAAAATAAGTTGATTTATATAATAAATCGCAATTTTTCCGTGCAGCTTTTCGACGCCATGCAAAATAGTGATGCGATTAACGTAACTGTTGGGCGTGCCCTTCCCCGTCCCATTTCGCTGATTGACAGTAAAGAAACGATAGAGGCATTCCGCAGATGCGCCGGCATTCCTGATACGCCGCCGAACCCCTTCGAGTAGCGTGCAGGACCGGCGAGGCCGGCCTGCCGGTGGAGGGGCGCAATGTGTGGGCGGCGCGCTTCACCGTGTCCTGTTTCGATATGCCGCGGCGTTTGGCGGGGCGGGCCACCAGCCCGGTTGGCGGTATGATCATTGATGCAAACCGCTATAACGCCTCCGATTATCTACAAAATCGCGCGACTCGCTAAATGAATGGGGTCCAGGGGTCCACCGACCCCTGGCGGGCAGCGCCCTGGCCTTCCTTTCTTCAAGCCATCAGCGCACCCATCGCCTGCGCCATGAACGCCCGCTTCAGCGGCGGAATCCGGTGCACCGCGGCGATCCCGAGGTCGCGCGCCAGACGAAGGGGGGGGAAATCGTTGCTGAACAGCCGGTCCAGCGCGTCGGTGGCGGCCAGCATGAGCATGTTGTCGGGCCGCCGCTCGGCCTGGTAACGGCGCAGCAGCGCTTCCGCCCCGGGGTCCTCGCCGCGCTCCAGCGCGGCAACGATCAGGTCGCCGAGAAAGGAAATATCGCGGAACCCGAGGTTCAGCCCCTGGCCGGCGATCGGGTGCACCCCGTGCGCCGCGTCCCCGACCAGCGCCAGCCTTGTGTCGTAATAGCGGTGGGCGATCATCGCCGAGAGCGGATAGCTCCAGCGCCGGCCGAGCAGCCGGATCGCGCCGAGGTGGTCGCCCAGGCGGCGCGCCGCCTCGCGGATGAAGGTGGCTTCGTCCAGCGCCATGATGCGGGCGGCCATCGCCTCCTGCTCGGTCCAGACGATGGCGGAGACGTGCTCGGCCGAAGCGGTCGGCGCCATCGGCAACTGGGCGAACGGGCCGGCGGGGAGGAAATGCTCCAGCGCGGCGCCGAAATGCGGGCGCTCATGGGCGATGGCGAAGACGATGCCGTTCTGGCCGTAGGGCAGGCGGGTCACCGGAATGCCGGCCTGGCTGCGCAGCGGCGAGGCGCGGCCCTCGGCGGCCACCACCAGCCGGCACGCCAGAACCGGCCCGCCGGCGACATGCACCAGCGCGCCTTCCGCCCGCCGCTCCACCCGCGCCGTCGCGGGCGCGATCACCGATACCGCGGACAGATCGTGCAGCCGCGCGTTGATCGCCACCCGCAGGCTGCGCGCCTCCACCATCCAGCCGAAGGCGCCGCCGGGTTCGGCGGGATCGTTGGTGGTGGCGATGTCGCGGCTGTCGAAATGCAGGAACAGCTTCGACGCCGGCCGGCCCAGCTTGCCGTCGGTGACGCGGATGTCGAGGATCGGGCCGGGCCTGAACGGCAGGCGGTCCCACAGCCCGGCCTGCTCCAGCACGCGGCGCGGGCCGGCGGCGATGGCGTAGGCGCGGCCGTCGAAATCCGGGTGCTCCATCGGCGGCAGGGCGGCGCGGTCGATGATGGCGGTGCTGATGCCCGCCGCGCCCAGCCGGCAGGCCAGCGTGCCGCCCACCGGGCCGGCGCCCACGATGCACACATCGACGTTGCGGGTTTCGGTCATGCGGTGTTCTCCCCGGTCCGCCCGGCCGCCTGCCGGACACCCGGAAAGAGGGCGTCCTGCGCGCGAATGCAAGACTCTGCCCGCGGATTGGGCAGACCGCGGGCACGAATGATCGATTCGCGGCCCGAATCGCGTGGCACGATTCTTGATTGCAAATGTCGCCACAGGCAACGGAGCAGGCTGCGACATGAAGCTGATCATAGCCATCATCAAGCCCTTCAAGCTCGACGATGTGCGCGAGGCGCTCACCCCGCTGGGCGTGCAGGGGCTGACCGTGTCCGAGGTAAAAGGCTTCGGCCGGCAGAAGGGGCAGACCGAAATCTACCGCGGCGCCGAATACCACGTGAACTTCCTGCCGAAGGTGAAGATCGAGGTCGTGGTGTCCGACGAGCTGTCGGAGGCGACCATCGAGGCCATCGTCAGTTCGGCCCATACCGGCAAGATCGGCGACGGCAAGATCTTCGTCCTCGATGTCGAACGCGCCGTGCGCATCCGCACCGGCGAGACGGATTCCGACGCGCTCTGAGCGCACCGCCACCAGAAGGATACGACCCGTATGAAAACGATTCTGCGGCGCGCCTGTTGGGCGCTTCCGATCCTGCTGTGCGCTGTTCCGGCCTTCGCCGATGACGCGGCGCCCAAGATCGATTCCGGCGACACCGCCTGGATGCTGACCAGCACCGCCCTGGTGCTGCTGATGACCGTGCCGGGCCTCGCCCTGTTCTATGCCGGCATGGTGCGCAAGAAGAACGTGCTGGCCACCATGATGCAGTCGTTCATCATCACCTGCATCGTCACCGTGGTGTGGATGGTGGCCGGCTACAGCATCGCCTTCACCGCCGGCACCGGCGCCACCGCCCCCTATTTCGGCGACTTCTCGCGGCTGTTCCTGAACGGCATCGAAGCCAAGTGGACCGAGGGCTTCGTGCTGGCCGCCGGCACCGACGTCGCGGTGACGAACACGATCCCCGAGACCGTGTTCATGATGTTCCAGATGACGTTTGCCATCATCACCCCGGCCCTGATCGCCGGCGCGTTCGCCGACCGGCTGAAATTCTCCGCGCTGTGCGCCTTCATGGTGCTGTGGTCGCTGTTCGTCTACGCGCCGATCGCG
>CAIVPZ010000025.1 GCA_903907955.1 uncultured Acetobacteraceae bacterium | reverse complement strand
GGTCCGCTTTTTACTGGTGTTGGACTTCAACAGGCGATCCATGCCGAGGCTTTCGCCAACGGCGCCGAGCAGGGTCAGCAAGGCGGTGGCGAAGGCGCTGATCAGCAGCCGGCGGTCGCGACGCATTGGCTCGCCGATGCGCGTGGCGGACAGGCCCATGCCGAAGCGCAGGTCCTTGGTGTCGCGGAACTGCGGCTCGATGGTCCAGCGCCTGGCATAGTGATTGATCAGCATGGTCGCCGTTGCATCCCGCTCGCTGGTGGCAAGGCACCAGGGTTCCTTCATGTCCCTGGCGTGCACGCAAACGACCGCGCCGACCTGCTGGCCCTTCGCGGTGACGCGCGCATCCGCCAGCTTGCGGGCGCGTCCGCCCTTGCCAACCCACTCGGCGGCAGGCCTGGTTTGTCCGTCGGCATCGGTGACGTGGATGTTGCCGCGAAAGCGGATGACGTAGCGAAAACCCAACTCGGCCAGGAAGGCGAACAACTTGTGATCGCCGAAGCCGCGGTCGGCCAGGATGGTGACGCGGCAACCGGACGGGATGAGTTCGGCCAGGCGGCGCAGGCAGGCATCCTCGAAGTCGTTGCGCTGGTTCGTGAGTTCCTCCTTCCAGACGCTGATCCACAGCAGCGGCGCCGCGCGGCCATGGCCGGTGACCAGGCTCAGGACCAGCGTTGCCTGATCGTCATGGTCGAAATCGGTCCAGTCCATCGCCACCAGAATGTCGCGGCGCTCGCCGATCTGATGCGGGACCCAACGGGCAAAACTGTCCCATACGTCGATGCCATTGTTGCTGAGCAGCCGGTCCACCTGCTTGATCGCATGCTTGGTGACCAGGCCCTTGGCCTGCGCCAGGGCCTGGCCAATCATCGCCACCGCCAGCGATGCCGCCTGCATCACGCCGAGCGTCGCACCCGCCAGCGATTCGATCCGCTTCATGTGCAGGTCGCCCCCATACAACCCGCCGATGAAGGCGCGGACGTCCACCAATTTCGCTTGCCCTCGACCCGCAGTGCCCATGCCGCCGCTCCATCCCGTAACCGCTTGGAGCATCTACCGAAGGTGGCCGAATCGCGCCTATACCCAAGGCAACGAAAATGAGGGGATTCCTGAGGGGGCGGGGTTGACCACGCGCTGCACCTCAGCGTCGCCAAGGCTCGTAGCAGCCTCTGCGTGTATTGCACGCAAATTCATCCCCCTCGTTAGACCCCCCGTTTGCTGCGTGCAATACACCGATCCAAATGGCGATATTGCGTGCAATACGAATTGCACGCAATGACTGCACGCAGCAAACAGGCCATTCATGCCGTCATCAGAATGGAATCAGTTGGATTGGGGCCGATCGCGGCAAAATCGTAGGAAATCTGTCGGAATCGTCGTTCCTTAGCGTACGTTTTCGCACGGATGGGCCTTCCGGCCCAACGGGGAACGGGCTCGCCGCCGTTTATCCGCGGATTCTCGCCCGCCGGCAACAGGCATCGCGCAAGACCATCAAATACACCCTTTCCAATGCTCTGGCCGAGACGCCCCTGCTGCGTCTCGCGCAGATGCAGGGGCAGCGCTATTGGGTCGAGCGCGCTTTCGAAGATGCCAAGGGCGAGTGCGGCCTGGCCGATTATCAAGCGCTGGGCTGGAGGGCATGGCACCACCATGCCACCATGGTGATGCTGGCGATGTTGTTCATCGCCGAGCAGCGCGCCGCGCATCAGCCTGGCCTGGAACTGCTTTCGCCTCGCGACATCGTCGAGATGCTGAAAGAGAGTCTGCCGCGCAAGCCGGAAGGAAAGGAGGCGCTGGTCGCCCGCATCAACCAGCGCCATCAACGTCGGCGCAGCGCCATCGCATCTCGCTTCCGCGCGCAGCAAAACGCTGCACCAACGTGATCAGCAGGACCAACGTGATCAGCAGGAATGCCTGCGAGTGTGACTCTGTCAAACTACCGTGCAGTTTTACACGGAAGGGCCTTCTGCCCCAGTACGAACGAGCAGACCTCGCGGTGCTGCCGCGGAAGGAGCTTGAGGATCTGGCCTGGCTGTTCCGCGAAGTAGCGCGCAAGCTCGCCAATCGGCTGGGCGAGGACTCCACGACCATTTCACGGCCGCCTTTGCGAATGCGCGAGCAGCATCACACCGCCGATTACCGCAACAGCGGCTGCCCCGACGAAATTGAGAATACGGTTCAGCAATGCGAATTCGACCCCTGTGGCAAAGGGAACCCCGAACACCACCAGGGCCGAAGCGTAGGTCCATTCGTTGACGCCGAGTCCTCCCGGAGCAAACGAGAGGAGCACGGCAAGTACGACGAAGGGCATCACCGCCGCAATTTGCCAGCCGGCGATCGACAGGTCACCGGCCAGCACCACCGCATAGGCGCTGACGATCAGACCGAGGTAGCGAAGGACCGACAGGACAAACAGCCGCCGGATGAAAGGGGAGTGCAGCACCTTCAGCCGTTCGAGCAAGGCGGTTAGGGTCGACAGGGATCGGCCTGCCCGAGAGGCCAGATGTGTCCGGCGCTCGGCTGACTTCAGCATCGCGAGCGACAGGCCAGCCAGCAGGGGCGTGAGAACGATGCCGGAGATCACGCAACCGGTTGTCGTCAGCAGCCATGCCGTCGCGGCAAGATGCAGCACGATTGTCAGCAGCGTGCCGATGGCACAGAAGCAGGCAAGCAACATGTCGAAGAGTTGCTCGAACACAGTCGCGCTCGTGCCCTGCACGATCGTGCCACGGCGCTGCAGCATGAGGCCGAGGCTGCGGGAGGTGGCAATGCTGACATGGGGAGGAAGGAACTGCCCCATCAGCATGCCGAACGCGGTGTAAACGAAGTAGGTATATGGTGGCGGCCGGGTTGCGGCGCTCGCGGTGGTCTGCTCGACGATTAGGCGCCATTTGCGTGCACTGCACCAGGTCATGAAGGCCATGCCCGCGACGAGCGGAACGACCGCGAAGGCATGCACATTGGCAAGGGAGGTTGCCAGCCGGCCGACATCGAGGTCAGCGCTGCGGGCAAGCAGGATCAGCAGGCCCAATGCCACAAGGAGGGCTACGACAGCCATCGCTGCTGACCGGGGGCCAACGGGATTTGCGGGTGTCTGCTGTTGGCTCAAGGTGGGAATCGTACCAAACCGGAAATCAGGACACCGCCGATCCGGCTGGCCCGCGCATGGTCAGCGGTTTCTCCCAGACTCACCGGAATGCGGCGAGCAGGCTGCCGGCCATTTTGTCCCACGAGTACCGTTCGCGCGCGAAGTCGGCGCGGATCTGGCGTTGGGCCAGCGCAGCGTCACGGTTAGCCAGAATCGCGTCGAATGCGGCCATGAACGCCTCGGCGGTTGCGGTCGGGTCCGTGGTCCTGACGGGGACGCCGACCAGAAACGGCGTTGCGGCGGGATCTGCGGTGGCGGTGTCGTCGCCGCATGCCACGGGCAGCCCGCATGCCAGGGCCTCCTGGATGACCAACGGGAATCCCTCGCCGACACTTGGCAGGACTAGGGCGTCGGCCGCTTGGTAGAGCGGCGCGAGAGTTGGGCCGCTGCGATTGGAAAAGACGTGAACGTTGTCGAGCGACCAGGCGGCAGGGTCGATCGGCCCCCAGCCGGCGAGCGCCCAGGTCCAGTCCGGCCGGCAGCTTGCCATCTGCTGTAGATGCTGCAGGCCCTTCTTTTCAACGAACCGCCCGACGAACAGGATGACCGGCCGGGCGGGATCGAGGCCGAGGGCTTGCCGCAGGGCACTCCGGTCGGTTCCCGGCGGCAGCGGCACAAAGACGCTGGTATCGACCCCGTTGAACAGCACCAGAGGCGGCCGCCGGAAGCGCAGGGTGGCGAAATGCCGGCGGGTCAGTTCGCTGATGAACACGACCTGGTCTGCCGCCGCCAGAGCGGGGCGCGTGAGCAGCCGGCTCAGCAACTGCATCGCCAGGCGCAGTATCGGATTGTTATAAGGAACGGTACCGATGTGCTGGACCAGCACGGCTGGCTTGCCAACTTGCCGGGCGCATCGCTGTGCGAGTAGGCAGGGCAGATAGAACCCGTCCTGCACGAGCACCGCATCGGCCGCGCGGACCTCCCGTGCGAGCCGGCCCACCGCGGTGGGCAGTGGCAGCGGATAGGGGATGCCCGTGCGTCGTTCCAGCAGGTTGTTGGCAGGCAGCGGGACGGCGCGTTCGCACGTGGCGCGGTCGCCGGGCGGTCGGTCGCTGTCGCAGGCAGCCCAGGTCACGCGGTGGCCGAGACGGGTGAAGGCACGCGCGAGCTGGCCGGCGACGATTTCGACGCCTCCTCGATGGCTTTCGAAGTAATGGGAGACCATCAGAATGTTCATGGCCGAGTGCCGTGGACCAGCAGGCAGCTCGCTTCGGCTTCCGCCAGCCAGCCCGCATGACTGGTGCCGAGCCAGCCACGGATGAGCCAACCGGCCGCCGCGGCCACAGGTGTCGGCAGTTGAGACCGGTTCTGCATCTGGCGCAGACCGAGACGGCGCTGGATGCGTATGGGCGGCTGGTGCTTGCCGAACAGAGAATAGAGCAGTCCTCCGGTGAACCGCGATAGGGTCTCCCACATGCGGGTCTCGTTGCGGTCGAGGTAGCCGGGGCAACCGTCGACGGACAGGCCGGCACCCTGGCAGAGGCGCTTCCATTCCGCTGCCGTCGGGTAGCGGTAATGGGCCAGCCGGCGGTCCACCTCCTCCAGGTAGTGCTGGCGGGGAACCCACGGCAACAGGCTGCCACGCAGGTTTGGATGAAAACCCGGGCCTGGAACGGTGAAGAGGAATCGGCCACCCGGTCGAAGCACGCGGGTAACTTCCTGCAAAACCGGCTCAAGCTCGGGAATATGTTCAATTACTGAATTGGAGATAACGAAGTCGAACGACTGGTCGTTTTCAGGCACGCGATGGGCCGGTCCGCAGTGGACGGCCTCGTAAAGGCCTGACCGTTCAGCGGCCTGGGTCTCGAGTGGATCCAGATCGATGCCGACGAGCCGGCGTGGCCCGGTGCGGTCGCATATCAGAGCCGTCAGCTTGCCGTCGCCGCAGCCAAGATCCAGGCCGCGCCCCTCGGGGATGCCGACATCCAGCAAGGCGCCGATTTCAACCGCCCGCCACACCGCAGTCGCCGGTTGAACCGGATACAGGCGCAATATGTCCAGCAGGAGGAGGCGGTCGATCATGGGCGGAGCGCCTCCTCGGCACGTGCGACGATGGCATGCTGCAATTCGAGCACGGCAAGCGCTTTGGCCGTGGAGATCGGCGCCAGCGCTTCGGTGTCGCCGTGGACCGCCGCGGCGAAGCGCGCAAACGCCTCTTCGTTGCCATAGAACAGCCGTCCGGCGAGGTGCGGGACGCCGCTGGTGATGTGCTGCCACCAATGTTGCGTGGTCGCGGCCAGGCTGGTCCGCAACACCCGCAGCGTATCGTGGCGGCCGTCGTTCGGCAGGAAAATGTAGATGTCGCGGAAGACGTCGACGATGCCGAGTCCGCGGTCGCCGAAGGCCATGATGTGCCACTCGCTGACCGGACTGTCGAAGTTACAGCGCAGCGTTGCCGCCATGCCATTCGGGCAACGGAAAAAGGCGTCGATCTGGCCGGGCGTGTTGCGTCCGTCGCGATGGGGTGTTGTCAGCACCCGGGTCAGTTCGATTTCGCCGGCGAGGCGCCCGAGCAAGTACAGAAGGTGCGGGCTTTCATCGTAAAATAGCCCGAACGGGAGGGTATCGTACCAGACCGGCAGGCGCCGCCGCGGATTGCCGAGCTGCACCGCATTGATCGTGCTCAACGTGCCCAGCCGTCCGTCGGCAAGGTCGGCGAGCAGCTTTTGGGTTGATCTTGCGAACTGAAAATTATGCACGACCGCCAGCTGCAGGTCCTTCGCTGCTGCGGCCTCCGCCACGGCGTGTCCCTCTGCCACCGTCATCGTGAAGGGTTTCTCGGTCAACACATGCTTGCCAAGCGCGAGCGCCTGCCCGATCAGGTCGGCATGCGACATTGGTGCGGAGGCAACGGTCACCGCATCGACCTCGTCGATCCATGGGACATCGGCGAGGCGATCGGTAGCGGCATGCCGACGGTAGCGGCGTCGGCGGGCAACCGACTCGGCCAAGCCGGGTTGACGGTCGATGACGCCGACGACGTCGTAAGCGTCGAGCCGATCCATGACCGGCAGGTGACGGTGGGTGCAAACCCAGCCGAGGCCGACTGCCGCCACCCGCAATGGACGTCGTGCTGTCTGTCGCTGAGACGATGACATGATGGCCTTTTTTCGATTGCGGTGCCGAGGAGCGATCGACCAGATCGGAAGAGAACCGGCAGGGTCCCGCATCATGACGATGCCTGGGCAGGACCACGTCTGCTGCGGTTCAACCCCGACAGGGCTCGGCATGATCACGCTGAGCAAAGGAGTCCGTGCCGACGCGGATCGTGTCACGTTCCGGTCGGCGGCACTGAGATCTACACTCAAGGACAGACCACCCGCACCAGGCGACCTGGTTCCTCCCAACGAAATACCTCGCGACCACTCAACCCGCAGGCGCGAACAACCGCATTTGGCAGGTCAGCGCGACCATAGAGCACCCGCGCATCGAAGTCGATGTCGTTGCGGGTGAAGTCCAGCGTCGGGGCCAAAATCCCTTTGCTACCCTGCCATGGCCAGATATAAAGTGATCTCTGCGGAACCAGAACAATCGCCCGCGATTCGGGCTGCGGCCCGGCGAAGACCTCGCGCCGGGCTTCAATGTAAGCGTGGGTCGTCACAAGCAACACGCAGAATGCGCCAGCCGCGTACACCAGACTGGAAGCTGTAAATCCTTCGAAGACGATGCGCCATCTCCCGATACGGAGGTGACCGGCTTCGTCAACCAATCCGCTCGTGACCGTAAGCACGGAGAGGGGCCATGCCCAGAACCAGTAGCGTGGCCCATATTGGTGGCCGCCTGAGAACGGCACAAAAAAGTAGAAGGCGATCACAGCCGGGAACAGGAAATCATAGAAGCGACAGGTTCTTTGGCGGATTTTCGCCACGAGCGCAATTGCCGCCAGGACCGCAACGGGAAGTCCGCCGAACTGGGCCAGCATGCCAAGCCAGTATAGCCCCCGCAACGCAGGAGGGATCAGCAAACCTGTGCCAGCGGCCTCACCGGGCGGAAAGAACTCGATCGGGCTGGCCCATGTCGAGGTAACTTGGAATGGATTGCCCGTGATCGCTGCATTATTGGCCGCGAGGCAAACAGCGAACGGCAGCACGCCCAACATGATCAGCAGACCGTCGGTGATCACATCATGGCGTCGAATCACAAGCCGATCAATCCCGTAGACCAGTACGACGTAACCGGGGCAAAACCACGGGCGACGCGGCATTTGCCGCTTGCCCCGACGCGGTCGAGTACGATTCCCTCTGGCCATGTCACCACCCAAAGCCCCCTCCGATCTGTCGCGCGCCGAGCTGGAAGCCGAGGTCGCGGCGCT
>CAIVPZ010000024.1 GCA_903907955.1 uncultured Acetobacteraceae bacterium | reverse complement strand
TGCTCCCAGCCCAGAGGGGAGAGATGGGCCAGGAGACGATCGGGGACGTCTTCCGTCTTGCGTAGGGTGGCGACGGCGCGCTCCAGGTATCGGGTGTTCCACAGGATGATGGCGGTGACGATGAGGTTGAGGCCGGAAGCACGGTGCTGCTGGTTTTCGTAGGTACGATCGCGGATTTCGCCGAGCCGGTGAATGAAGACCGCACGTGCCAGGCTGTTGCGTGACTCGCCCTTGTTGAGTTCCTGTCCGGTCGTGCGCCGCAGTTCGGGATCGCTGATCCAGTCGAGGGTGAACAGGGTGCGCTCCAGCCGCCCCAGTTCGCGCAGCGCGGCGGCAATGCCGTTTTGCCGCGGGTAGGAGGCGAGTTGGCGCATGATCAGCGAGGCGGTCACCGTGCCGGTGCGGATGGACGCGGCGATGCGCAGGATTTCCGACCAGTGGGCGCGGATCAGGTCCACGTTGATGCGTCCGGCGATCAGCAGCTCGAGCGTCGGATAGTCGGACGGCTTGCCGAAGCTGTAGAGGCGCCGATGCTTCAGGTCGGGGATGCGCGGCGCGAACTGGAAGCCGAGCAGAGCGCAGAGGGCGAACACATGGTCGGACTCACCGCCGCCGTCGGTATGATGGCGTCGGACCGTCACCTCGGTCTGGTGGTAGAGCAGTGCATCGAGAACATGCAGTGCCTCGCTCGCGGTTGCCCCAATCATCCTGGTGAAGAATGGCCCATAGCGGTCCGAGAGATGTGTGTAGGCCTTAAAACCAGGCTTCTGGCCATAATGGGCATTGAAGCTGCTGGCATCACGGCCGGAGCGGGCAGCCTGGAAAAACTGGCCGTCGGAGGACGAGGCCGTGCCGTTGCCGAACATTGCCGCAAATGGTTCGCGCTGCTGCTGGTTGACCAGACACCGTAGCGCCAAAGCGTAGGTCTCCTCGCGGATGTGCCAATCCGATGTCCAGGCAAGCTCGCCGAGGCTGGCGATGCTGCACGCCTCGGCCATGCGGGTCAGGCCAAGATTGAGACCCTCAGCGAGCAATCCCGCCAGAAGGACACGGTTTTCGGCCACAGATCGGTCACGCGGATGCGCGGCAGCATGGCGTAGAGGCGCACGGCCAAGGCCTCGGCCTCCGGTGGCGTGGATTTTTCAATTGGCGAGATCTTCAGCACGCCCTTCTCGATCGTCACGTCGGGCAGCAGAGCGCCCTTGGCACGAGCGTTGATCGCCGTCAGCCGTTCATCCAGCACGGTGCGGCGGCCCTCGATGAAGCGGTCGAAATCCACCTCGATCGCGATTGGGAGTGTCCCGGCCTGCTGCATATCTTGCACGGTCTGCTTGGAGAGAAGCCGTTCCTCGAAGGAGCGGTATTGCCGGCTGCCGACGACCCAGACATCGCCGGCACGCAACCTGTCACGCAATTCCGACAGGACGCAGAGTTCGTAGTAGTGCCGGTCGATTATGCCATTCGGCAGCACGTACGGCGCCCAGCGTTGCCGGACGAATGCGGTCGGAGCGGATTCCGGCAGGGTGGACGCCTCCGTGCGGTTCGCCTCTCGCAGCACCTCGATGGCGCGCATGAGCGAAGCCGATGCCGGCACGCTCTCGAATTTGAAGGCGCCCAGGAAAGCGGGCGACCAGCGCCGGATGTCGCTGTAATGCTTGTTGAGGCCTTGATAGGCGTCGAACGCTTCCGGGCGCGCCAGGGCTTTGGCTTCGGCGACGGTTGTGCAGAACTGCTTCCATGGGATCACCGTTTTGATGGCTCCGAAGGCGTCCTGCTTCTTGTCGTGGGCGGCAATGAGAGCCGCGCTGACACGTGCAAAGAGACGGACCTTCTCGTTGATGGATCGCGCATCAGACTGGAAGTCGCGAGCATGCCGTCCCTCGGCTTTACGAAACAAGGCGCCGAACAGGCGATCGAACGCATCCATGGCCTGGTCGGTCAGGCTGGTGGCAAGGTCCATGCTGGTGGCGACCAACGTCGCGTGCCGGCGCTGCCGCTCGTAGCGGGCGATGTGCTGCACGGTGCTTCGACCAGCCTCGCGAACAAGCTGGGCAAGGCGCGTCTGATGGACCTGGTGGCCTCGATCGGGTTTGATGCCGATCGCGCGCACATGCTTCAGGCGCTCGATCAAACCCAGCATGGCGTCCGGCTTGGCGGCTTGCGGCATCTGCCGCAACCAGGTCAGCCAGTTCTGGCCGCCCTCTTCACGCCGCTGCATCAGCGCATCGAGCCGACGGCGCTGTTCGGCCGACAGATCACCGGTCAGTCGGCGATGCACCTCCCGGCGGGCTTGGTCGCGGAGTTCGCCGCACAGCCGTTCGAGTGCGGCCGGTGCCGGAACGATGATCCGGCGTTGCCGGCATGTCTGCATCACCAGCGCGGCGAGATGAACGAACCGGTCGTCTTCGATCGCCTGCGGCACGAGGACTTCTACTAATTCGCCCGCCGTTCGCCTACCAAAGGGACGCAGTCCGAGTTGTTGCTGACAGTCGACAGCATGATGTTGGCGATTTCGCTCTGCCGCGAGGTACTTGTCAATCGCCTCCGGGAAAACTCCGATTTGCTCAGCGACAAATGCAAGCAGCCCAGCGGGCGGCCGTTCGCCAGCACGCAGTGGGCGGCCAGGATAGCGCAGGTAGCAGAGCATGAGGGCGTGGCCGAGACGATTGTGATCGCCGCGGGAGCGCCCGACTGCTGCACGATCAGCTTCCGATAGCGTGAAGTGACGCACCAGTTCCCGTTGCTCCGTCGGCGGCTCAAACAGTTCCGCAATCTGGGTTTTGCTCAATCGCTGCCGTCGCGTCACTTACGCCTCCTGGGCCTTGGTCCCCGCAGATCAGCCGGTCCAGGCCAGTGAGTCGATTGATGTATTGCGCGGGGCTCGAATGTCGCAGACCCTGGAGGCATTGTTTTTGAACGCCGTTATCCTGCGCCTCGGCCTATTGGCGTCGATAGATGTAGCTGCTCCACATCATCCGCGGCCGTGCTCGATTTCATCGCCGAATCCTGCGAGCGCGCGGTAGACGCTGGCCCTGCCAATGCCGAGGCGGCGTGCGATGGCGGTCGGGCCGAGCCCATCCTGCTCGCGCAGTCGCTTGATCTCGGCGGCGTCGATGCTGGGCTTGCGCCCACGATAGACGCCGCGCGTCTTGGCCAATGCGATCCCTTCCAGTTGCCGCTCCCGGCGCAAGTTGGTCTCGAACTCGGCAAACACGCCCAGCATGTCGAGGAACGCCTTGCCCGCCGCCGTGCCCGTGTCCACCGGCTGCTCGGTGGCGCGCAGCGTCACACCGCGCCCTTTCAGTTCGTGAACGATGTCCTCCAGATCTTTCAGGGAGCGGGCCAGACGGTCGATGCGCGTCACCACCAGTGTGTCGCCTGGCTGCACGAAATCGAGCAGCACTTGCAGTTCGGTGCGTCCGTTGCGGCGAGCGCCGCTGATCTTCTCGGCGCGGATCACACGGCAGCCAGCCGCACGCAGCGCCTGCTGCTGGATGGTGAGGTCCTGGTCGAGGCTGCTGACGCGCGCGTAGCCGTAAGCGGCCATCTTTGTTCCAATAGGATCTAGACCACGGAACGCTACTGTTCCAGAACCCCAAAGGCAACCCTAATGATACATGGAAAGTGTCTCGTCCCGGCGCCCCGCTGGGGTCTACCCAATTGAGCCGCCCCTGCGGTCACCGAAATTGAGCGCCGGTGCCGCGGCACGCTTGCCTTCCGACATCCACGTTCCCGTTCCGTCCCGTTATTCGTACCAGGAGGCCAGTTGGTTAGTTCTGGCCACGTTCGCGGACGAATTCGACAGTCTCTGATGTCCGAGCAGTTCGACGTCCATCGCAACCCCGGCCGGAGTCAGCGGGTCATCCCGTTTGTCCTCATGGTCCAGTCCGACCGCTTTCGCCGCTCGAAGCGGCGGGTCGTCGTGCC
>CAIVPZ010000023.1 GCA_903907955.1 uncultured Acetobacteraceae bacterium | reverse complement strand
GAAGGAACGCTGGTCGCCCACCGGCCCGTTCGGCCGCACCATCTTGCCGCTCGAAGACGCCCTCCGCTTCATCGCCAGCGAGGACATCTTCTGGGTCCTGATCTGATCCGCCCGCGGAATCACCGGCGGAAAGTCGAGCTGACGCCTGCTCCAATATTTTCCATGAGTCGCGATCCTGGGTCCACCTGTGACAAATCACACCTCGCCCTGCGAATTGTCACAGGTTCCGCTTGCCAAAGTCGCTCAGTAACCTCCGGCAGCATTGTTCAGCCGGGGTGGCATTCATGGCGAGGCGATCCCAACGGGAATTGAGATACGCGTGCTACGCGGCCCGGTAATCGGCATGGGCTGTGGAAAAGCCACCTTGTTCATGGCCCGCGTCATGGGTCCCAACATCCAGCCGGACGGCCCGCCGGCAGGTTGTTTCGAAACAGCTATCAAAAGCGCCATAGAGGTGGTGGTGTTTGGCAAACGCAGTCGCTTTCCCGTTCGGTGGTCCGGATTGCCGTCTGCCGAACGGGTTTGGAATCTTTGCTTATCCTGTCTGCGACCGGCTCGTTCCGCGCTGGAGCCGGGCGCCTTTGGTCGTGCTCAGCCGGTCCCTTTCCCAAGCTCCCCCAGATTGGTGTATCTCCAGTGACGATCCAGCCACCCGCGCCCAAGTTGCCTCACCAGAACGCCGATCCACACGCCGGGACTCCGCGGCGCGGATTGCCGCGCAGTGTACAAGTCCTTGCCGTGGTGATTGCTGCCGGAGGACTTTTCGCCGGCGTCGCAATTCGTGCCGTCCTCCCGCCCGCCTCGGATGCGGACGCCAAGCGGGACACGCCGGTCACCGAGGCGGCCTATACGGTTCCCAC
The DNA here is from genome assembly GCA_903907955.1 of uncultured Acetobacteraceae bacterium. Classification (GTDB taxonomy): domain Bacteria; phylum Pseudomonadota; class Alphaproteobacteria; order Acetobacterales; family Acetobacteraceae; genus Rhodovastum. The sequence goes on along the minus strand of CAIVPZ010000023.1, from coordinate 70,874 downwards.
CTTCAGCCCAACCCCCGAACAGTGGGCCGCCTTTGCCATTTCGACGGTCGCAACACGAAGTTTCGAAGCGGCCCGGCGCACTGATGGCACGATCGCCATCGACGACGACCTCAGCACGCCGGTGTTCTCGCCCTATACCGGCCGGGTCACCCGCGTCATCGCCAAGCCAGGCGATGTCGTACCGGCGGGCGCGCCGTTGTTCGCCATCCAGGCCAGCGAATTCGTGCAGGCGCAGAACGACCTGATTGCCGCCGTCGCCGCGTTGCGCACCGCTCGCGCCCAGTTGCGCATGGCGCAAACCAGCGAGAAGCGGGCGCATGATCTGTACAATGCGCAGGGCGGGTCGCTGAAAGACTGGCAGCAGAGCCAGGTGGACCTTGCCACGGCGCAGGGCGCGGTGGATTCTGCCGGAATTGCGTTGGCGGCCGTGCGCGGCCGGCTGCGCATCCTTGGCAAGACCGACCCCGAGATCGCTGCACTGGAGGAACATCCCGAGACGGCCACGGCCAGGCCCGAGGTCGAGGTGCTGGCACCGATCGGGGGCACGATCATCCAGCGCCAGATCGGCGTCGGCCAGTACATCACCAGCGCCTCCAGCGGTGCATCCAACCCCGTCTACACGATCGGCGATCTCTCCAAGGTCTGGCTGATCGCCAACGTGCGCGAGGTGGATACCGGGCTGATCCATGTTGGCGACCAGGTTTCGGTGCGCGTGCTCGCCTTTCCGGATCGCGCGTTCACCGCCCGGATCAGCTATGTCGCCCCGTCGATCGATCCCAACACGCGCCGTCTGCCGGTGCGCGCCGAAATCGACAATGCGGACTTCGCGCTCAAGCCGCAGATGTTCGGGTCGTTTACCATCGTGACCGGGGCCGCCACCGTATCGCCCGCCGTGCCCGAGCGCGGCGTGGTCTATGAAGGCCAGAAGGCGCATGTCTGGCTGGCCGATCCCGCCGCCAAGACACTGGAACTGCGGCAGGTGCATACCGGCCGCGCAGTCGATGGTCAGGTCGAGATCACCGAAGGGCTGAAACCCGGCGACCACGTGGTGACGACCGGAGCCGTGTTCATCGACCGCGCCATCGAGACCAATTGAGCATCGCACCATGAATGGCCTTATCAACTTCGCCATCGAGCAGCGAAGCCTTGTCTGCGTCTTGCTCGCTTGCGTGCCGGGCGGCGGCAGAGCGGCGGGCATGACTCGTCGTTTCCTGCCCGAAAATTTACCCATATCTGTCGATCGCGCCGTGCAGGGCGTGTGAGGATCCCGCCATGAACGGTCTCATCACCTTCGCCATCAAGCAGCGCGTGCTGGTGGCCATCTTCTTCCTGCTCGTTCTGGCCGGTGGCGTCGTCACCTTCCTGAACCTCAACATCGAGGCCTATCCCGATCCGGTGCCGCCGCTGGTCGAGGTGATCACCCAGGCCACCGGGCAGTCGGCCGAGGAGATCGAACGCTATTACACCATCCCGGTCGAGGTGCAGCTTGAAGGCATCCCGCACATCAAGGCCATCCGCTCGATTTCGCTGTTCGGCCTGTCCGACATCAAGGTGCAGTTCACCTACGACTACACCTACGAGGAAGCCCAGCAGCAGGTGATCAACCGGCTCAGCCAGCTCGGTCCGCTGCCTGGCGGGGTGCAGGCGCAGCTCTCGCCCACCAGCCCGATCGGCGAGATTTACCGCTACCGGCTGATCGGACCGCCCGGTTATTCGGTGCTCGACCTCAAGACGTTGCAGGACTGGGTGCTGGAGCGCCGCTTCAAGGCGGTTCCGGGGGTGATCGACGTCACGGGTTGGGGCGGCAAGACCAAGACCTACGACGTCACCATCGACCAGAACAAGCTGATCAACTACGGGCTGACCCTGCAGCAGGTCCTGACGGTGCTGAACAACAGCAACATCAACGTCGGCGGCCAGACCATCGACTTTGCGCAGCAATCGGCGATCGTCCGCGGCGTCGGCCTGATCACCACGTTGGACGGTCTGCGCGACACCATGCTGACCTCCACCAACGGCTCCCCGGTGCTGCTGCGCGACGTTGCCGAAATTTCCATCGGCAACCTGCCGCGCCTCGGAATCGCCGGCCAGGATCAGGACGACGACATCGTCCAGGGCATCGTGCTGATGCAGCGCGGTGGGCAGAGCAAGGAGACCATCGGCGGCGTTGAGGCGGAAGTGGCGAAGATCAACACCACCGGCGTGCTGCCGCCCGGCGTTCACATCGAGCGCATCTACGACCGCGCCGATCTGATCGGCATCACCACGCGCACCGTGCTGCACAACATGGCCGAGGGCATCTTCCTCATCTTCCTGGTGATGTGGATCTTCCTCGGCAATTTGCGCGCCGCGATCATTACCACCGCCACCATCCCGTTCGCCCTCGCCTTCGCCGTCATCATCATGGTGGCGCGCGGCGAGTCGGCGAACCTGCTGTCGGTCGGCGCGATCGACTTCGGTCTCGTCGTCGATGCCACCGTCATCATGGTGGAAAACATATTCCGCCATCTCTCCGAGCCGAGGTTGCATCGCTTCGATAACGTGGCGGCGCTCCAATACGCCCGCACCCCCGTCGATCTCCGCGGCAAGTTCCTGACCATTGCGGAATCGGCAATCGAAGTGAACCGGAGCATCTTCTTCTCCGCCGCAATCATCATCGCCGGCTTCCTGCCGCTGTTCACGCTCTCCGGCGTGGAGGGCCATATTTTCGGTCCGATGGCGAAAACCTACGCCTACGCTCTTGCCGGTGGCCTTCTGGCCGCGTTGACCGTCTCGCCGGCGCTGTCCGCGATCATTCTGCCTGGGCAGCTCGAGGAAACCGAGACCATCGTCGTGCGGCTGCTGCACCGGATCTACAGCCCGGTGCTTCGTCTGGTGCTGCCCAACCGCATCCTCGTGGTCGGATTCGCCGCCCTCGTGCTGCTGCTCACCGGGATGGCCGTTCAGAAACTTGGGCTGGAATTCCTGCCGAAGCTGGAGGAGGGCAATTTCTGGATCCGCGCCACCATGCCGACCTCGGTGGGGCTGGATGCTTCCAACGGCTATGTCGACCGGATGCGCAAGATTTTCTCCAGCTATCCGGAGGTGGAGACCACCATTTCCCAGCACGGCCGTCCCGATGACGGCACCGACGCCACCGGCTACTTCAATGCCGAGTTCTTCGTCCCGCTCAAGCCGTTCGACAGCTGGCCGAAGGGTGTCACCAAGGAGAGCCTGACGAAGGAGATATCCGATCGTCTGGCGAATGAGTTCCCGGGCATCGACTTCAATTTCTCGCAGAACATCGAGGATAACGTCGAGGAGGCGGCGTCGGGTGTGAAGGGGGAGAACTCGGTCAAGCTGTACGGCAACGACCTCAAGCTGCTGGAGGATACCGCCGCCCACATCAAGGACGCGATGGCCGCGGTGCCCGGCATTACCGATCTGGCGATCTTCGCCTCGCTGGGCCAGCCGACCGTGCAGGTGACCATCGACCGCGTCGCTGCCGCCCGTTACGGCCTGCAGCCCGGCGATATCAACGCCACCATCCAGGCGGCCATCGGCGGCCAGGCGGCGGGGAATTTCTACGAGCCTGGCAGTGACCGCAACTTCCCGATCATGGTCCGCCTTGCCGCGGATTACCGCACCAACCTCGATGCAATTCGCCGCATTCCGATCGGTGCACAATCACCGGGCGGGTCGGGCGTGGTGCAGATTCCGCTGTCCGACGTGGCCAAGGTCGAACTGGTCAGCGGTGCCGCCTTCATCTATCGCGAGGGACAGCAGCGCTATATCCCCATCAAGTTCAGCGTGCGCGGCCGCGACCTCGGCGGTGCGGTGATCGATGCGCAGAAGTCCGTCGCCGACCATGTCGTGCTGCCCGGCGGGTATCGCCTGGAATGGGTGGGGGAATTCGGCAACCTGCAGGACGCGGTGAAGCGGCTGTCGATCGTGGTGCCGCTTGCCATCGCTCTCATCGTCGTGCTGCTGTACTTCAACTTCGGGTCGCTGCTCGACACGCTGCTGGCGGCCAGCGTGATTCCGATGGCGATCGTCGGCGGCATCTTCACCCTGGCGGTGACCGGCACGCCGTTCAGCGTTTCAGCCGCGATCGGCTTCGTGGCGCTGTTCGGCATCGCCGCGATGAACGGCATCATCGTGATCACCTTCTACAACTCTCTTCTGGAGGAGGGCATGGAGAAGGGTGCCGCCTTGATACATGCCTGCGAGACGAAGATGCGGGCGGTCGTCCTGACCTGCGTGGCTGCCTGCGTCGGCTTGCTGCCGGCGGCCTTCTCCACCGGCATCGGCTCACAGGTGCAGAAGCCGCTGGCGCTGGTCGTGGTGGGCGGCATTACCCTCGCGCCGGTGCTGATCCTGCTGGTGCTGCCGGTCCTGATCAGCTTGATCTCCCGCCGCGCCGAAGCCCTCGCTGCGGTCAACTCAGAAACACCGGCGGAGTAACAGGTATGACCCACCATTTTCGCTCCGCCCTGCTGGGCGCAGTGCTTCTGCCCGTCGTTCTGTTGCCCGGCGCGTGCGCTGTCGGCCCCGATTTCGAACGCCCGGCAGCGCCGGTGGGGGCCGACTATACCCCCACGCCACTGCCGCCGGTGACCGCTGCCGCCGCGGTGCATGGCGGCGAGGCGCAGCATTTCGCGCTCGGCAAGGATGTTCCGTTCGACTGGTGGAAGCAGTTCCAGTCACCGGCTCTCGATGCATTGGTTGAACAAGCGTTCAAGGCCAATCCGACGATCGAGGCGGCACAGGCGGCGCTGCAGCAGGCGCAGGAAAATGTCTCCGCGCAGCGGGGCTTCTTTTTTCCGAACGTGACAGTCGGGTACAATGGGATCCGTCAGCAGCTGTCCGGCAATACCGCCAATTCGGGCGAACCCGGGTACCAGGGGAATGGCCGGGAGATCACGCAGCGTTATCCTGCCCAGCCGGTTACCTATACTTTCCATACCGCCAATTTGACGGTCGGCTTTGCCCCGGACGTGTTCGGTGGCAACCGCCGGGCAGTCGAATCGCTGCAGGCCCAGGCCGAAGGCCAGCGCTTCGCCCTCGAGGCGACCTACATCACGCTGGCTTCCAACGTGGTGGCCGCGGCGCTGCAGGAAGCCTCGGTACGGGCGCAGATCGCCGCGACCAAAGAGATCATTCGTGCCAATGAGAAATCACTGGAAATCCTGAAGAACCAGTTCCGCCTGGGGTCTGTCATCGGCATCGACGTCGCCGCGCAGGAAGCGGCGCTGGAACAGGCGCGCGCGCTGTTGCCGCCGCTGGAAAAGCAGTACGAGCAGACCCGCGACCTGCTCCGCGCGCTGGTTGGCAATCTGCCGAACCAGGACGTTCCGCAGACCTTTCAGATTGATGCCATCCATCTGCCGGAGGAGCCGCCGGTGAGTCTGCCGTCGGCCCTCATCGAGCAGCGTCCGGACGTGCGGGCGGCGGAAGAGCAGGTGCACGCCGCCAGCGCCGATGTCGGTGTGGCCATTTCGAACATGCTGCCGCAATTCACCCTTACGGCTGCTGGCGGTGGCGGGGCGACGCTGTTGGGCCAGTTGTTCTCGACCGGCGGTCCATTCTGGAACGTCGGGTGGGGTGTCACCCAACCGCTGTTCGACGGTCTCACCCTGCTGCACAAGCGGCGCGCCGCCGATCAGGCGCTTATCCAGGCCGCCGCGCAGTACCGCAGCACCGTCATTACGGCGTTCCAGAACGTGGCCGACACGCTGCACGCCCTGGTTTCCGACGCCAAGGCGCTGGAGGCTGCCTCCAACGCCGAGAAGGCCGCTGCGCACAGTCTCGACATTACCCGTCGCCAGCTTGAGTTGGGCCAGGTCAACTATCTCGCTCTGCTGATTGCCCAGCAGGTCTACCAGCAGGCGGCGCTGGCGTTGGTGCAGGCGCAGGCGACGCGTTTTGGCGACACCGTGTCGCTGTTCCAGGCGCTCGGCGGTGGCTGGTGGAACCGCACGGCTGCAGCACCCACGCCCGCGAAGCCTTCTTAACGAACGGGTTCCAAGGGGCCGCCGCCCCTTGGTGGGGTCCAGGGGCAAAGCCCCTGGCCTTACTTGCTTTCTTTTCACGGCACCAAAGGCTGAGAATCCTCCATCGCCCCCCGCCCCGGCAATGCGGCAGCGGACCATCCCCCGCCAAGCGCCGTCACCAAGGCCACGCTGGCCACCAGCCGGCTCTGCTGCACTGACAGCGCGGCCTGCCGGTCCGACAGCAGCAGGGTCTGTTGCGTAATCACGCTGGTATAGGCCACGGTGCCGGCGCGGTAGGCGTTCAATGTTGCCTCCACCGCCCGGCGCGCCGACTCCACGGCGAGCGCTTGCGCTGCCGCCTGCTGCTCCAGGATGCGCAGATTGGACAGGGCGTCTTCCACCTGCTGGAGCGCGGTCAGCACGGTTTGCCGGTAGGTCGCAACCGACTGGTCATAGGTCGCCCGTGCCGCCGCCACCGCGGCGCTGCGGGCACCGGCGGAGAACAGCGTCTCGGTCATGCTTGCCCCCAGCGACCACACGTTGCTGCTGCCGAGGCTGAACAGGTTGGCCAGCGCACCGCCGGTCAATCCACCCTGCGCCGAGAGGGAAATGTCGGGATAGAAGGCGGCAAGCTGCACGCCGATCAGCGCGTTCTGCTGCTGCATCTGCCGCTCGGCCGCGGCGATGTCGGGGCGGCGTTCCAGCAGGGCGGAGGGCAGGCCGGGCGGCACCACCGGCACCGCGCTGGCCAACGGTGCCGGCGCGATCGTCAGCTCCGCCGGTGCATGGCCGGTGAGGATGGCGATGGCGTGCTCGTATTGCTGCCGCTGCACGCCGACACCCACCAGTTGCGCCTCGGTCGATTGCAGTTGCGCCCGCGCGGTCACCACGTCGACGCTGGAGCTGACGCCGGCGCTGTATTGATTCTCGGTGATCTGCAGGGCGCGCCGGTAGGCGGCGGCGGTGTCGCGCAGCAGGTCGGCCAGGGCATCCTCGGCGCGCAGATCGAAATAATCGGTGGCGAGGGTTGTCTGTGCCGACAGTTTCGCATTCGCCAGATCGGCGGCGCTGACCTGCGCCCCCGCGACATTGCTTTCCACCTGCCGCCGCACCCGGCCCCACACATCCAGGTCCCACGATACGGTGCCGTTGATGCTGTACTGCGCACCCGCGCTGCTCGAGGCGCCGCGCGCGCCGCCGCTGCGCGAGGCGCCGCCGGTCAGCCCGACGCTGGGGAACAGGCTCGCGCGCGCCTCGGCGACCAGCGCGACGGCATTGCGGTACTGCGCTTCGAATTCCTTTACCGTCTGGTTGGAGACCTCCACCATCCGTTCCAGCCGGTCCAGTTCGGGATCGTGATAGATCGCCCACCAGGCGCCCTTGTCGGAATCGTCCTGCGGCGCGGCTGGTTTCCAGCCGGTCAGTTCCTTGAAGGCTTGCGGCACCGGGGCAGGGGGGCGTTCGTAGTCCGGGCCTACGGTGCAGGCTGCCGCGCCCAGGGCCAGGGCGGCGGCAAGAACTGCCCCTGGTCCCCTCACGCGGTTGCTCCCGGCAGGACGCGGTGCCAGCGTCGGCGCGCCGCGAGGCGGAAACGGTCGAGGTACAGATACAGCACCGGCGTGGTGTAGAGCGTCAGCATCTGGCTCACCAGCAACCCGCCGACAATCGCGATCCCCAGCGGCCGGCGCAACTCGCCGCCATCGCCGAAACTCAACGCCAGCGGCAACGCACCGAACATGGCGGCGCAGGTGGTCATCATGATCGGGCGAAACCGCAGCCGACAGGCCAGGAAAATCGCATCGCGCGGGTCCATGTCGTGTGCCCGTTCGGCGTCCAGCGCAAAATCGATCATCATGATGGCGTTCTTCTTGACGATGCCGATCAGCAGGATCACCCCGATCAGGGCGATGATGCTGAAATCGGTGTTGAACATCAGCAGGGCCAGCACCGCGCCGACCCCGGCCGAGGGCAGGGTGGAGAGAATCGTGATCGGATGGATGTAGCTTTCATAGAGCACACCCAGCACGATGTAGACGGCAACCAGCGCCGCGGCGATCAGCACCGGCTCGGAATCCAGCGATTGCTGGAACGTCTGTGCGGTGCCCTGGAAACTGCCGCGGATGCCCGCCGGCATGCCGATCTGCCGCATCGCCGCATCCACTGCCGCGGTGGCTTCGCTGAGCGACCTGCCGGGCGCCAGGTTGAACGACAGCGTGCTGGCAACGAACAGCCCCTGGTGGTTCACCGACAACGGCGTGGTGCCGGGCGCGAACGTGGTGAAGGCAGCCAGCGGCACCATCGTCTCCTTGCTGGTGCTGACCGCGGCACCGGAGGAAGCGCTGCCCTTGCCGGTATTGGCAAGCGCGTTGGTCGCCGCGTTGCGCGCCGAACTGCCGGCGATGCTGGAAGCGGTGGCCGCGGTGCCCGCCGCCACCGTGCCGATCACCGCATTGGTCAACTGCGTGCCGCTGGCGGCGCCGCCGGCGGTGCTGACGAAAATCTCCCTCAGTATCTCAGGCGATTGCAGGTAACGCGGCTCCACCTCCATGATGACATGGTACTGGTTCTGCGCGCTGTAGATGGTGGAAACCTGGCGCTGGCCGAAGGCATCGTACAGCGTGTTGTCGATCTGGCTGGTGCTGATGCCGAGCCGGCTGGCGGTGGCGCGGTCGATCAGCAGGTCGGTCTCCAGGCCCTTCTGCTGCTGGTCGGAATTGACGTCGCGCAGCACCGGGCTCCGCTCCAGCGCCGCCTGCAACTTTGGCGTCCATTCGTACAGCGCGGCGGTGTTGTCCGCCTGCAGGGTGAACTGGTAGGCGCCGTTGGTCTGCCGGCCGCCGACGCGGATGTCCTGGATCGGCACCAGGAACAGCCTTGCCCCTGGCACCACCGCGAGCTTGCGGCGCAGCCGGGTCATCACGTCGTCGATCCCGGCGCGCTCGGCCAGCGGTTTCAGGGCAACGAACACCTGGCCGCTGTTGGTTTGCCCGCCGCCGCCGCCGCTGCCCTGGCCGGTGAAGCCGACCACGCTCAGCACCGCCGGGTCGCGCTGCACGATGGCGACCATCTGCGCCAGCTTCTGCTGCATCGCCTGGAACGAGATGCTCTGGTCGGCCTGCAACCCGCCCATCATCCGGCCGGTATCCTGCTGCGGGAACAGCCCCTTCGGCACGATGACGAACAGCACCACGTTCAGCCCGACCATGACCAGCAGCGCCAGCATCACCAGCGCACCGTGGCGCAGCGCCCAGGCCAGGCTGCGCTCGTAGAACGCCAGCGCGCGGTCGAACAGGCTGCGCCGGGCTGGTTCGCTGCGCAGCGCCGTCGGCTTCAGCAGCAGCGCGCACATCATCGGCGTGGTGGTCAGCGAGATTGCCAGCGACACCAGGATGGCGAGCGACAGCGTCACCGCGAACTCGCGGAACAGCCGGCCGACGATGCCGCCCATCAGCAGGATCGGCAGGAACACCGCGATCAGCGACAAGCTGATCGACATCACCGTGAAGCCGACCTCGCGCGCCCCGCGCAGGGCAGCCTCCAGGCGCGGCATGCCGGCATCGAGATGGCGGGTGATGTTCTCCAGCACCACGATCGCATCGTCCACCACGAAGCCGGTGGCAACCGTCAGCGCCATCAGCGACAGGTTGTCCAGGCTGTAGCCAAGCAGATACATCAGGCCGAAGGTGCCGATGATGGAAACCGGCACCGCCACCGCCGGGATCAGGGTTGCCCGGCCGCTGCGCAGGAACAGGAACACCACCAGCGTCACCAGGGCGACGGCGATCAGCAGCGTCCTGCCGGTGTCGCGCAGGCTGGCGCGGATGGTCGTGGTGCTGTCATTGGCGATCATCAGGTCGGTGTCGCGCGGCATCGCCGCCATCAGTTGCGGGATCGCTTCCTTCACGCTGTCCACGGTGGCGATGATGTTGGCACCCGGCTGGCGGAACAGGATTATCAGCACCGCGGGCTTGCCATTGGCCAGCGCGTCGTTGCGCAGGTTCTCCACTGAATCCCGCACATCCGCCACGTCCGACAGCCGCACCGCGGCGCCGTTGCGCCAGGCGATCACCAGCGGCCGGTAGTCGGCCGCAGACGATGCCTGGTCGTTGGTGTAGAGCTGGTAATGCTCGGTGTCGGATTCGATCGTTCCCTTCGGGCTGTTGGCATTGGCCGAGGCCAGCGCGGCGCGCACGTCCTCCAGCCCGATGCCGTATTTGAACAGCGCTTTCGGGTTCAGCTCCACCCGCACCGCCGGCAGCGCCGCGCCGCCGATGATCACCTGGCCGATGCCGCTGATCTGCGCCAGCCGTTGCGACATCACATTGGCGGCGGCGTCGTACATCTGACCGCGCGTGAGCGTCTTCGAGGTGAGCGCGAGAATCAGGATCGGCGCGTCCGCCGGGTTGACCTTGCGGTAGGTGGGGTTGCTGCGCAGGCTGGTCGGCAGATCGGCACGCGCGGCGTTGATCGCCGCCTGCACGTCGCGTGCCGCCCCGTTGATGTCGCGGCTGAGCCCAAACTGCAGTACCACGCGAGCCTGCCCGACCGAGCTGCTCGATGTCATTTCGGTAACGTCGGCAATCTGCCCGAGATGCCGCTCCAGCGGGCTGGCCACACTGGTCGCCACCGTATCCGGGCTGGCGCCGGGCAATTGTGCCTGCACCGAAATGGTCGGAAAATCCACCTGCGGCAGCGGCGAGACCGGCAGCCGGAAGAAGGCGAACATCCCGGCCAGCGCAATGCCGATGGTCAGCAGCGTGGTGCCGACCGGCCGCGCGATGAACGGCGCCGAGATGTTCACGAAGGCGCCTTGCCGGTGGCCAGCCCGTTGCCGGACAGCCGCCGCGCCAGCCGGTCGAACATCAGGTAGATCACCGGCGTGGTGAACAGCGTCAGCACCTGGCTGACGATCAGCCCGCCGACGATCGCAACCCCGAGCGGCCGGCGCAGTTCCGATCCGGTGCCCTGGCCCAGCATCAGCGGCAGCGCCCCCAGGATTGCGGCCATCGTCGTCATCAGGATCGGGCGGAAGCGCAGCAGGCAGGCCTGGTGAATCGCCGCCAGCGGTGCCTTGCCCTCGCTGCGCTCGGCATCCAGCGCGAAGTCGATCATCATGATGGCGTTCTTCTTGACGATGCCGATCAGCAGGATGATGCCGATGATGGAAATGACATCGATCTCGTCGCCGACGATCAGCAGCGCCACCAGCGCGCCGGCGCCGGCGGAGGGCAGGGTGGACAGGATCGTCACCGGATGGATGAAGCTTTCATACAGCACGCCCAGCACGATGTAGACGGTGACGATCGCCGCCAGCACCAGGAACAGCTCGTTCGACAATGACCCCTGCAACGCCGCCGCGGCGCCCTGGAAGGCGGTGATGAAGCTTTCCGGCAGCCCGGCCGCCTGCTCCGCCTGACGGATCGCGGCAACGGCGGCGCCCAGCGACGACCCCGCCGCGGTGTCGAAGGAAATCGTCGTCGCCGGGAACTGGCCGAGATGGCTGATCTGCAACGGCCCCGGCTTCTGCTCGATATGCACCAGCGAGGACAGCGGCACCTGGCCGGTGGTGGAGGCCGCCGACGGCAGGCGGATCGCCGACAGCGCCTCCAGCGAGGTCTGCAGCGCCGGGTCGGCCTCCATGATCACGCGGTACTGGTTGGACTGCGTATAGATGGTGGAAATGATGCGCTGGCCAAACAGGTCGTACAGCGCGTTGTCCACGGTGGCCGGGGTGATGCCGAAGCGCGCCGCGGTGGCCCGGTCGATCACGAGGTTCACCGTCAGCCCCTGCTGCTGCAGGTCGCTGGCGACATTGGCCAGATCAGGTTGTTCGCGCAGTCGTTGCAGCAGTTTCGGCACCCACTCGGCGAACGCCGACAGATGCGGGTTTTCTAGCACGAACTGGTACTGGGTGCGGCTGATCGCGGCGTCGATGGTCAGGTCCTGCACCGGCAGCAGATACAGCGACACGCCCGGGATGGCGGCGGTTTCCTGTTGCAGCCGGCGGGCGATCGCGGTCGCATCCAGCCGGCGTTCGTCCTTCGGCCGGAGGTTGATCAGAAATCGCCCGGCATTCAGCGTCGCATTGCTGCCATCCACGCCGATGAACGAACTCAGGCTGACCACGTCGGGGTCCTTCAGGATCGCCGCGGCGAGGTCCTGCTGGTGCTGCGCCATGGCGCGGAACGATGTGGTCTGCGCGGCGACCGAGATGCCCTGGATAATTCCCGTGTCCTGCACCGGAAAGAATCCCTTCGGCACGATCACATACAGCCACACCGTGACCGCCAGCGTGGCCACCGCGACGAACAGGGTCAGCCTCTGGTGTTGCAGCACCACCGTCAGCGCCCGGTCGTAACTTCCGATCACCTGGTTGAAGCCGCGTTCCGCTGCCAGATCAAAGTGGCTGCGCGCCGCATCCGGCCGGTGGCGCACCAGCCGGGCGCACAGCATCGGCACCAGGGTCAGCGACACCACCGCCGAGATGACGATGGTCACCGACAGGGTGATGGCGAATTCATGGAACAGCCGGCCGACCACATCGCCCATGAACAGCAGCGGGATCAGCACGGCGATCAGCGAGACCGTCAGCGAAATGATGGTGAAGCCGACCTGCGCGCTGCCCTTCAGCGCCGCTTCCAGCGGGTCCTCCCCGGCCTCGACGTAGCGGGAGATGTTCTCGATCATGACGATGGCGTCATCGACCACGAAGCCGGTGGAAATGGTCAGCGCCATCAGCGACAGGTTGTCCAGGCTGAAGCCCAGCAGGTACATCGCCGCCAGCGTGCCCACCAGAGACAGCGGCACCGACAGGCTGGGAATGATCGTCGCCGGCAGGTTGCGCAGGAACAGGAAGATCACCAGCACCACCAGCGCCACCGCGAGGCCCAGCTCGAACTCCACATCGGCCACCGAGGCGCGGATGGTGGTGGTGCGGTCGGTCAGCACCGCGACATCGACCGCGGCGGGCAGGGACGCCTGCAGTTGCGGCAGCAGCGCCATGATGTTGTCCACCACGGCAATCACGTTGGCGCCGGGCTGGCGCTGCACGTTCAGGATCACCGCCGGCGTGCGGTTGGCCCAGGCGGCCAGCTTGGTGTTCTCGGCGCCGCTGACCACGCTGGCCACGTCCGACAGCCGCACCGGTGCGCCGTTGCGGTAGGCGATCACCAGACCGAGGTAATCCTTCGCATCCGTGATCTGGTCGTTGGCATTGATGGTGGAAGCCTGCGCCGGCCCGTCGAAATTGCCCTTCGGCGTATTGACGTTGGCGTTGGCAAGGGTGGTGCGCAGATCGTCGATGTTCAGCCCGGTGGCGGCGAGCGCGCGCGGGTTGATCTGCACCCGCACCGCCGGCCGCTGCCCGCCGCTGATGCTGACCAGCCCGACCCCGGGCTGCTGGGAGATCTTCTGCGCCAGCCGGGTGTCGGCCACATCCTCCACCTGGGTCAGCGGCAGGGTTCTCGAGGTCAGCGCCAGCGTCAGGATCGGCGCATCGGCCGGGTTCACCTTGGCGTAGATCGGCGGCGCCGGCAGGTCCGCCGGCAGCAGGTTGCCGGCCGCGTTGATCGCCGCCTGCACCTGCTGCTCGGCAATATCCAGGCTGATATCCAGGCTGAACTGCAGGGTGATCACCGATGCCCCGGCCGAGCTGGTCGAGAACATCTGGTTCAGGCCCGGCATCTGGCCGAACTGCACTTCCAGCGGCGAGGTGACCGAGGAGGTCATCACCTCGGGACTGGCGCCGGGATAGAAGGTCTGCACCTGGATGGTCGGGTAATCCACCTGCGGCAGGGCGGAGATCGGCAGAAAGCGGTAGGCGACGATGCCGACCAGCAGGATGGCCGCCATCAGCAGCGTGGTGGCGACCGGGCGCAGGATGAAGGGGCGGGACGGGTTCATGCGGCGAGTCCGCGCGCAGGCCGGGGGGTCATTGCGCCTGCTGCGGACGATGCCGGCCGCGCGCGCCATCCGGGCGCGGCCCGCCCTGGCCCTGGCTTTGGCCTTGCTGGCTTTCAACCGGCACGATCACCACCGCGCCGTCACGCAGCCGGTCGGTGCCGTCGGTTACCACCCGCTCGCCCGGCTGAAGGCCCGACAGCACCGCCACATAGCCGCCATCGGTCGGCCCGAGCTTCACCGGACGCACCGCCACGGTGTCGTTGCCGGTGCTCTCATTCGCGGTGATGACATACACGAAGGTACCCGGCTCGCCGCGCTGCACCGCCGGCACCGGCACCCGGACGGTGTTCTGCAGGGTGTTCACCAGCAGGGCGGCGTTGACGAACTGGTTCGGGTACAGCAGCCCGTCCGGATTGGCGAAGATGGCGCGCAGTTTGAGCGTGCCGGTGGTGGTGTCGATCAGGTTGTCGAGCGTCGCCAGGTGCCCGCTGGCCAGCCGCCGCACATTGCCCCGGTCATAGGCGTCCACCGGCAGCGTGGCGCCGGCGTGCAGGCGCTGGATGATGTCGGGCAGCGCGTCCTCCGGCACCGAGAAGATCACCGAGATCGGCTGCATCTGGGTGATCACCACCACGCCGCTGGCGTCGCTGGTCTGCACGTAGTTGCCGGCATCGACCTGCCGCAGCCCGATCTGCCCATCGACCGGGGCGACGATGTGGCAATAGGTCAGGTTGAGCCTGGCGCTGTCCACCTGCGCCTGGTCGGACTGCACCGAGCCGGTGTACTGCACCACCAGGTAGCGCTGGTCGTCCACCTGTTGCTGCGCGATCGAGTCCTGCCGGCCCAGCGTCTGGTAGCGCTTCAGGTTGGTCTGCGCCTGTTGCAGCAGCCCCTGGTCATGGGCGAGCTGGCCCTGCGCCTGTTCCAGCGCCACCTGGTAGGGGCGGGGGTCGATCTGTGCCAGGAAGTCACCCTTCTTCACCTGCTGGCCTTCGGTGAAGCCGACCGCGACCAGTTGGCCGTTGATCTGCGTCTTCACCGTCACTGTGGCGAGCGAGGTCACCGTGCCGAGTTCGTTCAGCACGATGCGGATATCGCCGGTGTCGACGGTGGCGGCGCCGACCGGCTGCGGCGGAAACTGGAAGCTGCGGCCACCGCGCCCGGCAGGCGGGGCGGCGGGGCGGCTCCACCAGTACCATCCAGCCCCCAGCCCGGCGGCGATCACCACCGCCAGGACAATCCGCCCGCGCCAGCGTGACCGGCGGGCAAGCGGGGCAGCACGCGCCGCCGAGGCCGGTTCAGCTTCGGCTCCGGTCCGGCCGACGCGATCATCCATGTCGTCATGCTCCGCCTGTTGCAATGCGCCGGCGCCCGAATCCGGGATGGGCGGCCCCATAGCCGGGTGGCCCGGCGCGGAATAACACGCCAGCCCCAGGCCAAACCCAGCGCCAGGACAATGCAAGCCACGCGCCACGCCAGTGATAATGGATTCAAGCCATTCCGGCCAGCGCGGCCATGCGCTACCGTCCGGTTGCCGGACAGCGGAGTCGCCGGACCGGACAGGTCCGCCGGCAGGGCGGGGGCCACACCCCGACAGGATCAGGCAACGCCAATTGCGTGCCCGTGAGCGGCAGCCGCCTCCGCGTCAAGGCGCGGCCCGGCACCCCACCAGCCGGATATCGTAGACCGGGTGCTCGAAAATCGACACCGCCGGCTCGGACAGCAGCATCCAGGCGCGGAACGGTTTGGTCTCAAGCCGCGGGTCGGCGATCTCCAGGAACGCCGCCGCATCGGCGGCGGTGTCGGGCGGGCGCACCATGCAGGCGCGCGGCAGCACGGTCAGCGTGCCGAAGCGCAGTTCCTGGCCGACCGGGCCGGACAATGCGGTCGTGCGGGCCGATACCTTGTCCAGCCCCACCAGCTCGACGATCGGCAGCGCCAGCCAGGCATCGGGCGCGGGGCCGGGTGGCTTCGCCGGCTGGGCCGGTGGTGGTGCCGCCGGCTGGGGCGGCACGGCGGGTTTCGGGCGGGAAGGCAGGCTGGGCGGGAAGGCGTCGAACCCGGCCTCCTGCGCCAGCGCGCCGGCAGCCGGCGCGACGAGCGCCAGGGCCGCCAGCAGGGACGCGACGGAGCGCTTCATGCGGCGGGAGAGCGCTTCGGGCTGCGCAATTCCTGCACCATCCGGGCCAGAATGCCGCGCATGGCCTGTTCGTCCACCCCCATCAGCACCGCATCCTCGAACATGTCCTGCATCACCTGCGCGAGCTCGGCATGGTTTTCCGTCAGCGTCTTCAATTTTTCGCGGCAAGCCACCGGCGATCCGTCGGCCTGCGGCCAGCGTTCCGGCGGCGGAATCACTTCGGCGGTGCCTTCGGCTTGTCGCCGGCTCCCTTCTCGTCCTTCCCCTTTTCGCTCGCCAGGTTGGTGACGCTGAAGATGAACTTGCCCAGCAACTGCTCCAGGCTGACGGCCGACTGGGTGATGGTCACCGTGCCGCCGGCGGCCAGCATGGTTTCGTCCCCGCCCGGTACCAGGGCGAGATACTTGCCGCCCAGCAGCCCGTCGCTGGTGATCTCCGCGCTGGTATCGCGCGGCAGCTTCACCGTGTTCTGCACGGTGAAGCCCAGTTCGGCCTGGTAGGTCTGCGGGTCCACGCGGGCGGTCGTCACGCTGCCCACCTTCACCCCGGCCACCCGCACATCCGCCCCCACCGCCAGCCCGTCGATGCGGTCGAAACGGGCATGCAGGGGATAGCCGCTCACCGGCGTCCGGCCGGTATTCGCCACCGCGTAGCCGAGGAATCCCACGGCCACCACCAACACCACGGCCCCGGTCAGGGTCTCGGCAAGACTGCGCTGCGTCATCGCGATACCGCCCGGCTCAGCTGCCGGGGGTCCAGGATTCGTAGTCGCCGGTGGCGCGCGCCCGCACTCCGCCGGAATAGTCGTGCCCGGCCGGACGATAGGCCAGCTTCGTGCCGGTCAGGTTGGGCTGGTGCGGCTTGGCCCAGGCGGGGCGGCCCGCCACCGGCAGCGGTGCCGCGGTGGTGTAGTGCAGCCAGGCATGCCATTCCGGCGGCACGCGCGACGCCTCGACCGGGCCGTGCCGGTACAACACCCAGCGCCGCTGCCGCAGGCGCGGGTGCACTCGCCGTTCCTCGTAATAGACATTGCCCTGGGCGTCGCTGCCGACGCGCCGGCCATGCAGCCAAGTATACAGAAGGGTGCCGATGCTCATACGCAAGGGTATAGGACGGCCCGGCCGCCCGGTCCATGCCGGACGGCACAACCCCCGCTATCCACAGCCTGTGGACACCCGATATCCACAGTATTGTGTGGTTGCGGACCGACTGACCCCCAAATGCGGCTTCCGGACTCACCTCCGCCCGCCTTAGCATGCCGCCCATGACGAACAGAAAACCCTGGCAGGGCGTGCGCATGCGCAAGGCCGCCGCCGCGCCCGACCCCGATGCGCCGGCGCGCCGGGTGACGCTTCCGGTCGCCTGGGACCACCGCGCCGCCGCCGCCCTGGTGGCGCTGGCGCCGGGCGAGGGGCCGGTATCGCTGGAAGCGGCAGCCACGGCCTGGATTAATCCGATCGCCGGGCACGCCAGCCGCGCCGGCATCGCCGACCCGGTGGGCGCCCGCCTGCACGCGCTGCTGCTGTCGCGCCGCGGCGCGCCGACGGCTCCGGTCTGGCGCGGCGAGGCTGGCACTCCAGGCTTCGTGCTCAACCTGTCCGCCTTCCACGATCCCGGCCATGGCTTTGATCTCGAAGGATTCATCGAGGCGGTGGAGACGGCCGCGCTGGCGCTCGCCCTGTATGCCCCGGCGGCCGGGCGGATCGCCGTCGGCATGGCCGACCTCGCCGGCCTGCTGGCCGCCCTCGGCCTGCCCTATGACGGCGCGCGCGCCCGCGCCGTGGCAGGTGCCCTGGCCGCCCTGTTGCGCGGCCGCGCCGATGCCGTCTCCGCCCGACTGACCGAGCGCTTCGGCAGCGTCGCCCCGCCCGCCCGCATCACCGCCGCGGTGCCCGAGGCAACCCCGGTGCCGGGTCTGACCACCGCCGCCCGCGCCGCCCTGCTGCGCGCGTCGGAGGCTGCCGGCCTGCACCATCACGCCACCACCGCCATCACCGCCCCCGGCCTGGCGGAAGCGCTGCTGGGGGTGGAAACCGGCGGCATCGCCCCCGCCTTCGCCCCGATCGACGATTCCGGCGCCCTGACCCGCACCGCCCGCGCCGCCCTGGTCGCCAGCGGCCTGAGCGCCGAAGCGGTGCTCGCCGCCACCCTGGCCGGCGAGACGTTTTTTCCGGCAGCCTCGCCGGCGGCGCAGGCCGCCATGCTGGCCGCGGTGGCGCCGTTCCTGCACGTGCTGCCGGCCCGCCCGGCGGTGGTGCCGGCGCCCGCGCTGGCCCGCACCCGGCGCGACCTGCCGGCGCGGCGCAGCGGCTACACCCAGAAGGCCGCGGTCGGCGGCCACAAGCTGTTCCTGCGCACCGGCGAATACGCCGACGGCCGCCTCGGCGAGATTTTTGTCGGGCTGCACAAGGAGGGCGCGGCGTTCCGGGGCCTGATGGACAGTTTCGCCATCGCCGTCAGCATGGGCCTGCAGCACGGCGTGCCGCTGACGGAATTCGTCGAGGCCTTCACCTTCACCCGCTTCGGCCCGTCCGGCACCGTGGAAGGCGACCCCGCGGTTGCCCGCGCCACCAGCCTGCTGGACTACATGTTCCGCAACCTCGCCGCCAACTATCTGGGCCGGACCGACATCCCGGAAGCCGAAATGGAGGACGACGACACCCTCGGCAACGGCGCGCGCGACCGGGCTCCGCTGCTGCCGCTCGACCTGCCCCAACTCGACCTGAAGCAATACGACGGCCCCCGCATCCGCCGCCGCGCCCTGCGCGTGGTGGAAAAATAGAAGGAAATCCGAAAGATGGCCGGCGAAATTGAGAAGAAGCTGCAGGAACTCGGCATAGCCCTGCCGGCGCCCATGCCGCCGATCGCCACCTATGTCCCGTTCGTGCGCAGCGGCGACCTGCTGTTCGTCAGCGGCCAGATCCCCGCGGTGGACGGCAAGGTGGCCATCACCGGCAAGGTCGGCGACGGGGTGTCCGTCGAGCAGGGGCAGCAGGCGGCACGGATATGCTTCATCAATATCCTGGTGCATCTCAGGGCCGCCTGCGGTGGCGATCTTGACCTGGTGCGGCAGGTGGTGCGCCTCGGCGGCTTCATCGCCGCGCCGGCAGGCTTCACCCAGCATGCCCTGGTCATGAACGGCGCCTCCGATCTCGCCGTCGCGGTGTTCGGCCCGGCGGGGCTGCATGCCCGCACCACCATCGGCGTGCCCTCGCTGCCCGCCGACGCGGCGGTGGAGGTGGACGGCATCTTCCGCATTGCCTGACCGCGCTTCGCCCCCACTTTCCGGGGCATGCCGGATGGAACGACCGCGCTCGCCCTGACCTTGCATGCTTCGATCGGCGCGCTGTCCGCCGCCGAATGGGATGCCTGCGCCGGGGCGGACAATCCGTTCGTGTCGCACGCCTTCCTGTCGGCGGTGGAGGACAGCGGCTCGGCCACCTCGCGCACCGGCTGGCTGCCGCAACACGCGGTGCTGCGCGACGCCGAGGGCCGGGTGGTCGCGGTCGCGCCGATGTATGCGAAGGCGCACAGTTATGGCGAATACGTATTCGACCATGGCTGGGCGCAGGCGCTGGAACGCGCCGGCGGCCGGTACTACCCGAAGCTCCAGGTGGCCAGCCCGTTCAGCCCGGTGCCCGGTCCGCGCCTGCTGGTGCGCGGCGTGCCGAAACGGGCGCTCGCCGGGGCGCTGGCGCAGGCCTGCGCGGAACTGGACCTGTCCTCGGTGCACGCAACTTTCTGCACCGAGGATGACTGGCACGCCTTCGGCCAGTCCGGCTGGCTGCAGCGCCTGGGCACGCAGTACCACTGGGAGAACGCCGGCTACGCCGATTTCGACGGCTTCCTGGCGACGTTGAACGCCCGCAAACGCAAGAGCATCCGGCGCGAACGGCGCGAGGCGCAGACTTGCGGCCTGGAGTTCGTCACCCTGCGCGGCGGCGATATCGGCCGGCGCGAGTGGGACGCCTTCTATGAATTCTATACCTCGACAGTGGACCGCAAATGGGGGTCGGCCTACCTGACCCGGTCGTTCTTTTCCCTGCTCGGCGCCCGGCTGGGTGATGCGGTGGTGCTGATGCTGGCCCGCTCGCCGCAGGGCTGGGAAGCGGGGGCGTTGAACGTGCTGGGGCGCGAGGCGCTGTACGGCCGCAACTGGGGCTGCCGCGGCGAGTACCCCTTCCTGCATTTCGAGCTCTGCTATTACCGCGCCATCGACTTCGCCATCGCCCACGGCCTGCCGCGCGTCGAGGCCGGGGCGCAGGGCGAGCACAAAATCCAGCGCGGCTACCTGCCGAGGCCCACCTGGTCGGCGCACTGGATCGCCCATGCCGGGCTGCGCCGGGCGGTGGCGGATTTTCTGGTTCACGAACGGGCGGAAAAGCAGGCGGAGATGGCGGCGCTGGCCACCCTGTCGCCATTCCGGCGGGAGGGGGAGGCGGGGTAGGGCGCTGGCTGCGGGCAAGCGAATGGTCATTGCGCCTGCGGTCGGATGCGCGCTCATTTCGGCATTCAGGCCGGAGCGGCGCGCACATGATTTCTTACCGGGTCAGCGACTTCCTGGCGACGGCCGCCGCACCGCTTGCCCACCGTCTGGCCTTTCAGGACCAGCAGCGACACCGCCGCAACGAACCGCAGCAACTGCGCGCCTGGACCGCCTCGATCGCGCTGCTGCGGGCGGTGCTCGCCGACTGGCCGGAGGCGGCATCCTGGCGCGTCGTGCTGGAATACGCCATGCGCCGGCTGTCGCGCCGGATCGATGCGGTGCTGGTCACCCCGCGCGCGATCCTCGTGCTCGAGTTCAAGGTCGGCGCCGCGCGGTTCGAGGCGGCGGACCGCTTGCAGGTGGAAGATTACGCGCTCGACCTGCGCGACTTCCACGCGGCCAGCGGCGCCCACCCCCTGGTGCCGATCCTGGTCGCGACCGGGGCGCCGGCTCGTCCGGTGACCTGGCCGTTGCTGATCCCCGCCGTGACATCGGTGCTGGAGGCCAATGCCGCCACCCTGGCCGGCCTGCTGCGCGACCTGTGGACCCGCCTGCCGGCATGCGGCGCGGCTCTCGATGCCGATGCCTGGGAAGCGGCGGCGTATCAGCCGGTGCCCGGGATCGTGGATGCGGCCTGCACGCTGTATTCGCACCATGGCGTGCAGGAGATCGCCAGCGCCAGCGCCGGCACGCGCAACCTGACCGAAACAACGCAGGCGATCCTGGCCGCGATTGGTCGCGCCGAGGCCGGGCGCCACCATGTCGTGCTGTTCGTCACCGGCATCCCCGGCGCCGGCAAGACCCTGTGCGGTCTGAATGCCGCCTTCGGAACCGGACGCGACCGCGGCGCCATTTTCCTCACCGGCAACCCCACGCTGGTGCACGTGCTGCGCGAAGCGCTCGCCCGCGACGCCGCGCCGGGCGGCGGCAGCGCCCTGCGCGCGGCCCGCCAGCGCACCAAGGCGGTGGTCCAGGCACTGCCGGCCTTCCGCGACCACTCGATCCAGAGCGGCCATGTCCCGCCCGACCACGTCGCCGTCATCGACGAGGCGCAGCGCGCCTGGGACCGCAACAAGGCGATCCGCAGCAGCCGCGACCGCGAGGTGCAGCTTTCGGATTCCGAACCGGGCCATCTGCTGGACATCATGGCGCGCCACCAGGACTGGGCGGCGATCGTCTGCCTGGTCGGCGGCGGGCAGGAAATCCACGACGGCGAGGGCGGGCTGGCGGAATGGGGCGCGGCGCTGGCGGCACGCACGCCGTGGCGGGTGCTGGCGGCCGAACCGGTGCTGCGCGACGCGGACCCGCGCCAGCGCCTGCCGGCCCTGGCCGGGTTGGAAGTGCTGCCGGCACTGCATCTGGACGTGCCGGTGCGCAGTATCCGCAACCCGTGCGCTGCGGCGTGGGTGGATGCGCTGCTGCGCAACGCCGGCGACGAAGCCGCTGCAATCGCGCACGAAAACGGCCCGCTGCCGTTCCTGCTGACGCGCGACCTCGACGCGATGCGTGCCTGGCTGCGGGTCACGGCACGCGGGCAGCGCCGCGCCGGCCTGATCGCCAGTTCCGGCGCCAAGCGCCTGCGCGCCGACGGCATCGGGACGGAACTGCCACATATGGACGCGGCCCTGGTGGCGCACTGGTTCCTCGATCGCTGGCCGGAGGATGTGCGCGCCTCCGACGCCCTGGAGGTGCCGGGAACCGAGTTCTCGGTGCAGGGGCTGGAGCTTGATTACGTCGGGCTGTGCTGGGGTGGCGATATGGTGCGTGCGCGGCACGGCTGGCAGCCGCGGGCGTTCAAGGGCACGGCGTGGCAGACCGTCAACGATGCGGAGCGGCGGTCGAACCGGCTGAATACCTATCGCGTGCTGCTGACGCGGGCGCGCTACGCAACGGTCATCTGGGTGCCAGGCGGGGATGCCGGCGACCGGACGCGGCGGCCTGACGAACTCGACGCCGTGGCGGCGTTCCTGGCGGCGTGCGGGGTGGCGGCGCTCGAGCCGGTGGCGGCGGTTGCACCGGCGCCGCGACAGCCGGAGCTGTTCGGGCCGGCCGACTCGGTCGCCGCTACCCCAGCTCCGCCCGCACCAGCGAGGCGAGTTCCTTGATGTGGAAGGGCTTCTTCAGGAAACGCTGCGGCGCCTGCGGCGGCACGAAATAGCCCGAGATCAGCACCACCTTCACGCCGGGCCAGCGCTGCCGGACCTCCTCGGCCAGTTCCAGCCCGGACATGCCAGGCATCCGCACATCGGTGATGACCATGGACACGCCGCCGTCGCGGGCCAGCACCGGCAACGCCTCCTCGCCGCTGGCGGCGGTCAGCACGGCGTAGCCGAAATCCTCCAGCGTTTCGGCCAGGATCTCACGGACCTCCGCCTCATCATCGACGACGAGGATGGGTCGGTTCTTCAAGACGCTCGGGGGCAGGCTGCTCATGCGACTCCGCAATTCACCGACGGTCCGCCATTGGGAACCCGTCGCGCAAACTAGCCGCGAGCACCGGGGGCGTCTCATCAATCATTGGTGGGAAAGATTAATCCGGGCGCCAGGAATTGTCACCGCCCCGATCGACGTGCCTGATCAGGCTGCCACAGGGGGCCAGCATGCAACCGAGGCCGCGCGCGCCCGGCCGGGCGGTTTGCATCCCCGGCCGCGCGGCCTTATCTGCACGCCTCATCCCTGCGCGAGGTCCGTTCCCGATGTCGCCCCTCAGCCTGCTGCTCAATGTCCTGTGGATTGTCTTCGGCGGACTCTGGATGGCGGTCGGATGGGTGGTCGCCGCGGTGATCCTGGCAATCACCATCATTGGCCTGCCCTGGGCGCGCGCAGCCCTCGGCATCGCCGCCTATGCGCTGCTGCCGTTCGGCTACCGGGTGGTGCCGCGCGACGCGCTGACCGGCCGCGAGGATATCGGCACCGGTCCGCTGGGCACGCTGGGCAATCTGCTGTGGCTGCTGGTTGCCGGCTGGTGGCTGGCGCTGGGCCATCTGCTGACCGCCGTGGCGCTGGCGATCACCATCATCGGCATTCCGTTCGCCTGGGCGCATCTGAAGCTGGCCGGGCTGGCGCTGTGGCCGATCGGCCGCGAGATCGTGCCGGTGGAGGGGCCGCGCCGGGTGGAGGTTTGGCGCCGGTAGCTGATCGGATCGCCCCGCTCGGATCGCCTCGCGTCGCCGGCGCAGGCAATCGCTCGGCGTCGCGAAGCAGCGCCGGGGCCTTCGCCGCATTGAGAACCGCAGGCCAATAGCGGGCAGGCTTGCCAACACCGGCCTGCTGTGGCGAATTTACCGCCGATTCCGCCCCGGCACGTGCCCGCCCGCTTCCCAGCTGGGGAAGCATGCGGTGCTGCCATTTCCCCGCGCCGCCGCCGGGTGCTAGAGGAGCCTCGCCATGCCAAACGAATCGCTCCCCGTCATCGCGCTCGGCAGCGACCATGCCGGGTTCCCGCTGAAGGAATGCCTGGGCCGCGCCCTGCGCGAGGCCGGGCACGCGGTGCTTGACCTCGGCACCCACACGCCGGACCGGGTCGATTATCCCGATTACGCCCACGCAGTGGCCCGCGCCGTCGAGTCGGGCCAGGCGCGTTTCGGCGTGCTGGTCTGCGGCAGCGGCGTCGGCATCTCCATCGCCGCCAACCGCCACCCGGGCATCCGTTGCGTGCTCGCCTCCGAGCCGCTGACCGCCACCCTGTCGCGCGCCCATAACGACGCCAACGTGCTCGCCCTCGGCGGCCGGCTGACCGGCGAGGACATGGCGCTGGCCATCCTGCGCGCCTTCCTCGCCGGCACCTATGAAGGCGGCCGCCACGACGGGCGCCTCGCCAAGCTCACCCCCGCTTCCTGAGGGACTTCGGAATGAACGATGCCGCACTGGGCGAAGGCGGAGCGCTGCACCGCTTCTTCAACGCCCCGCTCGCCGAGACCGACCCCGAACTGGCCGCCGCGATCGGCCGCGAGCTGCACCGCCAGCAGGACGGCATCGAGCTGATCGCCAGCGAGAACAACGTCTCGCGCGCCGTGCTGGAGGCTCAGGGTTCTGTTCTTACCAACAAATACGCCGAAGGCTATCCGGGGCGGCGCTACTACGGCGGCTGCGCCGAGGTGGACGTGGCCGAGAACCTGGCGATCGAACGGGCGAAAAAGCTGTTTTCCGCCGGTTTTGCCAACGTGCAGCCGAATTCCGGCTCGCAGGCCAACCAGGCGGTGTTCTTCGCCCTGCTGAATCCCGGCGACACCATCCTGGGCATGAGCCTGGCCGCCGGTGGCCACCTGACGCACGGCGCCGCGCCGAACCAGTCGGGCAAATGGTTCCACGCCGTCCAGTACGGCGTGCGGCGCGAGGACGGGCTGCTGGATTACGAGGAGGTCGAGCGTCTGGCGCGGACCGAACGCCCGAAACTGATCATCGCCGGTGGCTCGGCCTATCCGCGGGTGATCGATTTCCCCCGCATGCGCGGCATCGCCGACGAGGTGGGGGCGGTGTTCATGGTGGACATGGCGCATTTCGCCGGCCTGGTGGCGGCGGGGGTGTTTCCCAGCCCGCTGCCGCACGCCCATGTCGTCACCACCACCACCCACAAGACCCTGCGCGGCCCGCGCGGCGGCATGGTGCTGACCAACGACGCCGATATCGCCAGGAAGATCAATTCCGCCGTGTTCCCCGGGCTGCAGGGCGGCCCGCTGATGCACGTCATCGCCGCCAAGGCGGTCGCGTTCGGCGAGGCGCTGACGCCGGAATTCCGCGCCTACCAGCACGCCGTGGCAGCGAACGCCCGCGCGCTGGCCGCAACCCTGGTGGACCAGGGGCTGGCCATCGTCACCGGCGGCACCGATTGCCATCTGATGCTGGTCGATCTGCGCCCCAAGCGGGTCACCGGCAAGGCGGCCGAAGCCAGCCTCGACCGCGCCCACATCACCACCAACAAGAACGCCATTCCGTTCGACCCCGAGAAGCCGGCGATCACCTCCGGCCTGCGCCTCGGCACCCCGGCCGCCACCACCCGCGGCTTCGGCGTGGCGGAGTTCCAGGAGGTCGGGCGGCTGATCGGTGAGGTGGTGGAGGCGCTGTCCCGCTCCAACGACGGCAGCAACGCGGCGGCGGAGCAGGCGGTGGGCGAACGGGTGCTGGCGCTGTGCGCCAGATTCCCGATCTACGGCCGGTGAGCCCAAGCATTGGGGTCCATGGCAGATCCCTGGGCTTACGTGCTGTTCTTGCGGGATAATCCGTAACATGCACTGCCCCTTCTGCGGCCACGACGACACCCAGGTCAAGGACAGCCGCCCCACCGATGACGGCTCGGCGATCCGTCGCCGCCGCTTCTGCGCCGCCTGCGGCCAGCGCTTCACCACCATTGAGCGGGTGCAGTTGCGGGAACTCACGGTGGTGAAGTCCGACGGCCGCCGGGTGTTGTTCGACCGCGACAAGCTCGCCCGCTCGGTGCGCATCGCCCTGCGCAAGCGCCCGGTGCAGGAGGAGCGTATCGAGCGCATCGTCAACGGCATCGTCCGCCAGCTCGAAGCCTCCGGCGACAGTGACATCCCCAGCAAGCAGATCGGCGAGCTGGTGATGGAGACGCTGAAGGAGGTGGACGCCGTGGCCTATGTCCGCTTCGCCTCGGTTTATCGCAATTTCCGTGAGGCCAAGGATTTCGAGGCCTTCCTGGGCGAGCTGGGCGAACCTACATAAAGTTTTAATGACTGATCTCTCACACATGCGGGCCGCCCTGGCCCTGGCGCGCCGAGGGCTGGGCAACGCTTGGCCCAATCCCGCCGTCGGCTGCGTGGTCGTGCGCGATGGCCGCGTGGCCGGTCGCGCCGTCACCGGTCCCGGCGGGCGGCCGCATGCCGAGAAGCTGGCGCTGGACATGGCCGGTCCGGCCGCGCGTGGCGCCACCGTGTATGTCACGCTGGAGCCGTGCTGCCACCACGGCCGCACGCCGCCCTGCACGGAGGCGCTGATCGCCGCCGGCGTCGCCCGCGTGGTGATCGCCGCTCGCGACCCTGATACGCGCGTTGACGGTGCCGGCATCGCACGGTTGTGCGCCGCCGGCATCGCGGTGGAGGAGGGGGTGCTGGCGGCCGAGGCCGCGGAGGTCAATGCCGGCTTCTTCAGCCGGGTGCGGCTTGGACGCCCGCTGGTCACGCTGAAGCTGGCCTCCACCCTCGACGGGCGGATCGCCACCCGCACCGGCGAGAGCCGCTGGATCACCGGCGAGCCGTCGCGGCGCATGGCGCATGCGCTGCGCGGCCGGCACGACGCGGTGCTGGTGGGGGTGGGCACGGTGATGGCCGACGATCCCGACCTGACCTGCCGCCTGCCGGGCTACAAGCCGGTCAGCCCGGTGCGGGTGGTGGCCGACAGCCATTTGCGCACCCGGCTCACCAGCCGGCTGGTGGCGACCGCGGCGCAGACCCCCACCTGGCTGATCGCCCGCGACGGCGCCGATCCCGAACGGCGGCGTGCGCTGGAGGCAGCCGGCGCCGGCATCATCACGGTGGCCGCCGGAACGCCCGGGGTGGATTTGGCGGCTGCATTGACGGCGCTGGCCGGGCGGGGCATCACCCGCCTGCTGGTGGAAGGCGGCGCCCAGGTGGCGGCTGCCCTGTTGCGCGCCGACCTGGTCGACCGCATCGCCTGGTTCCATGCGCCCACGGTGATGGGCGGCGACGGCTGGCCGGCGGCGCAGGCTTTCGGCAGCGACCGGCTCGCCGCCATGCCGCGGTTCGTCCGCGTCTCGGCGACCGGGCTGGGCGAAGATATGTTTACGGAACTGAGGAGAACAGCCTGATGTTCACCGGCATCGTCACCGGCGTCGGCACGGTGCGCGAGCTCACGCCGATCGGCGCCGGGGCCGACATGCGGCTGGTGATCGCGGCCCCCTGGGGCAGCACCGCGGCCATTCCGCTCGGCGCCTCGATCGCCTGCGCCGGCTGCTGCCTGACCGCGATCGAGCTGGGGCGGGACTGGTTTGCCGTCAACGCATCCGCCGAGACGCTGTCGAAGACCACGCTGGGCAGCTGGGTGGCCGGCACCCGGATGAACCTGGAACGGCCGCTGCGCGTCGGCGACGAACTCGGCGGGCACATCGTGGCCGGGCATGTCGATGGCGTCGGCGAGGTGGTCGAGATCGCGCCGGAGCACGGCTCCAGCCGCTGGCTGTTCCGCGTGCCGGAGCCGCTGGCCCGCTTCATCGCCCCCAAGGGCAGCGTCGCCATCGACGGCGTGTCGCTGACGGTGAACGAGGTGCAGGGGGCGACCTTCGGGGTGAACATCATTCCCCATACCGCTGCGGTGACCACTTTCGGCGACCGCCGGGCCGGCGATGCGGTGAACATCGAGATCGATACCGTGGCGCGCTACGTCGCCCGGCTGCAGGAATGGCGATGACCGACCCGCTGCTGACCCGCTCGCTCTCGGAATACCTCTCCTCGGCCGAGGACCTCATCGAGGAGGCCCGCAACGGCCACATGTTCATCGTGGTCGATGACGAGGACCGCGAGAACGAAGGCGACCTGATCATCCCCGCCCAGTTCGCCACCCCCGATGCGGTGAACTTCATGGCGCGGCACGCCCGCGGGCTGATCTGCCTGGCGATGACCAGCCACCGGGTGGAGCAGCTCGGCCTGAGTTTGATCAATCCGTCCAACGGCACCCGCCTGCAGACCGCCTTCACCGCCTCGATCGAGGCGAAACACGGCGTCACCACCGGCATTTCCGCGCATGACCGGGCGCATACCATCGCGGTGGCGATCAACCCGGATAACGGCCGCGACGACATCGTCACGCCCGGCCATGTGTTCCCGCTGGCGGCGCGCGAGGGTGGCACCCTGGTGCGCGCCGGCCACACGGAAGCCGCGGTGGACATTGCCCGGCTGGCCGGGCTGAACCCGTCCGGCGTGATCTGCGAGATCATGAACGATGACGGCACCATGGCGCGGCTGCCCGATCTGGTGGCCTTCGCCCAGCACCATGCGCTGAAGCTTGGCACCATCGCCGACCTGATCCACCATCGCCGCCGCACCGAGCGGCTGGTCAGGCGGGTGGAGCAGGGGATGCTGACCGGCGTGACCGGCGGCGACTGGCAGCTGATCGTCTATGCCAACACGGTCGAGTATGCCGAGCATCTGGTGCTGGTGAAGGGCGACCTGTCCGGCGACGAACCGGTGCTGGTGCGCATGCATGGCGTCAACCTGCTGAACGACGTGCTGGGCGGCCCCGGCGCGGAGACGCTGCACGACGCGATGCGGCAGATCGAAGCGGCCGGGCGCGGCGCGGTGGTGCTGATCCGCGAGACCAGGCCGACGGTGCTGTCCGACCGGGTGCGCCTGCTGGCCGGCGCGGAACGGCCGGTCAGCCAGTTGCGGGATTACGGCATCGGCGCCCAGATCCTGCTCGATCTCGGGGTGAAGGATCTGATCCTGCTGTCCAATACGCCGCGCACCATCATCGGCATCGAGGGCTATGGGCTGAACATCGTCGCCCGCCGGCCGATCGAGCACACATGAGTACCGCCGACGCCAAACTGCCGGCCGCGCCGCGCCTGGACGGAAAAATACCGCAACTTCTGGTGGTCAGGGCGCCTTATTACACCGAAATCGTCGATGGCCTGCGCGACGGCGCGGCGCGCATCCTGCGGGAAGCCGGCGCCGGGTTCGACGTTCTGGACGTGGCCGGCGCGCTGGAACTGGCGGGCGCGGTGCGGCTGGCGGTGCGCGGCAGCCGGCGTTTCGACGGCTACATCGTGCTCGGCTGCGTGGTGCGCGGCGAGACCGACCATTATGAGTATGTCTGCCGCGAGGCGATGGCCGGGCTGACCCAGGTGGTGCTGCAGTTCGGCCTGTGCCTGGGCAACGGGCTGCTGACCGTGGACGCGGCGGAGCAGGCGCTCGCCCGCGCGACGCCGCAGGGTCCGAACAAGGGGGCCGAGGCCGCCGTCGCCGCGCTGCTGCAGATCCGTGCCGCGCGCTGGCTGGGAGCAGTATGATGGCCGAGGGAATAAAGCCGCGACGCAGCCAGAACGGCCGCCCGCTGGGCCGCCCGCGCACCGGCTCGCGGGTTGCCGCGGTGCAGGCGCTGTTCCAGGCCGAGCAGGCGCAGGCCAGCCCGGAGACGGTGATCGCCGAGTTCGTTCGCCACCGCCTGGGCGCGCTGGACGGCACCGGCGACTTCGAGGACGGCCGGGTGACCGACGTGCACGTGCCGCTGTTCACCCAGATCGTGCGCGCCGCATCGTTGCATCAGGAAACGCTGGACCCGATCCTGTCGGCGGCGCTGACCGAGGACTGGCCGCTGCAGCGGCTGGACGCGGTGCTGCGCGCCCTGCTGCGCGCCGCTGCCGCCGAGCTGTCGATGGCGGACGGCCCGCCGGCGAAGGTGGTGATCAACGAGTACATGGACGTCGCGCACGGCTTCTTCGACGGCGAGGAGCCGCGCATGGCCAATGGCGTGCTGGATACCGTCGCCCGCCAGCTTCGCCCGGCGGAGTTCGCGGCGACGGCGTGATGCCGGTCCGGCGATGTCCGACCTTCCCGGCGAATTTTCCCTCATCGCCCGGCATTTCCGCCCGCTCGCCGGCCCTGGCGCGCTGGCGCTCGGCGACGACGCGGCGGTGTTCGCCCCGCCGCCGGGGCGCGAACTGGTGGTTGCCGCCGACGCCATCGTTGCCGGCGTGCATTTTCTCCCCGGCGACCCGCCCGACCTGATCGGCCGCAAACTGCTGCGCACCAACCTGTCCGATCTGGCCGCCATGGGGGCGACGCCGCTCGGCTACCTGATGACGGTGTCGGTGCCACGCGGCACGCCGGATGCCTGGTTCGCCGGCTTCGCCGCCGGTCTGGCGGCCGACCAGGCCGAATTCGGTATCTTTCTGCTTGGCGGCGACACCACCTCCACCCCCGGGCCGGTCAGCCTGTCGCTGACCATCATCGGCCATGTGGCGCCGGGCGCCGCGTTGCGCCGTGGCGGCGCGCGGGCGGGCGACGGGCTGTGGGTCAGCGGCAGCATCGGCGACGGCGCGCTCGGGCTGCTTGCCGCCCGGGGAGAGATCGCCGACCCGGATGGCACCCTCGCCGGCCGCTACCGCCTGCCGCAGCCCAGGCTGGCGCTGGGGCAGGCGGTGGCGGGCATTGCGCATGCCGGCATGGATGTGTCCGACGGGCTGGTGCAGGACACCGGGCATCTGTGCCGCGCCGGCGCTGTCGGTGCGGTCATCGAGGCCGCGTCGGTGCCGCTTTCTCCGGCAGCGCGCGCGGCTGACCGTTTGGCGCTGTGCCTGACCGGCGGCGACGATTACGAACTGCTGCTGGCGGTGCCGCCCGCCAGCGCGGCCGCGCTGGCCGCCGCCGCCGCGCGCTGCGGCATCCCGCTCACAAGGATCGGCGGCTTCGTCGCCGGCCCGCCAGGCGTCAGTGTACGCAACGCCGACGGCCAGCCGATCGTCCTGTCCAAGGCCGGCTGGAGCCACTTCGAAGCCCAATGAACGGGGTCAAGGGGGCCACCGCCCCCTTGCGGGTCCAGGGCAGCGCCCTGGCCTTTAGGGCAACGCCCCGATCAGTACTTGCTGCCGCCCGGCGCCCCGCCGCCCGGACCGCTGGCATTGGTCCCCGCCGGATTGAACTTGCCGACATTGCCCAGCAACTGCTGCAGGAACGACGCCTGGTTGCCCGGCGCCGGCGTTGTGCGTGTCACCACGGAGACCGGCACCGAGTCGCCCTCCGATTTGTTCTCGACGGTGCGCAGCACGCCCTGCGGGTCGAAGGTCAGCACCACCACCTTCTGCTCCAGCACCTCGTTGGTGGCGGCGATCACCGGCCTGGTGACCTCGCCGATATACAGCCAGGTGTTGTCGTCGAAGGTGGCGCGGGCGGTGGGCGAGCCAAGCAGCGCGGTGACGTCGGCGCGGGTCGAGGTGCCGGGCACCAACTGGGCCAGAATATCGCTATCCACCTTGTTGCCGCGCACCTGGGGCGGGAAACTCAGGAACGAAGGCTCGCTGCACCCGGCCAGGGTGGCCGAGGCCAGCAGAGCGGCCAGCAGGCGGGGGAGCAGCAGTTGGGCGGGCGGTTTGCGCAAAGCGGGGTCGTCCTCCTGGGCACCGGACAGTCGCGCAGGAACGCGCGATAACCAACGACGTTGATCCGGGCGCGTTGACCGGCGCGACGGCGACGTTAGGTGTATCGGGTGTCACGGCGGCCCGGAAGTGTCAATCGGTCCTGCGTTCAGGATCGGCTTGCGGGATCGGCCGGGCGAGGAGCAGTCGATGTCCATGTTCGGGTTCCTGCGGCGCAATCGCCACGAGCGGGCCGGCTATGTCCTCTACACGGCTGCCGTCGCGGCGGCGCGCGCGCCGTTCCTGTACGCAACCGTCGGCGTGCCGGACACGCTGGACGGCCGGTTCGACCTGGTGGGGCTGCATGTCTTTCTGGTGATCCGCCGCCTGCAGGCGCAGCCCGCACCCGGCCCCGCGCTGGCCCAGGCGGTGTTCGACGCCATGTTCCATGACATGGACGTGAACCTGCGCGAGATGGGGGTGAGCGATATTGCGGTGGGCAGGAAGGTGAAGGTGATGTGGGAGGCGTTCAACGGCCGCGCCACCGCCTATGCGGCGGCGCTGGACTCCGGCGACACCGCGGCGCTGCAGGCCGCGCTGGCCCGCAATGTGTGGCGCGGCGCCGCCGCGGGTGCCGGCCCGGCGATGCTCGCTGCCATTGCGGTGGCGCAGGACGCGTATCTCGCCGGCCAGGCCGTCACCGCCGGGCAGGTGGCGTTCCTGCCGGCCGCTGCCGCCGCGGCGCAGCTGCCATGACCGCCGAGCCGCCTTTGCCTGAATTGCATCGCCCGCTGGCGGTGGACCAGGTCGGCCCGGCCGGGCTGAAGCTCGAACTGCGCGCCAGCAAGGCGGAATGCCGCGCCCTGGCGGCGCGCATGGCGATCCCGGCGATGACGGAATTCGTCTGCCGATTCCGCCTGACCGCGGTGCCGGGCGGGGTGGTGCTGGCGGAGGGGCATCTGCGGGCGCGGGCGGAGCGGGTCTGCGTGGTGACGCTCGATGCGTTCGAGACGGTGACCGAGGAGCGGTTCCGGCTGCGCTTCGTGCCGGCCGGCGCCGAGTCGGACGATGAAGATCCGGAGTCCGACGATGAAATCGGCTATCGCGGCGGCACCATCGACCTCGGCGAGGCGGCGGCCGAACAACTGGCCCTGGCGCTCGATCCCTATCCGCGCAAGCCGGACGCGGCGCTGCCCGACACCGCCGCGCCGGATGCGGACTCGCCGTTCGCGGCCCTCGCACGGTTGCAACCGCGCCGCTAGGATGGGACCCATGCGGCAGGCCGCTTGCAGGGGGGAAGCCCCTCTGCTAGACGGCCCGCCTCGCACTATTGCCATCTTGTGACCGCCCCCCGACGGCCCCGTGGAGACCCGCCACGCCGGCCGTTTTGGGCATCACGCAGACCGGAAGGGGCTTTGTCCCATGGCTGTTCCCAAGCGGAAAACCTCGCCGTCGCGCCGCGGCATGCGCCGCAGTCACCATGCCCTGCCGGCCGAGGCGCACGCCGAGTGCCCGAATTGCGGCGAGCTGAAGCGCCCGCACCATGTCTGCAGCCATTGTGGACACTATGCCGGGCGCGAGGTGGTGGCTGCCGGCAAGGACCTGAAGGGCGCGATCCGGGCCTGATCCGGCGCTCTCCGGTGCGGAGTTCCGCCATGACCAACCACCGTTTGCCCGACCGGTCCTGCCGGGGTTCAGCGTCCAGCGGCGGATCGAACCAGGGGGGGCGGCCATGAGCGAGCCAGTCGCCCCGGCGCCGTTCACCCTCGCGGTGGACGCGATGGGCGGTGACCGTGCGCCCGAGATCGTGGTGCACGGCCTCGACATTGCCGCCGAACGCCATCCGTCGGCCCGCTACCTGCTGGTCGGCGACGAGGCGCGGCTGGAACCGCTGTTGCGGCGCTATCCGCGTGCCGACATCGCCTGCACTGTGCGGCACGCGCCGGACACCATCGCCAGCGACCTCAAGCCCACCGCGGCACTGCGCATGCGCAATGCCTCGATGCGGGTGGCGATCGACGCGGTGGCATCCGGCCAGGCTGCCGGCGTGGTTTCGGCCGGCAACACCGGCGCCATGCTGGCGCTGTCCAAGATCATCATCAAGACCATGGCCGGCATCGACCGCCCGGCGATGGCGGCGATCGCGCCTTCGGTGCGTGGCGACGTGGTGATGCTCGACCTCGGCGCCAACGTCGTCTGCGACGCCCGCAACCTGGTCGAGTTCGCCATGATGGGCGACGTGTTCGCCCGCACCGTGCTCGGCCTGACCGCGCCGACGATCGGCCTGCTCAATGTCGGCTCGGAAGAATTGAAGGGCGACGACCGTATCCGCGCCGCCGCCGACATCCTGCGCGAAAGCCCGCTCGGGCCGCAGTTCCAGGGCTTCGTCGAGGGCCACGACATCGCCGCCGGCACCACCGACATCATCGTCACCGACGGTTTCACCGGCAACGTGGCGCTGAAGACCACCGAGGGCACCGCCAAGCTGATGCTGCAATTGCTGCGGCAGGCCTTCACTGCCTCGGCGACGGCCAAGCTGGGCTATCTGCTGGCGCGCTCCGAACTGGAGCGGCTGCGCGAGCTGGTCGATCCGCGGCGCTACAACGGCGCGGTCATGGTGGGGCTGAACGGGGTGGTGGTGAAGTCGCACGGCGGCACCGACGGTCCCGGCTTTGCCCATGCGGTCGACGTGGCCATGGACATGGTCGTGCATCGCTTCAACGACCGCATCCGCGAGGGGCTCGGTGCCATCGGCCCGCAGCTCGCGGGTACGCGGCAAAATGGCCAGGCCCGCAGCGGGCCGGCGGAACCGGGACCGAAGGATGGACCTGCAGGCAGCAATGACGGCGAGCCCATTGCCGCCGCTCGCTGAGGGCGCGCGGCGCGTGTCCGCCCCCGTGGCGTCCGCCCAGCCGGCGCTTGCACGCGCTGTGATGGCGGGTATCGGCGCCTATCTGCCACAGAACGTGCTGAGCAACGACGCGCTGGCCGAGCGGATCGCAACCTCGGACGCCTGGATTCGCGAGCGCACCGGCATCCGCCAGCGCCACATCGCCGCGCCGCACGAGAGCTGCGCCTTCATGGCCAGCGCGGCGGCGCGGGCCGCTTTGGCGGATGCCGGCGCGGACGCCGCGGACGTGGACGTCATCGTCGTCGGCACCTCCACGCCCGACCAGGTTTTCCCGGCCACCGCGGTGCGGGTGCAGGCCGAACTCGGCGCCGGCGGCTTCGGCTTCGACCTCTCGGCGGCGTGCAGCGGCTTCATCTACGCGCTGTCGATGGCCGACGCGCTGGTGCGGGCCGGGCGGGTACGCGGCGCGCTGGTCATTGGCGCGGAAGTGTTTTCCCGGCTGGTGAACTGGCAGGACCGCGGCACCTGCGTGCTGTTCGGCGACGGCGCCGGGGCGGTGTTCCTGCGCGCCGCGCCGGCGGATGCCGGGCCGGCGGCGCCCGGCATCCTGTCCACCCATCTGCACAGCGATGGCAGGCTGGGCGATATCCTGTATGTCGATGGCGCCGCCGGGCAGCCGGACCGGTCGTGCCAGATCGTGATGCACGGCCGCGAAGTGTTCCGCCACGCCGTGACCCGCCTGTCGGACGCCGTGTCCGAGGCGCTGGCCGCCAATGGGGTGACCGCGGCGGAGGTCGATTGGCTGGTGCCGCACCAGGCAAACGCCCGCATCATCGACGGGGTCGGCCGCAAGCTGGGCCTGCCGGCGGATCGCGTGGTGCTGACGGTTGACCGGCACGCCAACACATCGGCCGCCTCGATCCCGCTCGCGCTCGCCGAGGCGTATGGCGACGGCCGCATCCGGCGTGGCCAATTGGTGCTGATGGAGGCGCTTGGCGGTGGTTTGACCTGGGGATCGGCGCTGGTGCGGCTTTAGGCGAGGCCGCTGGACCCCTTTCGGGCACAATCTTTCCAACTACTTGATCTTCGAACATATTGACGAGCGGCGCCGGTCTTTCTAGCGTTCGCCCATGAACACCGTCACCCGCGCCCAACTCGCCGAGAGCATCTACACCCAGGTCGGTCTGTCGCGGAATGAATCCGCCGACCTTCTGGAAACCGTACTGGAACGGATTTCCGCCGCGCTATCGGACGGCGAATCCGTCAAGATCAGCGGTTTCGGCACGTTTTCTGTGCGCCAGAAGGGGCGCCGGATCGGCCGCAACCCGAAAACCGGCGTCGAGGTGCCGATCCTGCCGCGCCGGGTTCTGGTGTTCCGTCCGAGCCAGGTGCTGAAGGCACATGTGAACCATGTCAAGCCGCCCGAGGGCGGCGGAGACGACGAATGATGGTGGCGCTGGCCAGCGGCTCCTTCGATGACGCCGATGACAGTCTGGCGCTGGACCCGGCCCGCGCCCGGCTGAAGAAGGCGCCGAATGCGTTCCGCACCATCAGCGAGGTGGCGGACGAGCTTCACATTCCGCAGCATGTGCTGCGATTCTGGGAGACCAGGTTCCCCCAGGTGAAGCCGTTGAAGCGCGGCGGCGGGCGGCGCTACTACCGGCCGGACGACATCGCCCTGTTGCGCCGCATTTCCGACCTTCTTTATATCCAGGGCTACACGATCAAAGGCGTGCAACGCCTGTTGCGGGAAGGAGGCGGCAAGTTGTCGGACGATATTCCGCCGGCCACTCCGGACGAGCGCGCCCAGGCAGCGGCCGAGCGCGACCAGACACCGGCCGACGAGCAATTGCCCTTGCCGGAGCCGGTGTTGGCGCCGCTGCGGCCGGCGCGGCCGAAGGACGCCGAGGCCGACCGCCTGCGCGCCGTGCTGGCGCAGACGCTGGTCGAACTGGAGGCGCTGCGGGCGCTGCTGCCGTAGCAGTAACGCCAGGGCGCTGCCCTGGACCCGCCAAGGGGCGGTGGATCCCTTGACCCCATTCTCAAATATTTTAGTTGCTGGGGCCTATCGATCTGGGTGGGGTTCGGGGCAGCAGCCATGCCACCGCCGCCGCCACTGTCGCCACCGTCGGCAGTGCCGGCCGCACCGGCCGCCGCCGCATCACCACCCGCACCCCTAGCAGGCGCGCCGCTGCCAGCTTGGCGTCGGTGGCGGTGCCGCCGCTGTTCTTGCATACCAGGGTGTCGATACCATGGGTCCGCAGCAGGTCGCGCTCATCGTCCAGCGTGAACGGGCCACGCGCCAGTTTCACCTCCGCCTGTGCGAAGGGCGGCAGCGGGTCGGGGGCGTCAACCGAGCGGATCAGGAACCAGATATCGTCCAGCCCGGCGAAAGGCGCCAGCTCCTGCCGCCCCAGCGCCAGCAGCACCCGCCGCGCCCGGGCGGCCAGAGTCCGGGCGGCTTCGTCCCAGTCATCCACCTCCTCCCAGCGGTCGCCGGGCACCTGGGTCCAGGCCGGCCGCTCGAGTCGCAGCAGGGGCACGCCGGCGTCGCGGCAGGCTTCGGCGGCGTTCCAGCCCATGCGTGCGGCGAAGGGGTGGGTGGCGTCGATCACCGCGGCGATCCGCTCGGCGGGCAGATACGCCGCCAGCCCGGCGGCACCGCCGAACCCGCCGATGCGCAGCTCGCCGGGCGGATGCCGCGGGCTGGCGGTGCGTCCGGCCAGCGAACTGACCACGCGCAGCCCGGCCAGCGGCGCCAGCGTTCCGGCCAGCGCATAGCCCTCGGTGGTGCCGCCCAGGATCAGCACCGCTTGACGTTCATCCGCGTGCATAACGCGCCGCCTCCGCGCCGGCGATGCGGCCGAACACCGCACCGATGGTTACCGCAGCCCCGGCCAGGTAGCTGGTGCCGAGAATGTTGGGTGCCATGATCATCCCGGCAGCGAACAGATTTGCCGCCGCCTGTCCGTCCGCCATCACCACCCGCGCCGTATTGTCCACCTTCACCCCATGGCAGGTGAAGGTGATGCCGGGCCGGATCGGAATTGCGGCAAAGGGCGGGGTCAGGATCGGGCGCGCCCAGCGCGTCTTGGCGGGTGTGATGCCCTCGGTGTGGGTGGCACCGGCCGGGATGGCGGCGTTGAATGCCGCCACGGTCGCCGCCAGCGCCGCCGGGTCAAGCCCGGCCGCCGCCGCCAGCCCGCCGATCGTGGTCGCGTGCAGCGGCGTCAACAGCGGTGGTCGTACCACCGCCTCGGCGGTGGCGTCCAGCAGCAGATGGGCGGCCTGACCGGGGCACTCCGCCACCTTCCGCCCCCAGGCCGAATAGCGGTTCTGGCCGAGATCGGCGGCTTCGTCGGCAAAGCGCCGGGCTGTGCGGTCCACCACGATGCCGGCCGGGATGCCGAGCACCCGGGTGACGATGCCGCCATCCACCGGCGGCGCGCGGGCGTCCACGGCGACCAGGTGGCAGGCGCCTGGCTCGCCCACCGGCGCCGCGCCCTGGTCGAGCAGATCGAACAGAATCTCGCCGCGGACCTGCGGCACGCCGCGGATGATGAAGCGGTCGGCGGCTTCCCCCCAATACGGCCGCAGCCGGTTCGGATCCGCCTGGTAGCCGCCGCTGCAGACGATCACCGCGCGCGGCTGCACAGGCTGCCGGCCCCAGATGTCCTGCACCTCGAGCGTGCGCAGGTGCGCGCCCTCCAGCCGGATCGCGGCCGCCGAGGTGGCGTAGCGCACATCGACGCCGAGGCGCTCGGCGCGGGCGTAGAGGATATTCAGCATCACCATACCGCCACCGAAACAGAAAACCGTGCGCCGGGAGGGCGGCAGGGCGCTGTCCCCGGCCATCTGGAACGGCACGCCCTGGCCGGCGAGCCAGCCCGGCAGCTCCGCGGAGCGGTGCACCAGCAGCCGCGCCAGTGTCGCATCGAACCGGCCGTTGGCCGCCTGCGCCAGTTCGGCGAGGTATTCGTCCTCGGTGTAGCGGCCGGGGGAGAACGGGGTGGGGGAAGCGTGCGCCACCCGGAAATTGCGCGAATGCCTTGTGTTGCCGCCACGTTGCCAGCGCGGCGCCTGCTCCAGCAGCAGGACGCGCGCGCCGGCCTCGCGCGCGGCGATGGCAGCGCACAGCGCGGCGATGCCGCCGCCGATCACCAGCACATCAAAGGGGGGAATCCGGTCCGGGATCATGCTGCTCCGCGGCGAGAGTTGCATTGCCGGCGGCCGGCGGCTAGAGATCGCCGCAGATACCGGTGCCCGAGAGGGCTGAAACGGGAACGCGCGCACGGCCGAGTACCTTTTTACCTGGTGATCGGCTGGAACCGCGGCTGCCCCCGCAACTGTAGGCGGCGAATCGACCCCAGCAGGGACCATTGCTCCACAGGCGGAGCGAGAAGGTCGGGGCCGATGC
This sequence comes from uncultured Acetobacteraceae bacterium, assembly GCA_903907955.1. Classification (GTDB taxonomy): domain Bacteria; phylum Pseudomonadota; class Alphaproteobacteria; order Acetobacterales; family Acetobacteraceae; genus Rhodovastum. The sequence continues at coordinate 32,062 of CAIVPZ010000023.1, read as the reverse complement.
AGACCCGCAAGCCAGGAGACCGGCCGGTATCGAGAGTGCGCGCGCGCGCCTGGACGGGGTGTTCCGGACGCAGCGGGAGAAAGACCCGCAGGCAGCAATCGTCCTGACGATGTCGGCCGGCGCTTCGCGGCGTCTGCCCTGCCTTTGAGGAACCAGGTGCCATTGGCCCCGGATCATCGCCCGATAGATGTCCCCGGCGCGGTGTTGCCGGTGCTGTGCGTTGGCGTGGGCTGCACGCGCGGCGCGCCGGTGGCGGCGTTGGCGGCGGTGGCGACGGCGATGCTGCAGGCGGCCGGGCTGACACCGGCGGCGGTGCGTCTGGTGGCGACCGCCGGCCGCAAACAGGACGAGCCGGCTTTGCGGCACTGGGCGGAGGCGCTCGGTGTCCGCTTCATCAGCTTCGACGATGCCACCCTGGCCGCGCAGCCGGTGGTTACACGCTCGACCCGCGTGCAGGCGGCGATCGGCCTGCCCTCGGTCGCCGAGGCGGCGGCGCTGGCGGCGGCGGGTGGGACAGAACTGCTGCTCACCCGCCGGACCGCGCCGCTGCCGGGCGGCCATCATCTGACGCTGGCGGTTGCGGTGGCGCGGGAGGCGGCGGGCGCGTGACCATTCTGCTGGCCCTGCTGATCGATCTGCTGTTCGGCGAGCCGCCGGCGCGGCTGCATCCGGTGGTGTGGATGGGTTCTTATCTCGGCTGGGTCGGGCGCCGGTTGCCTGCCTTGCCGCCGCGGCCTGCCTTCCTGGCTGGCGCTGCCGGCTGGCTGGGCGGGGCCGTGCTGGTCGTCGCGGTATCCGCCGCCGCCGCGGCGGCACTGGCGGCGGCGCCTTCCTGGGTCGGGGTGCCGGTGCTGGCCTTGCTGCTCAAGCCGCTGTTTGCGCTGCGGTTGCTGCTGGGCGAAGTGGCCGCGATCGAGACGGCGCTGGCCGAGGGGCTGGAGGCCGGCCGGGCACGGCTGGCGCGCATCGTCAGCCGCGACACCGGCGCGCTGTCGGCCGGCGAGGTGCGCGAATCGGCGCTGGAATCGCTGGCCGAAAATCTGTCCGACTCGCTGGTGGCGCCGCTGTTCTGGTTCCTGCTGCTCGGCCTGCCCGGCGCGGCGCTGTACCGGTTCGCCAATACGGCGGATGCGATGTGGGGCTATCGCGGACGCTGGGAGTGGGCCGGCAAATGGGCCGCCCGCGCCGATGATGTGATGAATTTCCTGCCTGCCCGGCTGACCGCGCTGGCGCTGCTGGGGGCGGGGGCGCTGCGGTGCTCCGGGATTGCCCGGCTGGTGCACGAGGCGCGGCGGACCGCCTCGCCGAATTCCGGCTGGCCGATGGCGGCGCTGGCGCTGGCGCTGGGGGTGCGGATGGGCAAGCCGGGCGTGTATCTGCTCAACGCGGCCGGCGCAGTGCCGGGGCCATCCCACCTGCGGCTGGGGCTGCGGCTTGCCGCGCGGGTCGGCATCTGGCTGGCGCTGCTGGCCGCCGCCGGCGAGGTCGCGGCGCATGGCTGATATCTTGCCGATCCATGGCGGCACCGATGCGGGGCCGGAGCCGCTCTGGGATTTTTCGACCAATGCCAACGCGTTGGGTACATGTCCTGCGGTTCTGCATGAAGTTCAGTCGGCCGACCTCACCCGCTATCCCGACCCGCGCTACAGCGCTCTGCGCGCGGTGCTGGCCGCGTATCACGGCGCGCGACCTGAATGCATTGCCGTAGGAGCGGGGGCGAGTGAACTGATTTTGCGGCTTGTTCGTGCCGTGCCTGGTCCGGTGCTGGTGCTTGGCCCGACCTTTTCCGAATACGCCCGCTGTGCCCGCATGGAAGGGCGCGTGGTGGTCGCGGCGGAGAGCCCGGCGGAATTCCTGCAAATGCAGTGCCATGGCGGGCTGGGCTTCCTGTGCTGGCCGAACAACCCGACCGGCGAGGTCTGGCCGGCCGGCTTCGTGGCGGCGGCGGCAGCGGGCGGGCGGCTGGTGGTCGATCTTGCCTATGCACCGCTCTGCCCGGACGGCGTGATCGACAACGATGCGGCCGGCGCCGCGGTGCGGCTGCATGCGCCCAACAAGGCGTTTGGTCTCACCGGCCTGCGCGCCGCCTATGCGGTGACGCCGGAGGGCTTTCCGGCGCTCGACGCGCTGGCGCCAAGCTGGGTCATCGGCCCGGCCGGCGTGGCCTTCCTGGCCGCGACGGTGACGGACGCGGCGCAGACCTGGCTGGCGGCGTGCCGGCCGGTGCTGGCCGGATGGCGGCGCGCGCTGGCCGAGGGGGTCGCCGCACAGGGGCTGCCGGTGCGCGAAAGCCCCGCCACCTTCCTGTTGGCCCGGGTCGGCGATGCCGGCGCGGTGGCGCAGCGGCTGCGCGCGGCGGGGCTGCGGGTGCGCGATTGCAGTTCGTTCGGGCTGCCGGCCTGGATCCGCCTCGCCGCCGCGCCGCCGCCCTGGCGGGATGCGCTGCTGGCGGCGCTCGCCGGCGCGGTGGCCGCGCCATGACGCGGCGCATCCCCCGCCTGCTGGTGGCTGGCACCGGCTCGGGCGTCGGCAAGACGCTGCTGACCGCCGGGCTGATCGGCGCGCTGCGGCGGCGCGGGCTGGTGGTGCAGCCGTTCAAATGCGGCCCCGACTACATCGACCCCGGCTACCACAGCCGCGCCGCCGGCCGGCCCTGCCGCACCCTCGATACCTGGATGCTGGACGACGCCCAGACCCGAGCGGGCTTCGTGCGCGGCTGCGCCGGTGCCGACATCGCGGTGATCGAGGGGGTGATGGGGCTGTTCGACGGCGCCGGCTACGACACCGCGCAAGGCTCGGCGGCGCAGATCGCGGCGCTGCTCGGCGCGCCGGTGCTGCTGGTGATGAGCATCGCCGGCAGCGCCCGCAGTGCCGCGGCGGTGGCGCTGGGTTTCGCCCGCTTCGACCCGGCGCTGCCGGTGGCGGCGGTGGCGCTGAATTTCGCCGGCTCGGCGGGGCATGCGCAGGGCTGCGGCGGTGCGGTTGCCGCCGCCACCGGCCTCCCGGTGCTCGGCTGGCTGCCGCGCGACGCGGCGCTGCGCGTGCCGGAGCGGCATCTCGGCCTGCTGACCGCCGGGGAGGCGGCCAACCTGAACGACGTGCTGGAAGCAGCGGCCGATGCGGTGGCGGCGGGTTTCGACCTCGATGCGCTGCTGGCGCTGGCCGCGCAGGCGCCCGATCTGCCGGAAGTGCCGCTGGCCGTGCCGGTTGTCGCGGGTCCGGCGGCGCCGGTGCTGGCGGTGGCGCGCGATGCCGCCTTCTGCTTCTACTATCCCGACTCGCTGGAACTGCTCGAAGCCGCCGGCGCCCGCCTGGCGTTCTTCTCCCCCGTCGCCGGCGAGCGTCTGCCGGAAGGTGCCGGCGGCGTCTATCTCGGCGGCGGCTATCCCGAACTGCATGCCGCCGCGCTCGCCGCCAATACCGGGCTGTGGGACGACCTGCACGCGCTGCACGCGCGCGGCGCGCCGATCCTGGCCGAGTGCGGCGGCTTCATGGCACTCACCGAGGCGCTGGTGGACACCGACGGCGTGCGCCACCGCATGGCCGGGCTGGTGCCGGGGGTGGCGCGCATGACGACGCGGCTGGCCAGCCTCGGCTATCGCGAGGCGACCGCAGTTTGCGACACCCTGCTGGCCGATGCCGGCACGACGCTGCGCGGGCATGAATTCCGCTACAGCGTCTGGGATGCGGACGAAGCCACCGCGCCGGCCTGGCGGTTGCGGGGCACGCGGGCCGGAGCGGCCGACACTGTCGCCGGGCATGCCGAGGGTGGGCTGCTGGCGAGCTATCTGCACGTCCATCTTGGGCAGAGTCCTGGGCTGGCGCACCGGGTGGTCGCGCGGTTGCAAGGAAGCAGGCCAGGGCCCTGCCGTGGACCCGCCCCGCGCGCGCAGCGCGCCTTCGGCGCGACGGGGCAGTGGCCCCCTTGACCCCAATCCTGAAGGACAGAGCGCCATGCACATAATGGAAGGCTACCTGCCGGCGGCGCACTGCATTGGCTGGAGTGCCGCAGCGCTGCCGTTCCTGGCGCTGGGGGTAAAAAGACTCTCCGCCCGGCTGCGCGACGATCCGGAGGCGCGGCTGCTGCTCGGGGCGGCCGGCGGCTTCGCCTTTGTGCTCTCGGCGCTGAAACTGCCCTCGGTCACCGGCAGTTGCTCGCACCCGACCGGCATCGGCTTCGGCACCGTGCTGTTCGGGCCGTCGATCATGAGCGTGGTCGGCTGCGTGGTGCTGCTGTTCCAGGCGCTGCTGCTGGCACATGGCGGGCTGACCACACTCGGCGCCAACTGCTTCTCCATGGCGATCGCCGGCAGTTTCTCCGCCTGGGCGATCTGGCGGGTAGGGCGGGCGGTCGGGCTGCCGGTGAATGTCACGCTGTTCCTCGCCGCTTCGCTGTCCGATCTGGCGACCTATTGCGTGACCTCGCTGCAACTCGCGCTGGCCTTTCCCGATCCGGTCGGCGGCGTCGCGGGCGCGGCGGTGAAGTTCCTGGGGGTGTTCGCCATCACCCAGGTGCCGCTGGCGATCAGTGAGGGATTGTTGACCGTGCTGGTGATGAACCTGCTGCGCAGCCATGCCGGCGAGGCGGTCGCCGGCGTGCTGCCGGCGTTCAGGGAGGTCGGGCGATGAAGGTGCAGAACACGCTGCTGGGGCTGGGTGTGGTGGCGCTGGCGGTGATTCCCCTCGTACTGGTCTCGCCGGTGCGGAAAGGCGAGGCGGTTTTCGGCGGTTCGGATGATCGCGCGACGCAACTGATCGAGACGTTGCGGCCCGGCTACCAGCGCCTGATGACGCCGCTGTGGACGCCGCCGGGCAGCGAGGTCGAAAGCCTGCTGTTCGGGGTGCAGTCGGCGCTCGGGGCGGGGGCGCTGGCCTATTGCCTGGGCTACTGGCGCGGCCGGCGGACCGCGCGGCGGGACCATGCTGCGCGCGATTGACGCCTGCGCCCACACCAACCGCTGGCACGCACGGAGCGGCCCGGTGGCGCTGTTCTGCGCCGGGTTAATGCTGTGCGTGCTGGGCGCGCCGCCGCTGGCCGCCGGGCCGCTGGTGTGGGCGGCGGCGAGCGTCGCGGCGGTGATGGGGGCGGGCGTGCCCGGGCGGCTGTTCTTTGACGCCATGCTGGTGCCGGCCGGTTTTCTGCTGACCAGCGCGGCGGCGCTGTGCGTCACGCTGGGGTTTGCCGATGGCGGGGTGGTGCTCGGCCTGTCGGCGGCCGGGGCGTGGACGGCGTTGCAGACCGGGCTGCGGGCAGCCGGAGCGCTGGCGGTGACGCTGTGCTTCGCCTGCACCGTGCCGACCGCCGCCTGGATGGCGCTGCTGCGCCGCGCCGGCGCGCCGGAGGCGCTGCTCGACCTGATCATGCTGGTCTACCGCATGCTGTTCGTGCTGGACGATGCGCGGCTGGCGATCCTGCGCGCGCAGGACAACCGGCTGGGCTTCCGCACCGTGAAGGTGGCGCTGCGCTCGACCGCGCGGGCGGCGGCGGCGCTGTTCCTGCGCAGCCTGCAACGGGCGGCGCGGCTGGAACAGGGGCTGGCGGCGCGCGGCTACACCGACCGGCTGCCGGTGCTGCCGCCGCCGATGGCGGTTTGCCCCGGCGCCTATGCCGCGGCGGCGGCGGTGCCGGTGGCCCTGGCCGGGCTGGCCTTCACCATCGGTTTCGCCCGATGACGGCGCCGCTGCTGGAGGCGGTTTCCCTCCGCCACCTTTATCCCGGCGCGGCGCGGGCGGCGGCGCTGGTGCCCGGCCAGCGGGCCGAGGCGCTGGACGGTGCCAGCTTGCATGTGGGGGCGCACACCCGGCTGGCGCTGATCGGCGGCAACGGCTCGGGCAAGTCCACGCTGCTGCTGCATCTCAACGGCACGCTGCGTCCCACGGCGGGGGAGGTGCGGTTTGCCGGCGTGCCGCTCGACCGCTCGCGGGCCGGGCTGGCGGCGCTGCGCCAGCGGGTGGCGCTGGTGTTCCAGGACCCCGATGACCAGTTGTTTGCCGGCACGCTGGCGCAGGATGTGTCGTTCGGGCCGCTCAATCTCGGGCTGGATGCGGCGGCGACCGCGGCGCGGGTGGAAGCGGCGCTGCTTGCGGTCGGGCTGGCCGGTTTCGCCGGGCTGCCGCTCCACATGCTGAGCCAGGGCCAGCGCAAGCGTGCCTCCATCGCCGGCGCGCTGGCGCTGCGGCCGGAGGTGCTGCTGCTCGACGAACCGACCGCGGGGCTTGATCCGGAGGGCGTGGACACGTTGCTCGATCATCTTGATGCGCTGCATGCGGAGGGGCTGACGGTGGTGTTTTCCACCCATGATCTGGCGCTGGCGCGCCACTTTGCCGATGCGGCGGCGGTGATGGCCGATGGCAGGGTGATCGCGACCGGCCCGGCCGGCGCCATCCTGGACGATACGGCGCTGCTGGCGCGGGCGCGGCTGCTGTCGCGCCGCGCGGCGCCCGGGGTGGGCTGAGCGATGGGGGAGTTGGTGTTCCTGACCGGGCCGGTGCGGAGTGGAAAAAGCCGCCGCGCGGTGGAGATCGCCGGCGCCTGGGGCGAGCGCGTGGTGTTTGCCGCGACGTATCAGGCCGATCCGGCCGATGCCGAGATGGCCGAACGGCTGCGGCGGCACCGGGCCGAGCGGCCGGCAGGCTGGCGCACGCTGGAGGCGCCGGATGATCTGATGGCCGCTCTTGCCGCGCTCGATCCGTCGCCCTCCGGCCTGGTGCTGGACAGCATCGTGCTGTGGGCCGCCGCGCGCTTCGACAGCGGTGATGAGTCGATCCTGGAGACGTGGAGCACGCTGCTGGCGGCGCTGCGGGCCGCGCCGTGGCCGGCGGTGATCGTCGGCGATGAGATCGGCTGGAGTCCGGTGCCGATGGATGCCGGGTTGCGCCGGTTTCGGGATCTGGTGGGCTGGCTCGGCCAGCGCACCGCCGCTGCCGCCACCGAGGCGTGGCTGGTGGTGGCGGGCTGCCCGGTGAGGTTGAAATGATTCGGTATTGCATCAATATCGTCGGTGCCGGGCCGGGCGATCCGGAGTTGCTGACCCGGCGCGCCTTTGCCCGCATCGCCGAGGCGGACCTTGTGCTGCGCGACCTGCTGGTGCCGGACGCATTGCTGGCGGCGACGGGCACGCGCGCGGAGGTGGTCGATGTCGGCCGTCGCTGCGGCGCGGCGGAAAACCAGGCGCAGCGGCAGGCGCGGATCAACGGGCTGATGCGGGATGGCTGGCAGGCGGGCAGGCGGGTGGTGCGGCTGAAATCCGGCGATCCGCTGGTGTTCGGGCGGGCTGCCGAGGAAGCGGCCTATCTGGACGCGCATGGCATTCCGTTCGCGTTCGTGCCCGGGGTTACCGCCGGTCTGGCGGCGGCCAGCCTTGCCGGGGTGCCGCTGACCGAGCGCCATCGGGCCTCCGCGGTGTTGTTCTGCACCGGTCACCTGGCCGGGGACGATGCGGTGCCGGTGGCGGAGTGGGCGGCGCTGCTGACCGGGGGCACCACGCTGGTGCTGTATATGGGCTTGCGGGCGCTGAGCGTGCTGGCGCCGCGGCTGCGGGCGGCGCTGGCCGAAGGGGTCGCGGTGGATGTTACGGTGGTGTCGCGGGTGAGTCTGCCGGGGCAGCTTCAGGTCACGGCGCCGCTGGCCGGGATTGAGGCGGCTTTGGCGGGGGCGGGGCTGGAGCCGCCCGTCGTGTGCCTGTTGACGCCAGGAAGGCCAGGACTCTGCCCTGGACCCGCCCCGCGCGCGCAGCGCGCCTTCGGCGCGACGGGTCAGTGGACCCCTTGACCCCAATCATTCAGGGTCCAGGGGCGCGGGGCTACGCCCCGGCTTTACCACTCGATGCCTTGCTGGGCCGCGATGCCGGCTTTCGCATGATGTTTGATCAGCGTCATCTCGGTCACCAGGTCCGCCGCCTCGATCAGCCCCGGCTTGGCGTTGCGCCCGGTGACCACGACGTGCAGCACCGCGGGCCGGGCGCGCAGGCCGGCGAGCACCTCGTCGAGCGGCAGGTAGTCGTAGCGCAGGGCGATGTTCAGTTCGTCCAGCACGAGCAGGGCGAGGTCGGGCTGGTGCATCAGGTCCAGCGAGACTTCCCAGGCGTGGCGGCAGGTGGCGATGTCGCGGGCGCGGTCCTGGGTGTTCCAGGTGAAGCCGTCGCCCAGCGTGTGCCAGGTCAGCAGCGGGCCGAAGCTTTCCAGTGCGGTGCGCTCGCCGGTGGACCAGGCGCCCTTGATGAACTGCACCACGCCGACCTTTCGGCCGTGGCCGAGCATGCGCAGCGCCAGGCCGAAGGCGGCGGTGGATTTGCCCTTGCCGGTGCCGGTGTGGACCATCAGCAGCCCTTGCGCGCGGGTTCGGGCGGCGGTTTCGGTGTCCTGAAGGTCTTTGCGCTTGGCCATCTTGGCGCGGTGGCGCACGGCCTCGGGGTCGTCGCTCATGGCGGGGTCCTTGGCAGGGCGGGGGCTTTGACGCAGGCTGGATGGCGCCTGTATGACAGCGCCCCCGTCGCGAGGCCACTGGCGCGCCCGTGCTGCCGGGCGGCGACGGCCAATCCGCACCCATGCACAAGCGCCATTGCCGGCGCCGTTCCGGAGGGTCCGCGATGAGTCGCGCAACACTGATGGTCTGCACCACCTGCCGGGCCGGCCGAAGCCTGGCCGAGGATGAAACGCCGCCCGGGATGCTGCTGTATGACGCGCTCGCCGGGCTGCTCGCGGCGGGGGACGAAGCGCCGGTGACGCTGGCCGAGGTTGCCTGCCTTGCCTGCTGCGAGCGCGGCTGCGCCGCCGCGATCGCCATGCCGGGCAAATGGACCTACCTGATCGGCGGGCTGACGCCGGATCATGCCGCCGATGTGCTCGCTTATGGGGCTGCCTATGTGGCCTCGCGGGCCGGCGCGGTGCTGCCTTCGCGCAAACCGGCCGCGTTGCGCGATGCGGTGCTGGGGCGGGTGCCTGCCGCGGAGAGCAGCGTATGAGCGACGCCGCGCGGATTCCCGCCACCATCGTCACCGGCTTCCTGGGTGCCGGCAAGACCACGCTGGTGCGCCATTTGCTGGAGAACGCCGGCGGGCGGCGGATCGCCGTGATCGTCAATGAGTTCGGCGCGCTTGGCGTCGACGGCGAGACCCTGCGCAGTTGCGGCATCCCCGGCTGCGCCGCGGCGGATATCGTCGAGCTGGCGAATGGCTGCCTGTGCTGCACCGTGGCCGATGATTTCCTGCCGGCCATGCAGGCGCTGATCGACCGGGCGAACCCGCCCGCGCATATCGTGATCGAGACCTCCGGCCTCGCGTTGCCCAAGCCGCTGCTGAAGGCGTTCGGCTGGCCGGCGATGCGGGCGCGGGTGACGGTGGATGGCGTGCTGGCGGTGGTGGACGGGCCGGCGGTGGCGGCCGGGCGGTTCGCCGACGATCCGGCGGCGGTGGCGGCGCAGCGGGCGCAGGACCCGTCGCTGGATCACGACAATCCGCTGGCCGAGGTGTACCTGGACCAGTTGCAGGCCGCCGACCTGGTGGTGCTGAACAAGGCCGATCTGCTGGATGCGGCCACGCTGGCGCGGCTGGTCGGCGATATCGGCGGCGTGCTCGGGCGGGCGGTGAAGCTGGTGCCGGCGCGGCACGGGCGGCTCGATCCGGCGATCCTGCTCGGGCTTGGCGCGGCGGCGGAGGACGATCTGGCGGCGCGGCCGTCCTGCCACGACGCGCTCGATGGGGCGCATGAGCACGACGATTTCGACAGTTTCGCCGTGGCCCTGCCCGAGATCGCCGCGCCCGGGGTGCTGCTGGAGCGGCTGCTGGCGGTGACCGCGGCGCATGATGTGCTGCGGATCAAGGGGTTTGCCGCGGTGCGCGGCAAGCCGTTGCGGCTGGCGGTGCAGGGCGTGGGTCCGCGGTTGCAGCACCAGTACGACCGGCCCTGGCCGGCGGGGTCGGCCCGGCAGGGGCAGTTGGTGGTGATCGGCCGCAGCGGCATCGATCGCGCCGCCATCGAAGCGGCGCTTGCCGCGCTGGCGGGCTGAGACGATGCACCTGCTGGCGCTGGAAAGCCGGACGCTGGACGGCGAGCAGGCGGCGGAAGACCTCGGCCAGAGTCCGGGCGACCTGGTGTTGCTGTCGTTTGCCGATAGCGACCTCGCTGCCGCGGCGGCGGCGTGGGAGGCGATGCCGGACGGGCGGCCGAGCCTGCGGCTGGCCAATCTTGGCCGGCTGCGCCATCCGATGTCGGTGGATTTGTATGCCGGGCAGGTGGTGGCGCGGGCGCGCTGCGTGGTGGTGCGGCTGCTCGGCGGGCTGGATTACTGGCGCTACGGCGCCGAGGAGGTGGCGGCGCAGTGCCGCCGCCACGGGGTGGCGCTGGCGATCGTGCCGGGGGACGGTCGCGACGACACGCGGCTGAGCGGGCTTTCGACCGTGCCGGCGGCCGAGCTGGCGCAGATGGAAGCGTATCTGCGGCATGGCGGGCCGGGCAATCTGGCGCAGGCGCTGCTGCTGGCGGCGCGGCTGGGCGGGCTGAAGGGGGAGGCGCCGGCGGCGCCGGTGCCAGTCGCGCTGGCCGACATTTTTCCGCTCGCGGTGGCCGGGGCGGGACCGGCGGGGCTGGCGGTGGTGGTATTCTACCGCGCGCATCTGCTGGCCGGCGATATCGCCCCGGTGGAGGCGTTGGCGACGGCGTTGGCGGCGCGCGGCTTCGGCGTGCGGGCGCTGCATGTGTCCAGCCTGAAGGACGCCGAGGCGGCGAGCTTCGTTGCCGCGCGGCTGCTTGCGTGGCGGCCGGCGGTGGTGCTGAACGCCACCGCCTTCAGCGCGGCGCAGGGCGGCGGGTCGCCGCTGGATGCGGCCGGCGTGCCGGTGTTGCAGGTGGTGCTGGCCGGGGCGGCGCGCGCGGCCTGGGCGGCGTCGGCGCGCGGGTTGTCGCAGGCCGATCTGGCGATGCAGGTGGTGCTGCCGGAACTCGACGGGCGGTTGCTGACGACGGCGGTGTCGTTCAAGGCGGAGGCGGCGCCGGTGGCCGGGCTGGAATTCGCCCGCATGGTGCATTGTCCGGATGACGAGGGAATCGCGCTGGCCGCCGACCGGGCGCTGGGCTGGGCACGGCTGGCCGCCACGCCGGTGGGGCAGCGGCGCATTGCCGTGGTGCTGTCGGATTATCCGGGGGCGGGGGGCGGGCAGGTCGGGCACGCGGTGGGTCTCGACACTTTCGCCAGCCTCGAGGCGATTCTGTCGCTGCTGGGGGCCGAGGGCTACGCGATCGGCACCGGTGCGCCGGTGACGGCGGCGCTGGCGCAGGCACCGGCCGCGCCGGTGCTGACATTGGACCAATACGCGGCGCTGTTCGCGGAGCTGCCGGCAGCATTGCGCGAGCGCATCGTGGCCGCCTGGGGCGAGCCGGCGGCGGACCCGGCGGTGGTCGGTGGCGCTTTCATGGTTCACCACCTGCGGCGCGGGCGTTTCCTGCTTGCCGTGCAGCCGGATCGTGGGTCCCCGCAGGATCGCCGCGGCAGCTACCACGATGCTGATTTGCCGCCGCGGCACGCCTATGTCGCCTTCCATCTGTGGCTGCGCGGGCGCGAAGGCATCCATGCGATGGTGCATCTGGGCACCCATGGCACGCTGGAGTGGCTGCCGGGCAAGGCGGTGGCGCTGGCGGCCGGCTGTGCGCCGGTGGCGCTCGCCCGCGGCCTGCCGGTGATCTACCCGTTCATCGTCAACAACCCCGGCGAGGCGGCGGTGGCCAAGCGCCGGCTCGGCGCGGTCACCATCGGCCATCTGACGCCGCCGCTGAAGCGCGCCGGCAGCCATGGCGCCGCCACCGAACTGGACCGGCTGATCGACGAATACTCCGCCGCCGACGGGCTGGACCGCCGTCGCGCCGTGCTGCTGCGGCGTGAAATCCTTGATCGCGCCGAGGCGGTCGGGCTGCTGGCGGAAACCGGGGTGGCGCGGGATGCCTCCGAGGACGAGGCCCTGGCCCGGCTCGACGCCTATCTGTGCGACGTGAAAGACCTGCAGATACGCGATGGGCTGCACGTGTTCGGCTGTTCTCCGATTGGCGCGCAGCGGGCAGCGCTGCTCGATGCCCTGCGCGGGGCCTGCCCGGCCGCCGATCCGGCCCGGCTGGAAGCCGATCTCGACCGCAGCGCGCCGGCCGAGGCGGCGGCGCTGGTCGCGGCGCTCGACGGCCGGCGGGTGGCCCCGGGGCCGGCGGGGGCGCCGACGCGCGGCCGGGCCGATGTGCTGCCAACCGGGCGCAACCTGTTTGCCATCGACCCGCGCGCGGTGCCCACCCGTTCCGCCCTGGCGCTGGCCGGGCGCGCCGCCGCCGATCTGCTGCGGCGGCATATGCAGGACAATGGCGACTGGCCGCGTGCGCTGGTGCTCGACCTGTGGGGCAGCGCCAGCCTGCGCACCGGCGGCGAGGATTTCTGTCTCGCTTTGGTGCTGATGGGGGCGCGGCCGGTGTGGGACGAAGGGTCGGCGCGGGTGACCGGCATCGAGGTGCTGCCGCTGGCGGTGCTCGACCGGCCGCGGGTGGATGTGACGCTGCGCATCTCCGGCCTGTTCCGCGACACTTTCGAGACGCAGATTGCCCTGTTCGACGCCGCGGTGCGGCTGATCGCGGCGCGCGACGAGGCGGCCGACTGGAACCCCGCCGCCGCCGCCGCGCGGGGGCTGGAAGGAGCGGCGCTGCGCCGGGCCACCGCGCGGGTGTATGGCACCGCGCCGGGGGATTACGGCGCCGGCATCACCGCGCCGCTCGCCGACGGGTCGTGGCACGATCGCGCCGAGCTTGGCGCCGCCTATCTTGCCGGCTCGGCGCATGCCTATGGGCGCGACCTCGACGGCGCCGCCGATGCGGGGGCGTTTGCGGCGCGAATCGCCGGGGCCGACGCCTTTGTCCATGCCCAGGACCATGCCGAAACCGACCTGCTCGACAGCGGCGAATACGCCGCCCACGAAGGCGGGTTCGCCGCGGCCGCCGACGGGCTGGGGCAGCAGCCGGCGCTGTATCACCTGGACACCTCGCAGCCGGAGGCACCGCGCACCCGCACCCTCGGCGAGGAACTGGCGCGGGTGGTGCGCGGGCGCGTCGCCAACCCGGTGTGGATCGCCGGCATGATGCGGCACGGCTATCGCGGCGGGGCCGAGATCGCGCGGTCGCTGGAAGCGCTGTGCGGGTTTGCCGCCACCCTGCCGCAGCGGCTCGACCGGCAATTTGATCTCGTGTTCGACGCCACGCTCGGCGATGCCGCTGTGGATGGCTTCCTGCGCGCGGCCAATCCGGCGGCGCGGGCGGCGATGGCGGCGCGGCTGCGCGAGGCGATCAGCCGCGATCTGTGGCGGCCCCGGCGCAACGCGGTGGCGGCGGCGCTTGACGATGACTCTTTTCACAAGGACGGGGGAACCGCCGCGTGACCGTGCATTTCATCGGCGCCGGCCCGGGGGCGGCCGACCTGATCACCCTGCGCGGGCGCGATCTGCTGGCGCGCTGCCCGGTGTGTCTGTTCGCCGGCTCGATCGTGCCGCCGGCGCTGCTGGCGCATTGCCCGCCGGGGGCGCGCATCGTCGACACCGCGCCGTTGTCGCTTGACGAGATCGAGGCGGAATACCTGGCCGCCGAAGCGCAGGGGCTGGAGGTGGCGCGGCTGCATTCGGGCGATCTGTCGGTCTTCAGCGCGGTGGCCGAGCAGATACGGCGGCTGCGGCGGCACGGCATCGCCTACACGCTGACCCCTGGCGTGCCCGCCTTCGCCGCCGCCGCCGCGGCACTTGGCCAGGAACTCACCTTGCCCGAGGTGGCGCAGAGCGTGGTGCTCACCCGCGTGTCCGGCCGCGCCTCGGCGATGCCGGCGGGGGAGAATCTGGCGGCGTTCGGGGCGACCGGGGCAACGCTGGCGGTGCACCTGGCGATCCACGCGCTCGGGCGGATTGTGGCGGAGCTGGCGCCTTTGTATGGCGCCGATTGCCCGGTGGCGGTGGTGGTGCGGGCAAGCTGGCCCGATGAGCGCGTCCTGCGCGGCACGCTGGGCGATATCGAAGCCCAGGTGGCGGCCGAACCGATCGAGCGCACCGCGCTGGTGCTGGTCGGCCGGGCGCTGGCCGAGGACGGGTTCCGTGACAGCGCGCTGTACGATCCGGATTACCGGCGGCGGTTCCGCCCCGCCCGAACCCAGGCGGGAGACCGGCCATGAACATGCGAAGCGGGCGGCTGCTCGGCCTGGGCGTCGGGCCGGGCGATCCGGAGCTGATCACCGTGAAGGCGCTGCGGCTGCTGCGCGCCGCCCCGGTGGTCGCCTACCCGGTGGCGAAGGGGCGCAGCAGCAACGCGCTGGCGATCGTGCAGGAATACCTGCGGCCGGAACAGGTTCTGCTGCCGATGGTCTATCCGGTGACCATCGAGAAGCTGCCGCCGCCGTTCTGCTACGAAACCGCGCTGCGCGGGTTCTATGACGATGCCGCGGTGTCGGTGGCGGCGCATCTCGATGCCGGGCGCGATGTGGCGGCGATCTGCGAGGGCGACCCGTTCTTCTACGGCTCGTTCATGTACCTGCATGACCGGCTGGCGGAGCGCTACGAAACCGTGGTGGTGCCCGGCGTGTGCTCGGTGGTGGCGTGTGCCGCCGCGGTGGCGACGCCGCTGGTGTACCGCAACCAGTCGCTCACCGTGCTCTCGGGGGTGCTGGAAGCCGACGAACTCACCCGCCGGCTGGCGGCGTGCGAGGCGGCGGCGGTGATGAAGCTGGGCGGCAATTTCGCCAAGGTGCGGGCCGTGCTGGGCAGCCTCGGGCTGATCGGGCGGGCGCTTTACGTTGAGCGGGCAACGATGGCGACCGAACGGGTGTTGCCGCTGGTCGCGGTGGAGGCGGCGACGGTGCCGTATTTCGCCATGATCCTGCTGCCGGGGACGCGGTGGGACGGGCAGGGGGCCAGATAAAGTAAGGCCAGGGCTGGACCCGCAAGGGGTCAGTGGACCCCTTGACCCAAATCCTTAAGTCAATGGGTTCCAAGGGGCCACTGCCCCTTGGCGGGGTCCGGGGCAGAGCCCCTGGTCTTACTTAACTTTCTTGCCGTCACCCTCGCCCGAACCGAGCCTTCGCCCCCTCGCGCAGGGACTGGAACGTCACATACAGCATCGGGATAATGAATATCCCGATCGAACTCGCCGCGATCATGCCGGCGAATACCGGCATGCCCACCGAGCGGCGGCTCAGCATCGCCGCGCCGTGCGCGGTGACCAGCGGCAGCAGGCCGAGCACGAAGGCGATCGAGGTCATCATCACCGCGCGGAACCGGGTGCGCGCGCCCAGCGTGGCGGCCTCGCGGATCGGCATGCCTTCCTCCCGGCGTTCCTTGGCGAACTCCACGATCAGGATGCCGTTCTTGGCGGCCAGCGCGATCAGCACCACCAGGCCGATCTGGCCGTAGATGTCGAGCGGCATGCCGGCCAGCAGCAGGCCGATGAAGGCGCCCAGTCCGCCCACCGCGACGCTGAGCAGCACCGGCACCGGGATCAGCCAGCTTTCGTACAGCGCCACCAGGAACAGGTAGGCGAACAGCACGGCGAGGCCGAGGATTGGCCCGGTCTGGCCGCTCGACTGCTTTTCCTGGTAGGCGGTGCCGGTCCAGTCGAAATCGTAGCCGGGCGGCAGGGTGCGGGCGGAGATTTCCTCCATCGCCGCCAGCGCGTCGCCGGAGGATACGCCCGGCGCCGGGGCGCCGAGGATGGTGATGGCGCGATAGTTGTTGTAGCGGCTGATGGTCTGCGGCCCCAGCACCAGCCGCGCCTCGGCGATCGAGCGCAGCGGCACCATGGTGCCGCGGTTGTTGCGCACGAAGATGCGCCACACCGCCGGCAGGTCGTCGCGGTCGATCGCCTCGCCCTGGATGTTCACCTGCCAGGTGCGGCCGTACAGGTTGAAGTCGTTGACGTAGTAGCCGCCCAGCGTGGCCTGCAGGGCGGTGAAGACGTCGTTGATCGCCACCCCGAGCGCCTGCGCCTTGTCGCGGTCGATGTCGAGGAAGTAGCTCGGCGTGGTGGGGGTGAAGGTGGAGAACACGCGGCTGAGCCGCTTGTCCTGGTTCGCCGCCGACAGCATGCCCAGCAGGGCGCCGCCGGCTTCCACCGGGTCGCGGCCTTCCAGGTTGAGCAGCTCGTAGTCGAAGCCGCCGCTGGTGGACAGGCCGATGATGGGCGGCAGGTTGAACGGGAACACCATGGCCGAGCGCACCGTCTGCGCCATGCCGAACACCTGGCCGATCACCGCCTGGGCGCGGTCCGCCACCGCGGTGCGGTCGGCGAACGGCTTGAGGATCACCACCAGGAAGGCGCTGTTGCTCTGCGCGCCCTGGTCGAGGATCGAGAAGCCGACGATGGACAGCACGGCGCGCACCTGCGGCAGCGGCCGCAGCATGCCTTCCAGCTTGGCCGCCACGGCGCGGGTGCGCTCGACCGAGGCGCCGTCGGGCAACTGCGCCAGCACGAAGAACGCGCCCTGGTCCTCCTCCGGCAGGAAGCTGGTGGGGGTGATGCTGGAGGTGCCCCAGATGCCGACGGCGCAGACGCCGATCAGCACCACGCCGAGCACGGCCAGACGCACCAGCCGGCGCACCACCGCGGCGTAGCCGTCGCGCACGCGGTCGATGCCCCGCAGCACATAGCCCATCGGACCGCGGTGCTTGTCCATCGGCCGCAGGAACACCGCGCACAGCGCCGGCGACAGGGTGAGGGCATTCAGCGCCGAGATCAGCATGGCGCAGGTAACGGTGACGGCGAACTGGCGGAACAACTGGCCGGACACGCCGGGGATGAAGGCCACCGGCACGAACACGCTCAGCAGCACCAGGGTGATGGCGATGATCGGCCCGGTGATCTGCCGCATCGCCTTGTTGGTGGCTTCCTTGGGGGTGAGGTGCGGCTCCTCCTCCATCACCCGCTCGACGTTCTCCACCACCACGATGGCGTCGTCCACGACGATGCCGATCGCCATCACCATGGCCAGCAGCGACACCGTGTTGGCCGAGAATCCCAGCGCCAGCAGCACGGCGAAGGTGCCGATCAGGCTGACCGGCACGGCGACGATGGGGATGATGGTGGCGCGCAGGTTGCCGAGGAACAGGAACACCACCACCGCCACCAGCACGAACGCCTCGGCCAGGGTCTTGATGACCTCGTGGATGGTGTCGGACACGAATTTTGAGCTGTCGTAGAGGATGACGTTCTTCATCCCCTCCGGAAACCGTTTCGCCAGGCTGTCGAGGGTGGCGGCGACGCGCGCCGAGGTGGCGACCGCGTTGGCGCCGGGGGCGAGATAGATGCCGATGGTGATGGCGGGGTTGCCGTTCAGCCGGCTCACCGTGTCCTGGCTGGCCGCGCCCAGTTCGACGCGGGCGACGTCGCGCACGCGCAGCACCGAGCCGTCGGGGTTGGCGCGCAGCACGATGGCGCCGAACTCCTCGGGCGTGGTCAGCCGCCCCTTGGTCTGCAGGTTGATCTGGAACTGCGTGTCGTCGGGGGTCGGCCGGGCGCCGAGGCGCCCCACCGCGCCCTGCACGTTCTGCGCCTGCAGGGCGGCGATGATGTCGGAGGGGGCGAGGCCGAGCTGGACCAGCCGCTCGGTCTGGAACCAGATGCGCATCGAGTAGTCGAGCGCGCCGAACACGAAGGCCTGGCCCACACCCGGCACGCGGGCGATGGAGTCGAGCACATTGATGGTGACGTAGTTGGACAGGAACAGCGGGTCCTGCTTGCCGTTCTCGCTGTAGAACTGCATGAACTGCAGGATCGCCGCCGACTTCTTGAGCACCGTGACGCCGTTGCGCTGCACTTCCGCCGGCAGCTTGGCCAGCGCCGCCTGCACCCGGTTGTTGACGTTGACGGTGTTGATGTCGGGGTCGGTGCCGAGGGCGAAACTGATGCTCAGCGCGTAGCTGCCGTCATTGGCGCTGTTCG
The DNA here is from genome assembly GCA_903907955.1 of uncultured Acetobacteraceae bacterium. Taxonomy (GTDB): domain Bacteria; phylum Pseudomonadota; class Alphaproteobacteria; order Acetobacterales; family Acetobacteraceae; genus Rhodovastum. Next base: position 14,128 of record CAIVPZ010000023.1, on the reverse strand, counting down.
AGCGCATGTACAGCATCTTGTCGACGCCGTTGATGGCCGCCTCCAGCGGCTGCGCCACCGTGGTTTCCACCACCGCCGCCGAGGCGCCGGGAAAGCGGGTCGAGACGGTCACCTGCGGCGGCACGATGTCGGGGAACTGCGCCACCGGGATGCGGGTGAGCGAGATCAGCCCGGCGAGCGTGATGACAATGGCGATGACGACCGCGAGCCGCGGCCGTTCGATGAAAACGGCGGAGATCATGGCCTATTTGCCCGCGGGCGCGGCCGGGCCGCCCCCGGGAGGTCCGCCGGGGGGCGCGCCGACGGGGGCCGGGTTGACCACCGCGCCCGGGCGGACCCGCTGGATGTTGTCGGCAATCACCTGCTCGCCCTCGGTGAGCCCGCCGGTCACCACCGCCAAAGCGGGGGTGGACTGGCCGAGGGTGATGCGCCGCAGCTGCGCCTTGTTGTCGGCATCGACCACATAGACGTAGCTGCCCTGCTGGTCGGACAGCACCGCGGAGCGGGGAATGGCCAACTGCTGCAACGGCTCCACACCCTCCAGCAGCACGGAGACGAATTCGCCGTCGACCAGCTGGCGGTTGCCCGGCTCGCCCGGGCGCGCGCCCGGCCGCAGCGGATTGGGTACCCGGCCGCGCAGCAGGATGGTGTCGGTGTTCGGCGCCACCGTCGGGTCGGCGTAGTCGATCCGCCCGGGTTCCTTGTGCAGGGTGCCGTCCGGCAGGCGCAGATGGATCGCCGTGGCCGCGAAGCCGCCCTTGTCGGCATAGCGGCGCAACAGCTCAAGCTCGGTGCGCACCGGGATCGGGAAGCTCACATACATCGGGTCCTGGCTGACGATGGTGGTGAGCGGGCCGCTGGCCGGGGTGACGACGTTGCCGGTGGTGAGGGTGGTGCGGGCGATCTTGCCGGCGATCGGGGCGTGGATTTCGGTGTAGTCCAGGTTGATCTGCGATGCGCGCAGCTGCGCCTGGGCGGCCATCAGCTGGGCGGCGAAGCTGGCCTGCTGGGCCTGCGCATCGTCGACCACGCTGCGCTGGCCAGCCGGCGTGCTCAGCAGCGACTGGGCGCGGTTGAGGGTGATGGTGGCGTTGCGCAGCAGGGCGCCCATCTGCGCGACGGTGGCCTGTTTGGCCTGAAGATCGGCCTCGAAGGGCAGGCGCTCCAGCCGGTAGAGCAGGTCGCCCTGCTGCACTTCGCTGCCCTCGGTGAACAGCCGCTCCTGGATGAAGGCGGTGACCCGGGCGACGATGTCCACCCGGTCGATCGCCTGCACCCGGCCGACGAACTCGCTGGTCTCGGTGACCGGGCGGCGCTGCACGGTTGCCACGCCCACGGCCGGCGGTCCGGGCGGGCCGAACTGGGCCACGGCCGGCAGGGCCACGCCGCACAACAGAATCGTCGCGGCGGCGGCGGTCAGGCGAAGTCGCATCATGCATCCCCGGCATTTTGCCCCGCGGAAGGTGGGGGCGTGGAGCTGTGCCACAAGCGGGCGGGGTGTTCTTGCACCATTTCAGCGATTTTGCGAACCTCCCACGGGCGGCGAGGCCGGGCCGCGTGGCGGTGTGCGGAATTGCGAACGCGCGGCGCGCCCTGTATTCACGTATACGGGATACCCCAGGACTTCGAGGAGCCGCGGCTAGATGGTTACCGTCCGCTTTCCACGCCTGCCCGGCGCGCCTCGCCGGCTTCTCATTGTCGTCCCGGTGCTCCTGCTGCTGCTGGCCGGGGCAACCGGCCTGCTCGACAGCATGGTCGATGCCGTGGTTACCCCGATGTCACCCACCCAGGCGCGGGCTGAGTTGCACCGCATCCAGTTGGAGGCCGGGCTTGCCTACGTGTCGGTGCGGGCGCTCGGCCGGCTGGTCGCGGTGGCCTCGTCGACGACGGTCAACGCCAATGTCGGCGCGGTGGTCAACGGCGGCGCCAGCCTGGAGGTCGGCAACGTGATGCAGCCATTCGAGCAGTTGCTCGATGGCTTCGGCGATGTGCTGATGGTCAGCCTGATCAGCGTGACGATCCAGCTGGTGCTGGTCGACGTGCTGGATGCCTTTGCCCTGCAATGGGTGCTGCCGGTTGGCCTGGGAGTGCTGGCGATCGCCATGCTCATCGGGGCGCCGCGGGGCGGCCCGTTGCGGCGCCTCTCCCATGCGCTGGTGGCGGGGGCCGTGCTGGCCAAGCTGCTGCTGCCGGTCGGCGTGCAGGGGACGGAATCGCTGTCCAACCGCTTCCTGCACGACCGGGCCACCCAGTCGGCGACGGTGCTCAACCAGACCCGGGTGGATCTGGTGTCGGCGTTGCCGTCGTTCGAGGAGGAGCCCGGCCGGTCGTGGTACAATCCGGCGCGGGTCACCGACCGGGTTTCGGCCCTCTCGCCCGACCGGCTGGCATCGTCCCTGGGCAAGATCACCGACAGCGTGGAACGGGCGGTGGAGGCGAGCCTGACCTGGATGGCGGTGTTCGTGCTGGAGACCGTGCTGTTCCCGCTGACGATCGCCGGCCTGTCGATATGGCTGTTCCGGATCACCGTGCGGCACGCCAGCCGCGCAACCTAGAGCAACATCGGCCAGACCGGCGACAGCCGGCCGATAAAGTTGCTTGCCAAAACAAAGTCGTGGCGCGCGCTTACCGTTTACGGTCAGCGCGCTCCAGACCACAGTGACCGATTTTGTCCGGGCGCGGCCCGTTGGCAGGCGGGTGCATATGAGCCGGCGGTAAGCTCCGCTGCTCCGTCATGGCCGGGCTTGTCCGGTGCATGACGGGACGGGAAGGGCGGCCCAGCGGCGGGTCGGCATCGCCACAACAATTACCATTTCAAAACCGTCAACTATTACGTGCGTTTGATCGGATCACAAATTCCTGAACGCAAGCGACGGCCGGAAAACCGGCCGCTCTTTTGCAAATGTTTACCGGCAAGGCGGATACGGCGAACGCGAAACGGACGCGATCGGCGAAACCATCATGGCCAAGGCGATCTGATTTCGGTAACGTACGCCGAAGAGCCCGCTCAGCAGGGTACTTTGGCGATGTGCACGCGGACTCCGCACGAGGACATTACCGGATGATATCGGCTTTCCCAGGTGTTGCCCCCGCCGCTCGCGGAACGGTTTCAGTCCGCTGCCGCATCCTGGCCGCGGCGATGGTGCTGCCGTTTGCCGGCTGCATGGTCGGTCCGGACTTCGCCACGCCCGCGGCGCCGGTCGCCGGGAAATGGCTCGAATCGGGCGACCCGTCGGTCAGGTCCGACCATCAGAACTACGAGGCGTGGTGGACCGTGTTTCACGACCCCACGCTCGATCGGTTGGTCCGGATCGCCTATGAGCAGAATCTGACCCTGCTGGCGGCCGGCGCCCGGGTGCTGGAAGCGCGCGCCACGCTCGGCATGTCCATCGGCGAGTTCTACCCGCAGAGCCAGCAGATCGGCGCGAATCTCGGCTACAATCAGGCCAGCCAGGTCGATGCCTCCTCGAACCCGTCGCACCTGCTGGAGAACTACTGGCGCGGCGCGATGGGTGTCCAGGTTGCCTGGGAGTTGGATTTCTGGGGCAAGTTCCGCCGCGGGGTGCAGTCCGCCGATGCCGCCTACCTCGCCTCGATCGCCACCTATGACGACGTTCTGGTCACCCTGCTGGGCGATGTCGCCGCCAGCTATATCGGCATTCGCACGCTGCAGCAGCAGATCGCGATCGCGCACGAGAATGTCGTCAAGCAGCGGAGGGCGCTGGGCATCGCCCGCGACCGGTTCCACGGCGGCACCGCGACCGGACTCGATGTGTTCCAGGCGGAGAACGTGCTGGCGCAGACCGAATCGACGATTCCGCAACTGACCGCCCAGTTGCAGCAAGGGGAGAACGCACTCCGCGTTCTGCTGGGCATGACGCCGGAATCGATCGACACCTTGCTCGCCGGTTCGGCGGCCATACCGGTTCCGCCGCCCGACGTTGCGGTCGGCATCCCGGCGGATCTGGTCCGCCGCCGGCCGGATATCCGCAGCGCCGAACTCAGGGCCGCGGCCCAGAGTGCGCAGATCGGCGTTGCCAGGGCCGATCTGTATCCGGCGTTCAGCCTGACCGGCGCGTTCGGCACCGTGGCCGGCAGCACCGGCAGCAACCGTTTGAACGAAGTATTCACGGTGGGGGCGATCCAGTTCGCCTTCGGTCCGCAATTCAGCTGGCCGGTCTTCAACTATGGCCAGATCACCAACAACGTGCGGGTGCAGGACGCGAAGCTGCAGGCCTTGCTGATCGAATACCGCAACACCGTGCTGAAGGCCCAGCAGGACGTGGAGAACGGTCTTGCCGCCTACCTGCAGGGAGGCCGGCAGGTCGAACTGCTGCGGCGCAGTGTCGCTGCGGCCAGCAGCGCGCTGCGCATTGCCATCGATCAGTACCTCCTGGGAACAAGGGATTTCACCACCGTGCTGACCGCCGAACAGAATCTCTACCAGGCGCAGAGCAACCTTGCCGTGGCGTCCGGCAATTACGCCAGCGCGCTTGCCTCGGTCTACCGGGCGCTCGGCGGCGGCTGGCAGATACGTGAAGGCAACGAATTCGTCAACGGCGCGACGCGCGAGGAGATGCGCGGCCGGACCGACTGGGGCAGGCTGCTGCCGCCGGCCGACCAGACGCAGCCAGCTTCTCCCGGGCTTCCCTCGCCCGCCGACCGGGGACCGGACGTTCGGGCGCCGCAGTGGTGAGGATGCCATGATGAGCAATTCCGTTATGCGTTCGTCGCTTTCAGCCGGGCGGGCGGCAGCGTTTCTGGCCATCGCCATCGCGGTCATGGTTGCGGTGGCAAGCGGCCCCGTGCAGGCGCAGTTTCCCGGGCAGCCACCGCCAACGATCCCGGTGGTCCAGCCGAAGGTGCAGAACGTCAGCGACTACATCGAGGTTCCCGGCAATGCCGCCGCGGTTGCGCAGGTGAAGCTGGTCGCGCGCGTGGTCGGCTTTCTGGAACAGATTCATTTCGCCGACGGGGCGCTGGTCCGCAAGGGCGATCTGCTGTTCACCATCCAGCAGGACCAGTACAAGGCGCAGTTGCAACAGGCGCAGGCACAGCTTCAGCTTCAGCAGGCGGCGCTGCTGTTCGCCAAGACCGAAACGGCTCGCTACACCGCGCTGCTCAAGCGGGACGCGGCGACCCAGGTTGATGTCGATCACTGGAATTTCGAGCGGGCGAGCGCGGAGGCCAATATCCTGGCGGCGCAGGCGCAGGTGGCGATCGCGCAGCTTAACCTCAGCTATACCGAAGTCAGGGCGCCGTTCGACGGCCAGATGGGCAAGCACCTGATCGATCCCGGCAATGTCGTCGGCAGCGGCAGCCAGGATGCCATCCTGGCCGACATCGTCCAGCTCGATCCGATCTATGTGGTTGCCAATATCAGCACGCAGCAGGCGTTGCAGATCCGGGCCAACCTGGATCAGCGGCGGCTGACATTGAGTGATCTGCATAAGGTTCCGGTGGATGTCGCGGTGGGGGATCAGACGGGGTACCCGCTGCACGGCACGATCGAGTATGTCGCGCCGGCGATCGACCAGGCGACCGGGACGCTGTATGTGCGCGGCATCCTGCGCAATCCCGACCGGACGTTGCTGCCCGGCATGTTCGTGCGGATTCATCTGCCCATGGGCAAGAGCATTCAGAACGCCTTGCTGGTGCCGGATCGCGCCCTGCAGGCCGATCAGGGCGGGCGCTACCTGCTGGTGGTGAACCCCGACAACGTCGTCGAGCAGCGTTATGTGCAACTGGGCGATCTGGTGGGCGGATTGCGGGTGATCACCGCCGGCCTGAAGCCGGATGACCGCGTCGTGGTGGGCGAGCTTTGGCGTGCCTCGCCCGGCACCAGGGTGGTTCCGCAGCCGACCACCATTGGCGGATAGGGCCCCGCCCATGATTTCAAAGTTTTTCATCGAGCGCCCGGTCCTCGCCAACGTCCTGGCGATCGTGCTGGTTCTGCTCGGGGTGGTCTGCATATTCCGCCTGCCGGTGTCGGAATATCCCAATGTCGTGCCGCCGACCGTGTCGGTGACCGCGAACTATCCCGGCGCCAGCGCGCAGACCATCATCGACACCATCGCCCTGCCGATCGAAACGCAGGTCAATGGCGTCGATCGCATGCTGTACATGTCGTCCACCAGCACCACTGCCGGAACCTACACCCTGACGGTGACGTTTGCGATCGGCACCGACCCGGATATCGACCAGGTGCTGGTGCAGAACCGGGTGCAGATCGCGATGGCCTCGCTGCCGGGGGCGGTGCAGGCGCAGGGCGTCAGCGTGCAGAAGAAGAACACCGCCCTGCTGCAGATCGTCACATTGGATTCGCCGGACGGGAAATACGACAGCCTGTTCATGAGCAACTATGCGACGATCAACCTGACCAACGTGCTGGCGCGCCTGCCGGGTGTCGGCAGCGTGACGGTGTTTGGCGCCGGCCAGTATTCCATGCGGATCTGGATGGACCCACAGAAGATGTACTCGTTCGGCCTGGTGCCGAAGGACGTGATCGACGCGGTCCGCCAGCAGAGCCAGAATGTCGCCGCCGGGCAGATCGGCATGCCACCGGCGCCGAGCAGCCAGGATTTTCAGTACACGGTTGATGTCCAGTCGCGCCTGAACGACCCGGACCAGTTCAGCGACATCATCGTCAAGGATCAGACCTCCCAGGGCGGCCGGCTGATTCGCATCAGGGATATCGGGCGCATCGAGCTGGGTGCGCAAACCTACGCGCAGGAATTCAAGCTGAACGGCAGGCCGGCCGCCGGCATTGGCATCTATCAGACACCCGAGGCCAATTCGTTGCAGGTCGGCGCCGAGATCAAGGCGACGATGGCGGAGCTGTCCCGCCGCTTTCCGGCCGGGCTGCACTATGCCATCCCGTATGACACGACCACCTTCGTCAATGATTCCATAAACGAGGTCTACAGCACGCTGTACCAGGCCGGCATCCTGGTGCTGATCGTCATCCTGGTGTTCCTGCAGAACTTCCGCGCCACGATGGTGCCGGCCACCACCGTGCCGGTCACCATCATCGGCGCCTTCATCGGCATGGCGGCGCTGGGCTTCACCGTCAACCTGTCCACCCTGTTCGGCATCGTGCTGGCGATCGGCATCGTGGTGGACGACGCCATCGTTATCGTCGAGGGCGTGACCAAACACATCGAGCGCGGCATGTCCGGGCACGATGCCGCCATCAAGGCGATGGGCGAGTTGTTCGGACCGATCATCGGTATCACCCTGGTGCTGATGGCGGTGTTCCTGCCGGCGGCGTTCGTGCCGGGCCTGACCGGCAACATGTTTGCCCAGTTCGCGCTGGTGATCGCGGTGACCGCGTTGATCAGCGCGGTGAACGCGGCCACGCTCAAGCCGACGCAGTGCGCCTCCTGGCTGCGCACACCGGTGCCGCCGGCGCAGCGCAACGTCTTTTATCGCGGCTTCAATTTCGTCTACGACCGGATGGAAAGCGGCTATTCGGCGTTCATCGGCCAGATGGTGCGGCGCAGTTTCCTGATGGTGCTGATCGCGCTGACGATCGGCGGCGGGGCCATCTGGGGGCTGGGCCGCCTGCCCACCGCCTTCATCCCGATCGATGACCAGGGATATTTGATGGTCGCGGTGCAGTTGCCTGACGGCGCTTCACTGGGGCGCACGACGGCGTCGCTGGAGCAGGTGGCGAATATCGCGCGCGCCACTCCCGGCGTCGAACAGGTGATCGCGATCTCCGGCCTGTCGCTGCTCGACAACACCAGCGCACTTGCCAACGCGGGTGCCTGCTGGATCATTCTCAAGCCGTTCGCCGAGCGCGGGAAGGTCAAGGGGCAGGACCTGCTGTCGATCTTCGAAGCCCTGCAGAAGGGGTTGACGGCGCTGCCGGACGGCCGGGCCTACGTGCTGCCACCGCCGCCGATCCAGGGCATCGGCAATGCCGGCGGCTTCCAGATGCAGGTGGAAATGCTTGGCGGCAGTTTCGACTACGTGAAGCTGCGCAATCTGGCTGATCAGATCGTCGATGAATCCACCCGCGACCCGCGCCTGCAGCGGGTGCTGACCACCATCAGGACGGATGCGCCACATATCGCGCTGACGGTCGATCGTGCCCGCGCCGAAACCCTGCGGGTGTCGGTGGGCGATGTGCTGGCCGCGCTCACCCAGTATGTCGGCTCGACCTATGTCAATGAGTTCAACAAGTTCGGCCTGACGCTGCAGGTCTATGTGCAGGCCGAGTCGCAGTTTCGCCGGCAGCCGGATGATCTGCTGGCGCTGAACGTCCGCAGCGCGGACGGGCAGATGGTGCCGATCGGCGCGGTGGCGACAATCGCCCCTTCGGTCGCTCCGGCGCTGATCACGCTGTACAACCTGTATCCCTCCGCCACGATCGTCGGCGTGCCCGCGCGCGGCCACAGCTCGGGCGAGGCGATCGTCGCCATGGAGGAAATCGCCAAACGGATACTGCCGGCCGATGTCAGCTTCGAATGGTCGGCGATGTCCTATCAGGAGAAGATCACCGGCAATCAGCTCTACTACGTCTTCTGCCTGTCGATCCTGCTGGTCTATCTGTGCCTCGCCGGCCAGTACGAGAGCTGGATTCTGCCGCTGGCCGTGCTGTCGGCGGTGCCGCTGGCGCTGGTCGGTCCGGTGGCGGCGCTGACCGCGCTGGGGGCGGCGCAGAATCTTTACGTGCAGATCGGCCTGATGCTGCTGATCGCGCTGTCGGCCAAGAACGGCATCCTGATCGTCGAAGTGGCGCGCGAACGGCGGATGATCGACGGGGAGTCGATCCTGGAAGCGGCGGTGGCAGCGGCGCGGATGCGATTCCGGCCGATCCTGATGACGTCGTTTGCCTTCATCCTCGGCGTTCTGCCGCTGGTGCTGGCGACCGGCGCCGGGGCGAATGCCCGCAAATCGCTCGGCATCAGCGTGTTCAGCGGCATGATCGCATCGACCTGTCTGGCGGTGCTGTTCGTGCCGTCGTTCTTTGTTGTTTTGCAGCGGCTGGATGAGCGGACGAAGAAGCAAGGCCAGGGCGCTGCCCTGGACCCGCAAGGGGGCGGTGGCCCCCTTGACCCCATTCATTAGGTATGCGTGACCTGCATCTTCCGGGGCGCAGTCCGGTGCTTGCGGCGCAGGGCATGGCGGATCAGCGCCGGGTGGTGGCGCTGAACGGCTCCGCGCGCGCGTGAACTGCCGCGTCATCCGGACACGGTTTATCTGTCGGCTGTCGATCGCGACGGCAATGCGTGCAGCTTCATCAACTCGCTGTTCGAGAATTTCGGCTCGGGCATCCTGGCCGGGCGCTCGGGGGTGATGCTGCATAACCGCGGCCTCGGCTTTCGCCTGGAGCGCGACCACCCGAACTGCATCGCCCCGGGCAAGCGGCCGATGCACACCATCATCCCCGGCATGCTGACGAAGGACGGCGCGGCGGTGATGCCGTATGGCGTCATGGGCAGTCACTACCAGCCGATGGGACAGACCAGCTTCCTGACCAACCATTTCGACTACGGGCTCGACCTGCAGGAATCGCTCGACCTATGCCGGCTGTTTTCGACCAATGGGAAAGTGCAGGTGGAGGGTGGCGTGCCGCCGGCGTTGCGCCAGGGCCTGGCGCGGCTCGGCCATGTCATCGAGGCGGCGGAGCGTCCGCTGGGCGGTGGGCAGGCGATCTGGATCGACCCGCGCCCGCGGCTGCCTGGTCGGCGCCTCCGACGCCCGCAAGGATGGCTGTGCGCTCGGCTATTGACGCCGGCACATGACAGGACGGACGCATGGACCCCTGTGACCTCACCGCCAGCGACGCGCGCGCCCTGATCGGCCGCAGGCAGCTCTCGCCGGTCGAGCTGGTGGAAAGCTGCATCGCCCGCATCGAGGCGGTGGACCCCGCCGTCAACGCCATGGTGGCGCGCGATTTCGCGCGTGCCCGCGAAGCCGCGCGCGCGGCCGAGCACGCGGTCACCCGTGGCGACGATCTGCCGCCGCTGCACGGGCTGCCGTTCGGCGTGAAGGACCTGGAGGAGGTGGCGGGCCTGCGCACCACCTTCGGCAGCCCGATCTACCGCGACCATGTGCCGGCGCATGACCAACGCATGGTGGCCAGTATCAGGCGCGCCGGCGGCATCGTGCTGGGCAAGACCAACACGCCGGAATTCGGCGCCGGCGCCAACACCCGCAACGCCGTCTATGGCGTCACCGGCAATCCGTTCGACCCCACGCGCTCGGCGGCCGGCTCCTCCGGCGGCTCGGCGGTGGCGCTGGCCACCGGCATGGTGCCGCTGGCCACCGGCTCGGACATGGGCGGGTCCTTGCGCAACCCTGCCGCGTATTGCGGCATCGTCGGCTACCGCCCCAGCCCCGGCCTGGTGGCGAACGAGGCGCGGGCGGTCGGCTGGACGCCGCTGCCGGTGCTCGGCCCGATGGCGCGCACCGTGGCCGACGCGTGCCTGCTGCTGTCGGTCATGGCCGGCGACGACCCGGCCGACCCGCTCGCCACCACCATCTTCGGCCGCCGGGTGCGCCGGGCGGAGGCGAATTTTCCGCCGCCGCGCATCGACCTGGCCGGGTTGCGCGTCGCCATCACCCCGGATTTCGGTTTTGCGCCCGTCGAGCGCCACATCCGGGAGGTGTTCGCCGAAAAGACCAGGCTGTTTCGGGATGTCTTTGCCCGTGCGACCGATGCCACGCCGGACTGCAGCGGCGCCGACGCGACGTTCGCGGTGCTGCGCGGCGTGCAGTTCCTCGCCAGCCATCTGGAGCGGGTGCGCACCCGGCCAGCCGATGTCGGCCCGAACGTGCGCGCCAATGTGGCGGAGGCGCTGCTTCTTTCGGCCGAGGACGTCGCCCGCGCCGAGGTGGCGCAGACCGCCATCTACCGCCGCTGGCAGGATTTTTTCGCCGATGTGGACGTCATCCTCACCCCCGCGATCAGCATCAGCCCGCGCCCCTGGAGCGAGCTGTACCCGACCGCGATCGACGGCGTGCCGATGCACAGCTATTTCCACTGGCTGGCGCTGGCCTATGCGGTGACGCTGGTGGGTCATCCGGCGGTGAGCCTGCCGGTGGGGACGGACCGGCATGGCATGCCATTCGGCCTGCAGATCGTCGGCCCGCGCGGCGGCGATGCCTTTGTCCTTGGCGTTGCCGCCGCATTGGAAGCGCTGTTGGCCGGCGACGCGCGCACGGCCCGTCCGGTGCCGGACCTGGCAAGGCTGAATGCGGCGCCGCCGATCAGCGGAGTGCCGGGGTTTCTGGGGTTCGATTGACGGGAGCGGCGGTGGACCTTTTGGCCGGCTGGTCTCAATGCAACCGCGGTGCCCGCAGAAACGAAACCCGATCGGCGGAGGTCACCCGCACCGTCTGCGTGCCGCCGTCGCGCCCCACGCGCAGCACCACCGGCGCGCCGGCAGTGCCGGCCGACCAGACCTTGCGCCACAGGCTGGCCAGATCGCTCACCTCCTCGTCGGCCACCGACAGGATGCGGTCGCCCTGGCGCAGGCCGGCGCGCTCGGCCGGGCCTCTGGCGGCGGTGCCGCCGATCACCAGGCCGGAATCGCTTTCCATCGCGTACAGACCGAGCCAGGGACGGGGCAGGGCCTTGCTGCGGCCGGTGGTGAGCAGATCGTCCAGGATCGGGCGCAGCAGACCGATCGGCACGACCATGTTCATGTCCATCCGCCGCTTGCCGTCGCCCTGCTGGAGGATCAGCGACCCCGTGCCGAGCAGCTTGCCGTCGCTGCCGATCAGCGCCGTGCCGCTCCAGAACGGGTGGGCCGGGGCGGTGAAGAACGCCTCGTCCAGCAGGTATTCCCAGTAGCCGGCGAATTCCTGCCTGCCGATGATCTTGGCCTCCACCGCGTGCGCCGGTCCGCCGGCGGCGGCGAGGATGGCCGGGGTGCCGAGGGTCACCGCGTCTGAATTGCCCAGTTCCAGCACCGGCAGGTCGAGCCGGCCCAGCGCCAGCACCAGGCCGAAGCCGGTGGTCTGGTCGAAGGCCAGCGGGTGGCCGGGCACGGCGCGGCCGTCGGCGGTGATCAACCAGACCGACTCGGCTTCGGTGATCAGGTAGCCGATGGTGAGCACCAGCCCGTCCTCGCGGATCACCGCGCCGCTGCCCAGGCGCTCGGTGCCCAGGGTGGATGCGGTGAAGGCGTCGGCAGGGATGTTGGCGCGCAGCCCGACCACCCCGCGCAGCGTCCGTTCCAGGTCGAAGCCGTAATCTTCAGGGGCCGGCTGGAGGTTCGCCGGGATGTCCCAGTCAGGCTCGTCCATGGGGGGCTGCGGGTCCAGGGGGTTGGGCATGGCGCGCCCAGTATAGGGAACGCAACCGCCGGGCGGAACCCGGGCGCTTGCGCGCGCAGCGGCGGGGGGCTAACCGCGCGCATGACCGAGATCTATATCGACGGCGATGCCTGCCCGGTGCGCGAGGAGGTCTATCGCGTGGCCGGCCGGCTGGGGCTGGTGGTGCATGTGGTGTCGAACGGCTCGCGCCCGATCCGCCCGCCCGGCCTGGCCAATGTGCGCATGGTGGTGGTGGAGGCGGGGGCGGATGTCGCCGACGACTGGATTGCCGAGCGGATCGGCCCGCGCGATGTGTGCGTCACCGGCGACATCCCACTGGCCTCGCGCTGCCTGGCGCGTGGCGCCCGGGCGCTGTCGTCCAACGGCCGGGTGTGGACGCCGGATAATATCGGCGGTGCACTGGCCGGGCGCGAGGTGTCGCGGCACATGCGGGAGATGGGGCTGGCGACCGGCGGTCCGCCGGCACTCAGCAGGACGGACCGGTCCCGCTTTCTGAGCGCCCTCGACACGGCGGTGCAGGCGGCGCTGCGGATGCCGTAGAACGGGGCTCATACGCGGCCAAGCCGGCGCGGCTCGAATAGCTGCCTCAGCCAGCGCTGGGTCGGTTTTTCAAAACGGTAATACGACACCGCCGATACGCCGAGCGCCGCCGTGACGCAGAGTGCCGCCTCCGTGGCGGTCGCAACCGGGGAGAACCCGCCGACGCGGGAACCCGTCAAGAGCCATATGAACAAAGCCCGAATCGGCAGGAGCGTAATATGCCACAAATATATTGAGAATGATATCATGCCAAGCCAGTGAAGTACCGGCCCGCCGAACCAATCCGCGACCCATGACCGCTCATACGAAAATCCCAACATGAGGCAGCAACACAGCAGCACGAACACCACGTCGAGTGAGGGGACCACCGTGATGACCAGAATGCCACCGAGTATCGCGAGCAGCACTGGCGTGCGTCCAAGCCATTGGGTCCAGACGGCGTGCGCACGCAGGCGCCAGCAATACAACCCGAGCATGAACTCCGGCGCGCAACGCAACAGGGAATTTGGCGGGAGATACCAGTTAAGCGCCCCGATCATCTCCTGCCCGTGATTTATTTGACCCTGCAGTAAACCAAGCCCCGTCAGGCAGAGCGCTGCGCCGCCCGCCGCCAACGCCGCGTGGCGGGTGGGGGACCGTAGCAGTACAAGAACGAACAAAGGGAACAGCAGGTTCAGCGCCCATTCGACGCTGATCGACCATGCGGGGCCGTTGAAGCTGTCGATCGGCCACCACCATCCTTGCACCATCAGGGAATTGGCGGCGACCGCCAGCGCGCAATGGTCGCAGTTGTTGAGTCCTTCGTCGATCCACAGGAACAACAGGCAGGCCGCTGTCGTGAGGGCATAAAGCGGAAATATGCGCGTCAGGCGATGTTGCAGAAACCGACCATATTCCCGTGTCCAGGCCAGCGGGACGAAACGGCCTTCGTATGTCATGGCCAGTACGAACCCGCTCAGGACCATGAACAAATCGACCGCGATGTACGAGTGCGACCCGAAAGTTCGAATCAAACCATAGTTGGACCACCTGTCCAGGCCGTAATGTCCGATCATCACCCAACAGGCGGCGATGCCGCGCAGGCCGGTGAGCGACCTGATTTCAGAACGCATACTCTTTCCGACAGGTGAGGGCGCCGGTCGGAAGCTGGCACAGTCCTCAGCCATCCCCTCATTCTTGACTGGGAAGCCCGACGCCGGAACTTTGGGTGGGCGAACGGCGACTCATCAACTGCTTCCGCGCATGCGAAAGCCGCGTGAACCTTGGTCGCGCCAAGCGCGACGATCAAAGCTGACAT
>CAIVPZ010000022.1 GCA_903907955.1 uncultured Acetobacteraceae bacterium | reverse complement strand
GGAACGCTGGTCGCCCACCGGCCCGTTCGGCCGCACCATCTTGCCGCTCGAAGACGCCCTCCGCTTCATCGCCAGCGAGGACATCTTCTGGGTCCTGATCTGATCCGCCCGCGGAATCACCGGCGGAAAGTCGAGGGGAGAAACCCGCAGGGTATTGGCGCCGCAAGCACTTGTTTCGTCCTGATTACGGCACGCCGTTGCGCAGCGGACCAGAACGGGCACGTCGTGCGATCGGGGCGATGGAAATTGGCGGCTATGCATAGACAGCATATCTGCCCCCCAGGCTCCCAAGTCGTCAGCCTGCCGCTTCATATCGATGCTGGCCGGCCCTGACGTTTTCCATCACCTTGGTATTGGCGATACGATCGGGCAGGCAACTTATCCCTTGGGACAAAGCGCCGTCACGAAAAGCAGACAACCATGGGATTGGGTCGGATTTTTTTGCCTTCTGCCGGCGTGCTTCCGGCCGGAGGGGCGCTGGAAGCAGGAAGCCGACGACCCATTGAAAATAATGGTCGGAGCGGCGGGATTCGAACCCACGACCCTCAGTCCCCCAGACAGCGACCTCTTCAACAGCCAGCTTATCAAGGGGCATCGGTAAGCATCACACAACATCTTAATAGATTGAAAACGTAAGCTACCTTACGGCGCGCACCAGTCTGTTGACGCCAAGGGGTCACATGGGAGATCATGGGGCAGCCGCGGGTCAGCTTACCATGCGCTTACCGGCTGGAGGTGTGATGGCATTGAACAAGTTCAGATTTACCAAGCCGTCGATTGCTGGGCTGACCGGCGACGGTGCCTCCAAGGCGTTCTTTTGGGATGAGGGGTTGCCCGGCTTCGGCCTCTGCGTCAGGTCTACCGGGCTACGCACCTGGGTTGTGCAGTTCCGCACCCGCGACGGGCGGTCGCACAGGATCACGCTTGGCGACGAGCGTGCAGTGTCGTTGGACGATGCGCGCAGGAAAGCGCGGGAACACATCGGCCGGGCAAAGTTGGGCGCGGACCCGCACGCCGAACGAAAAGCGGCCCGGCAAGCGGTGCGGTTCTCCGCGCTGGTAGACGCCTACCTTTCGGACATGAAGAAGGACTTGCGCCCCCGATCGTTCGCCGAGGTTGAGCGGCACCTCCGGAAGCACGCCGCGCCTCTCCACCACGATGCTGCGGCGGGCATCGGCAGAGCCGAGGTGGTGCGGCTGCTGGACGCTATTCGCGACACCAGCGGGCCGGTAGCAGCCAACAGGGTGCGCGCCAGCCTGTCCGCTCTGTGGACATGGGCGCTGCGGTCGGGCCGGATCGCAGGTGAAAACCCGGTGGCGAATACCAACAAACCCAGCAAGGAGGCGCCCCGCGAGCGGGTCCTGACGAACGCCGAGTTGGCGCTGATCTGGCGCTGCACCGGCAGCGACCATGACCACGACCGCATTGTGCGACTGCTACTGCTGACGGGCGCCCGGCGGGAGGAAGTCGGGTCCATGGGCTGGTCCGAGATCGAGGTGGCCGGTGACGGCATATCGGCGCTCTGGACGCTGCCTTCCGCGCGCTCCAAGAACAAGCTGCCGCACGAGGTGCCGTTTGGACCGCTGACCGTGCAGCAGTTGCTGGCCCGGCGGGAGGGTAACCCGATGGTGTTCGGCGAGGGGGTGAAGGGTTTCTCCGGCTGGTCCCGGTGCAAGGAGCGGCTGGATAGCCGCATCCTCAAGGCCATGACGGACGACTTCGCCAAGGCGCATGGCCGCGCCCCGGCAGACGGTGAAGTGGCGATGGCGCCCTGGGTGCTGCATGACCTGCGCCGCACCTTCTCCACCTGGGCGAACGAGAACGGCGTCGAACCGCACGTCGTGGAGGCGGCGCTGAACCACGTTTCCGGCGCTGCAAAGCGGGGCGTGGCCGGCACCTACAACAAGGCGCTCTACCGGACCCAGAAGGCAGCGGCACTTGCAGCCTGGGAAGCTCACGTCCGGGCACTGGCGGGGCTGCCAGCCATCGCGAACAACGTCGTGGCGCTTAGGAAGGCCGGCTGAAATGGCACGCGTGAGGCTCAGAGGCATTCCCATCTCCGACGCGCAGCGCCAAGCGCTGTCCGACATCGCCGAGCAGCGGATCGCCATGGACGACGAAGAAGTGGCCGCTCAGCAAGCGCTCGGGGAATATGTCCCGAGCTTGCCGGCCGCTGCGGGCGACGACGAGGAGATCGTGATCATTCTGACGAGCCTCCGCCACCATTCTGCGGCGAAACAGTTCAACCCGCCGACGCGCGGGCGTCCATACGATCCTGAAACACTCATAACAGCGGCCGAGGCCATCATGGCTGCCGGTTGTCCGCTCAGCGACGGAAGCAACTCTCGCGCGGTAAACGCGCTGATTAATGGCCTTGGGATGGAAATGGAAAGGTCGCGGACCCTTTGTAGCCGCCTTGTAGAGCACGCGATCCGCCTGGGGCTTCGAGAGCCGCCCGTCGAATAGCCACTGTCAACCAGTCCGAATTGTATACCCTCTCCGCCCCTGATTAGCCCTGATATTTTCTGTGGTCATACCAGTCATTGGAGGCCACGATGCTTGAAGCTCCTATCACACCAGTTCCCGGGCGGATGTTCTGCGACAGCGTGCGGGCCAAGGCGGCCCTGTCGGGTCTCGCCGTCAATCTAGCGCAAATCCTGTCTCGCCGCGTAACGGCGGGCCTGCTCGATTGCAGCATCCCGACGCTGGACCGGCACCACATCGCCGGGTATAGCGCGACAGCTCGGATGGCCGGTCAGCGACAGCAAGGATGGCCGGTCGCTGCGTGGTGGAGAGATGGCGTGGCTGACGGTGCGGGGCAAGGGTTGTGTCGCGGAGCACGTCAGATCGGCAGTGTGGTGATGACCT
>CAIVPZ010000021.1 GCA_903907955.1 uncultured Acetobacteraceae bacterium | reverse complement strand
CGACAACCTCGTCCGCACCTTCGGCCTCGAACCCGTCGACTACGACGGCATCCGCGACGCGACCAAGGAGCACATCGCCAGTGCCGCCCAGGCCTTCGGGACGGCGCTGAACGAGAAGGCCTTGCAGATCCACCTGCAACGGATCACCGGCGCCTTCGTCAGCTCCGCCTTCGGGGCCGCCCAGTTCTACGGCACCAAGAAATCGGCGGCGCTGGAACTCACCAGCAAGCTGCTCAACGACGACCGCGACGAGGACCGCGAAGGACCGGCCGGCTTCGAGAGCAAGGCCGAGCGCGCCCGTCTGTTCGCCGCCGAGATGGCCCTGCAGTCCTTCGCCCTGCTGGCCGCCGCCGAAGGGGCGATCATCGCCTACGCCGACATCACCGGCGATGACTGGAAGCCCTACGAGGCACCGGTGGCCCCCGCGGCGAGCGTCGCCCGCAAGTCCGCCGCCGTCGAGATGGCAGCCTTCCAGATGGCGGCCTGACAGACCACCCGGGAGCGGAGCCGATCGAGGTTCCGCTCCCGCCCGAGATGGCAGACCGGCGCAGGGGTTTCGATCCCTGCGCCTTCTTCCATGAGGAGGCCGAACCGGCTTTCGCGGGAGCCCCACCACCATCCGGTGCCGCCGCGACACAGGAAGCAAGCAAGAAAACTCCTCGCTGGTTCTTCCATCGTACCGCCGGCCAAGGTCGTGCTGCGTCAACACCACGCCGCAAGAAAGGGCGACGCGCCGCACGAAGACGCGCGGCTCCGGTCCGCTCGCTGCGCAGAGCCGGGCCGCTTGGACGCAAGGCTGTCGCCTCGCGCCCGGCGCAACCCGGCTCCGCTTGCTTGCAGACCTCCGATGTTGACCCACCCCGAAGGCCGGCGGTCCCGCTGATCACCAGCGATTGGCTGGGAGAACAGAGGAAGACAGCATCATGACAATCATCCGCACCGGCGCCGGCCTGAGCAGCCGTGACATCCGTGGCCTGAAACGCGACCGCTACGAGATCCAGGCCATCGAAACCTGGAACCTCGACGAAGGCGACCTGACCACGATCATCTGGGAACGAGATGACGCGCCGGACGCGATCCAGGATTGGGAAGTCCCCTTCTGAATCGCGATGCCGCCGGGTCCGCAAGGACCCGGCACCGCTGCATCCGCCGCAACCTGCGTCCCGGCGCCGGGCAGCGCGTCGCGGCGCGGACATGCGCATCCTGGAGACCCTGTCCGCACGATCGTGCTCGATGATGTCCGGCCGCCTGCTGGCAACCAGTACGCTGCCAATTCGGTGGTTGGCGGCCAGGACATCAGCTTCTCGGCTGGCTTTCCGGGTCCGCCCACATCGGCATCGAGCAGACGCGCCGGCCGTCCCTGTCGGCCGTCGCCGTCTTCTGACATCTCGACCAGGCGTCCACGAGATTGTTGGCGCGCACCATTCCCACGAGTGCACTTTCAGCTGCCGGCCCGGCTCGAAGGACAGCGCCGGCCAGTGCGCCGGAAGCGCTGAGGGCCGAGGTATGCCCCGCCTCCCATCCTGCGCCATACCCCGCCGCCCCCACCCCGAGCGCCAGCGCGACCGCAAACCCACCAAAGGCCAGAGCCGTCTTGAGCGTGACAGCCCGGCTCCATGCGCGGACGTTCTGCGTCGTCAGGTCCGCCAGCATCGGCGCCAGTTTCTCGACAATGGCGACCCGCCGTGTTTCGAGCGCCTGTTCGCCTTGCGCGATCGTGTCCGCGAGCTGGCGGTCCAGCCGGCTGCTCGCACTGTGAAAGTAGCCGACAGCCTGATCGTGCAGCCGCCACTGCAGACCGAGCGACGCGGACAACGCCCGGATCAGCGGCAGCGTGGGATCGTTCCTCAGGCCGCCGAGCCGGGTGGCGCGGTCCAGCTCGGCCTGCATCCGCTCGATTTCGCGGCCCAGCTCATCGCTGGTCCGCGGAAGGTCGGGCGCTTGCGCGCCCTCCCTCACGGAAGCCATGTCTTGATGCCGGCGAAGTTGGTGTCCATCGCCTGCAGCCAGTTGAGGACCCGCGACCGGTCGAACGGTCCCAGCGGCGAGGCTGCTTGACCGACCTGTCCGTCAGCGGCGTCGCGAAAGTGCAGGCGACGAATCTCGACCTGCTGTGCGGCCAGAAGGCGGGGCATCCAGACAGGGATGGCACCACGATCGAGGGCCGCACGAAAGGCACTATGGCCAAAGACGCGGGCGAAGGCGGTTTCTCGCGTATCACCAACTTCGATCATCGCCTCATTGAGCACGATCGCCGTGGCCGTCGGCTTGAAGCCCAGGCCCTCCAACGTCGCCAGCGGCGAAAGATCTTCTTCCTGCGGCCCAACTGCGTAAAGCACGACAACCGCGAAGCCCTGCGCCTCGAACATCGCCACCAGGTCGGGCAGCTGTGTCACCAGCCGGCGAAGAGTCGTGTCGCCGCCGCCCAGGTCCACCAGAAGCGACGTCCCCTGCTGCAAGGCATGCTGCAAGAGCTTGTCCAGCCACTTGAGGGCGATGGCCGGGTCGGATGCCTCGGGCGGACGCAAGACGTCGGCCACGTATTTTGAAAACGTATCGTTGGTCGGGTCCATATCGGCCATGAGCAGAGACCGCTTGTTCGCAACCGCCGTCTCCGCGGCCCACCGAATGCCCGTGGTCTTGCCTGTCTTGCCACGGCCCGTCCAGAAGATGATCTTCTTTTTGCCGGACAGGTCCGCCCCTCGCCCGACCTTAACCGGGCTTTCGACCTTTTTGCTGGCCCCCAGAATCTCCAGCTCCGGCACGGCATCGACGTCAGCCTCGAAGTTGAAGACCGGTCGCTTGACGGAGGTGCCCGCACCGTCGCGCAGGGTAGCAAGGTTGGAAGGTTTGTCGTCTTTCGTGATTGTCACTATCGATACCTTTAGAAAATGTCTCTACTCTTTACCGAGCAGCCTTCGTATGACCGCATCGACATCGATCTTCGGACCTGGCACGGGTTCCTTCTTCGGCGGCTTCTCCTCCTCCTCTGTGATCAGCTTGCCGCTCCAGTTGAGGAGAGTGATCGGCTTGAACTCTGGCTCCTCATCCTCGACCGGAATCATGACGCTGGCATTTGCGCCCGCGAACGGCGATTCCCAGGTCCTGGCCTTTTGCGTGCCAGTGTCCTTCCTTGACGCCCGCTTACGGCCCTCGTGTCGGATGGACGTGATTTTCTGAATCAGGCGGACGCCGGTCCAAGGGTGCGCGGTTTGGTATGTGATGCCCGCCAGGTTCAGGCGCGCGCAATCGATTCCCACGACCAGCGCTCGGTTCGGACCTTGCGGGAAAGCTCCGGCTCCATGATCCGCAGCCACGGCTCTATCCCGTCGCCTTGCTGCCAGCGCCCCGCCAGATCCTTCGCGAATTGCTCGATGTCGCTGTCATGTCGCGGATGCTTAATCGGCATCGTTCGTGGAAGACCCCATCTTATCACTGACCGTATCGGCAAAACGTGCCCCAAACAATGCCCCATAGCGTCCCCCAAAACGCTCCCTAAAACGTCCCCCAAAACGTGCCCTTCGTCGCGAACTCCTGCAAAGGCGGAAAGTTCGACTTTCTGACAGACCAAGTCATGCTAGACGCATGTCTGTTGCAGAGCGCTGCTGCGCCGGGTATGGCTCGATTTGCACCGGTTTGCCGGGGACAACCGAACCACGGTGTCCGACCGGGAACGACAGGAAGCTCCATGACAGCGACGAGAGACGGGGCGTACCTCGCCCACATTTCCGACACCCTGACCGGGATCGCCGAGCAGCTGGACGAGCAGCGCGAGGTTCAGCAGAACGTCCTGACCGCCCTGAATGCGCTGCTGGAGACCAACCGGGCACAGTCGGAGATGCTCGCCGAAATCCTTGGCGCCGCCACGCAGGATGCAGGACCGTCACCGGTTGCCGTAGCGCTCGAGGCGCTCGCCACGCAGGTCCGGCAGATGGACGAGAACCAGACGAGCCTGATCGCGCTGGTGGCCGATCTGCCGGAGGCCGTCGGCAGACAGTTCGAGACCAGTCTGAAAGATTGGTTGACCGCAACCGCGACGAAGCACTGAGGTGCTGACCTACCGGACGGGAGCGGCCGGCGCCCCCTCGGCGGCGCGCGCCATGAGCGAGCACCTGTTGCAGCAGACGCTGTCGCCGGAGATGGCCGCAATGGCGGAGTACTATCACCAGGGCCTGAAGCCGCCGACGCCGGCGGAAGCCGCCGCCGCGCGCTATGCGGCCGAGATCACCGGCGGACGGCTGCCGGGCGGTGCAGCGCTCGACGAGTTGGTCGCGCGCGAGGCTGACCGGTTGGCCGAGAGCGGCACCGATGCCGCCGGCCGCTCCCCGCCCCGGGACGAGGTGATGATCCGCGCGCTTGGGGCGTTCATCGCTGCCGGGCTGGTGGACCGGGACGAGGCTGTCGCCTCCCTCTACCGTACCGGCCACCACCGCGCCGGCGATGACGGAGAAGGCCCCGGCGAGCGCCTCGACCGCGCCACGGAGCACGCGCGCACCGGCAAGGACTACAGCAGCGCGACGGCGACGCCGCGCCGCGACATGAACCCGGCGCTTGCCGGGCGGCTCGGCATCGATATCACCAAAGCCCTCACCGCGGGCGACGTCGCGAATCTGCTGAACGGCCAGCGCGCCGACGGCGGCGACATCGACGGCAAGCAGAAGCGGTCTGGCACGGAAGGCGTCGGCACCGTCTTCGGCATGGACGAGAGCCGGCTGCCCACTCGCGCCGAGTTGGAGAACGTCCTGGCCGGCCGGCGGGTAGACGGGACGGCATTGGCACCAGCCGCCGCGCAGCGAGCTGTGCGGCGCTTCCAGGCCGTTCTCGGAGCAAAACAGGCCGAGCTGACCCCGGAGCAGCGCGAGGACATCCTGTCCGGTCGCACGGCCACGGGCGGCGAGTTGACCGCGAAGCAGTATCACGAGCGGATGGACACCTCCCGGGCACGGATCGGCTACGTCGATCTGACCTTCTCGGCCCCGAAGTCGGTCTCGGTTGCATGGTCCTTCGCGCCGACCGAAGCCGAGCGCGCGATGATCCACCAGGCCCACCACGACGCCATCGGCAGCGTCATGCAGGACATCGAGGCGCAGGTCGGCCGCGCCAGGAAGGGAGATGGCGGACAGGCCGGCTGGGAGCCGGGTTCGATCGGCTGGGTGTCCTTCGACCACACCACCGCCCGGCCGACCGTCGAAATCGTCAAGACCGACCGGAGCGGGCAGGACTACACCGAGCTGCACAGCTTCAAGGGCGCCGGCGGCCGGGTCGCCGGCGACATGCAGCTGCATACCCACACCGCCGTCTTCAACGCCGTGCTGACCGGGACCGGCCGCATGGGCGGATTGTGGCTCGATCAGCTCGACGGCCGGGTGAAGGAATGGGGCGCGCTCTATCAGGCCTATCTCGCGACCAACCTGCGCAAGCACGGTGTTGAGGTCGTG
>CAIVPZ010000020.1 GCA_903907955.1 uncultured Acetobacteraceae bacterium | reverse complement strand
CTCGGTCGCCACGCTGACCCGCATGTCCGGCGAGGCCGGCGCTGCCGCCACCCAGGTGCTTGGGGCGGCCGGGGATCTGGCGCGGCAGGCGGAGACTTTGCGCGGTGAGGTCGGGGGATTCATCGGCGGGATTCGGGCGGCATAGGCGAAAGCAAGCAAGGCCAGGGCGCTGCCCGGCAGGGGTCGGTGGACCCCTGCACCCCATTCATTCAGGGCAGGCGGGAGGCTACGCGGTGGGCCATGATCCAGCCGATGCCGGCACCCACCAGAACCGCAGGCAACAGCAGCAACCAGCCGAGATTGGCGCCGCTGACAATCAGCGCCATGCCGGAATACAGCAACAGGCCGCCGGTCACGCTGCCGATCACGCCGGCCGAAACGCCCAGCATCAGGATATCGCCACGAGAGATCATGCGGCGCTGGGTAACGGGGCCGGCCGCGTTTGACAAGGCATGGATCGGTGCCTATACGCCCCGCCTTCTGCCGGGAACGTGGACGGAACCTCGGGTTCCGCGCCCGCCTTTCGCATGTGGCGACGGGCCTACCGGTTCAACAAGCCGTAAACGTCCGCAAGGGCGAGCGGCGCCGTGAAGAAAGGGCAGCGCGCAATGACCAAGCGCGTCGAGAGCAAGTACAAGATCAACCGCCGCCTGGGCGTGAATCTTTGGGGGCGGCCGAAATCCCCGCTCGCCAAGCGCGATTACGGCCCCGGCCAGCACGGCCAGCGCCGCAAGGGCAAGCCGACCGACTTCGGCATCCAGCTGATGGCCAAGCAGAAGCTGAAGGGCTACTACGGCAACATCGGCGAGAAGCAGTTCCGCAAGTATTACTTCGAGGCCGTGCGCCGCAAGGGCGACACCTCCGAGAACCTGATCGAGCTGCTGGAGCGCCGGCTGGATGCGGTGGTCTACCGCATGAAGTTCGCCATCACCCCGTTCGCCTCCCGCCAGTTCGTCAACCACGGCCACATCCTGGTCAACGGCCGCCGGCTGAACATCCCCAGCTATCTGGTGAAGGACGGCGACACCATCGAAGTGCGCGAGAAGTCCAAGCAGCTCGCCGTGGTGCTCGACGCCGCCCAGAGCAGCGAGCGGGACGTTCCCGAGTACCTGGAAGTTGATCACCGCGCCATGAAGGGCCGCTTCGCCCGCGCGCCCAAACTCTCCGACGTGCCATACCCGGTGCAGATGGAGCCGAACCTGGTGGTGGAATTCTACTCGCGCTGATCCGCGCCAAATCCACAAGCAGTCATGGAGTCCAGGGGCCGCGCCCCTGGACTCCTTATTTTGTCTGCCGCCCTCCATCAGCAAACCGCAACAAACTGTGGGCTTCAGCCCACCAACGCAAACCTGTCGCGCGTGCCGGGAAAATGCTGTCGCGTCCGCCATCGCCAGCCGCCCGCCACGAACTCGGCTAGCCCCGCAGTGCGCAGCGAAGGACCGCGCTCCACCCTATGCGGCCGATGATGTCGGTGAAAACGGCGTCTGCCTCTGAGGAGCGGCCCAACGATCACGATGGGCGCAGAACCAACATCGGCACCGCGACCCACCCCGGCTGCGCTCCGCCTGATCCGGTCGCCCACCGGCAGCGGGAAACCTAACGAACGGGGTCCAGGGGGCCACCGCCCCCTGGCGGGTCCAGGGCAGCGCCCTGGCCTTCCTTGCTTCCTTCCTGCGCCAAGCGATGACGCCCCTGTTCCTTACGCCGCCGCAAATTCTCCCGCAGCGCCGCCGCCTCGCGCGCCCGGCGCTCCTCCAGCGCAGCTTGCGCGCGCGGCGTAATCGTCGGCCGCGTCATTGCGCCACCGCGTCCGCCATGATCTGCTGCGCCTCGTCCAGGATGCGTTGCAGATGCGCCGCGTTGCGGAAGCTCTCGGCGTAGAGCTTGACGATGTCCTCGGTGCCGGACGGGCGGGCGACGAACCAGCCGTGTTCGGATGTCACTTTCAGCCCGCCGATCGGCGCGTCGTTGCCGGGGGCGCGGGTCAGCCGCGCCAGGATCGGCTCGCCGGCCAGGGTGGTGCTGCGCACCGCCTCGGGAGACAGTTTCTGCAACTGGGCCTTCTGCGCCGGCGTCGCCGGAGTATCGATGCGCGTGTAGCAGGCGGTGCCGAGGTCGCGGGTCAGCACCAGGTAGTGCTCGCCGGGGTCCCGGCCGGTGCGCGCGGTGATTTCCGCCGCCAGCAGGTTCAGCAGCGGCCCGTCCTTGTCGGTCGTCCACACCGATCCGTCGCGGCGGAGGAAGCTGGCGCCGGCGCTCTCCTCGCCGCCGAAGCAGCAGGTGCCATCGAACAGGCCGGGAGCGAACCATTTGAACCCCACCGGCACTTCCAGCAGCCGGCGGCCGTGCAGCGCCACCACCCGGTCGATCAGCCCGCTGCTCACCAGCGTCTTACCCACCGCCGCCTGTGCCGGCCATTCCGGCCGGTGGGTCAGCAGGTAGTCGATGGCGACCGCCAGATAATGGTTGGGGTTCAGCAGCCCGGCCCCTGGCGTGACGATGCCGTGCCGGTCGGCGTCGGGATCGTTGGCGAAGGCGAGGTCGAACCGGTCCTTCAGCCCGATCAGCCCGGCCATGGCATAGGGGCTGGAGCAATCCATGCGGATGCGCCCGTCATGGTCCAGCGTCATGAAGGCGAAGCGCGGGTCGGCGCTGTCGTTCACCACGGTGATATCCAGCCCATAGGTCTCGGCGATCGGCTGCCAGTACGGCAGTGACGCCCCGCCGAGCGGATCGACCCCCAGACGCAGTCCGGCGGCCCGAATCGCGTCCATGTCGATCACGTGCCGCAGGTCGTCCACATAGGGACGGATGAAATCCTGCTGCCGGGTGGTGCCGGCGGCCAGCGCGGCGGCCAGGCCGATCCGTTTCACCGCCCGGTTGCCCTCGGCGAGCAGCGCATTGGCGCGGTCCTGCACCCAGCGGGTCACGTCGGTATCCGCCGGGCCGCCGTTCGGCGGATTGTATTTGAAGCCGCCATCCTCGGGCGGGTTGTGCGACGGGGTGATCAGCACGCCATCGGCCAGTCCGGTCGTGCGGCCGCGGTTGTGCACCAGGATGGCGCGCGAGACGACCGGCGTGGGCGTCACCCCGTCATCGCGCTGGATCAGCGTGGTGACGCCGTTGGCCGCCAGCACCTCCAGCGCGGTGCGCTGGGCCAGGGCGGAAAGCGCGTGGGTGTCGCGGCCCATGAACAGCGGGCCGTCGATGCCCTGGGCACGGCGGTGCTCGCAGATGGCCTGGGTAATGGCGAGGATATGCGCCGCATTGAACGATCCCGCCAGCGAACTGCCGCGATGCCCGCTGGTGCCGAACTGGACGCGCTGGGCGGGGTCGGCGGGATCGGGGATGGTGTCGTGGTAGGCCGCCGCCAGCCGGTCCAGATCGACCAGCAGGTCAGGCGGCGCCGGCTTGCCGGCCAGCGGTGAGAGTGCCATCAGGAACGTTCCTCCGTCGCGCGGTCGGCGCAGGATAGCCGGCCCGGGCCGGCGTGCCAAAGCCGGTTGAATTCCCTGTCGCGCGGGGCGATAGGGGTTGCGCCCGCCCGCCCATCTCGCTAGGTAAATTGCCGCTTCGGCCTGCGGCGCTGTTGTAGCTCAGTGGTAGAGCACTCCCTTGGTAAGGGAGAGGTCGAGAGTTCAATCCTCTCCAACAGCACCATCCCGGCACGCCCCCGGCTGCGTGCCGGCGGGCCGCGAGCGGCACCCCAGGCGGGCGCCGGCCAGCCCCCTCAGCGGACAGCATGGCCGACATCACCCAGTTCACGCCGCACGCCACCATCCATCTGCACCGCCACGATCTGCCGCCGGAGCTCTCGCTCGGCCCGGTGGTCGCAGTCGATACCGAAACGATGGGACTGAACCCGCAACGCGACCGGCTGTGTCTGGTGCAGCTCTCGGCCGGCGACGGCGTCGCCCATCTGGTGCAGATCGTGCCGGAGCGGCTCGGCGGCCACGCCGCGGACTGCCCCAACCTGCGCCGGCTGCTGACCGACCCGGCGGTGATGAAGCTGTTTCATTTCGCCCGCTTCGACCTGGGCATCCTGCACCAGGCGCTGGGCATCGACGTGGCGCCGGTCCGCTGCACCAAGATCGCCGCCCGCCTCACCCGCACCTTCACCGACCGGCACGGGCTGAAGGATCTGTGCAAGGAACTGCTGGGCGTCGATCTGTCCAAGCAGCAGCAGACCAGCGACTGGGGCGCCGCCGAACTCACCCCCGAGCAACTCTCCTATGCGGCCTCCGACGTGCTGCACCTGCATGCGCTGTGGCGCCGGCTGGAGGCGCTGCTGGTGCGCGAGGAGCGGCTCGGCCTGGCCGAGGCCTGCTTCGCCTTCCTGCCCGCCCGCGCCCGGCTTGACCTGCTTGGCTATGAGGCGCCGGATATCTTTGCGCACTGAGCGTTTGAAGAAGAATGCCCGCAAGCCGCCGAGCGATGACAAAAAACTCAATGATATCAGCGGGCGTTCTTTTTCAGGTTCGATTGCTTTTCAAGCTCTGAGAGCATGGCAGACCGGCGCGCCGCCGCCGCCGGACGGCAATTGTTGACCCGGTCTGCGCCAATGCCTACAGCCTTGCGGCGCAGTCGCAGATATGGAAACCGACTCGCCCGCATGATCGCATCCAACCTTGCCGCCGGGCCTGCACCGCTCCCCGCGCCGGATGATCTCGATGTCGCCCGCACCGTGCTGGGCACCGAGGCGGCGGGTCTCCATGCGCTGTCCGCGGCGCTGGACGGACGCTTCACCGCGGCGGTCGGGCTGCTCGCCGCCGCCACCGGCCGCGTCGTGGTGACGGGGATGGGCAAGTCCGGCCATGTCGCGCGCAAGATCGCCGCAACCTTCGCCTCCACCGGCACCCCCGCCCTGTTCGTCCACCCGGCCGAGGCATCGCACGGCGATCTCGGCATGATCGTGGCCGGCGATGCGGTGCTGGCGCTGTCCAACTCCGGCGAAACCGCCGAGCTGGCCGACCTGATCGCCCATGCAAGCCGCTTCGCGCTTCCCCTGGTGGCGATCACCGGCGGCAATGGCAGCACGCTGGCCCAGGCGGCCGATGTCGCGCTGGTGCTGCCCGCCGCGCGGGAGGCCTGCCCGATGGGCCTGGCGCCCACCACCAGCACGACGATGCAACTGGCGCTGGGCGACGCGCTGGCGGTGGCGCTGCTGACCCGGCGCGGCTTCGGCCCGTCCGATTACCGCACCTTCCACCCCGGCGGGCGGCTGGGCGCCCGGCTGAAGCGCGTGCGCGACCTGATGCACACCGGTTCCGACGTGCCGCTGGCCCCGCCCGGCACGCCGATGGACGCGGCCCTGCTGGTGATGACCGAAAAGCGGTTCGGCTGCCTCGGCGTGGTCGGCGCGGACGGGCGGCTGATCGGCATCGTGACCGACGGCGACCTGCGCCGTGCCATGGGCCCGGCGCTGCTGCAGCGCTGCGTCGGCGAGATCATGACGGCGATGCCACGCACCATCGGCCCCGACGCCCTGGCGGCCGAGGCGCTGCACGAAATGAACGCCGGCGCCCGCCCGGTGACCGCCCTGTTCGTGGTCGATGCACAGCGCCGCCCGGTTGGGGTGCTGCATGTGCACGACCTGCTGCGCGCGGGGCTGGCGTGAGCATCGCCCCGCTGCCACGCGCGCCGGACCCACTCCGGCCGCAGCGGCTGATGGATGCCGCCCCGCCGCGCATGCCGGCCAACATCGTCAGCCGCCGCATCTCGGTGATCCTGGCCAAGCGCCTGCTGCCCGTGGCCGCGCTGGCGCTGCTCTCGCTCGTGGCGTTGTGGCCCGAGTTGAGCAAGGACGAGCACCGCCGCTTCGCCTCCCATATCGGCGGCATCGAGCCGCAAAGCGGCCAGCTCACCGACCTGCGCTACAGCGGTGTGGATGATCGCAACCGCCCCTACACCGTGACCGCATCCGCCGCCCGCCAGATTTCCCCCGAGCGGATCAACCTGCTCGATCCCAAGGGCGATATCAGCCTGGAATCCGGCTCCTGGCTGATGGTCCAGTCGCGTTCGGGCGTCTATGCCCCGCGCAAGGGGCAGCTCGATCTGTCCGGCGACGTGGCGCTGTACCGCGATGACGGGCTGACTTTGCAGACCGACGCGGCCACCGTCGACCTCAAGGCCGGGGTGGCCACCAGCGCCGCGCGGGTGCACGCCGAAGGACCGTTCGGCATGCTCGACGCCCAGGCCTTCGTGGTCACCGACCACGGCGCGATCGCGCAGTTCACCGGCCCGGCCCGGCTGGTGCTGAACGAGCGGTCGCGATGATCGCCCGCCTCGCCGCCGCGCTGCTGCTGGCTGGGTTGGCTGTTCCGCCGGCCTGGGCGCAGCCGATCGACCTGTCCAGCGGCGGGCCGGTGGAAGTGACGGCGCTCGACGGGTTCGAGTGGCACGAAAGCGACCAGACCGTGACCGCCAGCAACGAGGCCCGCGCAAAGCGCGGCAATGTCACCGTGCTGGCCGACCGGCTGGTGGCGCACTACCGCAAGAAGGCCGCGCCGGCCGCCGCCCCCGTCCCGGGTGCCGCCCCGCCGGCCGGTCCCGAGGCCGACAGCGGCAGCAACGAGATCTACCGCCTGGACGCGATCGGCCATGTGCGCATCCTCACCCCGACCGAAGAAGCGGTCGGCGACAAGGCGGTCTATGACATCGACCAGGCGTTGCTGGTGATGACCGGCCAGGGTCTGCGGCTGACCACACCGCAATACGTGATGACGTCGCGCGACAGCATGGAATACTGGTCGCAACAGCACATGGCCGTGGGCCGCGGCAACGCCCTGGTGGTGGCGACCGACGGCCGCCGGCTCTCCGGCGACGTGCTGGTGGGCTACACCAAGGAAGCCGGCGCCGGCGGCACGGCGGCCCGGCCCGATGGGCCGCGACCGGCCGGCGGTCTCGACTCCTCGGGCAAGCTGGAGCGCGTTGAAGCCTACGGCAATGTCGAGGTCCGCACCGAAACCGACACCGTGCGCGGCGACCGCGGGGTTTACGTCCCCGACAGCGGCATGGCGCGGGTGCTGGGAAGCGTGCGGGTGATCCACGGTCAGAACGTGATCACCGGCACCGCCGCCGACGTGAACATGAAGACCGGTATCGCCCACGTGGTCTCCGACCCGGGGCGGCGCGTGCAGGGCCTGATCATGCCCAACGAAAAGCCCGGGCAGGCCGGCACCAGGCCTGCCGGTCCGGGAGGCCGGGCACCATGATGGATCTGCGCGTCGTGGCGGGTCGCCAGGGCCAGAGTTCGGCCGCGCCGGGGCTGTGCGCCACCGGGGTCGGCAAGACCTACCGCAAGCGGCCGGTGGTGCGGAACGTGTCGATCTCGGTGCGGCGCGGCGAGGCGGTGGGGCTGCTCGGCCCCAACGGCGCCGGCAAGACCACCACATTCTACATGATCGTCGGCCTGGTCCGTCCCGACACCGGGTCGATCAGCATGGATGGGCACGACATTACCACGCTGCCGATGTACCGGCGCGCCCGCCTCGGCATCGGCTACCTGCCGCAGGAGGCCAGCGTGTTCCGCGGCCTCAATGTCGAACAGAACATCATGGCGGCGCTGGAGGTGGTGGAGCCCTACTCCGACCGCCGCGACCAGATGCTCGACGAGTTGCTGGCGGAATTCGGCATCGGCCATCTGCGGCGCACCCCGGCGCTGGCACTGTCCGGCGGCGAGCGCCGCCGGGTGGAAATCGCCCGCGCGCTCGCCACCCAGCCCGGCTACATCCTGCTCGACGAACCGCTGGCCGGCATCGACCCGATCGCGGTGGGCGAGATCCGCGATCTGGTCGGCCATCTCAAGGACCGCGGTATCGGCGTGCTGATCACCGACCACAACGTGCGCGAGACGCTGGAGATCATCGACCGGGCCTACATCATGCACGACGGCCAGGTGCTGATGGAGGGACGGCCGCAGGAGGTGGTGGCGCACGAGGATGTCCGCCGCGTCTATCTCGGCGAGCGGTTCAACCTTTAGCGGACGTCACGCAGGCACGCTGGACGGCCCGCATCGGGCGGCAGCACGATTCTTGCTTTGTAGCCCGATTCTTGCTTGCATCCGGGCGCCCGACGCGCTGCATTGCAGCGACGATAAGGCCGGCAGCCCGGCCTCGATCGGGGTAGCCAATAACCGTGTCCTACGCCATCGGCCCTCGCCTCGACCTGCGCCAGAGCCAGTCGCTGGTCATGACGCCGCAGTTGCGCCAGGCGATCAAGCTGCTGCAGTTCTCAAACCTCGAGGCGGCCGCCTTCGTCGAGGAGGAGCTGGAGCGCAACCCGCTGCTCGAACGCGACGAATCGGGCGACACCGGCGGCCCGGAACGCCCCGCCCCCGACCAGGTGGTGCTCCCCGGCCCCGGGCCGGCCGACGCCGCCGAGGCGGCGGTCTCCGAGGTGCTGCCCAGCGAGTCCCCGCTGGAGGCGCTCGACTACGCCGAAACCTACGACCCGGGCGGCGCCGGCGACGGAGCCATGATGGGCCGCGGCGGCAGCGCCGCCTTCGACGACGATGAACGCAGCATCGACGACTACGCAGCCCCGGCCGGCACACTGCGCGAACACCTGGCCGAGCAGTTGCGCCTGTCCTTTCACGACCCGGCCGAGCGGCTGATCGGCGCCTCGATGATCGCGCTGCTGGAACCCTCCGGGCGGCTGTCGGTGGACACCGCGGCGCTGGCGGCGGCCCTCGGCGCCGACCCCGCATTGGTGGCCTCGGTGCGCGAGCGCATGCTGCGGTTCGACCCGACCGGCATGTTCGCGCGCGACCTGAAGGAGTGCCTGGCGGTCCAGTTGGCCGAGAAGAACCGCCTCGACCCGGCCATGCAGGCGCTGCTGGACAATCTCGAACTGCTGGCCAGACGCGACCTGAAGCGGCTGATGGCGGTGTGCGGGGTGGACGCGGCCGACCTCACCGACATGATCGCCGAGATCCGCCGGCTGGACCCCAAACCGGGCGCGTCGTTCGACGCCACGCCGCCGCAGCCGGTGGTGCCGGACGTGCTGATGCGCGCCGATCCGGAAGGCGGCTGGGTGCTGGAGCTGAATCCCGAGACCATGCCCCGCGTGCTGGTCAACCAGGGTTTTTCCGCCAAAGCGCTGACCCGCGCCAGCCGGGAGGACCGCACCTTCCTGAACGAAAAGCTGCAGACCGCGAACTGGTTGGTCAAATCGCTGCAGCAGCGCGCGCAGACCATCCTGAAGGTGGCGTCCGAAATCGTCCGCCAGCAGGACGCCTTCTTCCGCCTTGGCGTCGGCCATCTCCGCCCGCTCATCCTGCGCGACATCGCCGCCGCGGTGGAAATGCACGAGAGCACCGTCAGCCGGGTCACGGCGCACAAATACATCGCCACGCCGCGCGGCATTTTCGAGCTGAAATACTTCTTCACCACCGCCATCGCCGGCACCAGCGGGGAAAGCCACAGCGCCGAGGCGGTGCGGCACCGCATCAAGGGCATGGTCGATTCCGAGCGGCCGGACGAAATCCTGTCCGACGACGCGATCGTGGCCGTGCTGCGACGGGAAGGCGTGGACATCGCCCGCCGGACCGTGGCCAAATACCGGGAGGCGCTGCGCATACCGAGCTCGGTGCAGCGCAAACGGGAGAAGGCCATGCCGGCCTGAACGCGGCCACCTGCTTGCCTTCGTGGCAACACGCGGTCCGGGCGCCGGCAGGCGGTCCCGAACGCTTGAGAGCGGGAAGAAACGCATGCAGATCACTGTCTCTGGGAAGCAGGTCGAGATGTCCGACGCCCTGCGGACGCGGGTGGCCCAGCAGCTCGACGCGATCGCCTCCAAGTACTTCGACCAGGCCCTGGAAGCGAACGTCACCTTCAGCCGGGCCCGGAGCTTCTTCACCTGCGACATCAACGTGCATGCCGGCCGCGGCCTGACCCTGCGGGGCGAAGGCGAGGCCGCCGATGCCCACGGTGCCTTCGACGACGCCGCCGAGCACATCGCCAAGCGCCTGCGCCGCTATCGCCGGCGGGTGAACGAGCACGCCCGCGACCTCGCCAACCGCGACCGGCCGCAGGCCGCCCGCCAGTACATCCTGCGCCAGGAGGATGAGGCCGAGCCTGCCGGCACGGCCGCCGGAACCATCCAGGTCACCGCCTATGCCACCGTCATCGCCGAGCAGCCGGCCGAAATCGCCCTGCTTTCGGTCAGCGACGCGGTGATGCGCATGGACCTGGCCGACCAGCAGGTCCTGATGTTCCGCAACACCACCACCCGGGAACTGAACGTGGTGTACCGCCGCAGCGATGGCCATATCGGCTGGATCGACCCGACCGGCGCAAACTGACCAGCCCGAACCAGGAACGCGCCGCCCGCCGGCTCATGCCGCCGGCGGGCGCGCTGACCCGCATCGGTTTGCCGCGTGCGCCGGCGCGTATAGACTGCACCGCATGGATGACCAAGACGGCCCGCCGGCCGCCGGTCAGCGGACCATGACGGGTCCGGCATGAGCGGCAACATCTGCGCAGCGCAGCCGCAACCGCTGCCGCGTTTCGATGTGCAGTTGCGCGCGCCCGATATCCGGCGCTGGCTGCGCGGCAACACCGGTATTGCCGGCTTCACCAGCTTCGCCGCGCCGGCGCCGGGGCCGCACGTGCTGCTGCTGGCGCTGACCCACGGCAACGAAATCGCCGGCGCGATCGCGCTCGACCGGTTGCTCGCCGCCGGGGTCCGCCCGCTGCTGGGAACGCTCACCTTCGGCTTCGTCAATCTGGCCGCCTTCGCCCGCTTCGATCCCGATCAACCCACCGTAAGCCGGTTCGTCGACGAGGATCTCAACCGGGTGTGGGATGCTTCCGTGCTCGACGGCACCCGGCGCTCGGTGGAGCTGGAGCGGGCGCGCGAAATCCGGCCGCTGCTGGAAAGTGCCGACCTGCTGCTCGACCTGCATACCATGCTGTGGCCGTCGGACCCGCTGATCCTGTGCGGTCCCACCGCGAAAGGGCGCGCGCTGGCGCGGGCGGTCGGCGTGCCGGACCTGGTGGTGGCCGATCTTGGCCATGTCGGCGGGCGCCGCATCATCGACCATCCCCGGTTCACCGCCCCGGCAACGCCGCCCGCCGCAATCCTGGTCGAGGCGGGCCAGCACTGGGCGGCGGCAACGGTGGACAGCATGCTGGGCTGCATCGCCGGACTGCTCCGCCATGCCGGGACGGTGGCCGACCACCCCGCGCTGCCCGCGCCGCCCTCGCCCGCCCGCCCGCCGCGGATCGCCGAAGTCACCATGACCATCACCGCCACCACGGCCGGCTTCGCCTTCGTCCAGCCCTGGCGCGGTGGCGAGGTGGTGGCGCGACGCAACACGCTGATCGCGCAGGACGGCAGCACCGAGATCCGCACCCCGCATGACGACTGCCTGCTGGTGATGCCGAGCCTGCGCACCAGCCGCGGCCACACCGCCGTGCGGCTGGCACGCTTCTGCAATTAAAAGGCCAGATCACTGCAAGTAAAAGGCCAGGTGCTGCCCTGGCCTTGCTTCCTCAAACCCCCAGCTTCTCCAACAGCCCGGCATGCTCATGCGAAACGATGTGCCGGCGGACCTTCTGGGTTGCGGTCAGCATGCCGTTGTCGATGGTGAACGGCGGCACGATGGCGTGCCTGCGGATGCGTTCGGTCACCGACAGGCGCTTGTTGACGTTGTTCACCGCCGTCGCCACCGCCATCTCGTCGCAGCCTTCCGCCGGCACCACCAGCGCGGTCAGGCCGGCCCGTCCCTCGCCCAGCACGACAGCCTGGGTGATCTCGGCCTCGGCGATCAGCAGCCCCTCGATGCGCGCCGGCGACACGTTCTCGCCGCCGGAGAGAACGATCATGTCCTTCTTGCGATCGGTGATGCGCAGATAGCCGCCGGCGTCCAGCTCGCCGATGTCGCCGGTGTGCAGCCAGCCATCGCGGATCGCCGCCGCCGTCTCCTCCGGCCGGCCCCAGTAGCCCAGCATCACCAGATCGCCGCGCACCAGAATCTCGCCGTCCGCGGCAATGCGCAGCTCCACCCCGGCCAGCGGCTGGCCCACCGTCTCGATGCGGATGGCGCCCGGAGCATTGGCCGAGATCACCGGCCCGGCCTCGGTCTGGCCATAACCCTGCAGCAGGGGGAGGCCAAGGCCGAGAAAGAACCGCCCGATCTCCGGCTCCAGCCGCGCCCCGCCGGAAACCGCGGCGCGCAGCCGGCCGCCGAAGCGGGCGCGCGCCTTCCGCCGCACCAGGCGTTCCAGCAGGCGGTCCTCCAGCCGGGCCGGCCAGGACAGCGCCTCGCCGTCGGCCCGCCGGATGCCCAGCGCGACCGCCCGGCCGAACAGCCAGCGCCGCCAGGCCGGCTCGCGCGCCACCTGGGCGAGGATGCGGCCGCGGATCACCTCCAGCACGCGCGGCACCATGGTCATGATGGTCGGCCGCACCGTCATCATGTCGGCCGCCAGGGTCTCGACGCCGCGCGCGTAGACCACTTCGGCGCCGGCCCCGAGCAGGAAGAACTGCCCCGCGGTGTGCTCATAGCTGTGCGACAGCGGCAGGAAGGAGAGATACACCTCGTGGTCGCGCGGCGGCAGTTCCGCCAGCAGATCGCACAGGCCGCGGCAGTTCAGCAGGATCGCCCGGTGCGGCAGCATCACCCCCTTCGGCGCGCCGCCGGTGCCGGAGGTGTAGATCAAGCAGGCCAGCGTGTCGGGCGGGATCATTGCCGCCTCGGCCGCCACATCGCCGGGATCGCGCTGGTCGGCCACCAGCGCCGACCACGGCGCGACGGTCAGCCCGGGATAGGAGAACGGCTCCATCGCCACCAGCAGGTCGAGCGGCCCGGCCAGCGCCAC
Source organism: uncultured Acetobacteraceae bacterium (assembly GCA_903907955.1). GTDB lineage: Bacteria > Pseudomonadota > Alphaproteobacteria > Acetobacterales > Acetobacteraceae > Rhodovastum. The sequence goes on along the minus strand of CAIVPZ010000020.1, from coordinate 142,464 downwards.
CCGGCCGGCCAGGGCGGCGGTCGAGACCACCGCCACGCGGGCGCCGGAATCGCGCAGGATATGGGCGTGATCGGCCACCGTGTTGGTGGTGTAGGCGGGCACCGGCACGGCCCGGATGGCCATCAGCGCGGTTTCGATGATCGGGTATTCGGGCCGGTTCTCGGAGACGATGACCACGCGGTCGCCCGGCGCCACGCCGGCCGCGCGCAGCGCCCGCGCCGCGCTGGCGGCCTTGCGGGCGAACACACCCCAGGTCATGCCCCGCCAGGCGCCGTCCCGCCAGCGGCGCAGCATCGGCCGCTCCGGCCAGGAACGCGCCCGGTCGAACATCATCGACGGCAGATTCGGCCACTCCGGCAACGCCCGCAGCGCCGGCACCCGAACCGCCTTATCCGATGCGGCGTGCTGCGACGCCTGCAGATCCGGCAACCACTGAGAACTGTCCACCACGATACCCCCGCCCGTCCCCGGAGCAGCCACGCGCCCCCGATCCCGTCGCGGCCCTTTGACGTCTACCCCGCATAACTTATGTCTGCTTGCAGGACCAGATGGACAGGACGAAACATCCGTATGCCCGACGCATCCGCCGGCGCCGACGCGCTGCCCCGCCCCGAGACAGCGCCCCCACACCTGCCGGGTGGAGAACTGCCGAGCTGGGATCTGCGCGATCTTTATCCCTCGCCTGACAGCCCCGACATCACCCGCGACCTCGACCGCGCCGACGCCGATGCCCGGGCGTTCGCCGCCGCCCACAGCGGCCGCCTCGCCGGCCATGGCGGCGCCGCCCTGGCCGGAGCCATCGCCGAGTACGAGCGCATCGAGGAAATGCTGGGCCGGGCGATGTCGTACGCCCAACTGCTGTTCAGCAGCGATTCGAACGACCCGGAGATCGGCCGCTTCTTCCAGTCGATGAACGAGCGGGTCACCGCCATTTCGACCCACCTGCTGTTCTTCACCCTGGAGCTGAACCGGCTGGACCCGCCGGCGCTGGAACGCAAGCTGGCCGACCCGGCGCTGGCGCACTGGCATCCCTGGCTGCGCGACCTGCGCGTATTCCGCCCGCACGAACTCGCCGACGAGCTGGAAAAACTGCTGCACGAGAAGGAGGTCACCGGCCGGGCCGCCTGGTCGCGGCTGTTCGACGAAACCATCGCCGCCATGCGCATTCCGGTGCGCGGCGAGGAGTTGACCGTCAGCGGCGCGCTGAACCTGCTGTCCGACCAGGACCGCGCGGTGCGCGAGGCCGCCGGCCACGCCGTCGGCGAGGCGTTCGGCCGCAATGTCCGGCTGTTCTCGCTGATCACCAACACGCTGGCCAAGGACAAGGAGATCATCGACAACTGGCGGCACTATCCCCGTCCGGGCAGCTACCGCAACCGCGCCAATATGGTCGAGGACGTGGTGGTGGACGCGCTGGTCGCCGCGGTGACCGATTCCTATCCGCGGCTGGCGCACCGCTACTACGCGCTGAAGGCGAAGTGGCTCGGCCTGCCCAGGCTGCAGCACTGGGACCGCAACGCCCCGCTGCCCGGCGACGACGACCGCGAGATTCCCTGGCCGGAGGCGCGCGCGCAGGTGCTCGGCGCCTATGCCGCCTTCTCGCCGGAGCTGGCGGCGGTCGGAAAGCGCTTCTTCGACCGGCCCTGGATCGACGCCGCCCTGCGCCCGGGCAAGTCGGGCGGCGCCTTCGCCCACCCCACCGTGCCGGCGGCGCATCCCTACCTGCTGCTGAACTACCACGGCCGCACCCGCGACGTGATGACGCTGGCGCACGAGCTTGGCCATGGCGTGCACCAGGTGCTGGCCGGTGAACAGGGCTACCTGATGGCCGGCACGCCGCTGACGCTGGCTGAAACCGCCAGCGTGTTCGGCGAGATGCTGACCTTCCGCGCCCTGCTCGACGCCGAGACCGATCCCGCCCGCCGCCGGATCATGCTCGCCGGCAAGGTCGAGGACATGCTCAACACGGTGGTGCGGCAGACCGCGTTCTACCGTTTCGAGACGCTGCTGCACGACGAGCGGCGCTCAGGCGAGCTGGTGGCCGACCGGATCGCCGCGCTGTGGCTGCAGGTGCAGACCGAAAGCCTGGGACCGGCCTTCGAGTTCACGCCGGAATACGGCGTGTTCTGGGCCTATGTGCCGCATTTCGTGCACACGCCGTTCTACGTCTATGCCTACGCTTTCGGCGACTGCCTGGTGAATGCCCTGTACAGCGTGTTCCAGTCCGGCCATCCGGGCTTTCAGGGCAAGTATCTCGACATGCTGCGCGCCGGCGGCACCCGCCGCCACCGCGAATTGCTGGCGCCGTTCGGGCTGGACGCTTCGGACCCCGGCTTCTGGCGGCGCGGCCTGGATGTGATCTCCGGCTTCATCGACGAGCTGGAGGCATCCGCCTGATGGCCGCCAGCGAAGACCGTTCCACCCTGATCGGCGAATTCCGCCGCATGGTGCGCACGTCGGGTGCGGTCGGCGGCATCGCCGCGCGCATGGTCGGCGCCCGCGCTTTCGGGGTGAAGACCGACCGCTCGGCGCATGCCGAGGATTTGAAGGTGATCCTGGGCGGGCTGAAGGGACCGCTGATGAAGGTGGCGCAGTTCCTCTCCACCGTGCCGGACGCGCTGCCCGCCGAATACGCCGCCGAACTGGCGCAGCTGCAGGCGAACGCGCCGCCGATGGGCTGGGCCTTCGTGCGCCGGCGCATGCAGGGCGAGCTGGGGCCGGCCTGGCAGTCGAAATTCGCCGCCTTCGGGCAGGAAGCGGCGGCGGCGGCCTCGCTGGGCCAGGTGCACCGGGCACGCCTGAAGGACGGCACCGAAGTCGCCTGCAAGCTGCAGTATCCGGACATGCCGAGCACGGTCGAGGCCGACCTGCGCCAGGTCAAGCTGGCGATGGGGTTGTACCACCGCATGGACGGCGCCATCCGCCAGGGCGAAATCCTCAAGGAACTGACCGAACGCCTGCGCGAGGAACTCGACTACCTGCGCGAGGCGGCACAGATGCGGCTGTACCGCCGCATGCTGGCGAGCGAGCCCACGGTGCATGTGCCCGTGCCGATCGATGGCTACTGCACCCGCCGGCTGCTCACCATGACCTGGCTGCAAGGCCGGCCGCTGCAGCGCCGGCTGGAGGAAAACCCCTCGCAGGACGAACGCAACCGCATCGCCGAGGCGCTGTTCCGGGCCTGGTATGTGCCGCTCTACCGCTACGGCATCCTGCACGGCGACCCGCATATGGGGAACTATCAGGTGTGCCCGGACGGCACCCTGAACCTGCTCGATTTCGGCGCCATCCGGGTGTTCGACGCCAGCTTCGTGCGCGGGGTGATCGAGTTGTTCGAGGCGGTGCGCGACGAGGACATGGACAAGGCGCACCACGCCTACACCATCTGGGGCTTTACCAATCTCGGCCGCGAGCAAATGGAGGTGCTGAACGAATGGGCGCGCTTCCTGTACGAGCCGCTGCTGGACGACCGGGTGCGCCGCATCCAGCCGACCGACGACGTCAATTATGGCCGCGCGGTTGCCGCGCGGGTGCATGAGGGGCTGAAGCGGACCGGCGGCGTCACCCCGCCGCGGCAGTTCCTGCTGATGGACCGCAGCGCGATCGGGCTGGGCGGGGTGTTCCTGCGCCTGGGGGCCGAACTGAACTGGAGCCGCATGTTCCAGGGCCTGATCGCCGATTTCGACCAGCCGGTGCTGGCGGCCCGGCAGGCGGATGCGCTGGCACAGGCGGGGGTGCCCGGCCCGGCCGGCGGCGACTGAAGCCGGGCGGCATGCGGGCGGTTGGGTGCGGAGCGGCGAATAGGCCGTGGCTCCGGGCTTGTTGATGCCGCATGGAAACCAAATGTGGTATTCAGCTAAACCATCGTGTTACGGGTGAACAAGGACCTGCCGACATGACCCGCGCCGTCCCGATCGCCGCCCTGATCGTCCCGCTCGCGCTCGCCGCCTGTGCGGTGGCGCCGACCGGTCCGAGCGTCATCGCCCTGCCGAAACAGGGCGAGGATTTCGGCCGGTTCCAGGCGGCGGACATCAACTGCCGCAACTTCGCCGCCGCGCAGATCGGCTTCGCCGGCCCCAACCAGGCGGCGACGGACAACGCGGTCGGCAGCGCCGTGCTGGAAACCGCGGTGGGCGCGGCCGCCGGGGCGGCGATCGGCGCGGCGGCCGGCAACCCCGGCGCCGGCGCCGCCATCGGCGCTGCCAGCGGCCTGGCGGTCGGCAGCGCGGCCGGGGCCAGCAGCGCCTATGCCTCGTCGGCCACGCTGCAATGGCGCTACGACGTCGCCTACACGCAATGCATGGTGGCGAACGGCTACTCGGTGCAGCAACCGGCCTATGTCACGCCGTATTATGGTCCGGCCGGCTATTATCCGGAGCCCTATTTCCCCTACTATTACGGCCTTGGCATGGGGTGGGGCGCCGGCTGGTACGGCGGCTACCGCAGCGGTTGGTACGGCGGCGGCTGGCACGGTGGCGGCGGTGGCTGGTACGGCGGAGGTGGTGGTCCCCCTCCTGGCGGTGGCGGTGGCCCCCCGCATGGTGGCGGGGGCGGCGGCCCGCACGGCGGCACCTGGCACTGATCGGAGGGGAAGCCTCGTCGAGCTTCCCGTGCCGCCATAAACCCTTGAAACCAAAGATTTCTTATGGAATGGGGTCAAGGGGGCCACTGCCCTCTTGCGGGTCCAGGGCAGCGCCCTGGCCTTGCTTTCTACCCGCGCCCCACACCGAGCATCGCTCGCGAGATCACCCGCAAGCGAAACTGTCGTTGATCTGAATCAAAGCCACCCAGGCAACTTCCCGCCACAACGCCGGTCAGCCCCCTCCTCTTCGCATTGGAACACGCACAATGATGCGCGCGAACGCGCACGCCCAGCCCTGCTTGCCGCCGAAAAGCCCGAAAAGCCCCCCTCTTGCAGGCACCTGCCCGCGCGGGCATGTTGCGCCGCCCCCTGACAGGGCGGGTTTGAACCCGTCCGCCACGCCAGCACGAAAGGAAGTCCTATGCGCCTTGCGGTGCTAAAGGAACGCGCCGACTCCGAAACGCGCGTCGCCGCGACCGCGGAGACGGTGAAGAAACTGATCGGCCTCGGCCTGACGGTTGCCGTCGAAACCGGCGCCGGCGCCGGTGCCGCCATCGCCGATGCCGACTATCAGGCCGCCGGCGCCGAGATCGCCGCCGATGCCGCCGCCGCCCTCGCCGGGGCGGCTATTGTGTTCGCCGTCCGCCTGCCCGCACCCGAACAGCGCCAGCTGATCCCGCGCGGCGCGCTGCTGGTGGCCACCATCGGCGCCCAGGGCGACCCCGCTCTGGTCGCCTCGCTCGCCGAAGCCGGCATCGACGTGGCGGCACTCGAAATGCTGCCGCGGATCACCCGCGCGCAGAGCATGGACGTGCTGTCCAGCCAGGCCAATCTGGCCGGCTACCGCGCCGTGATCGAGGGTGCGGGCGCGTTCGAGCGCGGCTTTCCGATGATGATGACCGCCGCCGGCACGGTTCCGCCGGCGCGCGTGTTCGTCGTCGGCGCCGGCGTCGCCGGCCTGCAGGCCATCGCCACCGCCCGCCGGCTCGGTGCCATCGTCTCGGCAACCGATGTCCGCCCGGCGGCGAAGGACGAAATCCGCTCGCTCGGCGCCACCTTCATCGGCGTCGAGGATGCCGAGACGGCGGCGCAGACCGGCGCCTATGCGACCCAGATGAGCGACGAGTTCCGCCGCAAGCAGGCCGAGCTGATCGCCGCCACGGTGGCCAAGAACGATCTGGTCATCACCACCGCCCTGGTGCAGGGCCGCCGCGCCCCGGTGATCGTCACCGCCGCGGCGGTGGAGGCGATGAAGGCCGGCAGCGTGGTGGTGGACATCGCCGCCGACGCCGGCGGCAACTGCGCGCTGACGAAGCCGGGCGAGGCCTACACCACGCCGAACGGCGTGCGCATCCTGGGCTGGCACAACTGGCCGGGCCGCATCGCGGTCGCCTCCAGCAGCCTGTACTCGCGCAACCTGCTGACGTTCCTGACGACGTTCTGGGACAAGGCAGCAAAGGCGCCGAATCTGCCGGCCGAAGACCCGATCGTGAAGGGCGTGCTGCTGACCCGCGGCGGCGCCGTGGTGCACCCGGACTTCCTGCCCAAGCAGGCAGCGTGATCCAGGAGGAAAAGCAAGCATGAACCTGATCCATCTGGCCGCGCAGGCCACATCGTTCGCGGGCGGGCACCTCGCCCTGGCCGCGCAGGCCGCCGGGGTTGAAGCCGCCGCCGAAACGGTCGAGCCCTTCGTGTTCCTGTTCGCCATCTTCCTGATGGCGGTTTTCGTCGGCTACTACGTGGTGTGGAACGTCACCCCGGCGCTGCATTCGCCGCTGATGGCGCTGACCAACGGCATCTCCTCGGTGATCATCGTCGGCGCCATGCTGGCGACCGGGCTGGGCACCTCGTCCTGGGCCAACGGCTTCGGCTTCGCGGCGGTGACGCTGGCCAGCGTGAACATCTTCGGCGGGTTCTTCGTGACCTGGCGAATGCTGTCCATGTTCAAATCCAAGAAGAAGGCTTGAGGGCCCAGCCATGTCAGCTTCCCTCACCTCCCTGTTCTATCTGATCTCCGCCGTTCTGTTCATCCTCGCCCTGCGCGGCCTGTCGCATCCGGAAACCTCGCGGCGCGGCTTGCAGTTCGGCGTGACCGGCATGGCGGTGGCCGTGCTGGTCACCTTCGCCCATCACGGCATGTTCTCCTCGAGCGCGGCGCTGATTCCGCTCGGCATCGCCATCGGCGGCGGCGTCGGCTACTTCATCGCCTCGCGCATCCAGATGACGGCGCTGCCGCAGCTGGTGGCGGCGTTCCACTCGCTGGTCGGTCTGGCCGCCGTGTTCGTCGCCGCCGGGGCGCTGAACGCGCCGGAATCGTTCGGCATCGGCACGTCCGGCCATATCCACGCGCAAAGCCTGGTCGAGATGTCGCTCGGTCTGGCCATCGGCGCCATCACCTTCTCCGGCTCGGTGATCGCGTTTGCCAAGCTGCAGGCATTGATGAGCGGCGCGCCGATCACCTTCCCCAACCAGCACCGCATCAACGCCTACATCGCCGGCGCCATCGCCTTCCTGGTGCTGCTGTTCGTGCTCACCGGCGGCAGCCAGATCGTGTTCTGGTTGCTGGCCATCCTGTCGATCGCCATCGGCTTCCTGCTGATCATCCCGATCGGCGGCGCCGACATGCCGGTGGTCGTTTCCATGCTGAACAGCTACTCCGGCTGGGCGGCCTGCGGCATCGGCTTCACCATCCAGAACCTTGCCCTGATCATCACCGGGGCGCTGGTCGGCGCATCCGGCGCGATCCTGTCCTACATCATGTGCAAGGGCATGAACCGCAGCATCATCAACGTGCTGCTGGGCGGGTTCGGCTCCGAGGGCGGGGTGGCGGCGGTGGCCGGCAAGGAGCAGCGCAGCGTCAAGGCGGGGGCGGCCGACGATGCCGCCTTCATCATGAAGAACGCCTCCAAGGTCATCATCGTGCCCGGCTACGGCATGGCGGTGGCGCAGGCGCAGCACGCCGTGCGGGAAATGGCCGACCTGCTCAAGAAGGAAGGCGTGGACGTCAAATACGCCATCCATCCGGTGGCGGGCCGCATGCCGGGCCACATGAACGTGCTGCTGGCGGAAGCCAACGTGCCGTATGACGAGGTGTTCGAACTCGAAGACATCAACAACGAGTTCAGCACCGCCGACGTCGCCTATGTGATCGGCGCCAACGACGTCACCAACCCGGCCGCCAAGACCGACAAAAGCTCGGCGATCTACGGCATGCCGATCCTCGACGTCGAGAAGGCCGGCACGGTGCTGTTCATCAAGCGGTCGCTGGCCTCGGGCTATGCGGGCGTGGAGAACGAACTGTTCTTCCGCGACAACACCATGATGCTGTTCGGCGACGCCAAGAAGATGACCGAGGAAATCGTCAAGTCGCTCGGCCACTGACGTCCGGCATCACTGACGAACGGGCCCAGGGAGCAGCGCTCCCTGGGTTTTTTCATGCCCGGCGAGGGCGCTGGTTATCAGCCGTGCCAGTGGTTGCCGCCGCCGTGGGCGCGTCCGCCACCACCGCCGCCATGGTTCCATCCACCACCGCCGCTGGCGTGGTTCCAGCCGCCGCCGCCGTGGTTCCAACCACCACCGCCGCCGCCGTGGTACCACCCGCCGCCATGGTTCCAACCACCGCCGCCACCGTACCACCCGCCACCGCCACCAACGATGACGCCGTCAGCAACAACCGGCGGAGCATAGGCATAGGCGTAACCCGGATAGGTGCCGGCGGCGTAGTCATAGCCAGGGGTTGCGTATCCCCCGTAATACCCCGGGCCATAGCCGGGGTAGGCAACGCAGCCGCCGAGCACAAGCAAAGCCAGTGCCGCTACCGGCATCATCAACGGGTGGGCCGGAATGTGGCGGGCTGCTGGAGAGCGGGACATGCACAAGGCTGCCATGGCTTCCTCCTGCGATCATGAATGGAATGCTGCGCCGCGAATCAGGCGCTTTCATGAACGCGATATGGGGGGCATCCCGGCGCGGCGCCGACGCAATGGCGTGAGGCGAATGCGTTCGCCCTGCCCCCTGTTACGGGGCTGCGGCCGGCCGCGGCTACCTGCCGCCGTGCCAGCCGCCGCCGTGCCAGCCGCCGCCACCACCGTAATAACCGCCGCCGCCCCCGTAATAACCGCCGCCGACAACGACCGGCGCGGGATAGACATATCCCGGAGCATAGCCATAGCCAGGCCCATACGCCGGATAGGCAACGCAACCGCCGAGCGCGAGCGCAGCCAGCGCCGCAACCGGCACCAGCAGCGCGCGGGCAAACGAAGATCGGGACGCGCGCAAGGCGGCCATGGGCTTCCTCCTGCAATTCGGGATGGCATGGGGCGCCGCGAATGGGGCGCTTTCATGCAGCCTCATATGGGGACGCGCCGGCAGCAGACGCGACGCAAAGGCGTGTACCCCGGCCGGCTCACCCGTCGGACGGCGGGAACCGTCGCAGGATGAACACCATCACCAGCATCCCCGGCACCGCGCAGCCCATCGCCAGCAGGTAGAACGCCGGCCAGCCCACCGCATCGGCCAGGAACCCGGAAAACCCGCCGATCGTGTGCGTGGCCAACGCCGCCAGCGAGGTCAGCAGCGCATACTGCGTCGCCGTGAACGCGGTCGAGCACAGCCCTGACAGGTAGGTGACGAATGAAGCCGTCGCCAGCGCCTGGACAAAGGCCTCGGTCATCACCGTGGCGAACAGCACCGTGTGGTCGCCGTGCGAGTGGGCCAGCCAGACATACATGGCCATGGCACCCATCTGGGTCAGCCCGGTCGAGATCAGCGCCCGCGCCAGCCCGATCCGCGCCACCAGCCACCCGCCGGCGGCAATGCCCGCCATGGTGCAGACCAATGCCGGCACGCCGGTCGCCGCCGCCACCGCGGCGCGGTCGAAGCCCAGCGAGCGGTAGAACGGCGCCAGCATCACCCCGGCCATCGCCTCGCCAAGGTTGAACAGCGCCACATAGGCCAGGATCGCGCCGGCGCCCGCGCGCGCGAGGAACTCGCGCAGCGGGTCCAGCACCGCCGCCCGCGCCCGTGCCGCCAGCCCCGCCGCGATTGGCGGGCGCGGTGCCGCGACCGGCTCGGCGGCGGCCAGCGTCACCAGGATGCCGAGCGCCAGCAGCGCGGCCACGGCGAGAAACGATCCGCGCCAGCCCAGCCAGCCCGCCGCCGCGATGGCGCCGGCCCCGGAGGCCAGCATGGCCACCCGATAGCCCCATACATAGCCGGCCATGGCCGCGCCCTGCAGCCGCTGGGGAAACGTCTCGATGCGCCAGGCGTCGATGGCGATGTCCTGGGTGGCCGACAGGAACGCCACCAGCGCCGCGGCGGCAACGGTGCCCCAGAGCGGCCCGCCGCCGGAGAACGCCAGCACCGCCAGCATACCCACCAGCGCCGGCTGGATGGCCAGCAGCCAGCCCCGCCGCCGGCCGAATCTGGCCAGGCCGAACGGTGGCGGCATCTGGTCCAGCAGCGGCGCCCACAGGAATTTCAGCGTATAGGCCAGGCCGATATTGGCAGTCAGCCCGATGGCGGCCAGCGAGATCTGCCGCTCGGCCAGCCACTGCCGCAGCGTGAACCCGGACAACGCCAGCGGCAGGCCGGCCGCGAAGCCGAAGCCGACCATCAGCCACAGCCGGCGGTCAGCCAGGATCACGTGCCAGGCGTTGGAGGGGGCGGCGGCGGCGGGCGACATGGCGCCTTCTCCGGGAATGGAACAAACCTCCTGCGGCCCGCCGCCGCGCCGCGTCAACCAGGGAAAGCGGGAAGTTCCACCACCGGACGCCAAAGGGGACAGTGGCCACCCCGAGCCGGTTCGGGAAGGGGTCCAGGGGCGAAACGCGGCCGTGGCGCGGAACGGAGCGCCGCGAAAGAACGGTTTCCCGGCTGGCCGCCTGGCATTGCATATCAGCTGTTGAACATCCCCTGCCTGATGCCCCATAGGCTGAAGAACTGCGGATGCCGGTCGATCTGATGAAGGATCGGACAAACGGACCCGTCGTCATTCAGGAGGCGGCCGAGCCGGTCGAAGAGAAATGTTTTTTGGTAATGCATGGTCTGTACTGCACCAATCCGGTTCGGAATAAGAATCGTCTCGGATAGTTCGCCATGGACCAGATGGTTATGTATCCCCTGGTCGGCTCCCAGTGGAAGCCGACCCGATATCCTGGGGTATATCTCACGGCCCATCAGGTTGATATAGCGTGGCAGCCCCGGCCACTTTCCCCCCGTCGCGCCCGCCAGACTGATAGCGCGGGCGCCGAGACCAGCCAAACGTATCGGGCTTGATCTGGCAGCGTCTATCTCACGGCACATCAGGTCGAGGTAACGCAGCAACCCGGCCCGCGTTCCCGCCGTCGTTCCCGAGCAGCTGATGCTGCGCGCGCCAAGATCAGCCAGTCGCCGCGCGCCATACAAATGCGTAATCCATGCGCTGTTAATTTTGCAGTTACCGATTGTCTGCTCTTCGAGGTACGCCACCAGCGGTGCCTCGGGCAGCATCAGAAAAGGATCTGCCTGAAAAAACACATCCCTCACATCAACCAAAAATGCACGTTCTATATTTTTCAAACTTTTTAGAACGTCCCGGTAGGCCCGATACCGTGAAACCTGGATATTGAACAATGGTGGTTCAACATGAATTTCATGTTCCTGTATGTCGTATTTTTTCAAAATCCCTTTGGTTTCCGGCGGCAGATTCGCCGTGACCAATACGGCCTTTCCGTTGAACCAGCAGCGCAAACTTTCCACAAAATGGCGGATCTTTCCGGGCGAATACCCGGCGCATGTACCAAGAACGAGGTTCATTCAGGCATCTTTGCTAAGTGATGCTGGATCACCCTTGATGGTCTGCCTGGCGAGGCCGGTCAGGTTCATGGGGCCAGTACTCCAGGGCCTGGGGATCAGCACCGTATGAAACCGCTCGTTTCCCGGCAACGCATGATTCGCGGACGTCACCGGCGCATGCCCTGGCCACGGCAGTACGAGTGCCGACCGGACGACCGGCAGCCAGCGGCGGCAGCCGCCATGGCGCCTTCGCCCGGCATGGAGAAGGCCGCCTGCGGCCCGCCGCCGCGTTGCGTCAACGGCGGCCCGGCAGCATCCGGCGCAGGATACCGTCGCGCAGCACATAATGATGCGCCAGCGCCGCCGCCGCGTGCACGCCGACCACCGCCAGGATCAGGTTGGCGCCCCATTCGTGCAACTCGCCGACGAAGTGGCGCAGATCCTTCGATCCGCCCCCCAGCGGCGGCAGGCTGATCCAGTCGAACACCGACCCGCCGTCCACCGCGGCCTTCAGCAGGCCCAGCAGGATCGTGGCCACCAGCAACACCACCAGCAGCACCTGCAGGCCGTGCGCGACGAAATCGCCCAGGCCGCGGCGCACCGGTTGGCGAACCCAGGGCAGCTTGCTCCAGAACAGCCGCACCACCAGCAGCACCAGCAGCCCCAGGCCGAGCACGATATGCACCGAGCGCACCGCGTCCTGCTCCGGGCCGTGCGGGAACAACCCAACCGCCTGCCCGATGCTCCACTGCGCCGCCACCACGATGGCGGTGAGCCAATGCAACAGGATCGTGATCCTGTCATAACGAAAACTATCGGCGGGAGAGGTCACGGTGGCACTCATGGCAGCTCCAGAGTTACAGGACAGGAGACAGCGGATGCTGTTCCCAGGCGGCTTTCTTATTGCGTTTTCTTCCCCCGATGCTGAACGGCGGTCAACTGCTGCCGATCAGGATGCCGGTGGCAAACACCAGCGCGCCGCCGAAGCCCACCTGAAGGGCGGCCGAGAACGGCGGCGTATCCATGTATTTCCAGCGAATCCAGGAGATCGCCGCCAGTTCGGCAACCACCACCAGCACCGCCAGCACCAGGGCGACACGGAAATCGGGGATCAGGAAGGGCAGCGTGTGGCCGATGCCGCCCAGCGTGGTCATCACCCCGCAGATAACGCCGCGCAGCAGCGGCGCGCCGCGCCCGGTCAGGCTGCCGTTATCCGACAGCGCCTCGGCAAACCCCATGGAAATGCCGGCGCCGAGCGACGCCGCCATGCCCACCAGGAAGGCATCCCATGAACTGGCGGTGGCCAGCGCGGCGGCGAACACCGGCGCCAGGGTGGAGACCGACCCGTCCATCAGCCCGGCCAGCCCCGGCTGGATGAACCGCAGCAGCAGCATGCGCCGCGCCGACTCCGCCTCCTCGGCCAGCGCGTTGTCGGTGAGATTCTCCTTCATCAGCCGTTCGGCGGCGTGCTCATGCTTGACCTCGGCGGCAACCAGGTCGCCGAGCAGCTTGCGGATCGAGGCGTCGGTCGAGCGGGCAGCCGCGCGCCGGTAGAACTGGGCGGAGTCGAATTCCATCTCCTCGGCCTGGCGGCGCACCGCGGCGAGGTTCAGCGGCTGCAACTGCCAGATCGGCTTGCGCTGGTAGAAGCCGCGCACGTGCTCGCGCTTGATCAGCGGGATGTGTTCGCCGAATTTCTGCCGGTAGAGGTCGATCAGCCAGCGCCGGTGGGTGTCCTCCTCCGCCGCCATATCGGTGAACACGCGGGCGGAAGCGGGATAGTCGGCGCGCAGCCCCTCGGCGAAGTCGAGGTAGATGCGGCCATCCTCCTCCTCGGCGGTGATGGCCAGCGCCAGGATATCGCGCTCGCTGAGTTCGTCGAAATTGCGCATGCGGCTGGAACCTCGGGCAACGGCGGCTTCACTATGGCGGCGGGGGGCGGAATGATCAACGTGGCGCGAAGGCAAGGCCAGGGCGCCGCTGGACCCGCCAAGGGGCAGTGGCCCCTTGGAACCCGTTCATTCAGGATATCCTGGGCGCAGAGCCTATGGGCTTCCCGGTGGTGTTGGGGTTGCTTTGCCCGCAAAGGGCGGGGAGCGGCGGTTCAGTTCGCTGCCGGGATCGTCCGCTTCTGTCTGCCGAAGCGGACTTTCGGTGGCATGGCACCAAGCGGGAGCCTCCGGCTGGCTTTGGCCGATAGCGGAAGGGCGGCTGTCGGAATCTCCACGTGGCGAAGCAGACGTTGGCATAGGGCAAGGGCTTCGGCAGATGCCGACCCGTTGCGGCTGTAGACCAGCGAGGTAGCAACCATTATTTTTCTTCCGAATCCGTCCTCGTCAGACGCAGCATGGCTGCTGGCCAATGCCCAAACCTCACCTTCGCACCCAGCTAACATTTTCGACATTCGGAATGAATGTAATGATTTGCCAGACACAATCTCGAAAATGGCGTCCATGAACCTTTGCAACCGAAACGCGGAGGTGTCAGTGCTGGCTAGGGAAGCCATTCATGAAGCTGGCCATGCCGTGATGGCGAGGTGGTTGGGCCTGGGTTTGAAGATGGTTCGGATATACCAATTCGAAGTGTCGGGAAGGACATGTGTGCTCTGGCCCGATACGGAGGCAGGCGATCGGCGAAAAATGGATTTGAAAATCCTCGCTGCCGCGAGGACTTGCCTGGAATCCTTTGGGATCGACACGTGTCATGACGAAGGGGGTTTTAGAGACGAAGCGCAAATTCTCACGATTTTACATGAGATGTTTCCCGATGATGAGGATGGACAGGCTAGGGATGATTACGATGCCAAGTTACATTGCGAGGTCGCGAGGTTGTTCGAGCAACCAAATTTCCACGCCGCAGCAAGGGATCTAGCCGAAATCTTGACTCGCACAAGTGAGATCGATGGGCCGCAGGCCGAGGGTTTGATCGATCGCCACCTGAGAGGAACCTTTTGCAACGAACGCTATGCGCTCTGACCTGGGCCTCGCATCGCCCGCTATCTGGAGACGGAGTGCGTGAAGGAACTCCTTCCTTCATGGGTACGCAAGAAATATCCCCCTGGCACGAGAATCCGCTCCCGCGTGCGATTTGTAGTTGACAATGGTGTGCTCGTGGATGTCGAACCCAGTGTGGGGGGATTTGTACCAATAAGGCTTCTCGGATGGGAGCCACCGAGTGATGCGCGGGATGTCGTTGCGAAGGATGATGTAATCGACACAGTCGTCACCGACGAGGAGCATGACAACTTTCTACTTCTGAGCAATCGTAGCGCCACCCTGAACCCGAATTTTGATCGGTTCCAGGCAGCCTTTCCGGTTGGCCGCATCGTCCATGGGCCGGTGGTCAACATCGTGGAATTCGGGATTTTTGTCCGGCTTCCCTTCGGTTTGGATGGCATGGTCCACTATACAGACATGGCAGGTGAGCCACCCTCCGTGTTATCCATCGAGGGATTTCACAAGGGCCAAGAGGTTGAGGCAAAGGTGTTGGAGGTTGACTACGCACGCGAGCATGTTGGCCTCACTCTTCGACACTTGCATACCTCCGACGGAGAAAGACCCTGGGACTACTTCAGTGGGCGATTTCTCGTAAGAAAGTTTCATGGCTATACCTTCGCCGTTGACGATACGGCAATGTTGAATGTGTGGGACGTGAAGAACTTTGTTTGGCGCCCGTTAGGGAATCGTCAAGCGGTCTGGGCTGAGGAGAAATGGTCCGATCACCGTGCCGTGATGGATACGCTTCGTCGTTCTGTCCCCCTCGTGAGGCTTTTCGAAAGCGCAACCCTGAACGGAGAGCGTTTGGCTGCGAGAGGCGCTTTGGCGCGGCTGGCGGTAAAGATACGGAACATCTTGATGCCTCCCGAGGACGCTCCTTGGCCGGACTACGAATTGTCCCCGGAGGCTTGGATACATAGGGAGGCAACGCTGCATTGCCGCTGGCATTTGCGCGGCCTGGATCCCCCTGAATACCGGAGGGCGACTACCTTCGAGTTGGCACAGCCCACGCCAGTATGTATATCTGTGAATCAGCAAGCGTAGGGTGGGAAAGCAAAGCGTGTCCCGCCTCTTCATGTCATTGCCGTTCTCTCGCCTCTGGTAGCTCGCCGCAGCCGAGCGAACCGCCAGTTACAACGGCGGGATACGCTGCGCTTTCCCGCCCTACAATCCTCACGGATTGAACGGAATCCACCTCCTCCCGCCATCGACACCCACGGGGAGGAGTCCGCTTCGGAGGCGATGCCCGGGGCGGCTCAACAACCACCCTGGGCGCAAAGCTGCCTGGCATCACCCCGAAAGTTCCGTCGCGATCCGCTCTGCAACAGTCCCCACCGCGTCCGCAACCGCAGCCGAAACCGTCCCCCCAACATCGAAGCACCAGCCCTCGATCGCATACACCACCACCCGCGGCGGCAAAGTACCCAGCCGGCGCGACAGCGCCACCGCTTCCGGCAGGCCGAAGGAATGCACCGAGCCCACGGAAAGCTCGCGCGGCAGGTCGGTCGTCAGGTCAAGCCGGTGGATGCGGCCGGGCGTGCCCATCGGTGCCGCCGCATCGACCAGCACCAGCAACGCGGCGCCTTCCCACACGTCCAGCAGCGCCAGCGCATCGCCGTGGCGCTCCAGCACGCGGGCGGCGATCCGCCCGGCCAGCAGGCGTGCCACCAGCGGCCCGGCGGCATCGTCGCCGCAATCGGGGTTGCCGAAGCCGATGACCAGCGCGGTCATCGGCGCCGGCTCACCGGCGATTGACGGTCAGCTTGAGAAAATGCGTGGCGCAGGAGATGCACGGGTCGTGGTTGCGCACCGCCGCCTCGCAGGCCAGTTGCAGCACGTCGTCCGGCTCGTCGATGCGGCGGGTGGCGATGTCGAGCAGATCGGCCTCGATGGCCGGCTGGTTCTGCGACGTCGGCGGCACGATGCGGGCGGTGCGGATGTTGCCCTCGGCATCGAGTTCATACCGGTGCCACAGCAAACCGCGCGGCGCCTCGGTGGCCCAGGCGCCAACCCCGGCGCGCGGTGTCAACGGCACCGCGGCTTCGCGCGGCGGGTTGTAGGTGGCGATCAGCCGCATCGCCTCCTCGCACACGTAGATCGTTTCGATGGCGCGCACCAGGATGCTGCGGTACGGGTTGCGGCACACCGGCCCCAGCCCGGCTTCCCGCGCCAGCGCCTGGATATGCGCCGGCAGGCGCTCATAATTCAGCGCGTAGCGGGCCAGCGGGCCGGTGAGGTAGGCACCGCGCGCACGCACCACCGAATGCAGCGCGTTGGAATGGGCGATGTGGCGTTCCTCGAACACCGAATCGAATTCGTCGGCAGCGATGTCGATGCCGCTGGTGGAGGCGATGCGCCCCTCGTTCAGCGGATATTCGGTCGGATGGCGCAGCGCCACCAGTTCCCAGTCGCGCTCGACATCGGGAAAATTGAAGCGGGAGGCCCAGCGCAGGATGCCGACCGCGTCGTCGCGGGCGCGCGCCAGATCGGGCTGCAGCGCGGAAAGTTCAGCCCGCGTGGGCAGCCGGTAGAAGCCGCCGAGGCGCACGTTGATCGGGTGGATCTCCCGCCCGCCCACCACGCACATCAGCGTGTTGCCGGCCTTCTTGGCCGCCAGCGCCCGCTTCACCAGGTCGCCATGGCTGGCGGCCATGGCGATGCCGTCCTCGAAGCCGAGGAAGTCGGGCGCGTGCAGCATCACCATGTGCAGCGCGTGGCTCTCGATATACTCGCCGCAATACAGCAGCCGGCGCAGGGCGCGGATTTCCGGGCCCGGCTCCATGCCGAAGGCGGATTCGATGGCGTGCGCCGAACTCATCTGATAGGCGACCGGGCAGATGCCGCAGATGCGGGCGGTGATGTCCGGCACCTCGGCGGCGGCCCGGCCGCGCAGGAACGCCTCATACAGCCGCGGCGGCTCGAAGATCGACAGCCGCACGGACTGCACCTTGCGGTCCGAGATATCGACTTCCAGCGCGCCCTCGCCCTCGACGCGGGCGAGCATTTCGACGCGGATGCGCCTGGTTTCAGCCATGGGCGTCGGCCTCCCGGCAGAACGGCTCGCTGGCCGCGTTGAAGGTGCGGAAGGCACGATGGATGTCGCGGCGGGAAGCGCCGAGCGCCTGCCACTGCGCGGCCAGCGTCGCCGTGTTGGTGGTCTCGGCCGGGCCGAAGCAGCCGTAGCAGCCGCGATGGTAGCCCGGACAGAGCGCGCCGCAGCCGGCATGCGTCACCGGCCCCAGGCAGGGCGTGCCATGCGCCACCATGACGCAGACCCGGCTGGCCAGCTTGCACTCGACGCAGACGCTGTGCGACGGCAGCACCGGCCGCCGCCCGGCCAGCAGCGCCGAAACCAGTTCCAGCAACTGGCCCTTGTCGATCGGGCAGCCGCGCAGCTCGTAATCCACCTTCACGTGCGCGGAGATCGGGGTGGAGGTGGCCAGCGTGCTGATGAAATCCGGCCGGGCGTAGACGGCGCGCACCATCTCGCCCACATCGGCGAAGTTGCGCAGCGCCTGGATGCCGCCGGAGGTGGCGCAGGCGCCGATGGTGATCAGCACCGCGGTTTCGTCACGCACCGCGCGGATGCGGGCGGCGTCGTGTTCGGTGGTGATGCTGCCCTCGACCAGCGTAACGTCGTACGGGCCGGGATGCACCGCCCGCGACGCCTCGGGGAAGTTGGCGATTTCCACCGCGCCGGCAACCGCCAGCAACTCGTCCTCGCAATCCAGCAACGAGAGCTGACAGCCGTCGCAGGAGGCGAACTTGATCACCGCAAGGCGTGGCCGGGCCATCGTCAGATCTCCCGCACGGTGAAGATGGAGGCGATGCGGTCATAGCGCATCACCGCGCCCTGCTTGCACACGAACTCGGCGCCGAACTGGCAGTGGCCGCACAGGCCGGTGCCGCATTTCATGCTGCGTTCCATCGAAACGTAGATGCGCTCGGAGGGCAGGCCGGCGCCCTGCAGCGCCTGCACGGAGAACCGCATCATCACCTCCGGCCCGCACACCATGGCGAGTGTGCGGTCGGGCTCGAAACCGGCGCGCGAGACCAGCTCGGTCACCACGCCGACGGCGCCGTGCCAGGCGCGCTGGGCGCGGTCCACCGTCACCTCGACCTGCACGTCGAGCATGCGCCGCCACAGCACCAGCTCGTCGCGATACAGGATATCGGCCGGGGTGCGCGCGCCATACAGCACCGCGACCCGGCCGTAGCGGTCGCGATGCGCCAGCACGTGGCGGATGGCCGGACGCAGCGGCGCGAGGCCCAGGCCGCCGGCGATGAACAGCACGTCGTGGCCGTCCGCCTCGGCGACCGGCCAGGTGGTGCCGTACGGGCCGCGCACGCCGATTTCGTCGCCCGGCTGCAACCGGATGATGGCCTTGCTGACATTGCCGACGCCGCGCAGCGTCTGCGCCAGCGGCGCGCCCTCGATGGGAACGCCGCTGACGCTGATCGGCGCCTCGCCGACGCCGAGCATGTAGAGCATGGTGAACTGCCCCGGCGCCGGCTCCGGAATGGCGGCGCGGACCGGTTGCAGGTCGATCGTCGCCGTGTCCGGCGTATCCTGCCGCACCGCGATGATCCGGTAAGGCAGCGGCAGGTAGGGGCTCACGGTCATGGCCGGTCCGCCCGACCATAGACGTCGAGCAACTGCGTCTGCGCGGCCTGCAGGCGGCGCACCAGCAGCGGCGCGAAGCGCTTCATCATCGCGTAGCCGGTCCGCGGGTTCGCCTCGCACTTGCCGCGCAGGCACTCGGCATCGACGCCGAGGGCGCGCACACGGGTGCGGGCGCGGGCGTCGCTGTTCCAGCGATAGGGCGGGATCAGCCAGGACGCGCCGACGACATCGCCTTCATGCTGGGTGCTGAGCACGATGGTGGTGCCGCCGGAGATGTGGATCTCGAGCGAAACGTCGCCCTCGCGCAGCAGGAAGAACTCGCGCGCCGCCTCGCCCTCATGGAACAGATAGGCATCCGGTTCAAAGACGTGGTTGCGGGCGCAGCCGGCGATCATCTCCGCGATGTCCGGTTCCAGCCCGGCGAAGAACGGCTGGGCCAGCACGATGCTCTCAAGCGATTCCATGGGCGTCCTCCTCCCGCTTGCTGCTTTCAACGAAAGCGGCCGCCTCGGCGGCGATGTCGATGCCGACCGGGCACCAGGCGATGCAGCGGCCGCAGCCGACGCACCCCGATGTGCCGTACTGGTCCCACCAATGCGCCAGCTTGTGGGTCATCCACTGGCGGTAGCGCGACCGCGTCTGCGTGCGCACGGCGCCGCCATGCACGTAGGAGAAATCGCCGGCGAAGCAGGAATCCCAGCGGCGGACGCGCTCCGCGCCGAGGCCGTCGAGCTCGCTGTGATCCTCGATGGTGGTGCAGAAGCAGGTGGGACAGACCATCGTGCAGTTGGCGCAGGCCAGACAGCGCTGGCCGACATCCTCCCACCGCGGATGCTCGGGATGGGCCTGCAGCGTTTCCTTCAGCCCTTCGCTGGGCATGCGCCGGTGCATGTTCGCCGCCGCGCGCGCCGCCACCGCCGCCGCCGCCGCCCAGTCGGCAGCGGTTGCCGGGCGGGTGGGCAGGTAGGCAAGCAGGGCGGCGCCGGAATCGCTGCCCGGCTCGGCAAGGAATTCGTGCCGCCCGTCCACCAGCAATTCGGTGAGCGCCACGTCGTAGCCGCTGTGGGCGCGCGGGCCGGTGTCGTGCGAGGTGCAGAAACAGGTGGCGGCCGGATCGCCGCAGTTCACCGCCACCAGGAAGGTCTGGGCGCGGCGGGCGGCGTATTCGGTGTTCACATAGGCGCCGCCCAGCAGCACCCGGTCCTGAATGGCGATGGCCGCCAGCTCGCAGGCGCGCACGCCGAGGAAGGCGGTGCGCGGCGGCGTCTCGCGGGGCGGCTCGAAGGCCAGTTCCTGGCCGATCCGGCGGACCCGGAACAACGTCTCGACCGGGCGGTGCAGGAACCGCTTCCAGGATTGCGGCCCGACGGCATAGCCGAACAGGGCGCCGTCATCCCGGTCGGCGAGGCGGTACGACCCGGCCTCCTGGCGGTCGGTGCGGCCCGCTGGAAGATCAGCGATGCCGGCGATGCGGTCGAGCACAATGGCGCCGTCGCGCTCGACAGGACCGATCACTTCCATGCCGCGGGCGGCCAGCGCGGCAATCAGCGCCTGCAACCCATCCGGGCCCAGCACGGCGGCGGTCTTTGGCAATCCGGAAGCGGACATAGATCTCCCCTTTACTGTCCGTACCGGGGCCGACGAACGCAACAAAATCCCCCAGCGCGGTGCCGGTTGCCTTGACATGGGTCAATCGCCTCAAGGAAAGCAACGCCGCCGCAAATTGCCGGCGCCCGGTTGCAGCCGGCCGCCCGCGCATGGGACCATCCGGCGGAAACCAGGGAGAATTCACCCATGCCTGCCCCGGAGCGCGCGTTGGAGCGCTGGTTCGAGGACTTCCACCCCGGCGACGTCACCGAGTTCGGCGACCATGAGATGACGGAGGCGGAGATCGTCGCCTTCGCCGGGCGCTACGACCCGCAGATTTTCCACACCGACCCCGAGGCGGCCAAGGCGACCATGTATGGCGGCCTGATCGCCAGCGGCTGGCACACCGCGGCGGTGATGATGCGGCTGCTGGTGGAAAACTTCATCCCGCCCAATGCCAGCCTGGGTTCGCCCGGGGTGGACGAATTGCGCTGGCTGCGTCCGGTGCGGCCGGGCGACCGGCTGCGGGTGCGGGTGACCGTGCAGGAAGCGGTGGGGTCGCGCAGCCGGCCGGACCGCGGCATCGTGCGGTCGTTCACCGAAGTGCTGAACCAGCACGGCGAGGCAGTGATGACCACGCGCGGCATGCTGCTGTACCGGCGCCGCCCGAAGGGCTGAGATGCGGCCGGCGCCTTGTGCAATCGCGCCGGCCCGGCCACTCTGACGGCACGTTGCAAGGAATGAAAGCGTGACGCAGTCCCCGCTCATCCTGACGCTGATCGGACCGGACCGGCCGGGGCTGGTGCGCATCCTGGCCGAGCTGGTGGCCGAGCGCGGCGGCAGCTGGCTGGAAAGCCGGATGGCGCGGCTGGGCGGGCAGTTCGCCGGCATCGCACTGATAAGGGTGCCCCCGGACGAAATCGCGGCCCTGACCGCGGCGCTGGCGGGGCTGCAGGACCAGGGCCTGCGGGTGACCATGGAAGCCGGCACCACCGAGCCGCCCGGGCCGGCGCAGACCATCCTGCACCTCGAGGTGGTCGGCCACGACCGGCCAGGCATCGTGCGCGACTTCACCCAGGCGCTGTGGAACTGCGGCGTCAACATCGAGGAGCTGACCACCGACGTGCTCAGCGGCTCGTTCTCGGGTGAGGCGCTGTTCCGCGCCGAGGCGCGGCTGCGCGCGCCGTCGCCGGCGCTCGATGTGGCGCTGCACGTGCGCAGCGCGCTGGAGCATTTGGGCAACGAGCTGATGGTGGATATCAAAGCGGTGGTCTAGACGGAGGCGGGCGATTTTTCGATTGGATGGCGATGGATGCGATGGAAACTGCGCGTCGGAACAGTCTCCTGCACCGTCTCCTGGGACGGTTGCATACGCTGTCGGGGTGGTTCCTGTTTTACCTTGCCATCGGTGGACTGATCGGCTTTGCGGTCACGCATCCGCAGCCGTCCGAGCCAAGCTGCCTTCCATACATAGACATGTTCGGCGTTATAGAATCTGCATGTTCCCAGCGGGCAGTGGATTTCTTCTGGTCTTTCACGATCGGCTGGCCGCGATTCCTGATCGTCTTTCCAGCAATAGCGGTTTCCTTGCTCAAGGCTGGGTTCAATAACGGCTGGTCGAGCCGGATTTTTGATGGCACTGTCTTTCTGTTATATTCTGTGCCTGTTTTCCTGTTGGTCTGGGCCGGAACGCTCTATTGGTGGAGGCGTTACAGGTTCGTTTGCATCATGGCTGTCGCCATGGTCGTGCTGGAGGTTCTGACGCTTGGTTTTATGGAGTAGTAACCATCGCCTGATGGATTGAGCGTTGCCCCGCACCCCACCGAGCGCGGCATAGAGCCTAATGAATGGGGGTCAAGGGGGCCACTGCCCCCTTGCGGGTCCAGGGCAGCGCCCTGGCCTTGCTTCACCCCAGCATGCGCCCGGTTTCCCGCGCCCGCACGTGCCAGCCCAGCGCCTCCTCCAGCACATGCGGCGTCTGCCCGCCGCGCCGGCACGCCGCGCGGAAATACTCCATCAGTTCGCCGCGGTAGGTCGGATGGGCGCAATTGTTGATCACCAGCTCGGCACGCTCGCGCGGCGCCAGGCCGCGCAGATCGGCCAGCCCGATTTCGGTGGCGATGATGTCCACGTCGTGTTCGGTGTGGTCCACGTGCGAAACCATCGGCACGATGCTGGAAATGGCGCCGCGCTTGGCGATCGACTTGGTCACGAACACCGAAAAATGCGCGTTGCGGGCGAAATCGCCCGAGCCGCCGATGCCGTTCATCATGTGCGTGCCGCCGACATGCGTCGAGTTGACGTTGCCATAGATGTCGCATTCCAGCGCGGTGTTGATGGCGATGATGCCGAGCCGGCGCGCCACCTCCGGATGGTTGCTGATCTCCTGCGGCCGCAGCACCATGCGGTCACGGTAGCGCGGCAGATCGGACAGCACCTGCCCGTAGCGGTCGGCCGACAGGGTGAAGGACGAGCCGGAGGCGAAGCGCAGCTTGCCGGCATCCATCAGTTCGAAGGTGCTGTCCTGCAGCACTTCGGAATACATCGTCAGATTGGTGAAGCGGCTGTCCAGGAAGCCGTGCATCACCGCATTCGCGATGCTGCCGATGCCCACCTGCAGCGGCTGCAGCGAGGGCGACAGCCGGCCGGCCCGCACTTCCCGCGTGAGGAAGGCCTCGAGGTGACCGGCGATCGCCCGGGTTTCCTCGTCCGGCTGTTCCAGCCGCGACGGGCTGTCCGCCTTGCGGGTGATCACGATGCCGGCGATCTTCTGCGGATCGATCGGGATGGCGGGCAGCCCGATCCGGCTGTCCGCGGCGGTCACCGGAATCGGCGAGCGGTACGGCCGGTAGGTGGGGAAGTAGATGTCGTGCAGCCCCTCCAGCTCATGCGGCATGGTCAGGTTGACCTCCACAATCACCTTCGGCGCCAGCACGGCGAAGCTGGCGGAATTGCCCACCGAGGTGGTCGGCACGATGCCGCCTTCCGCGGTGATGGCGGTGGCCTCCACCACGGCGATGTCGATCGCCGGAATCTGTCGCGAGCGCAGCAGCTCGACCGTCTCGCTCAGGTGCTGGTCGATGAACATGACCTCGCCGGCGTTGATCTTGCGCCGCAGCGTCGGGTCGCCCTGGAAGGGGATGCGGCGGGCGATCACGTCGGCCTCGGCCAGGATCTGGTCGATGTCGTTGCCGAGCGAGGCGCCGGTCATCAGGGTGATCTTCAGCGGCTCCTGCCGCGCCCGCTCGGCAAGTGCGAACGGCACCTCCTTGCAGTCGCCGGCGCGGGTGAAGCCGCTCATGCCCACGACCATACCGTCGTGGATCATCAGCGCAGCTTCCTCCGGGCTCATCACCCGGCCCCAGAGCGAATTCATACGAATGCGATCGCGATACATGCGGCCTCCTCCCTCGCGGCGTGGGGCGCGCCGGATCGTGCGGTTATCTGAACGGTAACGTTGGCTTGATCAATCCCGAAGGCGTTTCGATGAACGCGCAGCCGCCCCCACCGCCACGCACGCCATCACCTGATCCGTCGCCGCCGGTCGCGGATGCAAGCCCGTGCGCCGGCCTGGCTGAAGCGGGGCTCAGTTCGCCTGCGGCACCGGCGGCGCGGCCAGTTCGACCAGCCTGGCCCACCGCGCCATCGAATACAGATGCGCATAAAGCGGGCCGAGCCAGCCGCGGCGGCGCCAGTCCAGAAAGGTCTCGTCGCTGACCCGCTCGAGGCGTTCGGGCCTGACGATCTTGAAACCGCGCACATGCGAGGCGCCGCCATGGGTGAAGGTGATCTTCGCCTCCTCCTCCTCCAGCAGGCCCTCGGCTTCCAATGCGCGGCCAAGCGCGGCGGCGGCGTTGAGGTTGTCACGCAGGGCGGAGCAGAATGCCACGCTCTCGTTCAGCGCCGCGGTCGGCTTGCCGTCCTCGAACAGCGGAGCACCGGAATCGAGGCGCAGGCAGGGGGCGTCCGGCTCCATGCCGACATAGGTCGTCCTGTTACCCTGGTCCTCGACGAAGACGAACGGGAAGCCGCGCACATAGGCGGGCACGTAGCCGTCGCCGCGCCATCTGCCATCCGGCAGCACGAACAGATTCTCGCCCTCGCGCAGGCCCAGCAGCGCCACCGCGGTGGGGTGCGGGCCGCTGGCGAACAGGATGGGATAGTGCTGCGACACCGCCTCGATCTCGCCGAGCCCGATCGGCACCGACTGCGCCGTTGCCGCATGGCCGTAGCCGGTGTTGCGATCGAGCCGCAGACCCCCGTGCAGCTCGGCGTTCACGCCGACCACCCGCTTGAAGAACAGCGGCAGGACAGTCCCGGCGGGAACCATGGGGTCGGACATGACTGCGATCCTGTTTCCGGAACGGCGCAGGCAAGGCGCGCCGCTGGCGGGATCAATCTGCCCGAATCGCCAACATGCGTCGAGTGGCACGCCGCCGACCGGACGGGCGCGCGAAAGCCAGCCGGGGCGTGCTGGTTTCCCCCACCCTCGGCCTGCGCCTGAACGGCCGGCTGGTACCGGCAGCCACGCTGATCAACGGCGAGTCGATCCTGACCGGGGAGCAGAATGAACTTCCTGGAACTGCCGTGCGCCGGCCACACCGACTGCGTCATCAACCAGGCGGCGCCGGAGTCCATGCGCGGGCACAACGCCGCAGGCCAAGGAACCCAGAACCGGAACAAGATGGGAACCGCTGCAGCGCTTCAATCCTGCGCTTCCAGCCACAATTGCGCCGCCCGCTCCGCCCCGGAGGGCAGTGCGACGAGCGGGTCGCGCAGCCAGGCCACGATGTCGCCGATCGGCACGGCGCGGGCATGGTCCCGCAGCAGCAGGTGATACCCGTCCGGATAATACGCAATCCGCGGCCCGCCCGTCCCGCCGCGCGGCAATGCCTGCCAGGTCGCCGCCGTCGCTGCCCTGGGCACCAGTTCGTCCCTGCCACCATACAGAAACAGGCTGGGCACCCGCATGCGCGGCGCCGCCGCCAGGGCCGCGTCCATCAGTTTCACCAGCCCGCCCAGCGCATCCATGCGCGTCCGCCGGACGGTCAGCGGATCGGTCGAAAGCCGGATCAGCGCCTCGCGATTGTCGCTGGCGGTGATCTGCACCGGCCCGCGCGTCATCGCCAGGCCAGGCACCAGCGTCACCGCCAGCCACAGCGCGCCGGAGAGCACGAAATTCATCCGCGCCCGGCCCCATACCGCCGGCGCGATCAGCACATACGACACGTCGGGCGGCGCCAGCTTGCCGGTCGCCAGCACCATCAGCACGGCCGCCCCCATGCTCTCGCCCATCAGCACCAACGGCACCCCCGGATGCAGCGCCCGCACCAGCCGCACCATCTCGGCCGCATCCGCCACCAGCCCGTCGGTACCCGGCCACAGCCCGCGCCCGGGTGCCGCACCGAAACAGCGCAGGTCGGGCGAATACACCGCCACCCCGGCAGCAGCGAATGCCGGCGCCGGGTATTCCCAGGCGTCGCGGCTGTCATTGAAGCCGTGCAGTGCCAGCACCACCGCCTGCGGCCTGCCCTCGGGCAGCCAGGTGCGGTAGGGCAGCCGCGCCCCGTCCGGCATGGTGAACGCATCCTCGGTCATCGATGCGGCCTCCACCGCCGGGCCCGGCGGGGCCCCCATCGACACGCACCCGCCCAGCGCCACCGCAGCGCCCAGCCCGAGCACGCCGCGCCGCGTCACCCTGCCGGCGCAACGAGGCGCCCGGGCGATAGCAGGACGGAATGGCGGGCGCGAGGTTGAATGCACAGCCCCCATGGCTATCATGCCGCACGCCCCCCGGGGAAACCCCCCAACTTCCGAGGTCCCCATGCCGGACGGCTCCGCCAAGCCTGCGCCCACCGAAATCATCCACGTCGACGACCGCATCGTCGCCTGCGACGGCGGCAATGGCGGGCTCGGCCATCCGCGCGTCTTCCTGCGCATCGCCGACCGCCAGGTGATGTGCCCCTACTGTTCCCGCCTGTATGTGCTCAATCCGGGCGCCGGCGGCGGGGACGCGCACTGAACGCCGCCCCGGGCGCCGCGGCGGCGCCCCACCTGATTCTCATCGACGGATCGGGCTTCATCTTCCGCGCCTTCCACGCCCTGCCGCCGATGACCCGGCCGGACGGGGTGCCGGTGAACGCCGTGTTCGGCTTCACCAACATGCTGGCGCGCCTGCTGAAGAACCACGTCGGCACGCATTTCGCCGTCATCTTCGACGCCGGCCGCCTCACCTTCCGCAACCGGCTGTACGACCGCTACAAGGCCCAGCGCCCCGAGTTGCCGGAAGAATTGCGCCCGCAATTCGCCCTGGTGCGCGACGCCACCGCCGCCTTTGGCGTCCCGGCGATCGAACTCCCGGACTGGGAGGCCGACGACCTGATCGCCTCGTACGCCCGGGCCTGTGAAGCGCAGGGTGGCAGCACAACCATCGTTTCCTCCGATAAGGATCTGATGCAACTCATCCGGCCCGGCATCAGCATGCTGGACCCGATGAAGGAAAAACCGATCGGCCCCGCCGAGGTGATGGAGAAATGGGGGGTCGCGCCCGACCGGCTGGTCGAGGTGCAGGCGTTGATGGGCGATTCGGTGGACAACGTGCCCGGCGTACCCGGCATCGGCCCGAAAACCGCCGCCCAGCTGATCACCGAATACGGCGACCTGGAAGCGGTGCTGGCCGCGGCGCCGTCGATGAAGCCATCGAAGAAGAAAGACAATCTGATCGCCCACGCCGAGGCGGCCCGCCTCTCCCGCCAGTTGGTCCAGTTGCGCGACGACGCCCCGCTGCCGGTGCCGCTGGAAGACCTCGTGGTGCGCGAACTCGACCGCGCCCGGCTGGCGACCTGGCTGCATGCGCAGGGGTTCCGCAGCACCGCGCTGCGGCTGGGTCTGGACGACCAGGCCCCGTCCCCGGCGCCGCTGCCACCGCCGCCGCCAGCAGGCGGCCCGCAGGGCGCGTTCGCCTTCGCCGGCCCGCCAACTGCCCAGCCCGCCCCGGTGCCTGCCGCCGCCGCCAGCGACGGTTATGGCCCATACATGACCGTCACCACCCTGGACGCGCTGCACGCCTGGATCGCCGAGGCCACCGCTGCCGGCGCCGTGGCGATCGACACCGAAACCGACGGGTTGGATGCCATGCGCGCCAATCTGGTCGGCTTCTCGCTGGCCACCGCGCCGGGCCGCGCCTGCTATGTGCCGCTGCGTCACGCCGACGCCGCGGGCAACGCCCCCGAGCAGGTGCCGGTCGAACACGCCATCGCCGCGCTCGCCCCGCTGCTCGCCGATCCGGCGGTGCTGAAAGTGTTCCTGAACGCCAAGTTCGACCTGCTGATCCTCGCCCGCGCCGGCGCCCCGCTGGCGGCGCCGCTGGACGACGCCATGCTGATTTCCTACGCCCAGGACGCCGGCCGCCACGGCCACGGCATGGACGAACTGGCGCTGCTGCATCTGCACCACGCCTGCATCACCTACGATCAGGTCACCGGCACCGGCCGCGCCCGGGTGCCGTTCGGCCAGGTGCCGCTCGACCGCGCCACCCCCTACGCCGCCGAGGACGCCGACGTCACCCTGCGCCTCTGGCAGCACCTGCGCCCCAGTTTGCGCACCACCCACGCGCTCGCCCTCTATGAACAGATGGAGCGCCGGCTGGTGCCGGTGCTGCTGGAAATGGAGCGCGCCGGGATAAAGGTGGACGCCGACGACCTGCGCGCCATGTCGAAGGATTTCGAGGCCCGCATGGCGGTGATGGAGCAGGATATCCATCGCCTCGCCGGCTTGCCGTTCAATGTCGGCAGCCCGAAACAACTGGGCGAGGTGCTGTTCGACCGGATGGCGCTGTCCGGCGGCAAACGCATGAAAACCGGCGCCTGGGGCACCGATTCCAGCGTGCTGCAGGGCCTGGCCGAGCAGGGCCACGACCTGCCCGCCCGGGTGCTGGAATGGCGCCAGCTGCAGAAGCTGAAATCCACCTACGCCGACGCGCTGGTGACCCAGATCAACCCCGACACCGGCCGGGTGCACACCAGCTTCGCCATGGCCATCGCCAGCACCGGCCGGCTTTCCTCCACCGACCCAAACCTGCAGAACATCCCCATCCGCACCGATGAAGGCAGCCGCATCCGCCGCGCCTTCATCGCCGAGCCTGGCCATGTGCTGGTTTCCGCCGACTACTCGCAGATCGAGCTGCGCCTGCTCGCCCACGTCGCCGACATCCCCCAGCTCAAGGCCAGCTTCGCCGCCGGCGAGGACATCCACGCCCGCACCGCCAGCGAAGTGTTCGGCGTACCGATGGCGGGCATGGACCCGATGACCCGGCGGCGCGCCAAGGCGATCAATTTCGGCATCATCTACGGCATCAGCGCGTTCGGACTCGCCCGCCAGCTCGGCATCGCGCCCGGCGAGGCGCGCACCTATATCGACGCCTATTTCGCCCGCTACCCGGCCATCCGCGCCTACATGGAGAAAACCAAGGACGACGCCCGCATCGCCGGCTTCGTCACCACGCCGTTCGGCCGGCGCTGCTGGGTGCCGGGCATCGACGACCGGAACGCGGCGCGGCGCGCCTACGCCGAGCGGCAGGCGATCAACGCGCCATTGCAGGGCGGCGCCGCCGACGTGATCAAACGCGCCATGGTCCACCTGCCCGCCGCATTGTCAGCCAGCGGCCTGTCCGCCCGCATGCTGCTGCAGGTCCACGACGAGTTGCTGTTCGAAGCGCCGACGGAACAGGCCGAGGCGACCGCCGCGCTGGCGCGGCGGGTCATGGAGGGGGCGGCGGCGCTGTCGGTGCCGCTGGTGGTGGAGACCGGGATCGGGCGCAGTTGGGCGGAGGCGCACTGACGAAGGCAAGCAGGGCCAGGGCTCTGCCCTGGACCCCGCGGCTGGACCCCGCGGCTTCAGCTCGCCTTGCTCAACTCGTCCGCCAGCGCCCGCAGCAGGTCGCCGCGGCTGACCAGCCCGACCAGCTTGTCGTCCTTCACCACCGGCACGCGCTTGATATTGCGCTCGTAGAACAGCCGGGCGATCTCCCGGGTCGATGTCTCGGGGAACACGGTGATGGTGCCCTCGGTCATCAGCTTCTTGACCCTGCGCTGCTGCGAGCGGATGGCACCCAGGAAGTTCGGCGCCAGATCGGTCCCCTCGGACAGATGCTCGAGCCACCAGGCCTGCCGCTCGGTGAACTCGCCGTGCCAGCGCAGCAGGTCGCCCTCGGTCAGCATGCCGACCGGCCGGTCCTGGTCATCCACCACCACCAGGCCGCTGATGTGATGATCGGCCATTATGCGAACCGCGGTCAGCAGCGGTGTCTCCGGATGCACCACCTTGACGTCCCGGGTCATCACGTCTTCGGCGGTGAGCGGCGATTCCTCGAGCATGGTCTGTTTCCTTTTTCATCGGCGCGCCGGGAGGCTGGCGGGGGCTGCCATGCTCAGGATATACGCGGCCGGGGCCGCGGGGCCAATCCCGAGGCGGCAGGGCGGATCTGCGATGGACACGATCTTCCGCGGCGGCCTGGACACGCCCGCCGGTCGCCGGCGCGCCTGGGTGGACAGCATGCTGGTGGACCATGGCGTGCTGCGTCTGGCCTGGACCAATGCCGGCCCGGTCCTGCCCGGCCGGCTCTATCGCTGCAACCATCCGCCCCCCGGCCGGCTCTCCGCCATGGTGCGGCGCTGGGGCATCCGCAGCGTGCTCAATCTGCGCGGCGCCACCGGCAACGGCTCGGACGCCCTGTCGCGCGAGCGGGCGCACCATCTGGGCCTGGAGTTCATCGACCTGCCGATGCAGAGCGGCCGCCCGCCGCCACGCGAGCGCCTGCTGGCGCTGATCGACGCCCTGCAGACCATGCGCGAACCCGGCCTCGCCCACTGCAAATCCGGCGCCGACCGGGCGGGGTTTGCCGGTGCGGTGTTCCTGCTGCTGCAGGGCGCCAGGGTGGCCGAGGCGATGGACCAGCTTTCGCTGCGCTGGGGCCATCTGCCGCGCTCCCGCGCCGGCGTGCTGGATGCCGTGCTGCGGGCCTATGCGCGCGAGGGCGAGGGGGGCGTGCCGTTCGCCGACTGGGCACGCAACGCCTACGACCCCAACAGGATCGCCGCCGGCTTTGCCGCCGGACGGCTGGGCGCGCTGCTGAATGACCGGCTGCTGCGCCGGGAATAGCAGGCACACGGCAAGATCGCACGCACCACATTTCCGCGCATCCGGCTTCCGCGGGCCGTTCCCGCTGTGTTTGGGCCGGCGGCGAGCCGCCCGACGCGAAGGGCAATTGCCCTTTTCGGCCTACGCCCGCCCCTGCTGCCGATTACCGAGTTGCGGGCGACGGGGATTGACACTGAATTTCTTGTAACCTATGAAATTATTGCGCATTGGCAAAATGCTGCGGAGGTGGTAATGAATCGTGCCAGCCTGAGCCGGAGCATAATAAGTGTGGCGTTTTCGGTGGCAATAACGGGTTGCCAAAATCCCAACTGGGCCAATGAATTTGCCTTGACGGCCGGCGCGCCTCTCCCCGACGCCGCACAGGTGCGCGAGGCTCAAACGACACGATTCCAGGTCCATGACGAAACGGCCTTGCTGGCTGAGGCAACGCAGACCCTCCAGGACCTTGGGTTCACGATTGAGGAAAGCGCCCCGCAGGTCGGTGTTCTTGCCGGTGCCAAGGATCGCGATGCGACCGAAACCGGGCAGGTGGTTGGCCAGGTTGCTCTTACGATCGGCCTGGCCCTGCTGGGGGTTAGTTATAGCCCGGTCTGGGACAAAGATCAGACTATCCGCGTAACCCTCACGACCCGACCGCTGCCGGGCCAGAGGGAGACGCAGATGCGGGTGTCCTTCGAGCGGGTTGTGATCAATAACCAGGGCGTGGCGCGTGCTGAACCTCTGACGGGAAGCGAGTTCAGCCAGGGCTTCTTCGAGAAGGTTCGTAACGGCATGACGGTCGCGAGAGCAGTTCAATGAGACCTGCTCGTCTTTCAGTTGTCGCCTAGCTTTTAGTCGTTTCGGCCTGTGCGGCAACCGATCAAAGCACTCTTTTTATTCCTAGCAATAAGAGCGCGGTTGAATTGCGGGTCATGCAGTCGCGAATAGTCGATGGCGACCAGAACAGTGCAATGCGCAACGTAATCGCGACGTTGCAGGATCTTGGATACCGAATAACCAAGGCGGAGGCTGGTGCGGGCACGGTATCTGCTACGCGTCTGACCGGGCTACGGCTGGCGGCAGTGGTCCGCGAACACGGCCCTGATCAAAGCATCGTGAGGGCGAATGCGACCGTGTTGAGGCTCCGAGAGGAAGTGCAGGTCGATGACCCTCGATTTTATTTGAAGAATTTTTTTGTTCCGCTTGGAGATACCACAGGCCGAGAGTTGCGTGTGATACCCGAAAACGAAACCGTACCTGATGCGATGCAACCAGTGGCGGAGCCATTGCCCGGAAAGCGGACGGAGCAACGTCCACCCGCGAACGCGCCGGCTGGCCCCGAAGCGGCCACAGCTCAGACCGTCAAGCAACAGCCAGTCCAGGGAGAAACTGCACCATGATTTTCTGCTGCAAGTTATTTTGGCGCGCAATGCTTCTTGGACAGGTTGCTATTCTCGGCGTTGCATGTACTTCGGCAACCGATCAGGCCAGAGACGTGGCAAACGCCAGCGCCGGCGATAGTCGTGTAACCGTAGGCACGGTGCAGCGGGAGATACGAGTGGGGATGAGTGGCGCTGAGGTAGCCGCCGCCCTCGGTTCACCTAATGTCGTGACAACGGACCAACAGCGCCACGAGACGTGGGTTTATGACCGAATCGCCACCGAACATGCGTATTCATCGAGTTCCGGTGGGGTCAATGCACTTTTTCTGGCGGCCGTTGGAGGCAATACGGGCGTTTCCCGAACCTCCCAGCGAACCCTGACGATCATTATTTATTTTGATGGTAACGGACTCGTCCGTGATTTCGCCTATCGCTCCAGCAGTTTCTGAGGAATCGCTGTGCAACGGCGGGTGCTGATCCTGGCGGCTGGCTGTGCCGCCCTTCTCGTTGGCTGTCAGCACACGGAACAGGAGGCTGCCGCGTTGACGGTAACAGACTCGGTCGTGGCACACCGTGCGCGGCAGACTCGGCGCTTTGATACGACAGACGAAACCTTGCTGCTGCAGGCATCGGTGGGCGTGCTGCAGGACTTGGGCTATGTGATTGAGGAAACGAGGTCAGCGTTCGGTGTCGTCGTGGGTTCGAAGGCCACGCCACGCCGGATACGTGCGCAAATCCTCGTGCAGGGCGTGCCGGACGGAAAGTCTAGCATGGCCCGTGCCACTTTTCAGGCCGCGAGCAATGGCGTTGCTGGATTGGAGACATTGGATGATCCGCTCTTGTATCAACAATTTTTTGATAGATTGTCGCAATCAGTGTTCCTCACCGCGCATGAGATCTGACCACCCCATGAGATTCGGGATGGCGTTGGCAGCCGGTCTATTGTTGCTCCCCGGCTGCCAGCTTGATAGCCGCCAGCAGGTTCTTGCCGCGCCCAATTCCCAGGTTGCTCAACGGGCGATCTCGACCCGGGCCTTTGAAACTACCAACCGAACGCAGGTCTTTCGCGCGGTCTTGTCCACGTTGCAGGACTTAGGATTCGTCGTGGACCGGGCGGATGATGTGCTTGGAACGGTCAGTGCAACCCGCTTCGGCACCAATGTGATAAGGCTGACCATCACGCTGCGGCCGATGGGTAACAGCCGCACGATCGTGCGTGTCTCAGGCCAATTTGATGAGGAAGCGCTATCGGACCCCATGCCGTTTCAGCGTTTCTTTGAGGCATTATCTCAGGCGTTATTCCTGCAAGCGCATCAGATCGATTGAAAACTTACAAGGTAAACCGTTCTTTCTTGAAATAACTGCGGATTCCAACGCAAGGCGGCCAGATATTCCGACTTGATCGCGGCCACCCGTTGGAGGGGGCGATCGTGCCGATCGATGCGCTGGTCTGCCAGCGCGGCATCGCGCAAGACTCTGCGCGAGGGCGCGCCCTGGAGTCGGTCGGGAATCGGCGGGGATGGCTCGGGAGAGGGATGCCCGCGCAGCCCCCGGACAACGAACCAGACCGGGCAACCAGGCACGCACCCCGATGACGTCAAAGCCGGAACGGTGCGTTCCGGCCTTGCATCACCCCCGTCCGGATCTATTCGACCACAGCGCGCGTGGTGCCGGCCTTACGGTTCCAGTAGATCGATATCCGGCTGATCTGGCACAGGTTGATCTTGCCCCACTCCGACGAATCGCCATCGTCGTAGACAACCTTGAGGTCATAGAAACAGCCGCGCCCGCCATTCTCGAAATGAATGTTGACGTGATCGTTGTTTTCCAGCGTGTCCTCGCCCAGCACGTCCTCTTCCCAGGACGATGTGCTCGCCGCGCTGACATAAACATGGGAAACCGTGTAGCCGGTGCGGTTCACCAGCGTAAAGTCCTGCTTGCCGGCCTGAGCAAGACCTGCTGAGCCGATCGTCAGGGCAAACGCAGCAGCAGCGACGAGGCGCATCGGCGGTATTCTTGTCATGATCGTTTTCCTTGCAACGAGATGAAGTATGTCTGACGCGTCATCCTCAGGTGGCCGCGGTCCGGGACCGGGCGGCGGGTGTAGTGCGGCAGCTACTCGGAAAGAGCGAGACAAGAAAATTTGCACCCGCCGGCGAACGGGACCGGGCCATCCATGCGTGCACCCGGTCCCGCCCAAAGTCGCAGTTCAGGATAAACGAATGGAGAGACGTGCGGCGGGGGGCAGCCTACGCGGCAACAGTGAACAGCATATTGCCGACCGTCAGGCTGGCCCGGACGGCAGCCGCGTCTCCGCCTCTGCCGCGAACCCACGACGGCTGGCGAAGGAAGGCAGTGCCAGCATAGCGCCGGATGACGAAGAGGCGGTCAGCCGCCCAGGTGCAGTTGCGCGAGGCACGTCGCGACAGCGACGGCGGCGCCTGCCAACCACAGGCGGACAACGAGGAGCTTGCCAGCGCCAGCGAGGTCCTCTTCGTGGTCTGTTTCGTTGGTGGTGTTGGTGATTTTGGTCATAACCCCAATATAGGTGCAGACAGGAAAATGGGAAGCACCTACAGGCCGCCACCCTTGTGAGCAAATGTTACGAAAATCTTCAAATTCGCGAGGGTTTCACCGAATTTCACTTGCAAATGTCGCAAGTCTGAACGGACGATAACGATTCGCGGTCGGGGCGGCCGGTTTCTTCCGCGTTCAGCCCTGGAAGCCGGTCTCGTCGCCGATGATTTCGATGCGCACGCGCATGAGACCCTGCTCGCCGACGCCGAGCCGCATGGCTGCCTGCTCGCTCAGGTCCAGGATCCGCCCCCTCACATAGGGACCGCGATCATTGACCCGGCATGTCACGTTCGTGCCGGTGGCGATGTTGGTGACCGTGACGACCGATCCCAGCGGCAGGGTCCGGTGCGCACAGGTCATTGCGCCAGGATTGAAACGCTCGCCGTTGGCGGTCGGCCGGCCGGCGTGCGAGCGGCCGTACCACGAGGCCATGCCGACCTGGGCGGCGGAGGG
Source organism: uncultured Acetobacteraceae bacterium (assembly GCA_903907955.1). Classification (GTDB taxonomy): domain Bacteria; phylum Pseudomonadota; class Alphaproteobacteria; order Acetobacterales; family Acetobacteraceae; genus Rhodovastum. Next base: position 107,352 of record CAIVPZ010000020.1, on the reverse strand, counting down.
ACGCGATGGAACCTGGTGGGTGTCCGGCCCGGCGAAGGCGGGCAATACGTGAAACATTGACAAAATGGCTGTGGCAAGAAGCAGCTTCTTCAAGATCTCCGTTCCCGATGCAGTTGCAATACCCGTCCTTGCCGCTTCGCAGCATCGCAGCTGCGGCGGCCGTGCCGATGTCGAATGCGTGCGAACTGGCGGATCGGATGGACCCGCCGCGGCGCCTCTGGCCGAATCGCTTCGCCGTTGGTTGCACTGCCACCCGGAGGCGATCGTGCCCGAGCGTCAATCCGAGATGACGGCGTGAGGCCATCATCGAAGCATTATGTTGCGGTGCAGCAATTTGAATATATGTGAGCAGATGCGCCCGGTCAAGCATAAAATAGCGCACTCCAGCATGCGGCAATGGCGCACGGAAAGCCGGGACTTGAGCTGCCTTTCCGATCAGATACTCAGAACGGCACCGAGACAATAAAGCACTACTGCCACTATATGGAAAGTATATTGTTATGCGAAAGTCCGCGGTTTGCGGCCAAGGACCGAAAATGGTATAAGGTGATCTCGTTGGCTTTCATCTTGCCTGACCATCCAACAGGACGCCGCTGTCCCGCGTCCGACTCGCCACGGTTCCTGGCGCGACATCTCGCGCGATACGGCTTGATTTCCGTGACGCGCAACAATCGGGCGGGATCGACCGCGCGGCGCTGGCAGGGCGCGGCGACCTGTTGCTCGGGCTCGATGCGTTCGTCCCGTGGCGGGGGGCCGATCCAGCCATCTGACCGGGCGCCCACCACCGCGGCGGTGCTCGCCGCGGTCATGGCGGCGCTCGCCGAATGCGCGCAGGCACCGGCGGTCGGCGTGTCCGCCGTCGCCGATGGCGATCCGGCCGACCTTGCCGCCATGGAGTCCTGCGGTACGGACATGTCTGGAGCGCACCGGTCTGGTATCCGGGACGCCCCGGCTATCAGGTGGTCCGCACCGAACGGCCGGAGGGCGCCACGCCTTTTCCCCGCCTCGCCGGGCCGAGTCACGTTGACCGGTTGACCTGTTTCAAGGCACGGTATCGCCACATGTGCCACCCCATGCACATCAGGATTTCGAGGTCCCCAACCATGTTCGACACATCCAACTTCACTGCCGCGGACGTGATGACACGCGATGTCGTTACCGCGCGCCCGGAAGACACGCTGCGGCGGGCCGCCCAGCTGATGCTCAAGCGCGCCGTGTCCGGGCTGCCGGTGGTCGATGCCGCGGGGCGCGTCGTCGGCCTCGTCTCCGAAGCCGATCTGGTCCGCCCGGATGATGCCGCCGAGCAGCGCTTCCACCGCTGGCTCGACATCCTGGCCGAGGGCCAGGAACTCTCCCCCGACGTCGTCGCCACCATCGACGCGGGGAACCGCCCGGTTTCCAAGGTCATGCGCACCGATCCGGTCAAGGTCGCCGAGAACACCCCGTTGCGCGACGTGGCCAGGCTGGTCGGCCAGGACAACGTGCGCCGCGTGCTGGTGATGCGGGACGGCAAGCTGATGGGCATCGTCGCCCGGCGCGACCTGGTCCGCGCCCTCGCCAGCGGAGAATAAGCCTTAAGGAACGGGGTGCAGGGGGCCGCCGCCCCCTGCCGGGTCCAGGGCAGAGCCCTGGCCTTCCTTGCTTTATTTTCGCCCCAGCCCGACCAGTTCGCGCCTGACGCCACCCGCATCCCCAACCGGCCCCGACCAGGCCACCCGCAGCACCTGCTCGCCGCAGCCAAGGTCGCACCCGTCCACGTCGACCCCCACCATTTGCCAAGGCCCGTCGCCGCCGCCCGCCCGGCGGGCGATCAGCCGCAGCGCCGCCGCGTGGTCCTGGTTGCAATGCAGCATGATATCGTGCGCGGCATCGGCAATGGCGGCCACCGCGTCGGGATCGGGCAGCAGTTCGGCCTGGCGCAACCGCGCGGCGCGCGCGAACCCGCCCACGAACAGCGCCTGCACCGGCTGGAAGCGCCACAGCGCGAAATCGCCGAACCCGGCGTACAGCGCACCATAAGGATGCACCGCCAGCCAGCGCGCCTTCAGCGCCGGATCGGGATCGACCGCCGCCAGCCCGGTCACCGTCACCCGCGGCGCGGTCTGCGGGTTGGCGCCGGAGGGCGTGCCCACCACCAGCAGCGAGCAGCGCGGGTCGCCGCGCAGGTGGCGGGTGTGCTCGGACAGCGACGACAGCATCAGCAGCACCGAGAGATCGGCGGCGCTCGCCGGCGTCACCAGGGTGGCGAAGGGCTGGCCGTCGATCACCGTGCCCAGCGTGCCGGCCCGCGCCGCCCGCAGCAGCCTGCGCGCCACCCATAACGGCGATTCCTGTTCTTCCGGTGCTGGTTCTTCAGGTTCTGGCGCCATATTTCGTTCACCCTCCATCCTCGTTGCGCCACAATCACCACCCATATTCGCGGGATGCGACGAAGCGTGGCCAGCACGCCCGCGCACACACCGGAGATTGCGCCATGAAGCAGACCATCGCCCTGGTGGACGACGACCGCAACATCCTCACCAGCGTCGCCATGACCCTGGAGCAGGAAGGCTTTCAGGTGCGCACCTACACCGACGGCGAAAGCGCGTTGCAGGGGCTGATCAGCCGCCCCGTCGACCTCGCGGTGCTCGACGTCAAGATGCCCCGCATGGACGGCATGGAGCTGCTGCAGAAGCTGCGCCAGCGCACCAGTCTGCCGGTCATCTTCCTTACCAGCAAGGACGAGGAGGTGGACGAGGTGATGGGCCTGCGGCTGGGCGCGGACGACTACATCACCAAGCCGTTCAGCCAGCGCCTGCTGCTGGAGCGCATCCGCGCCCTGCTCCGCCGCAACGAAGCCAGCCGCGCCGAAGGCTCCGGCGCCACCCCCGCCGGGGTGATGACGCGCGGCGACCTGGTGCTGGACGAAACCAAGCACCAGTGCCTGTGGAAGGGCCGCGACATCCAGCTCACCGTCACCGAATTCCTGCTGGTGAAGGCGCTCGCCACCCGCCCCGGCATGGTCAAGTCGCGCGACCAGCTGATCGACGCCGCCTATGGCGAGAACATCTACGTCGACGACCGCACCATCGACAGCCACGTCAAGCGCGTGCGCAAGAAGTTCCGTTCGGCCGATGACAGCTTCAACCAGATCGAGACGCTCTACGGCATCGGCTACCGCTACAAGGATGCCTGAGGGGCATGCCCGATAGCGGCACCCTGCCGGTCCCGCTGACGGCGGCGGCCACCCAGCGCAAGCGCCCCCGCTTCCGCTGGGTGCCGCCGCTGCTGCGCCGGATCCTGCTGGTCAACGCGGTGCCGCTGGTGCTGCTGCTGGCCGGCCTGCTCTACCTCGACCAGTACGAGAACGGCCTGCTGCTGGCCGAGGTCGGCACGCTGCGCGAGCAGGCACGCATCTTCGCCGGCGCCCTCGGCGAGACGGCGGTGAAGGAGGACGAGGCCGACCGGCCGCGTTTGCTGCCGGAACTCGCCCGCCCGCTGCTGCGCCGCCTGACCGAGCCGACCCCGAACGCCCAGGCCAAGCTGTACAGCCCCGACGGCGCCGTGGTGGCCGACAGCCGGGTGCGCGAGGGCACCGGCGGCGCTGTGGTCACCGAGCCGCTGCCGCCGGCGGTCGAGCGCAGCCCGCTGGTCGGCACCATCGGCCGCATCTACGACAAGCTGCTGGTGCTGCTGCCGCACGGCAACCAGGCGCCGGTGCTCGACACCGGCCCCTCCGCCGCCGGCCCGGACTGGCAGCCCGACGTGGCCGAGGAGGTACGGCTCACCGGCAGCAACCAGGGCCGCGAGATGCCGCCCTATATCCGCCGCACCGCCGATGCCCGCCTGCTGGTGACGGTGGCCGAGCCGGTGCAGCGCAACCGCGCGACCGTCGGCATCGTGCTGCTGACCCGCGAGGCGCGCGAGGTGGACGACAGCCTGCTCGCCATCCGCCTGTCCATCCTCGGCCTGTTCACGCTGGCGCTCGGCCTGACCGTGATCATGTCCTGGTACCTGTCGCAGACCATCGCCCGGCCGATCCTGCGGCTCGCCCGGGCGGCCGAGAAGATGCGCGAGGGCCGCGGCCGCACCGGCGCGGTGCCGCCGTCGCTGCTGGATCGCCGCGACGAGATCGGCGAACTCGCCGGCGCCCTGTCGGAATCGGCGCGCGCGCTGTGGGCGCGCATGGACGCCATAGAGCGCTTCGCCGCCGATGTGGCGCACGAAATCAAGAACCCGCTCTCCTCGATCCGCAGCGCCATCGAAACCCTGCGCCGCATCGAGGATGCCGACAAGCAGCGCCGCCTGCTCGCCATCATCGCCGAGGATGTCGGCCGGCTCGACCGGCTGATCAGCGACATCAGCGACGCCTCCCGCATCGACGCCGAGCTGTCGCGCATCGCCGCCGAGCCGATCGACGTGGCGCCGATGCTCGCCACCCTGGCCGAAATCAACGAGACCACCCGCGGCGACGGCGACCCGCATATCGAACTGGCCCCGCCCGAGGGCCACGTGGTGGTGCAGGCGGTGGAGGGAAGGCTGGTGCAGGTGCTGCGCAACCTGATCGGCAATGCGGAATCCTTCTCGCCGCAGGACGGCCGCATCCGGCTGCACGCCCGCGAGGCCGGCGGCCAGGTGGAAATCAGCATCGAGGACGAAGGCCCCGGCATTCCCGAGGCCCAGCTCGAGCATATTTTCGACCGGTTCTATTCCGAGCGCCCGCAGGGCGAGCGCTTCGGCCAGCATTCCGGTCTCGGCCTGTCGATCAGCCGGCAGATCGTCGAGGCGCTGAAGGGCCGCATCATCGCCGAAAACCGCCGCGACCCGGACGGCCGTATCCTGGGCGCCCGCTTCATCGTCCGCCTGCCGGTGGCGCAAGGCGTGAAATGAACCCGGCGGAAGACGTGGACTGCGTGGTGATCGGCGCCGGCGTGGTCGGCATCGCGGTGGCCCGCGCGCTGGCGCAGGCCGGCCGCGAGGTGATCGTGCTGGAGGCCGAAAGCGCCATCGGCACGCAAACCTCCAGCCGCAACAGCGAGGTCATCCACGCCGGCATCTACTACCCGCAGCACAGCCTGATGGCCCGGCTCTGCGTGCCGGGCCGGCGCATGCTGTATGCATTCTGCCGCGACCGCGGGGTGCCGCATTGCGCCTGCGGCAAGCTGATCGTCGCCACCACCCGCGAAGAAACCGAGCGGCTCGCCGGCATCAAGGCCCGCGCCGAAGCCAACGGCGTGGAGGACATGCGCCTGCTGACCCAGGCCGAGGCGACCGCGCTGGAACCGGCGCTGTCCTGCACCGCCGCCCTGCTCTCCGGCAGCACCGGCATCATCGACAGCCATGCCCTCATGCTCGCCCTGCAGGGCGAGGCCGAACACGCCGGCGCCGTGTTCGTCTTCCGCAGCCCGGTCACCGGCGGCGCCATTACCGATTGCGGCACCGAAATCACCGTGGGCGGCGCCGACCCGATGCGCCTGCGCTGCCGGCTGCTGGTCAACGCGGCCGGGCTGCACGCCCCCGCGCTCGCCCGCTCGCTCGCCGGCATGCCCGGCCGGTTCATTCCCACCGCCTATTACGCGAAAGGCTCCTACTTCACCCTCGCCGGCCGCTCCCCGTTCTCGCGCCTGATCTATCCGGTGCCGGTGCCCGGCGGCCTCGGCGTCCACCTGACCATCGACCTCGGCGGGCAGGCCCGGTTCGGCCCCGACGTCGAATGGATCGACCGCATCGACTACAGCGTCGATCCCCGCCGCGCCGACCACTTCACCGCCGCCGTGCGCCGCTACTGGCCCGGCCTGCGCGACGGCGCCCTGCAACCCGGCTACGCCGGCATCCGCCCGAAAATCGTGCCGCCCGGCGCGGCGGGGCAGGACTTCGTGGTGCAGGGGCAGCAAACCCACGGCATTCCTGGGCTGGTCCACCTGTTCGGCATTGAAAGCCCGGGGCTGACTGCTTCGCTTGCGCTGGCTGGGTACGTGGCGGAAATGACAATAGAAGCAAGCAAGTAAGGCCAGGGCGCTGCCCTGGACCCGCCAAGGGCCGGGAGGCCCTTGGAACCCATTCGTTGGTGGATTTCTGCTATCGTGCCTGCACGCCTGATGGAAGCCAGGGAACTCACCCAATGAGCGACGCAGGATTCGATATTCGCGAGCAACTGGCACGCATCGACCGCAATCGGGCCGAGACGCAAAAACTGGTCGAAGAAACCCTCATATTCGTCGCCGAATCCCACAAGCTGGCCGCCGAGCGGGACAAGCTGGCGGCCGGAGCGCGGAAACTGGACCGCGACCGGGCGCTGGCCCCGTGGCAGGTCGCCGTGGTGACCCTGGGCGGCCTCGCCGCGCTGGTCGGCGGCCTGCTGACGATCGTCAGGACGCTGCACCCGTAACCGCCCGATACGGGCGTTTCGGCCTAACCTCCCGTTCACGCAGTCGCATCATGCTCAGCGGATGGCCCTGCTCGTCATGCTCCTGCTGGCCGCGCCGGCGCTGGCCCAGCCGGCCGATTGCCCGTCCGTTCCGGTCGGCCCGCCAATGGACGTGGAAATCTATGTCGGCCTGACCGGCCCCACCCAGGCGCCGTTCCCGATCACCGGCGGGTTTGGCCTGACCCATCTTCCCTCCCGCGGCACAATCTGCCCGGCGCCGCCGCCACCCAGCGGCGACGTGCTGCGCGGCACCCCGGACCCGCAGGACCTGCTGCGCGGCAACGGCCCGGCTGACATCCTGAGCGGCCGGCGAACCCTGGAAGTCCTGGTCGGTCCCGCCTACCCGGTGCCGCCACGACCGCTGGAAAAATGACGGTCAGCCCGCCCGCAGCGCCAGTGCAGCCCGCACCGCCGGGCTGCACAAGGCCGCCAGTTCGGCGGTGTGCTCATAGTCCGGCATCAACGCCGCGAGCGTCGCATCGCGCCGCGCCGCCGGGTGGAAATAAATCTCGTTCTGTCCGTCCGGCAGTTGCGCGATCAGCCGCAGCAGGCGTGCCTCGGTCATGTGCCCGGTCCAGGCCAGGCCGAACACCGCGTCCGGCGCCGCCATGCCGGCCCGGTGCACCTGCCACCGCAGCAAACGCGACCACGCAAGCACCGCCCGCGCCCCAAGGGTCGCCGGCACCCCGCACGCCGCCATCACCGCGGGCGGCTCGGCCGGCACCCGCACCGCCGGCAGCCCGAATTCCCGCCCGATCCGCACCAGCAACCCGCCCACCGTCGGATGCAGATGCATGTGCTTGTGCGCATCGGCATGACCCAGCGTCAGGCCGGTCGCGGCGAAGGCGGCGAACTGCGCCCTGATCTCCGCCGCCAACTGGCGCCGCACGCGCGGACGGAAGAAGTAGTTTACCCCCAGCCGCAACTGGTCGGACGGAAACCACCCCCGCGCATCGACAAGATCAGAAATTTCCGCCGGCGGCAGCACCGCCGGGCCTTCGATGACCACCAGGTGCAGACCCACCCGCAGCCCCGGATTGCGCTTTGCCCGCGCCACCGCATCGGCCGCCGCGGCGCCCGCCACCATCAGGCTCGCGGCGTTCAGCACGCCGTCGCGATGGGCGCGCTCGATGCCTTCGTTGACGGCTTCGGAGAGGCCGAAATCATCGGCAGTGAAGCAAGGCCAGGGCTCTGCCCTGGACCCGCCAAGGGGCAGTGGCCCCTTGGAACCCATTACTTAAGGAATGGGGTCAAGGGGTCCCCTGACCCCTTGCGGGGTCCAGGGGCAGCGCCCCTGGCCTTTCTTCCCGATGCCGCTCACGCAGGAACTGGAAGAACTCCACCCCCTCCCGGAGCCGCCGTTTCATCATCTGCGGGCTGCGCACCATTTCGCCCACGATCGAGGCGATCTTCGGCGCCCGGAAGTAGAACCGCCGGTAGAACGTTTCCACCGACTCGAATATCTCGGTGTGCGACAGATGCGGATAGTGCAGCGGTGCGATCTGAACCCCGTGTTCGTCCACCAGTTCGGCGTGGTCGGCGTCCAGCCAGCCGCGCTGCAACGCCTGCCGGTGCAGGTACGTGCCCGGATAGGGCGCGGCCAGCGACACCTGCATGGTGTGCGGGTTCACTTCGGTGGCGAAGCGGATGGTCTCCTCGATGGTCTCCCTGGTCTCGCCCGGCAGGCCGAGAATGAACGTGCCGTGAATCTTGATGCCGAACTCATGGCAGTCCCGGGTGAAACGCTTCGCCACCTCGATCAGCATGCCTTTCTTGATGTTGTGCAGGATCTGCTGGTTGCCGCTCTCGTAGCCCACCAGCAGCAGCCGCAGCCCGTTATCGGCCAGCACCTTCAATGTTTCACGCGGCACGTTGGCCTTGGCGTTGCAGGACCAGGTCACCCCCATCCGGCCCAGCTCGCGGGCGATCGCCTCGGCGCGCGGCAGGTTGTCGGTGAAGGTGTCGTCGTCGAAGAAAATCTCCCGCACCTGCGGGAAGCATGATTTCAGCAGCCGGATTTCCTCGGCCACATGGCCGGGGCTGCGCACCCGGTAGCGATGCCCGCCGACCGTCTGTGGCCACAGGCAGAAGGTGCAACGGCTCTTGCAGCCCCGCCCCGTATACAGCGAGACGTAGGGGTGCATCAGGTAGCCGATGAAGTAATCCTCGATGCGCAGGTCGCGCTTGTACACCTCGGTGACGAACGGCAGCTGGTCCATGTCTTCCAGCACGGCACGGTCCGGGTTGTGCACGATCGCGCCGGCGCCGTTGCGCCAGCTGATGCCGTCCACCTTGGCCCAGTCGCGCCCCTCGGCGATCTCCTTGATCGTGAAGTCAAACTCGTTGCGGGCGACAAAATCGATCGGCGCGCCCTGGCGGAGGCTCTCCACCGGCTGCACCGCCACCTTGGCGCCGACGAAACCGATCTTCAGTGACGGGTTGGCATCCTTCAGCGCCTGCGCCACCCGCACATCGGAGGGAAACGAAGGCGTCGAGGTGTGGATGACGCAAAGCTCCCGCCCGCGCGCCTCGGCCAGCACCGTATCCAAACGGATGCCGGCGGGCGGCGCGTCGATCAGCCGGCTGCCCGGCACCAGGGCGGCCGGCTGGGCCAGCCAGGTCGGGAACCAGAAGCTCCTGATCTCGCGTTTCGCCTGATAGCGCGAGCCGGCCCCGCCGTCGAAGCCATCGAAGCTCGGCGGTTGGAGGAACAGCGTCTTCATCATGTGGTCGGTCCCCCGGAAATCGCGAAGGCGCCCGCCGGCTGCGGGGCGGCGACGGATATGGCGCCCTGTTCGGGCTTGTCGAGGGCGGTGCGCAGCACCTGGCCGCGCCATTCAACCCGGTCGCCGGCATAGCTGGCGGCAACCACGGCCATGCTGAGCAGGTCACGCAGCGGCAACAGCCAGACCGGTGCCGGGGTTGCCAGCCCGGATTCGGCCAGCGCCAGCCGCGCATCGAGGCCGCGTGCCGCCAGCGCCCGCCCCGCCCAGCAAACCATGAACCCCGTCAGCGTCCACCCCGCGCCGCCCGACAGCAGCACGGCCAGCGCCGCCCAGGCCAGCGGGTGCTGAATCGCCGAGGCGGCGTATCCCGCCGGCACGAGTGCCTGGATGGTGCGCGCCCAGCGCAGTTCGTGCCGGAACAGCGCGCCCAGTCCAGCCTCCGGCACCGTGGTCGCGCAGACCGCCGCCGCCAGCCGCACGTCCAGCCCGCGCGCCCGCACCAGTCGCCCGAGCACGTTATCGTCGGCCAGGTGGTTGACCAGCGCGCCCAGCCCGCCCACCGCCACCAGGGTCTCGCGCCGCAGCGCCATGGTCGCGCCGAGGCAGTCCTGCCGTCCCAGCGCCCGCGCCAGCAGCGCACCGGCCACGAACGAATGGGTAATGCCGGTGGCGCCCAGTCGCGCCGCCAGGCTGGGGTTGGCCGGCAGGCCGGTGTACAGCGTGGTGGCCAGCCCGGCGCCGGGCAGCGCCAGCGTGTCGGCGATGCAGGCGAGATAGTCCGGCGGGGCGTGCACGTCGCTGTCGCCGATCACCAGCAGGTCGTATTTCGCCGCCGGCAGCATGTTGATCAGGTTGGCGATCTTGCGGTTCTCGCCATGCTGGGTGCGGTCGATCACCAGGGCGATGTCGCAGTGCGGAAAGCGTGCCCGCAGCCGCCGCACCACGGCGATCGCCGGATCGGCCGGGTCCTGCACGCCGCACACCAGCTGAAAGCAGGGGTAGTCCTGTGCGCAGAAGCTGGCGAGCGCCTGCTCGAGCATCGGCTCGTCACCATGCAGCGGCTTGAGCACGGTCACCGGCGGGCGCGGCCCGGCAGGCGGCGGCGCTGCGGCGGCAAAACGACGCGCCGCCAGCCACCCGGCGCCCGCCTGTGCAAGTCCGGCCGCGGCGATGGTCGCCGCGGCGAAGGCAAGCCACGTCATTGCGCTAGTCCTTTTGTCCCGCTGTCAGGCGCAACACCTTGCCGCGCAATGAAGCAATCAGTGGCTCCGCATCGCCGCCGCCAAGCAGCGACCGGAAATCCGAGCGCTGCACCGCCACCCGGCTGATCGAGCCGTTCAGCAGCACGTCGATGATCTTCCAGCCGCCAGCCTGGCGGCGCATCACGTAATCCAGCTTCAGCTTCTCGCCGCCGGCCTGCTCCAGCACGGTCTGCACCACCTCGTCGCTGCCGACGCTGCGCGTCTGCGGCAGGATTTCGAAGCGCTCGCCGTTGTAATCGTCGAAATTGGCGACGTAGCTGGCCACGGTGAACTCGGTGAACACCGCCAGCAACTCGGCCTGCATCCGCGGCGGGAACCCGGCGAAGCGCGGCCCCACCGCCCTGGCGACGATGAACGGCAGGTCGTAGGCCACCTCGACGGCGGGGGCGAGCATCTGCATCCGTTGCCCGAAGCTGGCGGTGCGGCCGGCACGCATCACGGCCAGGATGGCGCGGTCGAGGATCTCGACCGGTGCGGCCGGGGGCGCTTCCGCCGCCCCGGCCGCGGCAGGAAGCACCAGCACCAGGGCGAGCAGCCGGCGTCGGCTTGTCATGGCCGGCATCCCCGGACTCCCGCTGCGGAAGCTCCATCGGGAACAGCCTGCATATCCAGCATCGTCACGGGCAAGCGGCTCCTCTCCTCAAGAATGGGCATTCCGCTGAACGGCCAGCCTGCGAACGAAACATACCCCTCGGGACCGGGCGCCCGGGGACCACTGGCCGCAAAGTGATCGCGTTCGTCCGATTCGCAATCATGTTACCCGGCCATGAAGCTGCATGCCAATCGCGCCGAATCTGTGGCGGATTCTGCCTACCCGGCGAACAGATAACCCGCCAGCAGGCGTTTTGCTTCTGCAATGATGCGGCTGCGCTCCGCCGGGTCGCTTTGTTCGAAGGCAAAGCCCAGCAGCCGGTCGCCGATTTCGGTGGCGATGCGCAGGCGGAGGGCAAAGGCGTCCGAAGCCTGGATGTCGAAGGCTTCGGCGACGAATTGCTGGATGGTCGCGGCCACTTTCGCCCCGGCGTAATCGTCGCGGGTGCGGCGGCTGACGTAGCGTCCGCCCCCCGCCGCGCCGAAGGCAAGGATGCGGAAATCGGGGTTCGACTCGAGATAGGCAACGAACGCATCGATCACCGTGCCGAGAAACGCCGGCGCATCGGCCGGCAGGGCAGCCATGATGATGCCGGCGAGGCGTTCCTGGAACAGCTCCATGTGGCGCACGGCAATGGCATCGACGATGGCCTGCTTGTCCGGAAAGAAGCGGTACAGGGCGCCGACCGACAGGGCCGCGGCCGCGGCGATGTGCGCCGTGGTCAGCGCCTCCACCGGCATGCCGCCGGCGAGCAGCGACGACGCGGCCGACAGCACCCGCTGCACCGTACTTTGGCTGCGCTCCTGAACGGGGTTGCGCCGGCGCGGCGCCTGGCTTTTCATGCGCCCGATTTAGCCGTGTTGCCCGCAGGTCACAATTGACACCCGCGCGTCGCTTCGGGCAGAACGCGAACACGACGTCGCGTTCGGATGGTGCAAGGCACAAAAGGGAGACGCGCAATGCCCGTCCCGGTCAATCAGATCATGGGCGTGGGTTCCTATGTGGTGAAGCAGCACCTGCTCGGCCGCCGGCGCTACCCGCTGGTGCTGATGCTGGAGCCGCTGTTCCGCTGCAACCTGGCCTGTGCCGGCTGCGGCAAGATCGATTACCCGGCCGAGATCCTGAACCAGCGGCTGTCCGTGCAGGACTGCCTGGAGGCGGTGGACAGCTGCGGCGCGCCGGTGGTGGCGATCGCCGGCGGCGAGCCGCTGCTGCACAAGGACCTGCCGGAGATCGTCGGGAAGATTCTGGCGCGCGGCAAGTTCGTGTATCTCTGCACGAATGGCCTGCTGCTCGAAAAGAAGCTCGACCAGTACCAGCCGCACCGCAACTTCGCCTGGGACATCCATCTGGATGGCGATCGCGAGACGCATGACCACGCGGTCAGCCAGGCCGGCACCTATGACCGGGCGGTGTCCGCCCTGAAGGCGGCAAAGGCGGCCGGCTTTCGCGTCTGCATCAACACCACGCTGTTCGACGGCGCGCAGCCCGCGCGGGTGGCGGCGTTCCTCGATGACGTGACGGCGATGGGCATCGACGGGGTGATGATCTCGCCGGGCTATGCCTATGAGCGGGCGCCGGACCGCGCCCATTTCCTCAACCGGCAGAAGTCGAAGCAGTTGTTCCGCGATATCTTTCGGGCGGGGCGCGGCAAAGGCTGGAAGTTCAACCAGTCCTCGCTGTTCCTGGACTTCCTGGCCGGCAACCAGCGCTATCAGTGCACCCCCTGGGGCAAGCCGACCCGCAACGTGTTCGGCTGGCAGCGGCCCTGCTACCTGCTCGGCGAGGGCTATGCAAAGACCTATGCCGAGCTGATGGCAACCACCGACTGGGACCAGTACGGCACCGGCAACTACGAGAAATGCGCCGATTGCATGGTGCATTCCGGCTACGAGGCGACCGCGGTGGTCGATGCGGTGAGCAACCCCTGGAAGCCGCTGCTGGTGGCGCTGCGTGGCCCGCGCACCGAGGGGCCGATGGCGCCGGAAATCCCGCTGGAGGGCCAGCGCCCGGCCGAGGATTTGTACGGCCGGCATGTGCAGGACGCGGTGGCGAAGCTCGCCCAGGACCGCCGGCCGGTCGCCGAGGCCGCCGACTGATCAGCCGGCGCGCCGCTTCAGCGCCGCCCGCGCCGCGGCGGCGTCGCGGCCGAGGGCAATGAGGGCCCGCACCTGCCCGGGGTGCCGCGCCACCGACGCCAGCACCCGCCACAGGCCGATCGCCCCGGAATTATCGAGCGCGACCAGGGCGGCCGGCGGCAGATCGCGTTCGGCGGGATCGCAGATCGCCCGCAGCACCGCGAACGGCAATCCATGCCGCGCCGCCACCCGGGCGACGGCGCCGCTTTCCAGGTCAACGGCGATGGCGCCGGTCTGTTCGAACAGCCGGGCCTTTTCGCCCGCCCCGGCCACCACCGCCCCGCCCGCGAGCAGCATGCCGCCGGGCACACCGAACCGGGCCGACAGCAGCTTGTCGGTGGCGATGACGCGGTCGCCTTCGCGCACGCGCAGCGGCACCACCACGTCGCCCGGGCGCAACGCCGGGTCCAGCCCGCCGGCCAGGCCAAAGCTGACCAGCCCCTCCACGCCCTGCCCGACCAGCCACTCGGCCGCCGCTTCGGCGCCCTCTGGCGTGCCGCCGCCGGCCCGCGCCAGCCCGAGCGGCCGCGCCAGCCGCGCCTCGGCGGTCAGGCCGGTGATGATGCCAAGGGTCATGCGGTCGGAGGCCGCGGCGGATCAGTCCGAAGCAATGCGTGCGATTCGACGATGCCTGGATCGGTGTCGCAGATCGCCGCCAGCAGGCGCTCAGCGTTGCGCGGACTGCGCAGCAGGTGAAGCGTCTCCCGCCAAGCCTTCGATTCCGCGAGCGAATCCGGCGCCATCTGAATGGAAAACCTTAGCTTTTGGGCGCCCGGTCGCGCCGATCCACCCGCTTCACCCACCACACCGCGCACCAGCCCAACCCCGCCGCGATGAGCGGAGCCGAGAGCCAGTAGATCGTGAACAGGGGGGTATCGGTCATTCTCTGATGAAGGTGAGCGTTTTCCGGGCGGCCATGTTGAGGGAGAATGCGCCGACCACCCCGATGGGTGCACCGGCCAGAAACGCCCACAAGGTACCACCGGACTGCCCGCCAGTGAATAGAAACGCTGCGGCTGGCGCCACCACCCAAAGGGTGAAGAAGCTTGCTGCGGACGTGTTCAGCAGGTTCGCCAGCAGCTTCGTCTGTTCGTTCCAGCTCATGGCACACACCGCCGCATTGCCGTCGCCCATCTGATAGTGATGGACGGGTGTAGACCGGAACAATGCGGTTGAGCGCCGCCACTCCCGAGATGGCGCCCTGGCTTTGCAATAACGAGCCCGGGCGAGTGCATGTGCGCACAGGTAACGGCCGCCGCCCTCAGAACCCCCAGGCCACCCGCCGCTCATTGCTGTTCCGCAGGGTGCGGTAGCGGGCCAGCGCCATCAGCGGGAAGAACAGCTTGTAGCCATGGTACCGCAGATAGAACACCCGCGGGAAACCCACCGCCGTATACGGCGCCTCGTCCCACTCGCCGTCGGCTTTCTGCTGCGCCGCCAGCCAGGCGATGCCGCGCCCAACCGCCGGATGATCCGCCTCGCCGGCCGCCATCAGCGCCAGCAGCGCCCAGGCGGTCTGGCTCGGATTGCTGCGGTGGTAGCGGCCGGGCGGGGCGTGGGCGTAGCTCTCGTTGTCCTCGCCCCAGCCGCCATCCTCGCGCTGCGTGTCCACCAGGAAGCCCACCGCCCGCCGCATCGCCGGATCGTCATGCGCCAGCCCGGCGGCGTTAAGCGCGCACAGCACGCTCCACGTGCCATAGATGTAGTTTGTCCCCCAGCGGCCGAACCACGACCCGTCCGCCATCTGCTCCGACCGCAGCCAGCCCACCGCGCGGGCGATCACCGGGTCCTCCGCCGCCATGCCGGCCTGCGCGAGGAACGAAACACAGCGCGCGGTGACGTCGGCGGTCGAGGGATCGAGCAGCGCCCCATGATCGGCAAACGGAATGTGGTTGAGGTAGTCGTAATTGTTGTCGGCATCGAAGGCGCCCCAGCCGCCGTCGCGCCCCTGCATGCCGACCACCCAGTCGCGCGCCCGCCGCACCGCCTCGGCCAGAGCCGGGTCGTCGCCCTTTTCCATAAGGTGGCGGTGCAGCAGCAGGCCGACCGCCGCGGTGTCGTCCACGTCGGGATAAAACGCGTTCTCGTACTGGAAGGCCCAGCCCCCCGGCACCGCGTGCGGGCGAGAGGTCGCCCAGTCCCCCACCACATCGAGCACCTGTTTGCCCTGCAGCCAAACGCTGGCGGCGGCCACCGAGGCGGCTGCCCCGCCATCGGCCTCGGCCACCGCATGCCCGGCCAGGCTGGTGTCCCACACCGGCGACAGGCAGGGCTGGCAGTAGGCCCGGTCCTCCTCCACCACCAGCAGCTTGCGGATGGCCGCCCAGGCGATGGCGGCGTGCGGATGGTCGGGCGCGTAGCCGAGCGTGTCGAACATCATCACCGTGTTCGCCATCGCCGGGTAGATGCCGCCCAACCCGTCCTCGCCGTTCAGCCGGTCGGTGACGAACCGCACCGCCCAGTCGATCGCCCGGCGGCGCACCGCGCGCGGAAAATTCGGCTCGGCGGCGCGCACCACCGCGTCGAGGTATTTGAAGAACCGCCCCCAGCCCGAGCGATACGGCCCGCGAATCCAGTCGCGCACCAACGGCGGCGGCGTGGTGAACAACTCGCGGATGTGCACCCCGCGCCGGTTGCGGGCGCGCGGGCGCAGCGCCATCAGCACCACCAGCGGCACCATCACCGTGCGCGACCAGTACGACACCTTGTTGAGGTGAAACGGAAACCAGCGCGGCAGCAGCACCAGCTCGACCGGCATGCACGGCACGGCGCGCCACGGCACCTCGCCGTACAGCGCCAGTTGCGCGCGGGTGAACACATTGGACCGCTCCGCCCCGCCGGCGGCCAGGATGGCCTGCCGGGCGCGCGCCATGTGCGGCGCCTCGGGATCGTCGCCGATCATCTTCAGGGCAAAATAGGCTTTAACGCTCGCCGAAAGGTCGAAGGCGCCGTCGTGAAACAGCGGCCAGCCGCCATGCGCGCCCTGGATGGACCGGAGATAGACCCCGATCTTCGCCTGCAGCCCCGCATCGACGCGGTCGAGGAAATGCTCCAGCAGCACGTATTCGGCCGGGATGGTGGCATCGGCCTCAAGCTCAAACACCCAGTGCCCGTCCGGCTTCTGCCGGCGCAGCAACGCGTCGCGTGCGCGCTCAACAGCGTCCGCGAGCTGGGCGGGATCGGGCGCCAGCAGGATATCTCTGGGCACAGTCAGCGGACCTCATGTTCGCTCAGGCGCCGTCGAGTATCGCATCGGCAGCCGCGTCGCCTGATCTGATCGCACCTTCGATCGTTGCGGGCAAGCCCGTGCTGGTCCAATCGCCGGCAAGCACGAGATTGTGCAGCAAACCCGCTTCTGCAACCCAGCGTGGCCCCGGCCGCCGCCGCTCCTGCGTGGCGGTCGCGGCGAAGGTGGCGCGCCGCTCCTTCACCACCCGCACCGGCGGCATGGCCGCCTCGAGTCGCAGCGCCGCGCGCACGTCCGGCCACACCAGCGCCGCCAGCGCCTCGGCCGGGCGGTCAACGATCCGGTTGGCGGCGCTGATGGTCACCGAGACGATGCCCGGCTTGATAAAGATCCACTCCGCCGTGCCGCCCAGCACGCCGAGCAGCCCGGCTTCCCCGGGGTCCGCGGCGACGCCGAAGTGGAGGTTGACGATCGCCTGGAATTCATCCGGCGCCACCAGCCCGGGCAGCAGTTCCTCCGCCACCCAGGGCGGCGCGGCCAGCACCACCGCCTCCCCGGCGCCGACCGGCATCATGCCGTCGGCGGTTTCCAGTGCGGTCACCAGCCGGTTCTCCTGGTGCAGCGCCGCCACCCGGCAGCCGGTCCGCAGCCGCCCGCCGCGCGACCCGAGCCAGGCCACCGCCGGGTCGATGAAGCTTTCCGACAGTCCCTCGCGCGGCAGGCAGGGTATGCAGGCCCGCCCGCCCTTCAGCAGGGTCTGGTCCACCACGGTGCGCAGCAGCCGCGCCAGCGCCAGCTCCGGCGGGGTGTTCAGCGCCGCCACCGCCAGCGGCTCGAGCAGCCGCCTGTAAAGCGCGCCATCCGGACCGAGCGCCTCGGCCACCGTCGCGTCGGCGCCCGCCCGCCGCAGCGCGAGCAGAGCCAGATAGTCGCGCAGCCTTGTGCCCGGCACCCGGCGGTCGCGGCGGAACATCCACCACGGTATCACGCCAAGGTCGGGCGCCACCGTCCAGCGTTCGCCGGTGGCGAGGTCGACGAAGGGAAAGCGCGGCAGCCCGGAACCGCCGATGGTGTCGCGTGCGCCGGTCGTGTCCAGGTAGGCCATCGTGGCGCTGTTGCCGGACAGCAGCAGATGGTTGCCGTTGTCGATGCGGCAGCCGAGCACGCGGTCGAAATAGGACCGGCAGCGACCGCCGGCGGCGGGGCCGGATTCGTAGAGCGTTGAGCGGATGCCGTGGCGCGCCAGCGCAACCGCGCAAGCCAGACCGGCCAGGCCCGCGCCGATGATGTGGCTGTGCGGAACCTTTTCCTTAATGAATGGGGTCAAGGGGTCCACCGACCCCTTGCGGGTCCAGCGCCCTGGCCTTCCTTGCTGCCTCATGCCAGCCCAAACCGCAGCGCAATCCAAAGCTTCTGCCACTTCGGCACCTTGACCGGGGTTTCCGGCCGGTCCCAGCCGCGCCGCTCCAGCCGGCCCAGGATCGCGGCATACATGCCGGCCATCAGCCGGGCCGGCTTCATCGCCCGCCGGTTGCAGCGCGCCATGGCCGCGCCAGCCGCGCGGAAGTTCGCATGCGCCATCGCCGCCAACCCGGTGCACACCCGCGCCAGCCCCGGATGGCGCAGCACCGCGGCGGGATCAGCCGGCACACCGGCGGCCTCGAGCAGCTCGCGCGGCAGATACAGCCGCCCGCGGGCCGCATCCTCGGCGATGTCGCGCAGGATGTTGGTCAGTTGCAGCGCCCGGCCGAGATGGAACGCCACTTCGTCGGCCGCCGGGCTGGCGTCGCCAAAGGCGCGCACCGACAACCGTCCGACCGCGGCGGCCACCCGGTCGCAATAAAGGTCGAGCCCGGCGAGCGTCGGCGCCACGATGGTGGCGGCGGCGTCCATTTCCATGCCGTCGATCACCGCCTCGAAATCCGCCTGCCGCAGGTCGAACGCCCGCACCGCGCCGAGCAGCACGCGGGTCACCGGATCGGCCGCCTCCCCGCGGTACAGCCCGGCGACACGCCGGCGCCAGTCATCCAGGCGCGGCCGGCGGGTCTCGAACGGGGCGGGATCGTCGGCGATGTCATCGACGATGCGGCAGAACGCATAGATGGCGTACATCGCCTGCCGCCTGGCCGGCGGCAGCACCGCCATGCCGCGGAAAAAACTGGTCCCGGCGGCACGCACCACCGCCTCGACCGCCTCGAGATCGGCCGGCGCCGCGCCCAGTTGCGCCTTCACGGCACGAACCGCAGCGCGCCGAGCAGGCTGGCGAGCACGTCTGTCCGGGTCAGTTTCACCCGCGTGGCCACCGGGTCGCCGCGGCGCAGCCGGGCGGCGAGGCGGTGCGACAGGCCGACGATCACCGCCGTCTCCAGCCGCAGCCGGCGGTTGCGCGGGCGGCGCGGCAGGTCGCGGGCGGTGCGGTTCAGCGCGTCGCATTGGTCCAGCAGGGCGTCGAATACCGCCCGCAGCCCCGGGGTTGCGGCCGGCGCCCGCAAATCCTCCACCCGGGCGCCATGGCGGGCGAGCAGGTCATCCGGGAGGTAGCAGCGATCCAGGCCGGCAAGGTCCTTGGACCCGTCCTGCAAATGGTTCAGCACCTGCAGCGCCGCGCACAGCGCATCCGAGGCCACCCAGGTGGCCCGATCCTCGCCGTGCAGGTCCAGCACATGGCGGCCGACCGGCATGGCGGAATAGCGGCAGTAGTCCAGCAACTCGTCCCAGCTCGCATAGCGCAGCTTGGTGGCGTCGCGGCGGAACGCCACCAGGAGCTGGACCGCATGGTCCGGGACCACCCCGGTCTCCGCCAGGCTGGCGCGCAGGCGCAGGGCGCTCGGGCTGCCGGACTCGCGGCGGCCGAGCAGCACGTCCTCCATAGCATCCAGCCGCGCCACCTTGTCCGCCGCCGCCAGCACCGGGCTGTCGGCGATGTCGTCGCCGTTGCGGGCGAAGGCATAGAGAGCGTGGATGTGCGGGCGCATGCGGGCGCTGATCAGCACCGAGCCGACCGGGAAATTCTCGTCGCCGCGGTCCTTGCCGGACCAGGCTTCGACCTCCGCCGCTGCGTCGCTCATGCCTGCTTCCCCGCATAGGCGCGCCGCTTCCACACCACGCCACGGCCGCGATGATGGTCGATCGCCGAGCCGATGGTGGCGGCGCCGTAGAAGCCAACGATGGCTGGCAGGGCCGGCGCCCGCAGCGGCGACAGTCCGAACCGGCGCAGCGTCGGCAGAAATGTACCCGCCATGACAATCCAGGCAGCCAGCCCGCAGAGGCGGGCCGCGCCATCGGCAAACACCGCAGCCACCGGCGGCACCAGGAACACCAGCCCCAGCCCCAGCGTGGTGAGAAGAAGAAAAAACGGCGAATGGCGCAACTGCACATAGGCCGAGCGCGCCACCATCCGCCAGATATCGGCAACCCCCGGATACGGCCGGATCGAGCGCGCCAGCCGCGAATGGCCGAGCCAGACCGGCCCGCCCGGCTTCACCGCGTTCGCCAGCGCCACGTCGTCGATCAGCGCGCCGCGGATCGCCGCGATGCCGCCGATACGGTCGAGCGCGCGGCGGCGGATCAGCACCGTGCCGCCGGCGGCGGCGGCGGTGGCGCGCCGCCGGTCATTCACCCAGGCGAACGGATACAGCAGCGCGAACAGATATACGAAGGCCGGCACCAGCGCCCGCTCGGCCAGGCTGGTGCAGTTCAGCGCCACCATCTCGCTGACCAGGTCCAGGCCACGTCGCTCGGCCTGGGCGACCAGAGCAGACAGATGCGCCGGATCGTGCGCGATGTCCGCATCGGTAAGAAGAAGGTACTCCTCGCCGGTGGCGGCCACCCCCTGCTGCATTGCCCAGAGCTTGCCCGCCCAGCCCGGCGGGCGGGCAGTGCCCGCCAGCACCGTCAGCCGTTCCGCGCCGGGCAGTGCGCGGGCGATGGCGGCGGTGCCGTCGGTGCTGCCGTCATCGACCAGGACCACGCGGAACGGGCCGGGATAGTCCTGCCCGAGCAGGCTGCCGATGCTGGCCGCCACGCAGGCCGCCTCGTCGCGCGCCGGCACCACCGCGGCGACCGGCGGGAAAACGGCGGGGCGGTCGGCGGAAAGGCGCGCGCCGTCGCGCCAGAAGCCGCCATGCCCAAGCGCCAGATACAGCCAGGCCAGCAGCGACAGCAGCGCCAGCGCGGTCATCGCTGGCCGATCCGGCCGTGGTTGCGCAGCCAGCCGACCGCATCGGCGATCGCCTCGCGCGCCGGGCGCGCCCGGTAGCCAAGTTCGGCCTCGGCGCGGGCGGACGAAAAGAACATGGTCTTGCGCGCCATGCGCAAATGGTCGCGGGCGACCCGCGGCTCGCGGCCGGTGAGCCGCGCCGCCGCCTCGCTGACCAGCGCCACCGGCCACAGCGCCCGCACCGGCAGGCGCAGCCGGCGCTGCGGGCGGCCGGTGACCTCGTCCACCAGGGCGAGCAGCGCCGCCATGGTCAGGTTCTCGCCGCCGAGGATGTAGCGCTGCCCGGCCACCCCGCGCTCCAGCGCCAGCGCGTGGCCCTCGGCCACATCGTCCACATGCACGATGTTCAGCCCGGTATCGACATAGGCCGGCATCCGCCCGCCGGCGGCGTCGGCGATCATGCGGCCGGTGGGGGTCGGCTTGATGTCGCGCGGACCGACCGGGGCGGCGGGGTTGACGATCACCGCCGGGAGCCCCTCGGTGGCGACGAGATCGCGCAGAACCTGTTCGGCGTCGAACTTTGATTGTTTATACACACCGATGATCTTCGCCCGGGTCACCGGCGTCCGCTCGTCGGCCGGCGTGGCGTCGCCGGTCAGGCCGAGGGCGGCGACGCTGCTGCAATAGACCACCCGCTCCACCCCGGCCGCCATCGCCGCGCGCATCAGCGCCCGCGTGCCCTCGACATTGGCGGCCAGCATCGCCGCCGGGTCGGGCACCCAGATCCGGTAATCGGCGGCGACATGCGCCACGAACCGGCAACCCGCGACGGCGCGGGCGAGCGAGGCCGGGTCGGTGAGGTCGCCTTCGACCAGCTCGGCATCGAGGCCCGCCAGGTTGCGCCGGTCGCTGCCGCGGCGCACCAGCAGGCGCAGCGCATGGCCGCGGGCGGCGAAGGTTCGGGCCACGGCGGAGCCGACGAAGCCGGTGGCGCCGGTGATGAGGGTGGGGCCGGTCACGGGCAATGGGAACACTCGCACGGTTGCGGGGCGGCGCGTTATAGACCGGTCCGCCCCCGGTTGCGACTGTTGCCCAATACAAAGGCGGCAACGTCGGCCAGCACCGGCGCGCGGAAGCGGAACAGCGGCGCGAAGCCCAGCACGATGCCGATATGCCCCACCCGCGGATAGAGCCGCACCTCCGCCTCCCCGCCGGTCGCCCGCACCCGCGCCGCCAGGGCCAGCGAGTTGCGCGGATAGCAGGTGGTGTCGGCCGCGCCATGCAGCAGCAGCAGCGGCGGGTTGCGCCCGTCCACATGGCCGACCGGCTGGGTTTCGCGCAGGTCGGCGGCGGCGGCGAACACGGCGCGGATGTCCTCGTCCTGGATCGGCAGGAAGTCGTAGGGACCGGCAAGCCCCACCATGCCGGCCAGACGGGCGCGGTCCGCGCCGGCCGCCGCCAGCCAGCGCGGATCGAGCGCCAGCATGGCGGCCAGATAGGCGCCCGCCGAATGGCCGGCGACGAACACCCGGTCCGGGTCACCGCCCCAGGCGCGGGCCTCACGCAGGATAACGGCGACCGCGCGGGCGGCATCTTCGATGAACACCGGATAGCGCACCTGCGGGTACAACCCGTAATCCGGCACCGCCACCAGCATGCCGCGCCGCGCCAGCGTGGCGGCGACGAAGGGATAATCCTGCCGGCGCCCGCGCTGCCAGGCACCGCCGTAGAAGAACACCACCACCGGCAGGCCCGCAGCGGCGTTCCGCGGGCGCCAGAGGTCCATCGCCTGGCGGGACTCGGGGCCATAGCGAACGGCACGCTGCACCGAGAGACCGTCGGTCGCGATGGTGGCGTTGAGGGTGTCGGCGCTGAGCAGGGGCATGGGGATGCAGGAAACCCAGGGGGCATATCCCCATGGCCTTCCTTTCCGCCAGACCGCCGCCACATTCAAGGCGCAGGTTCCGGCGGATCGAATGAATGAACAAGGAGAAGGTCCGATGACCCAGGCAATGTTGCCTGCCGCCACGGTCGCGGCAGCGCTGCTGGCCCTTGCCGCCTGCACCAACCCCTACGACCCCGGCCAGCGCGCTCTCGCCGGCGGCGCGATCGGCGCCGGCACGGGGGCCGCGATCGGCGGCATTGCCGGTGGCGGCAGCGGCGCCCTGACGGGCGCGCTGATCGGCGGCGCGGTGGGTGCGGTCGGCGGCGCGGCCACCACGCCACAGGCACCGCGCGGCTACTACCGCGACTGAGAGTTTGTGAATGAATGCCCGCGACGCACCGGCCCAGCCGGAAACGCTCAATGATATCAGCGGGCTTTCATGCACAATTTCGATTGCTTCACAATCTCTGACACGGCGGCCCAGACAACAGCCAAAACTTCGCAAACCAGGAACATCCGGTTACCCGAATCGGGCTTCCGTTGCGCGGCGGTACTATGCATGCTGCGCAGCATGCAGATACACGCCAGTTGTGCAGCGCGGGACGCTGTGGCAGTGCTGCTGACAGGCCCCGCTGGTTGCGGCAAGTCCGACTTGCTGCTCCGGTTGCTTGATCGTGGGTTCGTGCTGGTGGCGGACGACCGGGTGGAGGTGGAGGACGGAATGGCCAGCCCCCCGCCTGCCCTGGCCGGACTGCTGGAGGTGCGCGGGCTGGGCCTGCTGCGCCTGCCATATCTGCCGCGCGCCCGGCTGGCCCTGGCGGTCGAACTGGGCCGCCCGACCGCCCGGCTGCCCATGCCGGCCCGCCACCCGGTGCTTGACCTGCCCTTGATCGCGCTCGACGCCTTCATCGCCAGCGCGGCGCAGCGCGTCGCCCTGGCGCTGGACTGTGTTCAGGGGCAGGTGGCGCAGGTGGTCGGCGCGTTCGTCGCGGAGCCGGACGCGCCATGAGCGCCGCCGCAGGTGATGCACCCGCCAGCCAGGACCGCCAGCGCCTGCTGGTGGTGACCGGCCTGTCCGGCGCCGGCAAGCTGTCCATCCTGCGCGTGCTCGAGGATCTCGGCTACGAGGTGGTCGACAATCCGCCGCTCGGCATGATCGAAGGCCTGGTGGACGGCGATCCCGGTGAGAGCAATCTGGCCAGGGGCAGTCCACCGGGGACCGACCGCCGGATCGCCGTTGGCGTGCATGCCCGCAGCCACAGCTTCGACGCCGGCGCCGTGCTGGACACGCTGGCCCGGCTGCGGCTGCACCCGGCGGTGTCGGTGGAGCTGATCTATGCCTGGGCCGACGAGACGGTGCTGCAGCGCCGCTACACCGAAACGCGCCGGCGTCATCCGCTTTCGCCGCACGGACGGGTGGCCGACGGCGTCGCCGCCGAACAGGCGCTGACCGCCCCGCTGCGCGAGGCCGCCGATCTCGTCATCGACACCTCCGACCTGCCGACCCCCGACCTGCGGCGGCTGATCGAGCAGCATTACGGCGCCGAGGCGCAGTTCGACAGCCAGTCCGGACTTGCCGTATTGTTACTGTCATTCGCATTCCCGGCGGGCCTGCCCCGCGAGTCGGACATGGTTTTCGACGCCCGTTTCCTGCGCAATCCGCACTATGTTAACGAGTTGAGGCATCGCACCGGCAAGGACCCGGCAGTTGCCGCCTACATTGAGGAAGACCCGGATTACCTGGGTTTTTTCGACCGGTTGACCGGATTGCTCGGGCTGGTCCTGCCGCGGTTCGTGCAAGAGGGCAAGAAGTATGCAACCATTGCGGTGGGGTGCACCGGCGGGCGGCACCGCTCGGTCCACATCGTCGAGCAGTTGGCATCCCACTTGACCCAGGCGGGCTGGCGAGTGACCACAACGCACCGCGAATTGCTCCGAGATGAAACCACGCCTACAGAACCCCAGGCACGCGTCCCGGCCGCCCCGGCCGATCAACCGTGCCCGCCCGCCCAGGCACAGGAGGCCTGACATCTTCCCATGATCGGTCTTGTACTGGTCACCCATGGCAGGCTCGCCGAGGAAATGCGGTCGGCTATGGAACATGTGGTGGGACCGCAACGCAACGTCGCGACGGTCTGCATCGGCCCCGATGACGACATCGAGGGCCGGCGTGACGAAATCCGGCGCTGCATCGAGGTGGTCGACACCGGTGACGGCGTGGTGCTGCTGACCGACATGTTCGGCGGCACGCCCAGCAACCTGGCGATTTCCCAAATGGACCGCCAGGGCGTCGAGGTGATCGCCGGCGTCAACCTGCCGATGCTGGTGAAGCTGGCCAAGGTCCGCTCCAACCAGCCGCTGGCCGACGCCGTGGAGTGCGCCCAGACCGCCGGGCGCAAATACATCGCCGCCGCCAGCCACGTCCTGCCCAACGCCCGGCCGCCCGAATCGCATCTGGCCGACGGGGGCCCGGCGGGTCCCTCCGGCCCCCGCGTGAACGGGTTCACCGCCGCCGCTTCCGTCTGCAGCATCGCCGAGGCAGCATCGGTCAAGGGTGCGACCGGATGAGCAGCGACGGGACCGACGCCTCTGGCGCTCCCGTCCTCAGCCGCATCCTTACCATCCGCAACCGCCGCGGCCTGCATGCCCGGGCCGCCGCAAAGTTCGTCTCCCTGGCCGAGCGCTTCGGTGCCGCGGTTGATGTGGTCAAGGATGGCCAGTCCGTCCCGGCCCGCTCGATCATGGGGCTGATGATGCTGGGCGCCGGACTCGGCTCCGACATCGAACTGCGCGCCGAGGGGTGGGACGCCAAGGAAGCCCTCGAGGCGCTGACCGACCTGATCGAGTCCGGCTTCAACGAGCAGGACTGACCCGATGGCCCCTTCCGACGACGCTGCGACGCCGCCGCCGCGACGCCTCCGCGCCGCCGCCGCGCCGACCGTGCCGGCGCAGGGGTCGCCCGAGTGCCGGCTGGCCGGCATTCCGGTCTCGCCCGGAATAGCCATCGGCCCGGTGTTCGGCGCCGCCGAGCAACGCGCCGAGGTGGTGCGGCAGAAGATCGCCGCCGCCGACACCGCCTCGCAGACCGCCCGGCTGGAAGCCGCCATGGCGCAGTCGCGCAAGCAACTGCTCAAGCTGCGCGCCCGGCTGGGCGTGCTGCCCGAGGACAGCCAGGCCGAAATCACCCCGCTGATCGATGCCTACCTTCAGATGGTCGGCCCCTCCCGCCTGGTGCGCGGGGCGCGCCGGCGCATCAGCGACATGCTGGTCACCGCCGAGACCGCCGTGGTGGAGACCGCCGAGGAAATCGCCGCCGCCATCCTCGCCATGCCGGCCAGCGACGATGACCCCGCCGGGCGCGAGCGGCGGGCCGAGGAGGTGCGCGAGATCGCCCGCCGCCTGGTGCGCAACCTCACCCACACCCCGTTCCGCAGCTTCGCCGGGGTTCCGGAAGGGTCGGTGGTGATCTGCGAGAACCTGCGCCCGGCCGATGCCGCCCTGCTCGATCCGGCGCGGCTGGCCGGCGTGGCCACCGACGAGGGCGGCGCCGACGGCCACACCGCCATCATGCTGCGCGCCCTCGGCATGCCCGCCGTACTGGGGGTCAGCGCGCTGAGCCAGAACGCCCACCCGGGCGACATCGTGGTGGTGGATGGCGGCGCCGGCGTGGTCACGATCAATCCGGCGCCGGCGACGCTCGCGGCGGCGCGGCGCGGCGTCACCGCCTTCGCGCGCGAGCGGCAGAAGCTGGCCCGGCTGCGCCGCCTGCCGGCGCGGACCGAGGACGGCGAGACCGTCGAGCTGCAGGCCAATCTGGAGATCCCGGCCGAACTGCCCCTGATCACCCAGGCGGGTGCCGCCGGCATCGGCCTGCTGCGCAGCGAGTTCCTGTTCATGAACCGCGAGACCCTGCCCGACGAGCAGGCGCAGGTCGAAACCTACCGCGCCGTCATCGAGTCGATGGGCGGCGATCCGGTGACCATCCGGGTGCTGGACTGGGGCGGCGAGAAGGACATCGAGGCGCTGCAGATCGCCGGCGTGGTGCCCGAGGTGAGCGACCAGAACCCGGCGCTGGGGCTGCGCGGCATCCGCCTGCTGCTGCGCTGCCCGGACCTGTTCGAGACCCAGCTGGCCGCCATCCTGCGGGCCTCGGTGGCCGGCCCCACCAGGGTGCTGCTGCCGATGGTGACCACGGTCGGTGAGGTGCGCGCCGCGCGCCAGTTGTTCGACCGCGTGGTGCGCCGGCTGCGCCGCCGCGGCGACCGGCTGCCCGACCCGATCCCGCCGCTCGGCATCATGATCGAAACGCCGGGGGCGGCGCTGTCCGCCGATGCGCTGGCGCTGGAGGCGGATTTCTTCGCCATCGGCACCAACGACCTGACGATGTACACGCTGGCGGTGGACCGCGGCGACAGCGACGTGTCCGCCCTGTACGACCCGCTGCATCCGGCGGTGCTGCGACTGGTGCAGTTCGCCACCGAAGCGGCGCTGCGCCTGCGCATGCCGGTGTCGGTATGCGGCGAAATGGCGGCCAACCCCCGGCTGACCCCGCTGCTGCTCGGCCTGGGCCTGCGCAGCTTCAGCATGAACGCCTCCGCGGTGCCGCGGGTGAAGCAGGCGGTGCGGGCGGCCAATTCCGACGATTGCGTGCGGTTCGCCCGCCGGGTGATGGAACAGGGCGACCCGGAGAGCATCAGGGCGCTGGTGCTGGGGCAGCCGGGCGGGGATTAGGACAGAGGGCTTCCAGGGATCGGGGTCAAGGGGTCCACCGACCCCTTGCGGGTCCAGGGCAGCGCCCTGGCCTTGCCTACCTGTGCCCGGTCACATCCGAAGCCGCATCCCGCGGCATCATCAGCGCCAGGGGCGCGGCGGCGAGCGAGAACAGCGCCACCACCAGAAACCCCAGGCTGAAATCCGCCAGTTCCGGCCCGGCATGGCCGTTGACGGTCATCGCCGCGCTGATCGAGGCGGCGGCGACGGAAATCCCCATCGTCAGCGACACCTGCTGGATGGTGCTGTAGAGGCTGGTCGCCGCGCTCATGCGGGCGCGCGGAATCTCGCCATAGGCCAGCGCGTTGTAGGCGGTGAACTGCAGCGAGCGGAAGAACCCGCCGGCGAGCAGCACCGCATAGATCGCCGCCACCGGCCAGGCCGGCCGGAACGCCGCGCACAGCCCGAGCAACCCGGCCGAAACCACCCCGTTCACCAGCAGCGTGTCGCGGAACCCCAGCAGCCGCAGCGCCCGCGTCGCCACCGGCTTCATCACCAGGGCACCGGCCGAACTGGCGAAGGTGATCAGGCCGCTCTGCAGCGGGCTGCGCCCGAAGGCGAGCTGCAGCATCATCGGCATCAGGAACGGCATGGCGCCGACGCCGACCCGGAACAGCGTGCCCGCGGTGATCGAGACCAGGAAGGTGCGGTAGCGCAGCAGGGTGAGGTCGAGCAGCGGCGCGGGGTGGCGCATGGCGTGCACGCCGTAGCCGACCGCCCCCGCCACGCCGGCGCCCAGCACCGCGAGCGAAACCTCCACCGGCGCCAGCCCGCGCCCGGCAAGCTCGAAGCCGAACATCAGGCATGACAGCGTGACGCCGGAAATGGCGAAGCCGGCCCAGTCGAACCGCGCCCCGGCGGCCTCGCGCACGTCATCGACGAACAGGGTGACCAGGATGATGCCGGCAATGCCGATCGGGATGTTGATGTCGAAGATCAGCCGCCAGGAAAACCAGGTGGTGATGAAGCCGCCGAGCGGCGGCCCGACCACCGGGCCGATCAGCGCCGGCGTGGTCAGCCAGGCCATCGCCGCGACCAGTTCCGATTTCGGGATATTGCGGAGCAGCAACAGCCGGCCGACCGGCACCATCATCGCCCCGCCGATGCCCTGCAGCACCCGGAACAGCACCAGCGCCGGCAGCGACTGCGCCGAGCCGCACAGCACCGAGCCGACGGTGAACACGCCGATGGCGATGCGGAAGACGTTGCGGGTGCCGAACCGGTCGGCCATCCAGCCGCTCGCCGGAATGAACACGGCGAGGCTGAGCATGTAGGAGGTCAGCGCCACGTTCATGTGGATCGGCTCGGCACCGAAGGCGCGCGCCATGCTGGGCAAGGCGGTGGCGATGACGGTGCTGTCCACGTTCTGCATGAACAGCGCGCTGGCGACGATCAGCGCGGTGATGTGGATGCGGCGGCGCTCGGCGGGGCCAAGGGCCGCACCGGCATCGGCGGACGGGGCCGCGGCCCCGATCGAGGCTTGCGGCACGGTCGGCACGCCCGGCGGCGGGATTACGGCAGCAGGATGGTGCTGCCGGTGGTGCGCCGCGCCTCCAGGGCCTCGTGCGCCTGGGCGGCCTCCTGCAACGGGAAGGTCTGGTTGACGCGGATGCGCACCGCACCGCTGCCGACCACGGCGAACAGGTCCTGCGCCGAGCGCTCCAGGTCGGCGCGCTTGGCGGTGTAGGTGGCCAGGCCGGGGCGGGTGAGATACAGGCTGCCCTTGGCGCCGAGCAGGCCGACATCGATCGGGCCCACCGGCCCGGAGGCATTGCCGTAGCTGACCATCATGCCGAGCGGCGCCAGGCAATCCAGGCTGGTCATGAAGGTGTCCTTGCCGACGCTGTCATAGACCACCGGCACCATCGCCCCGCCGGTGAAGCGCCTGACCTCGGTGACAAGATCGGCGTAGCCGACAACGACATGGTCGGCGCCGTTCGCCCGCGCCAGCTCGGCCTTCTCGGGGGTGGAAACCACGCCGATGACGCTGACGCCGAGATGCCTGGCCCACTGGGTCAGGATCAGCCCGACCCCGCCGGCGGCGGCATGCACCAGGATCGTCTCGCCGGGCTGCACCTTGTAGGTGCGGTGAAGCAGGTACTGGGCGGTGATGCCCTGCAGCATCATCGCCGCGCCGGTGTTGAAGTCGATGTTGTCCGGCAGCCTGACCAGCCGCTCGGCATTGATGACGCGCTCGGTGGCATAGGCGCCGATCGGGGCGGTGGCATAGGCGACGCGATCGCCCACGGCGACCGCGGTGACGCCCGGCCCCACCGCCGCGACGGTGCCGGATGCCTCCATGCCCAGGATCGCCGGCAGGTTGGTTTTGTAGAAGCCGGTGCGGAAATACACGTCGATGAAGTTCAGACCGATCGCCGCGTGGCGGACCAGGGCCTCGCCGGGACCGGGGTCAGGCGAGGGAACGTCCTCCCAGCGCATGACCTCGGGGCCGCCATGGGCGTGAATGCGGATGGCCTTCGTCATGGGTTTTCCATCATGTCCAGCGGTTGCAGGCGAGAGGCGTTCATGGTCCGGACTGCCGGTCGGAGCCTGGCCGCGCGTCCGGGCTTGCCAGGGCGTCCGGACCGGCCGGCATGCGGCTTTCCAGGTCAAGCAGATAGCGCTTGGTTGGCGGGCCGTCGCCCCCGGAATAACCGCCAATCCCGCGCGACGCCACCACGCGATGGCAGGGGATCAGGATGGGGATCGGATTGGCGCCGTTCGCGCCCCCCACCGACCGGGCGCTGCCGCCGGCGGTGCGGGCGATGTCCTGGTAGGTGCGCGTCTGCCCCGGCGGAATCGCCGCCAGCGCCGCCCAGACGCGGCGGCGATACGGCGTGCCCGCGGGCGCGAGCGGCAGGTCGAAGGTGAGGCGCTCGCCGTCGAAATAGGCGTGCAACTGGTCGCGGGCGCGGCGCAGCAGCGGGGTTTCCGTCTGGTCACGGCCCCATCCCCAATCGAGCGCGACGATCCGGCCGTCATCCTCGGATACGGTGAGGTCGCCAACCGGCGTATGGAGCGAAAGCTGGGGCAAGCAGGGCATCCTGGGGTGGCATCGCCGCCTGGCACCCTGGGGAGCGGCCCGGCGGAGGCGGATGGCACTGCGGCGCGCGCCCGCTGT
Source organism: uncultured Acetobacteraceae bacterium (assembly GCA_903907955.1). Lineage (GTDB taxonomy): Bacteria > Pseudomonadota > Alphaproteobacteria > Acetobacterales > Acetobacteraceae > Rhodovastum. The sequence goes on along the minus strand of CAIVPZ010000020.1, from coordinate 77,106 downwards.
CAAGTCTGGGGACACGCGGCGATATTGGCTAGGGTGTCGCGGCCCCGCATCGCGACGGACGATCGGCCGGTGCGATGCGGCGGATCGTTCGATATCGAAGCTACACCGATGGCGGCGCCGTCCTGCGCGGCCAAACCGAGGACTGTCATGACCGACCACCGCCTGGCGGACGATCCGCCCCCCTATTTCGACACGCATATCTTCATGTGCTGCAACCGCCGTCCGGATGGCCATCCGCGCGGCTCCTGCGCCGCCAGGGGAGCCGACGCGCTGCGCGACTACATGAAAGCGCGGGCGAACGCACTCGGCCTGAAGCGGGTGCGGGTCAATCAGGCGGGCTGTCTGGACCGCTGCGAACTGGGGCCGTGCGTGGTGATCTACCCGGAGGGAGTCTGGTACAAGGTGGAAAGCCCGGCGGACGTGGATGCGGTGCTGGAGCGGCATGTGCGCGACGGCGGGCGCGTGCCCGAGCTGATGCTTCCGGCCGGCTAGCCCCGTTGCTGGCCCGCCCATGACCCCCGGCACCGTTGCGGCCGAGCCCGCCACCATCTTCGCGGTGGCATCGGGGGCTGGCCGCGCCGCCATCACGGTGCTGCGGATCAGCGGGCCGGGCTGCGGCGGCATGCTGGACGCGCTCTGCCGGCGCCGGCCGCCGCCGCGGGTCGCCGCCCTGCGGGCGCTGCGCAACCGGGCCGGGGAAGTGCTGGACCGTGCGCTCGTGCTGTGGTTTCCCGGCCCGGCCAGCTACACCGGCGAGGATTGCGCCGAGTTGCACCTGCATGGCGGGCGCGCGGTGCTGACCGCTGTTTCCGAGGCGCTGCTGGCGGCCGGCGGCCGGCCGGCCGAGGCGGGCGAGTTCACCCGGCGCGCCTTCCTCAACGGCCGGCTCGACCTGCTGCAGGCCGAGGCGATCGCCGACCTGGTGGATGCCGAAACCGACGCGCAGCGACGGCAGGCACTGACCCAGATGGAAGGCACGCTTGGCGCGCTCTATCACGGCTGGACGGCGCGGCTGATCGCCCTGCTCGCGGCACAGGAAGCGCTGATCGACTTCCCCGACGATGACCTTCCGCCCGAGGCGGCGGATGGCATGGTGTCCGATATCGCCGCGCTGCGCGACGAGATTGCCGCCCATCTCGATGATCGCCGGCGCGGCGAGCGTCTCCGCGAGGGGCTGGTGTTCGCCATCACCGGCCCGCCCAACGCGGGCAAATCGACGCTGATCAATGCGCTCGCCCGGCGGGAGGTCGCGATCGTTTCCCAACACCCGGGCACGACGCGCGATGTGCTGGAAGTGCGGCTGGATATCGGCGGCGTGCCGGCCACCCTGCTCGACACCGCGGGGCTGCGGGAGACCGACGACCCGGTCGAAGCCGAGGGGGTGCGCCGCGCCCGGGCACGGGCCGCCGCGGCGGATCTGGTGATCGAACTGGTGGATGCGACCGCGCCGACGCCGGCCGGGGCCGACGGGGCGGCGGTGCTGCGGGTCGCCACCAAGGTCGATCTTGCACCTGCGTCGGCCGATGTCGCGCTGGCGGTGTCGGCGCGCGTCGGCACCGGCATGGACCGGCTGGAACAACAGCTTGCCGAGGCGGCCCGGCGGTTGACGGCGCACGCCGGGCCACCGCCTTTGACCCGTGCCCGCCATCGGGCGGCCCTGCTGGAGGCGGCCGGGCGGCTTAACGCGGCGATTGCGGCGCCGCTGCCCGAGTTGCGGGGGGAGGATTTGCGGCTGGCTTTGCGCGCGATTGGGCGGGTGACCGGGCAGGTTGGGGTTGAGGATGTGCTCGAGTCCGTGTTCCGGCAGTTTTGCATAGGGAAGTGAAGGAAGGCCAGGGCGCTGGACCCGCGCAGCGCGCCTTCGGCGCGACGGGGCAGTGGCCCCCTTGACCCCATTCGTTTAAGGGGTCCAGGGGCCTCGGCCCCTGGTGGGGTGCAGGGGCAAAGCCCCTGCCAGGGTCCGGGGCTGCGCCCCGGCTAGGGGGCAGGCCGTGAATGAAGTCTTCGACGTCATCATCATCGGCGCCGGCCACGCCGGCTGCGAAGCCGCCGCCGCCGCCGCCCGCATGGGCGCCCGCACCCTCCTGCTGACCCATCGCCTGAGCACAATCGGCGAGATGTCCTGCAACCCGGCGATCGGCGGCATCGGCAAGGGCCATCTGGTCCGCGAGATCGACGCGCTGGACGGGCTGATGGGGCGGGCGGCCGACCTGGCGGGCATTCACTTCAAGCTGCTGAACCGCAGCAAGGGGCCGGCGGTGCGCGGCCCGCGCGCGCAGGCGGACCGCGCCCTCTACCGCCGCGCGATCCGGGCGCTGCTGGACGCGCAGCCCGGCCTGACGCTGCGGGAGGCATCGGTCGAAGACCTTGAGTTTGGCGCCGATGGGCGGTTGGCGGCGGTGCTGTGCGCGGACGGCGCGCGGATCGCCTGCGGTGCGGCGGTGCTGACCGCCGGCACCTTCCTGCGCGGGGTGATCCATGTGGGGCTGCACACCACGCCGGCCGGTCGGATCGGCGAGGCCCCTTCCCTCGGCCTGGCCGCCGCTTTGGCGCGTCTGCGCCTGCCGCTCGGGCGGATGAAGACCGGCACCCCTCCCCGCCTCGATCGCCGCTCGATCGACTGGGACGGATTGACGCCGGACCCGGGCGATGCCGAGCCGGAACCGTTCAGTGTGCTGACCGAGCGGATCGGCAATCCGCAGATCTCCTGCCGGATCACCGCCACCACCCCGGCCACGCACGCCATCATCCGCGCCAATCTGACCCGTTCCGCCGTCTATGGCGGGGCGTTGTCCGGGCGCGGCCCCCGCTATTGCCCCTCCATCGAGGACAAGGTGGTGCGGTTTGCCGGCCGCGACCGGCACCAGATTTTTCTCGAGCCGGAGGGGCTGGACGACCCCACCGTCTATCCGAACGGCATTTCGACCAGCCTTCCGGCCGATATCCAGCTTGCGCTGCTGGCCACCATTCCCGGGCTGGAGCATGCCCGCATGATCCGCCCCGGCTATGCGGTGGAGTATGACTATGTGGACCCGCGCGCCCTCACCGCTTCGCTGGAGCTGAAACAGGCGCCCGGGCTGTTCCTGGCCGGCCAGGTGAACGGCACCACCGGCTACGAGGAAGCAGCGGCGCAGGGGCTGATGGCCGGCATCAATGCCGCGCGGCGGGCCTGCGGTGCGCCTGCGATCTCGCTGGACCGGGCGGACGCCTATATCGGCGTGCTGATCGACGACCTGACGACGCAGGGCGTCACCGAACCGTATCGGATGTTCACCTCGCGGGCGGAGTATCGGCTGTCGCTGCGGGCCGACAACGCCGATCTGCGGCTGACCGCGCTGGGTGCCGCGTGGGGATGCGTGGGCGCCGGCCGCGCCGCCGCCTTTTCCGCCTATCGGCAGGCTGTTGCGGCGGCGCTGGTGCGCGCCCGGTCGGAGACGGTCGGCAGTGCGACGTTGCAGCGCCTCGGCGCGCTGATTCGGAGCGATGGGCAGCCGCGTTGCGCGCTTGATCTGCTCGGCAATACGCAGATCGCGCCGGGCGTGGTTGAGGCGGTTTTCCCCTGGGTTGGCGATCTGCCGCCGCGGGTGCGCGCCCATCTGGCGGTTGAGGCGCTGTATGCCGGCTATCTGCCGCGGCAGGAGGCGGATATCCGCGCGTTCCGGCGCGAGGAAGCGGTGCCGCTCGCCGCCGATGTCGATTACGCGCGGATCGGCGGCCTGTCGGCGGAAATGCGGGAGAAGCTGCTGGCGGCCCGGCCGGCCAGTCTTGGCGCCGCGGCGCGGTTGCAGGGCATAACGCCGGCGGGATTGGCGGCGGTGATGGCGCATCTGCGCCAGGGCAAAGAGAAGTGTTCCACGTGAAACACATGCCGGGAAACATCGAGGGTGTTTCACGTGAAACACGCGAACGCCTGACCGCCTATGTGGACCTGCTGCTGCGCTGGCAGCGCACCATCAACCTGATCTCGCCGCGGGATATCGACCAGGTCTGGACCCGCCACATCGCCGACAGCCTGCAACTGGCGCCCCTGATCCCGCCGGGCACGGCGCGTGCCATCGATCTCGGCTCCGGCGCCGGGCTGCCCGGCCTGGTGCTGGCGATCGCCACCGGCCTTCGCTTCGATCTCGTCGAATCCGACCAGCGCAAGGCCGCCTTCCTGCGCGAGGCCGCCCGCATCACCGGCGCCGCCGCAACCGTCCACGCCACGCGAATCGAAGCCGCGATGATCGCCCCCGCCCCGCTGGTCACCGCCCGCGCCCTCGCGCCGCTGACCGTCCTGCTCGGCTGGGCGGTGAATTTTCTTGCCCCGGACGGCATTTGTCTGTTCCCGAAGGGGCGCGGCGCGGAAGACGAATTGACCGACGCGGCAGCGCAATGGCAAATGCAAGTCCAGCGGACGCCCAGCCGTACCGACCCGTCCGCCACCATCCTCCGCATCAGCGAGATCAGCCCTGCCCGTCATACCCCGTGAGGCGCTGCGGCCCGCACCCGTTCCCAGCAGCGTCGCCCCCACCACCGCCGCGACCGCCCCGGCCCCGGCGCGAACCCGCCGCATCATAGCCGTCGCCAATCAGAAAGGCGGCGTCGGCAAAACCACGACCAGCATCAACCTCGCCGCCGCCCTCGCCGCCACCGGCCAATCCGTCCTGCTCATCGACCTCGACCCGCAGGGCAACGCCTCCACCGGCCTCGGACTCAGCCGCGAAGACCGCGCCAACGGCACCTATGCGCTGCTGTCGCAGGAAAGCGCCGCCGCCGAGGCGATCCGCACCACCTCGATCGCCAACCTCGCCATGGTCCCGGCCGAAACCGACCTCGCCGGCGCCGAAATCGAACTCGTCAACGAAGCGCGCCGCGAGTTCCGGCTGCGCGACGCCCTGCGCACCGGTGACGCCACCACCCGCTACGACTACGTCCTGATCGACTGCCCGCCCAGCCTCGGTCTGCTCACCCTGAACGCCCTGGTGGCCGCCGACACCGTGCTGGTGCCGCTGCAATGCGAGTTCTTCGCGCTGGAAGGCATCAGCCAGATCATCCGCACCATCGAACTCGTCCGCCGCGGCCTCAACCCCACCCTTCGCCTGCAGGGAATCGTGCTGACCATGTTCGATCGGCGGAACAATTTGTCCGACCTGGTCGCCGCCGATGCCCGCGGATTCTTCGGCGAGCAGGTCTATGAAACCATGATCCCGCGCAACATCCGCGTCTCCGAGGCGCCCAGCCACGGCAAGCCGGTTACCCTGTATGATGTGCGCTCCCCCGGCGCCCAGGCCTACGTGCAGCTCGCCGCCGAACTGCTCCGCCGGGACCACCGCCCGGTGCCGCCCGGCCTGGGCCGCCCGGCATGATGCCCCCCCGCCTCGGCCGCGGCCTCGCCGCCCTCATCGGCGACCCGCCCCCCACCGCGCCGGGAGAACCGGGCGGCCCGCGGCAAATCCCGGTGGAGTTCCTCGCCCCCGGCCCCTTCCAGCCGCGCGGCCCCATCCACCCCGATTCGATCACCGAACTCGTCGAGTCGGTGCGCGCCCGCGGCATCCTCCAGCCGCTCCTGGTGCGTCCCGACCCGAACGCGCCGGGCCGGTTCCAGATCATCGCCGGCGAGCGCCGCTGGCGGGCCGCCCAGGCGGCGGAACTGCACGAAGTGCCGGCCCTGGTGCGCGAGCTTACCAACGTCGAAGCCATGGCCGCCGCCCTGGTCGAGAACCTCCAGCGCCAGGACCTGAACGCCGTCGAGGAAGCCGAGGGCTACCGCCGCCTGCTCGAGGAATTCGGCCTCACCCAGGACAGGCTGGGGGAAGCCGTCGGCAAATCCCGCAGCCATGTCGCCAACACCATCCGCCTGCTCGCCCTGCCCCCCAGCGTCCTCGCGGAAGTCCGCCAGGGCAACCTCACCGCCGGCCACGCCCGCGCCCTGCTCAGCCACCCCGACCCGGCAGCCGCCGCCCTGGCCGTCATCAGCCGCGGGCTGAACGTGCGCCAGACCGAGGCCCTCACCGCCCGGCGCCCCGGCCCGGCGGCGCCCTCCGCACCGACCCGCACCAAGGACCCCGAAACGACGGCGCTGGAGACCGAAATCTCCGAGCGGCTGGGGTTGAAGGTCGAAATCGCGTTCGACGGCAAGGGCGGCAGCGTGCGGATACACTACCGCTCGCTGGATCAGCTTGATGGGGTGGTCGCGCTGCTCAATCGGGGGTGAGCGCGGGGGCGCTGCCCCCGACCCCGCCAGGGGCTTTGCCCCTGGACCCTACCAAGGGCCAAAGGCCCTTGGAACCTGTCAGCGACGGCGGGCTGCGGCAGCGCGCTGGGCAATCCCGGCGACGGCGTTGCGGGCGATCGTCATATCCGGAGCGCCGGTGCGCTTGCAGGCACGCTCCGCTTCCCAGAAGCGCTGCCCCGCCCATTCCAGCGCCGGCAGCGACCATAAATTCAGCGCCTGGGTGAACGCCGTCTGGCGGCGATAAAACAGTGGCGGCCGCACCGCCCGCGCCGCCTCGGCGGCCGAAATACCCTCGGCCATCGCCGCGCGTGCGCGCTGCAGGCGCTGCACATGCCCCAGCCCCACCCGCGCCACCTGCACCGGCGCCGCCCCCTCGGCCAGCGCCAGTTCCAGCGCCCGGTCCGCCGCCGCCACCTCGCCCGCGGTCGCCGCGTACAGCGCATCCTCCAGCGACAACCCCGCCAGGTCGCCCACGCATTCGCCCGCCGCCGCGATGTCCACCCGCCCGCCGGGGCCAACGAACAGCGCCAGCTTTTCCACCTCGCTGACCGTCACCGCCTGGTCGGCACCAAGCTGCCCGGTGAGCCAGGCCAAGGCATCGTCATCCACGCCGACCTTCAGCGACCCCAGCACGCCACGGATCGTCTGCTCCAGCGCCCGCCCCTCGAGCGGATAGCAGCCGATGGAAAACGCATCGGCCAGCTTGTCGATCAGGGCGCGCAGTTTCGATTTGCCGGCCAGCCCCGGCGCTTCCAGCACCAGCAGCGCCTCGCCCGGCCCGGCCAGCGCCGCCTGCACCGGCGCGGTCGCCGCATCGGTCACGTCCCGCACCCGCACCACGCGCCGCCCACCGGTCAGCGACAGCGCCGTCATTTCGGAAGGAATCCCGCCGACGCCATCGCGCTCCAGTTCCACCACCCGGAACGGATCGTCGGCCGCGCCGGCCACCGCGCGCACCAGACGCCCGCCCCGTTCGCGGATCAGCCCGACGTCGTCGCCATACAGCAGCACCGCCCGGGCGCGGCCGGGATCGCGCAGGAACGCCTCGGTGCCGCGCGGCTCGAGCTTCATGCCCAGCCTGCCCTCAGGCCGGGTGCTGCTCGAAAAAAATCGCGAGCTGGGCGGTGATCTGGTCCGCCAGCCCCTCGGCGATCCGCCGCTGGATCGTATCCGTCTCGATATCCTGAGCGAAATACTGCTGGTCGAACGTGTTCAGCGCATCGACCGCCCGGGCGTTGCCGGTGGTCACCGTCGCCCGGGTGGCCTCGCGCGTCACCAGCGTCCACGACGCGCGGCCCACGAAGCGTATCCGTGTCACCGTGTTGTCGAACTGGAGGCCGATCCCCTCGCTGGCAATCTTGTAGGAGACCGCCAGGTCGAACCGCTTCTCCGGCGGCGCATCGCCGTGGTCGAACCGCGCCTGCAACGCCTGGCGCAGCAACTGGCCGGCGCGATCCGGAATGATCGCCACCGAAATCAGGCCCAGCCCCTCCTGCGCCGGTCCGGCCCCCGACTCGCCGCTGGCATACAGCGGATGCAACCCGCAACCGGGCAAGGCCAGCACCGCCGGCCATCCCAGCAAGGCCCGCCGCCCGAGCGCGCGCCGCGACACCATCACGCCGGCCCGGCCAGCACGAAGTTGACGATGCGGTTCGCCACGTAGATGCGCTTGACCACCCGCCTGCCCTCCAGCGCCCGGGCCACGTTCGGCTCGGCCTCCGCCGCGGCGAGCACTGTGGCCTCCGCGGCCCCCGGAGTCACCTCCACCGTTCCGCGCAGCTTGCCCATCACCTGCACCGCGATCTTCACCGTATCCGCCGCCGCCAGCGCCGCATTGGCCTCCGGCCATGGCAGATCGGTCGCCAGCGCGCCGCCCGGCCGCAGACGCGCGAGGATTTCCTCCGCCAGGTGCGGCAGCATCGGTGCCACCAGCCGGGCCGCCATTTCCACCGCCTCCTGACGCGCCCAGCGCAGGTCGGCGGTATCCGGCGCGCGCTCGGCATCGCCGATCGCGTTGGCCAGTTCGTAAATCCGCGCCACCGCGACATTGAACGCGAAGGACTCGAGCGCCTCGGTGACCGCCGCGATGGCGCGATGCGTCGCCCGCCGCAGGCCGCGCGCCTCCGGGCAGAACGTATCAGGAACCTCGCCCGCCCCCGGCAGCGCCGTCACTGCCTCGGCCAGCCGGAACAGCCGCTGGGTGAACCGGTAGGCCCCCGCCGCCCCGGATTCCGTCCACTCCATGTCGCGATCCGGCGGATTGTCCGACAGGATGAACCAGCGCGCCGTGTCGGCGCCAAAACGGTCAATGATCGCGCCCGGGTCCACCGTGTTGCGCCGGGACTTCGACATCGCCTCGACACGCCCGACCGTCACCGCCGCGCCGGTCTGCCGGTGCACCGCGGTGCCGTCGGCCCGAACCTCGACCTCCTCGGGATACAGCCAGCTGCCGTCTTCGCCCCGATAGCTTTCGTGGGTGACCATGCCCTGGGTGAACAGGCCGGCGAACGGCTCGTCGAGCGCAAGATGGCCGGTCGCCTTCAAGGCCCGGGTGAAGAAGCGCGAATACAGCAGGTGCAGAATGGCGTGCTCGATGCCGCCGATATACTGGTCCACCGGCATCCAGTGCGCCGCCGCCGCCAGGGTCACCGGCTCGGCCGCGTGCGGGCTGCAATAGCGGGCGAAATACCAGGAACTGTCGACGAAGGTGTCGAACGTGTCGGTCTCCCGCCGGGCCGGCTGGCCACAGGCCGGGCAGGCGACGTGCTTCCAGGTGGGATGGTGGTCGAGCGGGTTGCCCGGCCGGTCGAAGGTGACGTCGTCGGGCAGCACCACCGGCAGGTCGGCGGCCGGCACCGGCACCACGCCGCAGGACTCGCAATGGATCACCGGAATCGGGCAGCCCCAGTAGCGCTGCCGGCTTACGCCCCAGTCGCGCAGCCGCCAGTTGACCACCCCCTCGCCCACGCCCAGCCGGGCAAGCCCGGCAATCGCCGCCGCCTTGGCCGCCTCGGGGGCGGCCAGCCCGTCCAGGAAGCCGGAGTTTATCATTACGCCCGGCCCGTCATACGCCTTGTCGGCGATGCTGAAGCCGGCTTCGTCTTCGCCCGGCGGCAGCACCACCGGCACCACCGACAGCCCGTATTTGCGGGAGAAATCGAGGTCGCGCTGGTCATGCCCCGGGCAGCCGAAGATCGCCCCGGTGCCGTATTCCATGAGGACAAAATTGGCGATCCACACCGGATAGGTCGCATCCGGCAGGAACGGATGGCGCACCCGCAACCCGGTGTCCCAGCCCCGCTTCTCCTGCGTCTCCAGCACCGCCTCGCTGGTGCCCATGCTGCGGCACGCGGCGATGAACGCCGCCGCGCCGGCATCCCGCGCCGCCACCCCGGCGGCCAGCGGATGCTCCGGCGCAATCGCCAGGAACGACATGCCGAACAGCGTGTCGGGGCGCGTGGTATAAACCTCGATCGCGTCGATGCCATCGGTTGGCGTGGCGAGGTCGAACCGCAGCCGCGCGCCCTCGCTGCGGCCGATCCAGTTCGCCTGCATCACCCGCACCCGTTCGGGCCAGCGGTCCAGCCCGTCCAGCGCCGCCAGCAGGTCGGGGGCGAACTGCGTGATCTTCAGGAACCATTGCGACAATTGCTTCTTCTCGACCAGCGCGCCGGAACGCCAGCCGCGGCCGTCGATCACCTGCTCGTTGGCCAGCACGGTGCCGTCCACCGGGTCCCAGTTCACCCAGCTTTCCCGCCGCTCCACCAGCCCCGCCGCCAGCATGTCGAGGAAAAGCTTCTGCTGGTGGCCGTAATAGGCCGGGTCGCAGGTGGCGAATTCGCGCGCCCAGTCCAGCGACAGCCCCATGCGCTTCAACTCGCCCCGCATGGCGGCGATGTTGTCCCAGGTCCATTTCGCCGGATGCGACCGGCGCTCGCGCGCCGCATTCTCCGCCGGCAGGCCGAACGCGTCCCAGCCCATCGGGTGCAGCACGGAAAACCCGCGCGCCCGCTTGTAGCGCGCGACCACGTCGCCGAGCGTGTAGTTGCGCACATGGCCCATGTGGATCTTCCCGCTCGGGTACGGGAACATCTCCAGCACGTAGTATTTCGGCCGGCCGTCCGCGGGCACGTCCGCGACATGGAAGCAGCCGCGCCGTTCCCACTCGGCCTGCCAGCGCGGCTCGGCACTGCGGAAATCGTAGCGCGGCGCCTCGGCGGCGGCGGGCAGGGCAGAGGTGGAAACGGTGGTGCTCATGGGGCGGATTCTGTCGGGTTGGCGAGCTGACTGTATCGTTCAGATCAGCGCCGGCGGCAACCATCCAGGCCAGGGCGCTGCCCCGGACCCCGGCAGGGCGCTGCCCTGCACCCGCAAGGGGGCAGTGGCCCCCTTGACCCCATCGATCAGCTTCCGCCGGCGGCCTGCGAGCGCAGCTCGCGCGCCCTTGCCAGCACCTTGTTTTCGATTTCGGTCGTGGTGGAGGCGCTCACCGGCGCATCCGCCCACTGGGTGCCCTGCTGCACCTGGCGGAACACCGACACGCGAATGCCGTCGGCGCGCAACTGCCGGCCCAGGATGTAGGCGGTCGCCTTGAACCGCTCGCCCGGCGCGCCCTGCGGCTGATACCAGTCGGTGATGATCACGCCGCCGAACGGGTCCGCCGAGGCCAGCGGCATGAACGACAGCGTATCCAGCGCGGCGCGCCACAGATAGGCGTTCACCCCCAGCCCGGCCCCGCCGCCCTCATTCTGCCCGGAACCGGATTTGTTGCCGCCGAACAGCACCAGCCCGCCCGCATCGCCCGACAAAGTCCCGCCGCCCGGGCCGGCGTAGCGCGGGTCGTTGTACTCGTTCTCCCCCACCGGGGTCGTCTTGCAGCCCGCCAACGTCACGGCAACCGCGAGCAGCACGGGGACGAGCTTCAGGATCAGGGTCATGCGCGGCCTGTCACAAGGGAACGTGGGCTGGGAGGAATACAGGACCGTTGCCGCCGCGCCAATAGCCGCCGCCCAACCGCCGGGTGGCGGCGATAAGATCGGGTACAAAAGAAAGGAGGGCGGTGGAAACCCACCGCCCTCCCGCCCGGACCCGGAGGTCCGGGAAGCTTCGAGGCTAGAGCCGCGTTACCACTTGAACGTCGTGCCGACCAGCAGCGCCTGGGCCTGGACGTTGTTGTGGGTGAAAAACGACCCGGTAACCGCGTTCGGGGCAGCGTTGGCCAGCAGGTCCACACCCGCCTGGTGCCGCTGCCCATACAGGTAGCTCACGAACGCCCAGGCGCCCGGCGCCAGAGCGACCGTGCCGCCCGCCGCAACGCCGTCCTGGCTCTGGGTCCGGCCCGCATAGGACGCGTTCGACGTCGGGCTGATCAGCGCGGTGCTGCTCCAGTTGCCCGGGCTCTGGAAGTCGAAATACGAGGCGCCGACAATCACAGAACCGAAAGCATAGGACGCCCCGACGATCCAGGCCAGCGAGTCCACACCGCCCTTGGGGGAGGTGGTGTAGCCGTTGTTGAACGTGCCGTAGTCAAGGTGGCCGCCGACCGTGAGGCCGCCATAGGTGACCGCCAGGCCGGTATCGAGCACGGCAAGGCCGTCGGTCCGGGCGACGCCCGACGAGCCGTAGGGAGATACGTTGCCGTTATACGTAACCGCGCCCGAATACATCCCACCGAGCGTCACGGCGACGCCGGCCGGGCCGACCGTCGTCCGCAGCCGCGCGACCGCATCGATCACGTTGCGCGGGCGCTTCAGGTCGCCGCTGACGCTCGACGACGAAAGGGCATCGCAGCCGGCGCCGACAAGGCCGGTGGGGCCGGTGCCCGCGGCGATGGTGCCGCTCACCGAGTACGGGCAGGCGCCGCCGACGGCGCCGACATTGCCGGTGCTCGGCGCAAACGACACGCCGAAATCGACCAGGTTAGCGAACTTCGGCGACACGTAAACCAGCTTGTTCGCGGTGTACAGGTTGCCGGTGTCCGGGAACGGCCAGGACGGAACCGTGTTGTAGCTGAACTGGCCGGGGCTGCTCTGGAAGTTCCAGCCGCCTTCGTCGAAGTTCTCGAAGGTGCCGGTGACGAACAGCGAGGTCGGCTGATCGGTTGCGCCGAGCCGCAGGAAGCCGGCGCTGTCGGTGCCGATATAAGCCGTCTCGCGCTTGAAGTACAGGCTGCCACGCTGCGAGGTTTCGTACAGGATGGCGTTGTTACCGCTGCTGCCCGGGGCAGCATAGTTTTCCTGCCGGACTTCGAGGAACGCGCCATATTTCAGGCCGTTCGCCGCGACGCCGTCAAAGCTCGGATACAGCCGGGCGTATTCCGCCATGGCGTAGGGAGCGGACTTGCCAGTGGACTGATAGTAGCCCTTGGTGTTTCCAGTGGCGACGAGCTTCCCGTCTTTGAGAGCATAGCCTGCCGCCGCGTAGGTGAATCCGTTGGGAAAATTCTCGCTGCCGGCGATCAGGCCGGGGCTGCGGCCGCTATCGACGAAGGCGCCGAAATAGGTCGTCAACCGCCCGCCCAGCCGCACCGTCAGACTGCCCGACGACAGCGGCGGCAGGGTGGACCATTGCGGGGTCACGGTCGCAACGTTCGCCCCGTTCGGGGCACCGAGCGGACCGGCCACCGGGGTCGAGCCGGCAGGTGCGGTGTAGGGGTATTGGGTCTGCAGCTGCGCGCTGGCAACCGTCGCCAGACCCAGCGTACCGCTCAGCGTGGCCACACTGGCCAGCAGGAGCTTGCGCATATTCATCCTCCTCATGTCGCCGGCACACCGGCGGTATTGGCGGCCCCGCCCCGTTTCCCACCAAACCCACCGCGAACCGATGAGTCCCGTAACGGGAGGGGCAGCCGGACCGGGCACAGTATTGACGTGGGGTCGTTCGTCTCGCAACGGCCGGAACGAGCCGGCCATGGCTTTTGCGAAACACTGTGTCCATCCAGCCACAATCCGCTCACACCAGCGCCCCGAGCGCCCCCGCCGCGGCGCACCCCGGCAGCCGCCGCACCCGCCGCCCGTCGATCCCGCCCAGCGCCGCCGCCGCGTTGGCAACGCCGCCGCGCCGCGCCGCCAGCCCCCACCGGCACGGCCCCAGCCCCGCCGCCCCCGGATGGCTCGCGGTTGCGAAGGCAGGCGAGAGAAACGCCAGCGCCCCCTGCCGCCGCGCCCGCCGCACCTCCGCCACGCCATGCGCCGAGCTGGTCAGCCCGCGCAGCCATCGCGGCGCGCCCGCCGGCCGCCGCCCGCCGCGCAGGTGCAACCCGGCCCGCAGCGCCGCCGCCAGCCGCCAGTCCCCGGCCACCGCCAGCGCCAGCCCGCGCGCCCGGCACACACCTGCCAGCGCCCGCCCCAGCGCCGCGCGCCCGGGCGCGGCATCATGCCGCAGCACCACCCCGCCCAGGCCCCGCGGCAGCGCCATCGCCGCCGCCAGCGGGTCGGCCAGCCGCCGCGCATCGGTGAACAGCCACAGCACCGGCGCGCCGCGCGCCCGCTGTCGCGACTTGACCGCGCGCGCCCAGCCGACAAGCCTCTGGTCCATGACCGAACTCTCCCCGTCCGAGATTGCCGCCAATCTCGCCTGCGTGCGCGACCGCATCGCCGCCGCCGCGCGACAGGCCGGCCGCCTGCCCCAGGATGTCACCCTGGTCGCGGTGTCGAAAACCCACCCCGCCGCGGCGGTCGCCGCCGCGGTCGCCGCCGGCCAGACCGTGTTCGGCGAGAACCGCGTGCAGGAAGCCGCCGGCAAGTTTCTCCCGCTCCGCGCCGCCAATCCCAGGCTCCGCCTGCACATTATCGGCGGCCTGCAGACCAACAAGGCGCGGGAGGCGGTGCGCGTGGCCGACGTGATCGAAACCCTCGACCGCCCCCGCCTGGCCGACGCGCTGGAAGACGCCATCGCCCGGGAAGGCCGCGCCCCGGACCTGCTGGTGCAGGTGAATGTGGGCGACGAGGCGCAGAAATCCGGCATCCCGCGCGCCGGCGCCGATGCCTTCATCGAAACCTGCCAGGCCCGTTTCGGCGCCGCCCTGACCGGGCTGATGTGCATCCCGCCGCTCGACGCCGATCCGGCCGCGCATTTCGCCTGGCTGGCCGGGTGCGCCGCCCGGCACGGGCTGAGGGTGGTGTCGATGGGCATGTCCGCCGACTACGAAACCGCCATCGCCCAGGGCGCCACCCATGTCCGCCTCGGCAGTGCCATCTTCGGAACACGGCCGGCATAGGCAATGGGTCGCCCCATTACATTGCAGGTTGTATTGCATGAAGAGTAAGGAAATGTTGCAACATCTCCGCCCCCTGAAAAAACAATCCTGAAAAAGGAGCGGGTTCCAAGGGGCCACTGCCCCTTGGCGGGGTCCAGGGGCAGCGCCCCTGGCCTTCCTTACTTGCACCGCCCCGCCCCCAGGCGTATCCGTCCGCGCCGATCCCACGGCAGCAGGGGGCCATCCATGCGAAGCGCCGTCCGATGAACATCGCCTCCGCCGCCCCAAGGAAGCTGCGATTTGGCGCGGTGCTGGGCGTGCTCGGCATCGTCTATGGCGACATCGGCACCAGCCCGCTCTATGCCTTCAAAGCCAGTATGGAGCACCTGAAACCGGGCGGCATCACCGACCTGGAAGTGCTTGGCATCCTGTCGATGATCTTCTGGTCGCTGGTGCTGATCGTGACGGTCAAGTATGTGACGTTGATCATGCGCGCCGACAACCGCGGCGAGGGTGGCATCCTGGCCCTCATGGCACTGGCCCAGCGGGTTTCCGCCGGCGATCAGACCCGCCGCGTGCTCTCCCTGATTGGCATCAGCGGCGCCTGCCTGTTTTTCGGCGACGGCATGATAACCCCGGCGATTTCCGTTCTGTCGGCGGTCGAGGGCCTGGACGTTTCAACCACGCAATTTCGCGATTACGTCCTGCCGATCTCCTGTGTCGTCATCGTCCTGCTGTTCGCCCTGCAATGGAAGGGCACCGCCATGGTCGGCCGCGTGTTCGGCCCGGTGATGGCGGTATGGTTCCTGGTCATCGGCGGACTCGGCTTGGTCCAGGTGATGCACAACCCCATGGTTCTGCAGGCTCTGTCGCCCGTCTTTGCGTTCCAGCTGGTGCTGGAGGACCGTTGGGTGGCGTTCTTCACCCTCGGCGCCGTCGTGCTCGCGGTCACCGGCGCCGAGGCGCTGTATGCCGACATGGGCCATTTCGGCCGCCAGCCCATCCGGGTGGCCTGGACGTTCTATGTGCTGCCGTCGCTGGTGCTCAACTATTTCGGCCAGGGGGCGCTGGTGCTGGCCGACAACGCGGCGGTCGAGAACCCGTTCTACCTGCTCGCCCCCGAAGCGATCCGCCTGCCGCTGGTGGTGCTCGCCACCGCCGCGACCGTCATCGCCAGCCAGTCGGTGATCTCGGGCGCCTACTCGATGGCGCGCCAGTGCGTGCAACTCGGCTTCCTGCCGCGCCTGGAGGTGAGCCACACCAGCGCGACCGAGGAGGGACAGATCTACGTCCCGCAGATCAACATGGCGCTTGCCATTGGCGTGCTGCTGCTGGTGTTTGCCTTCCGCACCAGTGATTCGCTGGCCGCCGCCTATGGCATCGCGGTCACCGGCACGTTTCTGTGCACCTGCCTGCTGGCCGCAGTGGTGTTCCGCCGCCAGTTCGGCTGGTCCCGCCCGGCGGTGGCCGCGGTGTTCGGTCCGCTGTTCGTGCTCGACACGGTGTTCTTCGCCGCCAACGTGGTGAAGGTGCCGGAGGGCGGCTGGGTGCCGCTGGCGTTCGGCGTGCTGCTCATCGGGGTCATGACCTCGTGGAAGCAGGGCCGCGACCTGCTGCTGGCGCGCTGGCGGCAGGACAGCCTGCCACTCGCCAGCTTCCTCGCCCGGCTGCCGCAGTCGCGCACCGTGCGGGTGCCGGGGATGGCGGTGTTCCTCACCGGCAACCCGGACTACGTGCCCGGCGCGCTGCTGCACAACCTGAAGCACAACAAGGTGCTGCACGAGCGGGTGCTGTTCGTCACCGTGCTCAACCTGGATGTGCCGGACGTGCCGCAGGCGGAGCGCACCACGGTCGAGGAGCTGGCGCCCGGCATCCACCGGGTGGTGACCCGCTACGGCTTCATGGAAAGCCCCAACATCCCGCGCGACCTGGCCGGGCTGCGCGCCCTGGGGGTGGATTTCGACCCGATGCAGGCCAGCTACTTCCTCGGCCGCGAAACGCTGGTGGCGGCGACGGTGCCGCGGCTGCCGCTCTGGCGGCTCTGGCTGTTCCTGGTGATGGCGCGCAATGCGGTGTCCGCCACCGAGTTCTTCCGCATTCCCAGCGACCGGGTGGTGGAACTGGGCGTGCGGGTGCAGATCTGATCCCGGGCCGTGCCTCAGGCCGCCTTGCGCCGGCCGGTGGCATAGGCCCGGCACGCCGCGCCGAACGCACGGAAGATCGCCATGCTGTCCGCATTGCCGGCGTAATGCCATTCCGGGTGCCACTGCACGCCAAAGGCCCAGCCGGGCGCGGTGGCAACGCGCACCGCCTCGATGGTCCCGTCCGGCGGCAGCAGGACCGGCATGGCGCGGCAGCGCGACGGGCCGGCATGCCCGATATGGCCCCGCAGCTCCGCGGTGCAGGCGGGAATTCCGGCGACCAGGCTCATGCACCCTCGTTTCGTTCGCCCGAACGATAGAAAACCCCGTTGCGTTGCGCGAGCGGCCGCCAGGATGGCAAGCCAGCCACGCGAGAGGACAGGGACATGCGCAAGCCGGCCATGCTCGTTCTGCTGGCGCTGACGCTGGGGCACCCGGCCCAGGCGCAGCCGGAGCCGCACAACGCCCTTCCGGCCGGGCTGCCCGGCGGCATCGAACTGCGCCTGCCGGTGCCCGGCGCCTGCATTTCCTCGCCGTTCGGTGCCCGCCACGCCATCGGCCTGCACGCCGCCCTGTTCCACAACGGCATTGACCTGCCCGCCCCCGCCGGCACCTGGGTCGGCGCCGCCGCCGCCGGCCAGGTGGTCGCCGTGCGTCACCTCGGCTCCTCCGGCCTGGAGGTCGATATCGCCCACGGCCCGCCCGGCCACGGCTTCATCACCCGCTATGCCCATCTCGGCAGCGTCGCCCCCGCCATCGCCACCGGCAGCAGCCGGGTGGCGGCCGGCGACCGCATCGGCCGGATCGGGCGCAGCGGCATCACCAGCGGTACCCACCTGCATTTCGAACTCCGCATCGACGGAAACCCGGTCGATCCGGCGCTCCACCTGCACACGAATTCTTGCTGACTGTAACACTTTCATCTGGCGCATGGCCGGCATGCATGGTAGGCGGCCGTCATGCATCACAAAACCTTACTTCTCACGATCGTGATCCTGGTCCTGAACCTGACGGCAGCGCCCGCCTTTGCCGCGGCGCCGCACTGTTCGGACATGATCATGCCGACCGCCGCCCTGAAGGCGGTCGGCCGCGGCTTCGTTTCCGGCGGGCACCCCGGCATCGACCTGCTGGCCCCGCAAGGCTCGCCGGTGCGGGCCGCCGCCGCCGGCACAGTGGTGTTTGCCGGACGCTTCTTCGGCTATGGAAACATGGTGGACGTTGCTCACCCGGGCGGCGCCGTCACCCGCTACGGCCACCTGTCGGCCTTCGCGCCCGGCCTGCACCCCGGCAGCATGGTCGAGGCGGGCAGCCTGCTGGGCCGCGTCGGCGCCACCGGCCACGCCACCACACCGCACCTGCACTTCGAAGTGCGCATCGACGACCGCCCCGTGGACCCGAAACCAGCCCTCGCCCTGGCCTCATGCCAGCTTGCGCCGGCTTCGCGGGAGACGCTGGAGGTGGCGCGGGCGAGGTAAGGAAGGCCAGGGCGCTGCCCTGGACCCGCCAGGGGTCGGTGGACCCCTGGCGGGTCCAGGGGCAAAGCCCCTGGCCTTCCTTACTCCGGCCCCGGCAGCACCAGCCGCGCCGCGCCGCCCCAGCGGATGCGCCCGGCCGTTTGGCAGGCTGGACAGGCTGCCAGCCACCCCGCCTGCACCGTCCCGCAATTCTCGCAGCGCCAGGCCGAGTCCGGTTCCGCCGCGGCGGCTTTGCGCAGGGCGTCGCGCTGGGCCATGCGGCCGACCTCGGTCTCGCCGCGGTCTTCCACCTCGATGTCGGCCAGCAGCAGCCACAGCCGCTTCTGGGTCAGCCCGGCCCGGCGGGCGTCCTCGGCGTGGCGCCGCGCCTCACCGGTCAGGCCGGCGGCCAGGCATTCCCGCGCCAGCAGGAAGTGGCTTTCCACGTGCGCCCGGTTCCGCTCCACCAGCCGCGTCGCCACCTTCACCCGCTCCAGCTGGTTGGTGACCTCCTCCAGCATGAACGCCGCCAGATCGGGATGGGGCGATGCCGTCCAGGCCTGGCGCACCACGTCCTTCGCCCGCGAGTCCCGGCCGACCCGGCGCAGCAGCCGGGCGAAGGCCAGCGCCGCCGGCGTCAGGCCGGGATCGGCCTTCCAGGCGCGGCGCGCGAGCTTCATCGCCGCGACCGGATCGGCCTCCGCCAGCGCCGCGGCGGTGGCGAAATCGGCCACCGGCGCATCGGGACCGGCGAGCGCCAGCGCCTCATCCCAGTTGCCGATACGCACGGCGAGTTGCTCCCGCTCGACGCGCAGCCAGGTGCCGCCCGGGTGCGCGGCTTCGGCCCGGCGGGCGATCTCCGCCGCGTTTTCCCACTCCTCGCGCGCCATCGCCTGACGGAACAGTCCGCGCAGGCCGAGGAAGGCGGCGTCCTCGCGCTCCGACATGGTTTCGTAGATCTGCTCGGCAACGTCGTGCTCGCCGGCGAGGCGGTGCGACTCGGCGGCCAGCAGCAGGGTCTGCGGCGTGTCGCCCAGCAACTGGCGGGCCCGCTCGGCCTCGTGCAGCGCTTCCTTCGGCTCGCCGGCGGCCAGTGCCACCAGGGTGTGCGACACCGCATCGTCGCCGGAGCCGCGGCGGCGGCGGGCTTTCCAGCCACCGACCCGGCCCGGCAGGTGAACCAGCCCGGCCAGCAGACGCAGCAGCAGGTGCACCACCAGCACGAAGACGGCCAGCACGGCGATGGCGACCGGGGCCGAGGCTTCGAAGGACAACCCGGCGACGGTCGCGCTGACATGACCCGGCAGGCCGGCGACCCACCAGGAGACCGCCACCGCGACGGAAAAGCCGATGACCAGGAGAAAGGATTGCAACATCACGAGTGCGCCAGTCCGGCCAGCGCCGCCCGGGCATCGAGCAGCGACTGCGCCTGTTCCCGCCAGCCGGCGATCGGTTTCGCCGCGGCGGCATCAAGCTGGTCCAGCGTGGCCACCGCGCCGGCGAGGTCGCCGGCGTCGAGCCGCGCCTGTGCCTGCGCCAGCACGCTCGCCGCCGGGGTGCCGACCAGGATCTTGTCGCCCTGCCGGATGGTCAGCAGGGTCTGCACCTGCTGCCACATACGCCAGGGCAGGGTCAGCCCGGCGGTGGCGGGGTCGCTGGCCTGCAAGGCAGCGGCGGCGGCGGCGGGAAAGGCCAGCCGCAGCGACGCCGCGGTGGGCGGGCCGGCGGCACTGAACCGCGCCAGCGCCGGCGGGGCGCCGGGGATGTCGCCGAGCGGCCGGCCCGCATCGAGCGCCGCGCTGATGGCCTGAAGCCGGGCGGCGCGGGCGGCGCCGGTGCTGATCGCCTGCTCGGCCTGGGCCAGCCGCTGCTCCAGCGGCCGCACATCCGGCATGGCGACGACCGGCGCGCCGGGGCGTTGTTCAAACTGCGCCAGGCGCTGCTCGACCGCACCCAGCCGGTCCTCCAGCGGGGCGGGCGGCGCCGCGGCGGGATGCTGCTCAAGCTGGGTCAGGCGCTGCTCCAGCGTGCCCAGCCGGTCCTCCAGCGGGGCGAGCGGCGGCGCGGCGGGGCGCTGCTCAAGCTGCGTCAGGCGCTGCTCGACGGTGCCCAGCCGCTCGTCCAGCGTGGCATCCGGCGCCGGGGCGGGGCGCTGCTCAAGCTGGGCCAGCCGCTCCTGCAACACGCCGAGCCGGTGCTCGAGCGGCGCGAGCGGCGTCGGGGCAGCCCGCTGCTCAAGCTGCGCGAGGCGCTGCTGCAGGGTGTCGAGCCGGCCGTCCGGCACCGCCCCGGCCGGTGCCGGCTGGAGGCGCGCGGCGATCTCCTGCTGCTGCTGCCACAGCGCGGCGCCGCCCGCCGCGGTAACGACGAAGCCCAGCAGCACCACCGTGCCGAGCAGCCCCCGCTTGCGCGGGTGCGGGTGCGCGGATGGCGGCAGGGCCTTGCGCGGCTCCGGCCGGGGCGGTCCGGGCGGCCCCTTGGCGGATTTCGGCGGCGGCGGCGCGTCGGGGGCGAGATCGATCATGGCAGAAGCCCTAACAATTCGTCCTGGTTCGGAGCGGCGGCGACACGGATGCTCCGCCACGGCAACGGCGCCAGCGCCGCCGCGGCGGGAGGCGAGATGGCCAGGGCGTCGACCTGCGCGAACAGCTCGGCCGGCAGCGCGGCGGCCAAGGCCACGAAGGCCCGTGCAGTCGCCGGTGAGAAGAACAGCACGGCGGAAACCGTGCGCGCGCCGAGGGCGGCGCGCGCCGGCTCCGGCAGCACCGGCACGGCGCGGGCGGCATAGGCGCTGCGGTGCAGCACGGTGAACCCGGCCGCGCGCAAGGCCCGCACCAGCGGGCGTCCCTGGTTCTGCTGGCTGGCGAACAGCAGCGGCAGCCCGCCGGGGTCGCACATCCGGGCGGCCAGTTCACCCAGCGCCGCCGCGTCACGGCCGGCGCTGTGCACCACCGTGAAGCCGCGCGCCCGCGCCTTGGCCGCGGTGGCATCGCCCACCGCCAGCAGCGGCAATTCGGCATGGCCGGCCAGCGCGGCGATGGCGTTGCCGCTGGTGGCCAGCACCGCCTGAAGCTCGCCGGGCGGCGGCAGCCGCGGCGCCAGCTGCACGATCTCGATCACCGGCGCCACCACCGGCTTGCGTCCCATTCCGGTCAGCCGGCGCGCCGTCTCGGCCGCGCCGGGTTGTGGCCGGGTCACCAACACTGAAAGTCCAGACCCGGCCGGCACGCTCACCGCCGCCGGCTCATCCGAAGATGTCCCGCGGGCTGTCGGCGCGCAGGCTGCGGCCGAGATCGCGGCCAAGCCGGGCGGCGTCGGCGCGTGGCCCGGTCGCCTCGCGCCGGAGCAGGAAGGTGCCGTCGGCGCGCGCCACCAGGGCGATCAGGTGCACCTCGCCGTTCGGCAGCAGGCGGGCATGGGCGGCGATCGGCGTGCGGCAGGTGCCGTCGAGTTCGCCCAGCAGGGCGCGCTCGGCCTCGGCCGCCGCGCGCGCCGCCGGGTCCTCGACCGCCGCCAGCAGCGCCAGCAGATCGGCATCGCCGGCCCGCGCCGTAACCCCGACGATGCCCTGGCAGGCCGCCGGCAGCATCACCTCGGCGTCGAGCACCAGCGAGGCGTGCTGGTCGAGGCCGAGCCGGCGCATGCCGGCCAGGGCCAGCAGGGTGGCATCGCACACCCCGTCGCGCACCTTGTCCATGCGGGTCTGCACGTTGCCGCGCAGGGTGGTCACCTTCAGGTCCGGCCGGGCGTGCAGCAATTGCGACTGCCGGCGCACCGAGCTGGAGCCGATCACCGCGCCCACCGGCAGCGCCGCCAGCGGCTGCGCCGGATCGACCGCGCCGCAGCGCGGGCCGAGGATCACCGCGTCGCGGTTGTCCTCGCGCTTCAGCGTGGCGGCCAGCACCACGCCGGGCGGCAGTTCGGTCTCGAGGTCCTTCAGGCTGTGCACCGCGAAATCGATCCGCCGGTCCAGCAGCGCCTCATGGATTTCCTTGGCCCACAGCCCCTTGCCCCCGATATCGGCGAGGCGCTGGCCGCTGTCCTGGCTGGTGTCGCCGCTGGTTTTGATGATGAGTTCGTCGATGCTGGCCGGGTCACGCAGCGCCGGGCTGAATTCCCGCAGCGAGGCGACGAAGGCGCGGGTCTGCACCAATGCCAGCGGCGAGCCCCTTGTGCCCACCCGGAGCACCTGCGTCGCCTCGGCCTGGGGGGGGAGGCCCGCACCGTGCCCTTGGGCAGGTCCAGGAGGCGTCGCGGACCGCGCGCCGGAAGGGACGTCGTGCATCGATTTATCCTAGAACCAAGCCATGACGGATGGAAGATTGTCTAATGGCCGACCGCCCCGATGTGTCAAGCCTGGGAGTGCCAGGCCCGCTGCTCGGCCTGGAAAGCTCCTGCGACGAGACCGCCGCCGCGGTGCTGGCGGCTGACGGCAGCATCCTAGCCGAGGCGGTGCTGAGCCAGGCGGCGCATGCCCGCTATGGCGGGGTGGTGCCGGAGATCGCCGCCCGCCAGCACCTGGCGCATCTGCCGGGGCTGGTGGCCGGGGTGATGGCGCGCGCCGGGCTGCGCTACGATCAACTCGGCGGCATCGCCGCCACCAGCGGGCCGGGGCTGATCGGCGGCCTGATCGTCGGCAGCGGCTTCGGCAAGGGGATGGCGATCGCGCTCGACCTGCCGTTCATCGCCGTCAACCATCTGGAAGCGCACGCCCTGACCCCCCGGCTGCCCGGATTGGTGGAGGGCGGCGCGCCGTTCCCCTATCTGCTGCTGCTGCTGTCCGGCGGGCATTGCCAGTGCGTTTCGGTCGAGGCGCTGGGCCGCTACCACCGCCTCGGCACCACCATCGACGACGCGGTCGGCGAGGCGTTCGACAAAGTGGGAAAAATGCTCGGCCTGGGCTGGCCCGGCGGGCCGGCGCTGGAGCGGCTGGCGACCGGGGGCGACCCGGCCCGCTTCCCCTTCCCGCGCCCGCTGCTGCGCCGCGCCGGCTGCGATTTCAGCTTCTCCGGCCTGAAGACCGCGGTGGCGCAGGTGGTGGCGGGCTACCCGCCCGGCGCGCTGCCCGGCCAGGATGCCGCCGACATCGCCGCCGGCTTCCAGCAGGCGGTCGCCGATGTGATGGCCGACCGCGCCGGTCACGCGCTGGAGGCATTCGCGCAACGCAATCCTTCCGGGCGGCTGCT
Organism: uncultured Acetobacteraceae bacterium; assembly: GCA_903907955.1. Taxonomy (GTDB): domain Bacteria; phylum Pseudomonadota; class Alphaproteobacteria; order Acetobacterales; family Acetobacteraceae; genus Rhodovastum. The sequence continues at coordinate 53,911 of CAIVPZ010000020.1, read as the reverse complement.
GGTGGTCGCCGGCGGCGTCGCCGCCAATGGCGCGGTGCGGGCGGCGCTGCACCGCGCGGCGGCGGCGCGCGGCTTCGGCTTCGTCGCCCCACCTCCCCGGCTGTGCGGCGACAACGCGGTGATGGTCGCCTGGGCCGGGCTGGAGCGGCTGCGCGCCGGCGCCACCAGCCCGCTGCATCACGCGCCCCTGCCCCGCTGGCCGCTCGATGCGCCGGACATGGCGCTGGCGTAAAGGAGGCCACATGAATTACCGCCACGCCTTCCACGCCGGCAATTTCGGCGACTGCCTGAAGCACGCGCTGCTGGTCTGGCTGCTGCACGCCCTGCACCGCAAGCCGGCCGGCCTGTTCGTGCTGGACACCCATGCCGGCGCCGGCCGCTACGACCTCTCCACCGGCCCTGCAGAGCGCACCGGCGAGTGGCGCACCGGCATCGCCCGCCTGCTGGACGACCCGCCGCCGGCTTTGGCCGATTACGTCGCCCTGGTGCGCGATTGCGGCCTCTACCCCGGCTCGCCGGTGCTGATCGAGGCGCTGCTGCGCCCGCAGGACCGGCTGGCCTGCTGCGAGCTGCATTCCGAGGACCACGCCGAGCTGCGCGCCGTCCTGGCCGGCAGCGGGGCGGCGGTGCACCGGCGCGATGCCTGGGAGGCGCTCGGCGCCCTGCTGCCGCCGCCCGAAGGGTTGCGCCGGGCGCTGGTGCTGATCGACCCGCCCTATGAGGCGACCGACGAATTCGCCCGCCTGGCGGCCGGCATTGCCCGCGGCCATGCCCGCTTTCCCGCCGGCGTGTTCGCCGCCTGGTATCCGATCAAGCACCGCGCCCCGGTGCGCGGCTTCCACAACGCCATCCGCGACACCGGCCTGCGCGACGTGGTGGCGGCCGAACTCTGGCTGCGCCCGCCGCTCGACCCGGCGCGGCTGAACGGCTGCGGGCTGCTGGTGGTCAACCCGCCCTTCGGCTTCGCGGCGGCGGCGGAACCCATCCTGGCGGCGCTGCTGGCGCGGCTGGGCACCGGCCCGACGGAAGAAGGATTTGCCGTGGAGCGCATCGCCCATGAGTGACATTGCCATCGTCGGCGCCGGCGCCTGGGGCACCGCGCTGGCCATCCAGGCCGCCCGCGCCGGGCGGTCGGTGCTGCTGTGGGCGCGCGATCCGGCCCGGCTGGCATCGCGCGAGAACCCCCGCCTGCCCGGCCACCGCCTGCCCGAGTCCATCCGGGTCACCGGCGATCTGCCCTCGGCGCCGCTGGTGCTGCTGGTGGTGCCGCTGCAGCACATGCGCGCCGTCGCCGCGCTGCTGCCGCCGGGCGGGCCGCTGGTGGTCTGCGCCAAGGGGGTCGAATCCGGCAGCCGGCGGCTGCCGCTGGAAGTGCTGGCCGACATCCAGCCCGGCCGCCCCGCCGCGGTGCTCAGCGGCCCCAACTTCGCCCATGAAGTGGCCGCCGGCCTGCCCGCCGCCACCGTGGCCGCCGCCACCGAAGCCCCGGTGCGCGAGGCGGTGGCCGCCGCCCTCGGCACCCCCGCCTTCCGCATCTACGGCAACGACGACCCGATCGGCGCCCAGGTCGGCGGCGCCGCCAAGAACGTGGTGGCGATCGCCGCCGGCGCAGTCATCGGCGCCGGCCTGGGCGAGAACGCCCGCGCCGCCCTGGTCACCCGCGGCCTCGCCGAACTGGCCCGCCTCGCGGTGGCACTCGGCGGCCGGGCCGACACCGTGGCCGGCCTGTCCGGCCTCGGCGACCTGCTGCTGACCTGCACCGGCCCGTCCAGCCGCAACTACAGCCTCGGCTTCGCCCTCGGCCGCGGCGAGCAGTTGGCGCACGTGCTGGGCCGGCGCGCTTCGGTCACCGAAGGGGTGGCAACCGCCCCCGCCCTGCTGACACGGGCGGAGGAAGTCGGCGCCGAACTGCCGGTCTGCGCGGTGGTGGCGGGGATCGTGACGGGGCGGCTGACGGTGCAGCAGGCGATGGAGCTGCTGCTTTCGCGGCCTCGGAAGGATGAATAGCAAGTAAGACCAGGGGCGCTGCCCCTGGACCCCGCTGGGGGCGACGGCCCCCAGACCCCGATTCCTTAAGTGGTTTCGTGGCGACAGCGTGACGTGTATCTTCCCCCGTGACCCACGGGGCGACACATGGCGGATGCACAGCCGAACCTGATCATCCAGATTTGGAACGCTCTCCCCGGATCGTATCAATGGTTGCAGGAACACCTCGGCCCCTGGGGCGCATTGCTGGCCATACCGGTAATCGGCCTGATCCTGGTATGGTGGACGTGGGAACACCTTAAAAAGAAACCCGGCATCGAACGGCTCGTCGCCCGTATCGGCGCCCGGCTGCGCCGCCGGGCGATCACCCCCGTCCGCGACGGCCGCTTCACCATCGCCATCGCCCACCTGCAAGGCGATACGAACGGCCACCACGAATCCCTGCTGCGCGACGAACTCGCCCACGGCTTCGACGGCGCCGAATGCAAGCCAATCGACCACACCATCGCCGTGCCGGACGCCGAAACCGACCAGGCCAGCATCGAAAAGGCCACCGAGGCGGCACGAAAGCTGCTGCAGAAGGCCGGCGCCGACGTGCTGCTCTGGGGCCGGGTGCTGCCGCTCGGCAACCGCACCGCGTTGCGGCTGTTCTGGACCCCCGCCCGCGCCATCGACGGCGCCAAGCCGAGCGAGCGCTACCAGTTGCCGGCCGACAGCATCGCCCTGCCGCCGCTGTTCTGGGACGATCTGCGCCAGGTGCTCGGCCTGCTGGTGCAAACCCGGCTGGCGGCGATGGCCGATGAGTTGCAGGGCCGCGCCGCCGCCGCCCGCCTCCAACCGCTGATCGGCCAGGTGCGCAAGCTGCTGCAGGCGCGGCAGGGAAGCTGGCCCGCCGAAACGGAAGCCGGCGTGCGCTTTGCCTTCGCCGGAGCGTTGTTTACCTTCGGCGAGCAGGCCGGCGACAACGCGGCGCTGGCCGAAAGCGCCGCCGCCTACCGGCAGGTGCTGGCGGCCTGGACCCGCGACCGCGTGCCGCTCGACTGGGCGATGACCCAGAACAACCTCGGCACCGCGCTGTGGACGCTCGGCGCGCGCGAGAGCGGCACCGCGCGGCTGGCGGAAGCGGTGGGCGCCTGCCGCCTCGCCTTGCAGGAACTCACCCGCGACCGCGTGCCGCTCAACTGGGCGGCGACCCAGAACAACCTCGGCACCGCGCTGTGCAGGCTCGGCGAGCGCGAGAGCGGCACCGCGCGGCTGGCGGAGGCGGTGGACGCCTTCCGCCTCGCCTTGCAGGAATGGACCCGCGACCGCGTGCCGCTCGCCTGGGCGACGACCCAGAACAACCTCGGCAACGCGCTGCGGGTGCTCGGCGAGCGCGAGAGCGGTACCGCGCGGCTGGAGGCGGCGGTGGACGCCTGCCGCCTCGCCTTGCAGGAATGCACCCGCGACCGCGTGCCGCTCAACTGGGCGATGACCCAGAATAACCTCGGCGCCGCGCTGGTGAGGATCGGCGAGCGCGAGAGCGGCACCGCGCGGCTGGCGGAGGCGGTGGACGCCTACCGCCTCGCCTTGCAGGAATACACCCGCGACCGCGTGCCGCTCGACTGGGCCGGCACGCAGCTCAATCTGGGGCTTGCGCTGGAGGTGCTGGCGAACCGCCGGCACGACCCGGCCGGCATGGAGGCGGCGCTCGCCGCCATGCGTAACGCAGCCGATTTCTTCCGCGAGGACGGCGTCAGCTACTGGCTGCCGATTGCGGAGAAAAACATCCGCCGGATGGAAGCGGCGCTGGCGGCGCTGCAAGCCGGGCCGGCGGCCTCGCATTAGCCGCCCCCGCAAAGATCGGGTTCCAAGGGCCTCCCGGCCCTTGGCGGGTCCAGGGCAGCGCCCTGGCCTTCCTTGCTTACTTCGCGCTACAGCCCCCGCATGATCCGAGGCATTCTCACCGTCGGCGGCTGGACCATGGCCAGCCGCATCCTGGGTTTTGCCCGGGACATCCTGATCGCCGCCCTGCTCGGGGCCGGGCCGGTGGCGGATGCGTTTTTCCTCGCCAACCGGCTGCCCAATCTGTTTCGCCGGCTGTTCGGCGAGGGCGCCTTCAACGCCGCCTTCGTCCCCGGCTTCGCCGGCCTGCTGACCACCGAAGGCCCCGACGCCGCCCGCCGCTTCGCCGAGCAGGCGATTGCGGTGATGTCGTTCTGGCTGTTCGGCCTGACCGTGCTGGCGGAAATCTTCATGCCGCAGATCATGGGGTTGTATGCGCTCGGCTTCACCGGCGATGCGGAGAAATTCGCGCTGGTGGTGGAACTCGGGCGGATCACCTTTCCCTACATGCCGCTGATCTGCCTGACGGCGCTGCTGTCCGGGGTGCTGAACGGCATGGACCGGTTCGCCGCCGCCGCCGCGGCGCCGCTGATCTACAACGTGGTGTCGATCGCCTTCATGCTGACGCTGCCCGGCATCGTGCCGACGGTGGGGCATGCCGCCGCCTGGGGGGTGAGCGTTTCCGGGGTCGCCCAGATTGTGCTGCTGTACTGGGCGGTCGCCCGTGCCGGCATGCGCCTGCGCATCCCCCGCCCGCGGCTGACGCCGCAGATGCGCACCCTGTTCCGCCGCATGGCGCCGGGGCTGCTCGGCTCCGGGGTGATCCAGCTCAATCTGGCGGTGGATGCCTTCATCGCCGGCCTGCTGCCGGCCGGCACCGTTTCGGTGATCTACTATGCCGACCGGATCAACCAGTTGCCGCTTGGCGTCATCGGCGCGGCGGTGGGCACCGCGCTGCTGCCCACGCTGTCGCGCCAGGTGCATGGCGAGACGCCCGGGCAGGCGGTCGGCACGCTGAACCGGGCGATCGAGTATGCGCTGATGCTCACGTTGCCGGCGGCGCTGGCGCTGCTGGTGGCGGCGCTGCCGATCGTCTCCGTGCTGTTCGGCCGCGGCGCCTTCACCGCCGACGACTCGCTGCGTTCGGCGCAGGCGCTGGCCGCCTATGCGGTGGGGTTGCCGGCATTTGTTCTCGTGAAGGTGCTGGTGCCGGCGTTCTTCGCCCGCGGCGATACCAGCGCCCCGGTATGGACCGGCACGCTCGCGGTGGGGCTGAATCTGGCGCTGAATTTCGCCTTCATGGTGCCGTTGCAGCATATGGGTCCGCCGGCGGCGTCCTCGGTGGCGGCGTGGTTCAATGTCGGGCTGCTGGCCTGGCTGCTGCACCGGCGCGGCCATCTGGTGGCCGATGCGGTGCTGCGCCGGCGGCTGCCACGCATGCTGCTGGCGGGGCTGGCGATGTGCGGCGTGCTGTGGGCGGTGGAGTCCACGCTGTTCGCCGCCGTCGGCGCCTCGGCGGGATTGCGCTGGGTGGCGCTGGCGGTGCTGGTGGCTGCCGGGCTGGCGGCCTATGGGGTCGCGGGGCAGGTGCTGGGCGGGTTTGATCTGCGCGCGGCGGCAAAGATGCTGGTGCGGCGGCGACCGGCGGCGGGATGATGGTCGGCCACCGTTAACAATTCGATGCTAGGCATCAATGCCCAGGCATCAGGCGCCGCAGATGGACGGCGCAGGGAGACCGCAGCCACCATGCAGATCGCAATGACGGACGTGGAGCGAACCCTGTTCGAGAGCTTGCTGCGTTGTTCTCGAGGCTACGTCGAGTTCGGCACGGGAGGCAGCACCCTGGCTGCGGCGTCTTTGGTCCGGGAGTCGATCATCTCGGTCGATTCGTCGGCGGCGTGGATTGAGCGGGTGCGGCAGGCCTGCACCGAGCAGTGTGTCCCGGTGCAACCCACCCTGGTCACGGCGAACGTGGGAGAGACCGGCGATTGGGGATGGCCGACGGACCCCACGAAGCGCGAAGATTGGCCGAACTACCACACCGCAATCTGGTCGGTGCCCGGCGCCACGCATGCCGACCTGTTCCTGGTCGATGGCCGGTTCCGCGTGGCTTGTTTCATGCAGGCCATGATTCGCTGCGACCTGGGGGCGCTGCTCGCCATTCATGATTTCGCCATCCGCCCCCACTACCATGCCATCCTGCCGTTCGTCCGCGAGATCGCGCGGGCAGAGAATTTGTCAGTGTTCCTCCGGCGGGAGGACTACGACCGTCAGGGTGCCGATGACGTGATTTCGAAGCACATATACGAGCCAGCATGAACGACGGACGGGATTTCCGTGGTCGTGCCCGGAGCGGCGGCAGGGTTGACCGTCATCGGTTTCCGCCGGAGAACGCCGCCCTCCCTTTCTCGGAACGCACGGCCATGCAGCGCGTCTTCTCCGGCATCCAGCCCACCGGCATCCCCACCCTCGGCAACTACCTCGGCGCGGTGCGCAACTGGGTGAAGCTGCAGGAAGATCACGACTGCATCTATTGCGTCGTCGATCTGCACGCCATCACCATGACGCACGACCCGAAAACGCTCGCCCAGGCGACGCGGGAAATGGCGGCGGCGCTGATTGCCGCCGGCATCGACCCGACCCGCTCCACCCTGTTCCACCAGTCCGCGGTGTCGGCGCATCTGCGGCTGGCCTGGATTTTCGAGTGCGTGGTGCGGCTCGGCTGGCTCAACCGGATGACCCAGTTCAAGGACAAGGCCGGCAAGGACCGGGAGAATTTCTCCGCCGGGCTGTATACCTACCCGGCGCTGATGGCCGCCGACATCCTGGCCTACCACGCCACCCGCGTGCCGGTGGGCGACGACCAGCGCCAGCACCTTGAACTCGCCAACGACATCGCCCAGAAGTTCAACTTCGATTTCTGCGCCGGCGAAACCTTCTTCCCGCTGATCGAGCCGCTGATCCTCGGCCCGGCGGCGCGGGTGATGAGCCTGCGCGACGGGACGAAAAAGATGTCCAAATCCGACCCGTCCGACCAGTCGCGCATCAACCTCACCGACGACGCCGACACCATCGCGCTGAAGATCCGCCGGGCGAAAACCGACCCCGAGCCGCTGCCCTCCGACACCGCGGGGCTGGAAGGGCGGCCGGAGGCGCGCAACCTGATCGGCATCTACGCCGCCCTGACCGACACCGACCACGCCAGCGTGCTGCGCGAACACGGCGGGCGCGGCTTCGGCGACTACAAGAAAATCCTCGCCGACCTGCTGGTGGCCAAACTGGAGCCGATCGCCGAGGAAATGCGCCGGCTGCTCGGCGATGCCGCCACCATCGACGCCATCCTGCGCGACGGCGCCGGCCGGGCCGAGGCAATCGCTGAACCGATCGTGCGGGAAGCCGAGAAACGGGTCGGCTTCCTGCGGGTCTGACCGCACATGCTGGCCGTCCTGATCGTTGGTGCGGTGCTGCTGCGGCTGGCCGCCTATGCCGTCCTGGCCCTGCCCTTTGGCGGGCTGGCCGAGGCGATGTGCAAGTTCGACTGCGGCTGGTACGAGCGCATCGCGCTCGCCGGCTACGGCGCCGACGCCGAATGGCCACCCTATGGCAGCCTGCCGCACTGGGCGTTCTTTCCGCTCTATCCGATGCTGCTGCGGCTCGGCGTGGCGGTGTCGGGGGAGCCGGCGCGGCTGGCCGGAATCGTGCTGTCCGCCCTGTTCCTGGCCGGGTTCATGGCGGCCGGCGCGGCCTACCTGCGGCGGACGCGCCAGGGGCGGGCGGCGCCGGAGCGGTTCGTGGTGCTGGCGGCGGTGGTGCCGTGCGGGCTGTTCTTCACCGCGGTCTACACCGAGGCGCTGTTTGCTTTCCTCGCCACCCTGGCGCTGCTGGGGCTGGCCTGTGCCAGGCCGGGCGCCGGCGCCCTGGCGGCGGCACTGACCAGCGCGACCCGGCCGACCGGCATTCTGCTGGCGCCGGTGTTCGCGGTGCGTGGCCTGCTGAGGCTGCGGCGGGAAGGCGTGCGGGCACTGCTGCCGGCGGTGATCGCGCCGCTCGGGCTGGTTGGCTACATGGCGGCCCAGTGGATCGCGGTCGGCGATCCGCTGATGTTCAGCCATGTGCAGGAATACTGGGGCCGCGAATGGCGCGGCCCGCAGGCATACCTGTGGGAAGGGCTGGCGGCCTGGGACTGGGCGGCCCTGGGCACGCTGGAGGCCAGCCGGTCATTCCTCGCCACGTGGGGGCTTCTGGGACTGGCGGCGGCGGCATGGCTGGCGCTGCGGCGACGCTGGGCGGAGGCCTGGCTGCTGGCCGGCTGTGTGCTGCTGCCGGCCTCGACCGGGCTGGATTCGCTGCCGCGTTTCGTGGCCTGCAACCCGGCCTTCCTGTTTGCCGTGCACGATGTGCTGGCCCGGTTGAACCGTCGCGTGGCCTGGGCGGTGCTGGCCGTGCTCGGCGCGGCGGGCATCGTGCTGCTGCTGGGCTGGATGCAGGACCGGCCGGCGGTGTTCTGAACCGGCCGCCTACAGAGTCAGCACCGGCAGCACCACCCGGCTTGGCCGGGCTGCGTCGGCGAACACCGTGTTCACCGCCACCCGCCGCCGCCGCGACGCCCCCTCCGGCTCGCCGGTGTTCGGGTTGACGTCGAATTTCGGGAAATTGCTCGAGGACACATCCAGCCGGATGCGGTGCCCGGGCAGGAACAGATTGGCGATGGGGATAACCAGCCGGATGCGCACCACCTCGCCGGCGCGGCGCAACCGCGGCTCGCCGGGGTTTTCGGCATAGCGCAGCCGCAGAATGGTATCGCCCAGCAGCATGGCGTAGCCGCGCGGATAGTCGGCGCCTGGCGGATGCACGTCGATCAGCTTGGCGGTGAAGTCGGTATCCGGGCCGTCGGTGGCGACGAACAGATCCACCTCCACCGGCCCGACCACCTCCACCGGCGCGGGCAAAGGGGCCGACTGGAACGCCAGCACGTCGCGGCGCGCCGCCAGCGGCAGGAAGGGCGGGCGGCAGCCGAAGAACTGCGCATCGCCCGCCTGATCGAAGCTGCCCGGCAGCGCCATCGGGTCGAGCGCGCCGAAATTGCCGCCGATCGTCGGCACCGGGTCGGCCGGGTCGAAATCGTAGCTGAGCGGCATCGCCCGCGCCTCGGGCGGCAGCGGGTCGAGCCGGCAATCATTGTGCAGGTGCCAGGCAACCGGCAGGGTCCCCGGCACCGGCCAGTCGGCGGCCGACATCCAGCGCCCGCCATGGTCGAGCCGCCCGGCCGCGGTGCGCCGCCCGCTGCCGCCGCCCATGACGAACAGCCGCACCGGCGGCTCGGCGTTCGGCAGGCCGCGGGTGACGGCGTCGAAACAGCGCAACTGGTAGTCCAGCCAGTCGCCGGCCCAGCTTTCCACCGGCGCCGCCGGGCCGAAATCGACATCGCCGGACACGCGCCCGCTGCGGTCGCCATGCGTCCATGGCCCAAGGACCAGCCGCTGCCGCCCGCGCCCCGCCGCGCTCAGGCCGCGATAATTGCCGGTGGCGGTGGGCACGTAGGGGTCGAACCAGGACGACACATGCACGCAATCGGCGCGGCTGTAGCGATGGTGGAACCCATCGGCCCAGAGTCCCGCCTGCTTCCAGTACGCATCCCGCGTGCCGTGGCTGAGCTGGTCGAACAGGTTGGCTTCGGCGTCCGGATGGTGGCGCAGCGGCGACTGGCCTTGCTGCCAGGGCCAGGCCGCGAACCAGGCGGCGATGTCCTCGGCCGCCAGTGCCGCGCGCAGCAACGGGTTTGCCGCCGCTTCCGGTGACTCGATGGCCTGGTGGAACGCCCAGGCCGCCTGCCGCAACTCGAAGGCGCCGCCCTGGCGCACGCCGCTCGCCCAGGCATCGTGGAAGCCGCCGCATTCCAGCACCTGCGCCACCAGCCCCGGCGGGTCGAGGCAGCCCAGCGCCGCCTGGGTGTGCGCCGCATAGGACAGGCCAATTGTGCAGATGTGCCCATCGCACCAGTCCTGCTCGGTGATCCAGGCGCAGGTATCGGCCCCGTCCGCCGGATCGGAGAGGTATTTGACGAAGCGGCCTTCCGAGCCGCCGCGGCCACGGCAGTCCTGCACCACCAGCGCGTAGCCGCGGGCGTTGACCGCCGCCGCCAGTTCGGTGGCGCGGCCATACGGCGTGCGCTCCAGGACCGCCGGCCAGGGACCCGGGCCGGCGGGCAGATGGATATCGGTGGCAAGCCGGACGCCGTCGCGCAGGGCGACCATCTCGGTGCGCATGGAGCGAAAGTCCCTCCGGGTTCCTCGCCGCAAGCGTGGCGAGCCACGGGCCGCCGGTCAACCGGCGGCGGGCCGCGGCTGGTGCTGGCGGGGTGCATGTCTGGGGGGCGGGTCAGCCGGAGCGCAGCCGGGGCGGCGGGAGCCACCAAAGGTGGCGCGGGCGGCTGGGCGGCGGGTCGATCGTGGGGCAGGGCGGGATCGGCTCCGGCCGGGGTGGCTGCCTACGCGGCGGCGCGGGCTGCCTGGATGCGGCCGGGCGGGCGGGGGCGAGGCCGAGCATGCGGCGGATCGGGGCGAGGGTGCGGCGCCCGGCGGTGCAGGCGAGCAGGTCGGCGGTTGCGGGGTCGGCCAGCAGGGAATCGAGCTGGGCGGCATAGATGGCGGCCTCGGCGCCGAGGGCATTGATCAGCCAGGCGGGGGTGGTGGGAAAGAGGGGCTTTTGGTGGGGGCCGCTGTGGTTGCGGGCGCGGGGCCGCGGCGGCAGCAGCTTGCCGGCGGCGAGGCGGGCGCGCAGGCGGTCCAGGCGCAGCGCGGCCTGGGTGAGGTGCCGCCACAGCGGGATAATGAAAGCGGCGTGCAGCTTGTGGTGGAGGAAGCGGCGGGCGATGAGGGCGGCGAGGTTGCGCAGGATGACGCCGAAGCTGGCCACGCCGCAGGATGGGGCAAGGTTGGGGGTGGCGGGGTGGGGCTGGGCGTGCATGGAATAAATTCCTAGCACAGGCGGGGGATGGTGGCAAGGGGATCGTGTCTCGATGCCGACGTCCGGGATGGATGGGGACGGGGGGCCGAGTTACGGCGGTGACGCGTTCCGGCATCCCGCCCGATCCGGAAATGCCTGTGCAGACAGCGGCTTGCGTTGGCGGATGACGCTGCGCTTATCCGCTACGCTTGGCGAAAGCGCCGAATGCGCATGAGTGTGTATGCCTCTTGCCCCGCCCGCGCGCGGTGTGTATCAATGCGCATCTGGAGCGCAGATGCATGATGGCGCGGGAAGTAGCGAACCGGCTCATACGCGAAGGTTGGACCGCCCGACCCGGAAAGGGTTCGCACACCAGCTACAGAAAGCCGGGCCATCCCATCGTGGTGCTGCCGAACCATCGTGGTGATCTGGCACCGGGCACCTTGCGAAGTGTCTGCGCCGCCGCTGGCTGGGAATATCCGCCGCAACGCTGAACGGGAGAATCCTATGGCCACACGTCACTATCTGGGTATTGCCGAACATCTGCCGGAAAACTGGTCCATCAGCTTTCCGGCCTTTCCCGGCACCGTCACCACCGGTGGCAACTTCGCCGAACTGATGGCGAACGCGCGCGACGCCCTTGCGTCGGTTGTCGCCGCCATGGAGGCGGACGGCGTGCCGATTCCGGAAAGCTTCGATGCTGCGCCGGATTCACCAGCCTACGACCCGGCGGACTATCACGACCCGCGCATCGTGCTGCTGTCAGTGGAGGTCGGCGGTCGATCGGTGCGCATCAACGTCACCATGGACGATGGACTGCTCGCCCGCCTGGACAGCCTTGCCGGCCGGGCGCACGCCAGCCGCTCGGCGTTGCTCGCCCGCGGGGCGCGCATGCTGCTGGCGGCCGAGGCAGCGGGGTTGTCGGGGTGAATGTCTGCAATGGGTGGGAAACGGGCGTTGGCGTGGGGCGAACACCTCGTGCCGAAGCGGGCACCGTGGGCGCGGATGATTGCGACGGCGGATCGGGTTTCGCGCATCAGCCGCTTGCTGGCTGATATCGGCGGGCGGCGGCAATGTGGGATGGTGGGCTGAAGTCCACCCTGCGGCTTGCTGGATACGCGGGCCAGGAAGGGGCAAGATGCCGAAACCGAAAGCAGGGAAGGCGAAATTCGTGTCCTTAACCCCGACCGCCGGCCTGATCTGCCAATGCTGTGACCCGCGATTGAATGTCTTCACCCGCCGCATGAACGCCGCAACGTCCCGGCGCGCCGTGCTGTGCGGCGGCGCGGCCTCGCTGGCAAGCGCGGCCCTGCCGGCACGGGCGCAGGCAGGGGCGACGAAGGCCGTACTGTTCGAGAACGTCCGGGTCTTTGACGGCACGTCGGATCAGTTGTCACCACCGTCCAACGTGCTGGTGAGCGGCAACATCATCCGGACCATTTCGACCGCGCCGATCCCGCTGCCCCCCGGTGAGGATACCAGGGTGATCCGGGGAAACGGGCGCACGCTGATGCCCGGCCTGATCGACGCGCATACCCACATCATGTTTGAGACGTTGTCTCAGGTCGCGATCCTGACCGGCGACATTGGCTTCGTGAACGTGGCCGCGGTGAAGGCCGCGAACGACATGCTGATGCGCGGCTTCACCAGCATTCGCGACATGGGCGGCCCGGTGTTCGGCCTCAAGCGCGGCATCGATGCCGGGATCGTCCCCGGCCCGCGCATCTGGCCAGCCGGCGCGTTCATTTCGCAGTCGGGCGGCCATGGCGATTTCCGCCTGCCCAACGATCTGCCGGCGCGTCCGGGAGATTACACCTACAGCGAGCGCGTGGGCGGGGCGGCGATCGCCGATTCGCCAGATCTCGTCCGTCTGCGCGCCCGCGAGCAGCTTGCCCTGGGTGCCTCGCAGATCAAGCTCATGGCCGGAGGCGGCGTCGCGTCCATCTATGACCCGCTTGATGTCACCCAGTACACCGTCCCCGAATTGCGGGCGGCGGTGGAGGCGGCCGAAAACTGGGGCACGTATGCCGCTGTGCATGCCTACACGCCGCGCGCGGTGCGTCAGGCGTTGGAGGCGGGCGTGCGATGCCTCGAACATGGCCAACTGCTCGATGAGCCCACCGCGGCGCTGATGGCGGAGAAGAACATCTGGTGGAGCCTGCAACCGTTCCTCGACGACCGGCCATCTCCCTATCCGGAAGGCTCGTCCAATCGCGCCAAACAACTGGCAATGTATCGCGGCACGGACACCGCCTACGGCCTGGCCGCAAAATACAGCATCAGGACGGCGTGGGGCACCGACACGCTGTTCGAACCCGAGATTGCGGCGATCAGGGGCTGGCAGCTCACCAAGATGACCCGCTGGTACAGCGCCGCGGAGGTGCTGCGCATGGGCACATCGGTGAATGCGGAGCTGCTGGCCCTGTCCGGCCCGCGCAGCCCCTATACCGGCACGCTCGGCGTGGTGAAGGAAGGCGCGCTGGCGGATCTGCTGCTGGCGGAGGGCGATCCGATCGCCAATATCCGGCTGATCGAAGAGCCGGAGCGCAACCTCAAGATCGTCATGAAGGATGGCGTCATTCACAAGGACGCCGTGTAGGACATCTTTGCACTTAACGAATGAGGTTGAAGGGGCCGCTGCCCCGTCGTGCCGAAGGCGCGCTGGAGGGGGCCAGGGCAGCGCCGTGGCCTTCCTTCCTCACCCAGCAAGCGGATAAGGGTAGCGTCATCCGCCAGCGCAACCGGCGCTTTCCTCGGGGTCGGCAACGAGCTGCAGGAAGCGGCGGAGCGGCAGTGAAACGTCGCGGCATCCCGCCCGATCGGGAAATGCCTGTGCAGACAGCGGCTTGCGTTGGCGGATGACGCTGCGCTTATCCGCCCTACGGCTTGCTACGGCTTGCTCGGCAGGGTCGCACTGCACGGCCGCGCTGAGCGTCAGGCCGCTCAGGGTCGGGAATTCCTCCAGTTCCTCCCGCAGGAAGGGTTCGGCATCGACGATAAGAACCTGGAGCGGCAGCGTGCTGTCGTTCATGTCCGTCGCCGAACGCTCCGGGAACAGCTTTGGCATGGATCATGCCGGATACCCGGCCAAGAGCGAATGCAAGGGCAATTCCTTGCAATGCGCCCGGCCGGTGCCATCACCCGGCAGGCGGACGCCACTCGTCGGTGACGGTGGGCGATTCATTTCGTAAGGCACACGCTTTCGTGATCCGATGGCGGGAGGCTTCCTTTGGCCCCCTTGACCTGAATCAATGCCGCACCGCAGCATATGTTCCATGTTAGATACAACAAAGCAAAGGCAATGAAGCTTTTGCGACAGCAGCGCGGGAGAGTTGGGTGAGTGATCAGGCGCGACGTATCGGTTTCCCACTGCCGGCGTTGGGAGTCTCCAATCCGGTCCAGGAGTACTGGGTGGACGCCTGGCAGCGCTCCATCCTGTTCCTCGACGTATTGCGCCAGCGCGGCAACATCAGCCGCGAGCACAATGCGCGGCGCGCCCCGAACGTGCTGAGCTTCACTCCTGAACTGGTGCTGGACGGGCGCAGCTTCGCGCGGCCGGTGAATTACGGCCTGGTGCGGATCGTGCCCCCGGCGGGCACCACGATCGACCCGGCCAAGCGGCCGTTCATCATCTTCGATCCGCGCGCCGGGCATGGCCCGGGCATCGGCGGCATGAAGCACGACAGCGAAATCGGCATGGCCATGCAGGCCGGCCATCCCTGCTACTTCGTCGGCTTCCTGCCCGATCCCATGCCGGGCCAGACGATCGAGGATGTCTGCCGCGCCGAAGCGATGTTCGTCGAGGCGGTGGCCGCGCGCCATCCGGCCAGCGATGGCAAGCCGGTGCTGATCGGCAACTGCCAGGCCGGCTGGCAGATCATGATGATGGCGGCGATGCGGCCGGACCTCGCCGGGCCGATCATGCTGGCCGGCACGCCGCTGTCCTACTGGGCCGGCGTGCACGGCAAGAACCCGATGCGCTATCTCGGCGGCGTGCTCGGCGGCACCTGGCTGACCGCGCTGACCGGCGATCTCGGCCATGGCATTTTCGACGGCGCCCACCTGATCGCCAATTTCGAATCCGGCAACCCCGCCAACACCTATTGGCAGAAGCAGTACAACGTCTATTCCAAGGTCGATACCGAAGCCGCGCGCTACCTGGAATTCGAAACCTGGTGGGGCAGCCCGGTGCTGCTGAACGCTCAGGAGATGCAGTGGATCGCCGACAATCTGTTCGTCGGCAACAAGCTGTCGACCGGCGCGTTGCATGCGTCCGACGGCGTGCGGATGGACCTGCGCAACATCCGCTCGCCGATCGTGGTGTTCTGCTCCTGGGGCGACGACATCACCCCGCCGCAGCAGGCGCTCGGCTGGGTCACCGACCTGTACGACCAGGACAGCGAGATCGTCGCCAACGGCCAGACCATTGTCTACACGCTGCACCAGACCATCGGTCATCTCGGCATCTTCGTCTCCGGCAAGGTCGCCACCAAGGAGCATGGCGAGTTCGCCAGCTGCATGGACATGATCGATCTGGCGCCGCCGGGCCTGTACGAGGCGGTGATCACCGAGGTCGCCGAGGACATGGCGAATCCCGAACTGATCCATGGGCGCTACCTGTTCCGGCTGGAAGCGCGCAGCCTGGCCGACATCCGCGCACTCGGCGGCAACGACGCCGAGGATGAGCTGCGCTTCGCCGCGGCGGCGCGGCTGTCCGAGGTGAATCTTGGCCTGTATCGCACCCTGCTCGCCCCGGCGGTGCGGGCGATGACCACCGAGCAGACCGCCGAGGCGGCGCGCAAGCTGCATCCGAACCGGGTGGGCGTGGCGATGTTCGCCGACGAGAACCCGCTGATGCAGCCGGTCAAGGCACTGGCCGAGAGCGTGCGCGCGGCCCGCCAGCCGGTGTCGCCGAACAATCCCCTGCTGGCGATGGAGCGGGCGGCGTCGGACGGCATCACCACCTGGCTGAAGGCCTACGGCGCGGCGCGCGACATGCTGACCGAGCACATCTTCCTGACCACCTACGGCTCGCCGGTGCTGCAGGCGGCGCTCGGCCTGGGCATCGACCAGCCGCTGGCGAACCGCGCCATCGAGCGCGACCTGGTGCGGGAGGCGACCGAGGCGCGGCGGCGGGCCGAACTCGAAACCCGGTTTGAGGTGGGCGGACTCCCCGAGGTGCTGCTCCGGGCGCTGATCTATATCCGCCTGCCCGAGCGCAGCGTTGATGAGCGCGGCTTCGTTGCCATGGAGTCGATCCGCCAGGCGCAGCCGCCCGGCAAGCGGCTCAGCCATGTGCGCCTCAAGGAAGTGTTCGCCGAGCAGTTCCTGCTGCTCAAGCTCGACGAGGAACGCGCGGTGCGCGCCATTCCGGCGCTGCTGCCGCAGGAGGCGGCGCAGCGCAAGGCGGCGCTCGCGGCACTGCGGCGGGTGGTCGGCGCGAGCGGGCGCATCTCGCAGGAGGGCAAGGCGCGGCTGGCCAGCGTGGAGGCGATGTTCGAGGTCGCCGACAAGGCCGCTTCCAAGGGGGAGGCTTCCAATGCCTGACGCTCCCGGCAGCAACCATCCCCGGCGCCACGACCGCTACGAGCACCTGATCGCGGCGGCGCGGCAGCTCAGGCCGACCCGGACGGCGGTCGTCCATCCCTGCAACGAGGTGTCGCTGGAAAGCGCGCTCGAGGGGCAGCGGCTCGGGCTGATCGAGCCGATCCTGGTGGGGCCGGCCGCCCGCATCCGTGAGGAGGCGGCGCGGGCCGGGCTCGATCTCGGCGCGATGCCGATCATCGACACGGAACACAGCCATGATTCGGCGGCGAAGGCGGTCGAGCAGGTCAGGCTCGGCCATGCCGAGGCGCTGATGAAGGGCAGCCTGCACACCGACGAGCTGATGGGCGCGGTGGTGGCGCGCGAGGGCGGCATCCGCACCGCACGGCGCATCAGCCACTGCTTCGTCATGGACGTGCCGGGCCATGGCGATCCGCTGATCATCACCGATGCCGCGATCAACATCGCGCCGACCCTGGAGGAGAAGGTCGATATCGTGCAGAACGCGATCGAGCTTGCGCACGCCCTGCGCTTCCCGGAAGTGCGGGTGGCGATCCTGAGCGCGATGGAGACCATCAACGCCAAGGTGCCCTCGACCCTGGAGGCGGCCGCGCTGTGCAAGATGGCCGAGCGCGGCCAGATCCAGGGGGCGCTGCTGGACGGGCCGCTGGCGCTCGACAACGCGATCAGCCCTGAGGCCGCCGCGATCAAGGGCATTGTCTCGAAAGTCGCGGGGCGCGCGAACGTGCTGGTGGTGCCCGATCTGGAAGCCGGCAACATGCTGGTGAAAAGCCTGACCTTCCTGGCCGGGGCCGATGGCGGCGGCATCGTGCTCGGCGCCCGGGTGCCGATCATCCTGACCAGCCGCGCCGATTCGCTGATGGTCCGGCTGGCCTCCTGCGCCGTCGCATCGCTGGTTGCCGAGGCGCGGCGCAGCACCGCCGCCGCCTCGATCGCGTGAGGGCATTGCCATGACCGCGCCGATCGCCGTGCTCAATGCCGGCTCGTCCAGCATCAAATTCGCCATCTACGATTCCAGGGGGGAGACGGTGCGCTTCCAGGGCCAGGTTCAGGGCATCGGCGTCAAGCCGGGCCTGGCCGTCCGCGACCATGCCGGCGAAACCGTGCTGGAGCGGCACTGGCCGGCCGAGGGGTTCGATGCCGGGATCGCCACGCTGGAGATCATGCGGGCCGGCATGGAAGTGCTGGAGGGCGCGCGCATCCAGGCGATCGGCCACCGCGTCGCGCATGGCGGCACGCAGTACGGGGCGCCGGTGCGGGTGGATGCGGCGGTGCTGGCGGGGCTGACCCAGGTGATCCCGCTGGCGCCGCTGCACCAGCCGCACAACCTCGCGCCGATCCGCGCGACCATGGTGCTGCGGCCCGACCTGCCGCAGGTGGCCTGCTTCGACAGCGGCTTCCATCGCGGCCAGGCGGCGGTGGTGCAACGGTTCGGCCTGCCGCGCCGGCTGCATGACGAGGGGGTGCGGCGTTACGGCTTCCATGGCCTGTCCTATGAGTTCGTCGCCGGCCGGCTGCGCGAGCTGGCGCCCGACACCGCCGCGGGCCGGGTGGTGATCTGCCATCTCGGCAGCGGTTCCAGCCTGTGCGCGGTGCAGGACGGACGCAGCGTGGCGACCACCATGGGCTTCACCGGCCTCGAGGGCCTGCTGATGGGCACACGCTGCGGCGCCATCGATCCGGGCGTGCTGCTGTACATGATGGACACGCTCGGGATGGATGCGCGCGCCATCGAGGATTTGCTGTATCGCCAGTCGGGTCTGCTCGGCGTGTCCGGCATCTCCTCGGACATGCGCGCCCTGCGCGCCTCGCCGGCGCCCGAAGCCGCCGAGGCGATCGCGTTGTATGTATATCGCATCGTCCGCGAAATCGGCTCGCTGGCGGCGGCGCTGGGCGGGCTTGACGGCCTGGTGTTCACCGGCGGCATCGGCGAGAACGACGCCGCCACCCGCGCCGAGGTGGCGCATGGCTGCGGCTGGCTCGGCCTGACACTGGATGAAGCGCGCAACGCGCAGGGGGCCGGGCGGATCAGCGCCGCGGAGTCCCGCATCGCCGCCTGGGTGGTGCCGACCGACGAGGAACGCATGATCGCCCGCCATACCGCCGACCTGCTGGGCCTGCGCGGCACGCCCGCGGCGTAATGCCGGCGCAGGCGAGAAGGAGCGCGCATGCCACTCTGGATCATCCCGATGTCGTATGCGCTGACCAGCCTGGTCGCCGCTTTCACGCTGCCCCGCATCGAAACCGCGCTGTTCCCCGCGCTCAGGACGACGATCTCGGTCGCCTCGGCGCAGAGTTTCCTGTCCACCGTCGCTTCGGGGATGATGGCGCTGACCGGCATCGTCTTCTCGATCGCCTTCGTCATGGTGCAGTTCAGCGCCGTGGCCTACTCGCCCCGCCTGGTGCAGTGGCTCGGCCGCGACAAGGTGCTGTTCCACTCGATGGGTGTGTTCATCGCCACCTTCACCTACAGCCTCGCGACGCTGGCATGGATCGACCGCAACGGCTCCGGGCAGGTGCTGTTCTTTTCGACCTGGCTGGTCACCGGGCTGACCCTGACCAGCGTGCTGCTGTTCGCTCTCCTGGTGCAGCGCATCAGCTCGCTGCAGATCACCAGCGTGCTGCGGTTCATCGGATCGCGCGGCCGGGCAACAATCCGCGAAACCTTCCCGCGCGGTGATGACGTGGCCGCGGTGATCGATGCGGCGGAGGAGGCGCGCGGCGATCTCGGTCCGCTGACGCAGACGCTGCGCTACGCCGGCACACCGCGCTCCATCGCCCGGCTCGACATCCCCGCGCTGGTGCGCCAGGCCAGCCAGGCCGACGGCGTCATCGTACTCGACAGCGCGGTGGGCGACACCATGGTAGGCGATACCGTGATCCTGCGCGTGTACGGTGCGCGCACCGCGCTGGCCGAGCGGCCGTTGCTGAAGGCGGTGCAACTGAGCGATGAGCGCACCTTCGAGCAGGACCCGAAATACCCGCTGCGACTGCTGGTGGACGTCGCCATCAAGGCGCTGTCGCCGGCGATCAACGACCCGACCACCGCGGTGCAGGCGCTCGACCAGATCGAGGATCTGCTGCGGCGGATGGCGAAATGCCGGCTGGACGCAGGCTATGTGCGCGATGCGGGGGGGCGGCTGCGCCTGGTGTTCCCCATGCCGACCTGGCTGGACTACCTGTCATTGTCCTTCGACGAAATTCGATTCTACGGCGCCGATTCGGTGCAGGTGATGCGACGGCTGCGCAGCGCGCTCACCGGCCTGCTGGATTCCGTGAACGCGCCGTCGCGGGCGGCGGCGGTACGCAACTATCTCGGTCATCTTGACCGGATGGTGGAGGGGTCCAGGATGGACTCTGACGACAAGGCGATGGCGCGGCGCGAGGACCGGCAGGGCCTCGGACTGTCGCGGGGCGCCGCCGCCCTGTGATGCCAGCCGGCGGCGAAACCGGCTCCTGCCTTGCGCGGCTTTGCCGCGCGCTCCGCCCGGGACCCGGCAGGGCCGGAGGATCGTCTAGAGCGCTTTCAGGCTGACCGTAAACGGTCAGCGCGCTCTGGCTCCTTGTTTTGGCGGGCAACTTTATCGACCGGCTGTCGCCGGTCTGGCCGATGTTGCTCTAAAGCGGCGGTCTGGTTGCCCAGTCATAGCCCTTGCGGGCACGCTGATAACCGTAATCGAACAGGGCGCGCATGAAGCCCTGGTCGAACGGCTCAGGCAGTTCCTTGTTGAAATCGGCGCCGATATAGGCAAGCCGGAAGTCGATCCCGTCATTCCTGGTATTGTTATAGATGCGCAGAACGTCGTTGTAGCCGCTGGCGGTGATCATCGTGGAGATGGCGCGCCCGGCGATGCTCAACGTGCTGCGCTCCACCACCGACCATTCAGGGTCGAGCCGGCCGTTGCGGATGACATACGCGATCGCCGGCACGACCTGCGCGCCGCTTTTCATCCGCTCGCGGCGCCGGCGCGTCATCGCGGCCGGATACAGGAACGCCTGCACGAACGCACCGCCATCGACATGCATCTCCTGATACGGTTGCCCGTTCAGGGTCACGTCGAACATGGTCGGCGGGAAGGCGCCGGGGATGGCGGAGGAGGCAAGCAGGATGCGGCGGATGATCTCCAATGCGCGCGGATGTCCGCTGCCGGCAATGGCGCCCACATTCCAGATCACCGGCTGCTGGGCATCGAGGTCGGTGGTGCCGATCAGCAGCAGGCGGCCCTCGTTATAGCCCTTCGCGATGCCGGCCAGCATCGCCTCGTTGAGGTGGCTGGAGATGGTCTTGAACAGCGGCGAATTGTCGCTCAATGCGTCGTCGAACAACGCCGCGAGGATGCTGCGCTTGATGAGCACGTTGGATTGGGTCAGGTCGGTGTAGACGCTGCGCAGTTGCGGGTCGTAGCCGGAACCGAGAAAAGCAAACGGCGCGGTGAGCGCCCCGGTGCTGACGCCGGTGACCAGATCGAACTCCGGCCGCGTACCCTGGTCGGACCAGCCGCACAGCAGCCCGGCGCCGAACGCGCCATTCTCGCCGCCGCCGGACACCGACAGCAACTGCATCTCCGGCAGCGGCGCATCCGCTGCCAGGCCGCGCGCCCGGCGCTGACGCACCGCCGCTGCCAGGAACTCGGCTTCGAGCCGATCACTGCCCAGCATCGGAAAGAAGCGCTCGTTCGGCAGCCCCAATACGCTGGCCTTGGCGACCTGGCCCACGGGCACGCCGGGACCGCGCTCCGGGATGGCGCATCCCGGCAGCAGAGCCGCAGCGCCGGCGCTGATGGCGATGCCGAACAGGTTCCGGCGCGATGGCGATTCAGCCATGCCGGTGGTGCGGATGCCGGGTGCAGACATTGCGTGGATCGGAATTGTTCATTCTGGATTGGCGCGCTGCGGCGCAGGCTGCCCATGTTGCGGCAGTCGCGCAACCATTTTCCGGACCCCGCGCACGCTGCCCGCCGGCGACGGTCGCGAATTGTTGATCCGGCCCGCCATGCGGTGCCGAGGGTGCGGGATCGCACCGTTGTTTCCTGGCATGTCCCGGACGAACCGATGCCGGAAGGCCAACGATTGCTGCGCCTTTGAATGCGCGCCGGCTGGTCTGGAATGGCCGCAGGCCGGGGCGCAAACCCGAACCTGGCAAAGTGCCGGCAATTGTGATCGTCCCGCCCGCCGGCTGGCAATTTGAGGTTGATCCACGTCAACGGCGGTGCGCCGTTTTCATTCTATGTTTCACCAACTTGCAACAAACAGGCGGGCCAACCCATGGCGAAGGTCAAAGAAGAGCCGTCCGTCGTCGTCCCTCTCACGTCCGGACCAGCGCCTGCGCCCGCACACCAGGTCCGCGCGCCGGCCGAGTTGCTGGAAGCGGGCAAGCAGCTGCGCACGACGGTAACCAGGGTTTCGCACGGCACCTGGAAGAAACCCAAGGACCGCGCCGACCCGATCGCCATGCTGCAGGCTTCGGACCCCGAGCGGCTGGCCGAATTGTTGCCGGTGCGCTATGGGCGGATGCTGGCCTCGCCGTTCACCTTCTACCGCGGCGCCGCCGGCGTGATGGCCGCCGACCTCGCAAATACGCCCGCCACCGGCCTGCGCGTGCAGGCCTGCGGCGACTGCCACCTGCTGAACTTCGGCGGCTTTGCCACCCCCGAGCGCAACATCATCTTCGACATCAACGATTTCGACGAAACGCTGCCGGCCCCCTGGGAGTGGGACGTCAAGCGTCTCGCCGCCTCGTTCGTGCTTGCCGCGCGCGCGAACGGCCTGTCCGATGGCGACGGGCGTGACGCCGCCGAGGCGGCGGCACGCAGCTACCGCAAGCGACTGGCCGAATATGCGGCGATGGCGCCGCTGGAAGTCTGGTATGCGCGCATCGACGCCGATGATTTCCTCAGCCTGGTTTCCGACCCTGAACGCCGGGCGCTTGTAAGGAAGCGAATCGCCAGGGCGGTGGAGCGATCCGCCTCGGCGCAGGACTTTCCGCAACTGGCCGGCATGGTCGGCGGACATCTCCACATCAAGGATGCGCCGCCGCTGATCTTCCACCCGGAGGACGCACGCGCGCCGGACTTCATGGCCCAGCTCGAGGACGTGATGGCCGCCTACCGCGAGACCCTGCCCGATGACCGCCGCGTGCTGCTCGACCGCTACCGGCTGGTGGACGCGGCGATCAAGGTGGTGGGCATCGGCAGCGTCGGCCGCGCCTGCTGGATCGGGCTGTTCATGTCGCCGGGCAACGACCCGCTGTTCCTGCAGTTCAAGGAGGCCTGCGCGTCCGTGCTGGAACCTTATGCCGGGGCCAGCGCCTATCCGCATCACGGCCAGCGCGTGGTGATCGGCCAGCGGCTGGCGCAGCCGGCCTCGGACGTCTTCCTGGGCTGGGTCACCGGCCCGCGCGGCCGGCAATTCTACGTCCGCCAGTTGCGCGACGCCAAGATCAAGCCGTTGATCGAGACGTTCGACGCCGAAACGCTGGAGATTTTCGGCAAGGCCTGCGGCTGGGCGCTGGCACGCAGCCACGCCAAGGCCGGCGATGCCTGGACGATCAGCGGCTATCTCGGCAAGAGCGACACGTTCGACACCGCAATGGGCCGCTTCGCCCTGGCCTATGCCGACCAGGCGGAGGCCGACCACGCGGCGCTGAAGGCGGCCGTGCGGACAGGCAGGGTGCAGGTGTTGACCGAGGCCTAGCGGCGCGATGGCACCGCACCTTGTCCGGGGGGCGCTGGCCTGCCTTGCCCTGCTGGCGGCCGCCCCCGCCGCCGCCATCGCCCAGCCGGAAACGCTGCGCATCGTCACCGGCCGGATCGCGCCCTTCGTGCTGCCGCAGGATGGCCCGCTGGCCGGGTTCAGCGTGGATCTGTGGACCGTGCTGGCGCAGCGGCTGGGGGCTGGCGTGGTCGTTACCGATCTCGGCCGGGTCGGCGCCGAGGCGCAGTTGCAGGCAGTGCGCAACGGCGAGGCGGACATGGCGATATCGGCCATCGCCATGACGCCCGCACGCGAGCAGCTGGTTGATTTTTCCATGGCGTATTTCGACTCCGGCCTGCAGATCATGGTGCGGCCGGAGAGCGCCAGCGCGTGGCGTGCCACGCTCGCGGCGGTGCTGACGCGTGCCAATGCCGAAATCCTGCTGGCGGGATCGCTGACGGTGCTGCTGCTGGCCAACCTGCTCTGGCTGGTCGAGCGGCGCGGCAACCCGTATTTCCAGCGCGGCTACCTCCGCGGCGTGCTGGAAGGGCTGTGGGGCGTGATGCTGATCATCGCCACCGGCGAGCACGGCGAGCGCGAGAACAACGGTGCGGTGAAGCGGCTGACCGTGGTGGGCATGTGGGTGGTCGGCGTCGTGCTGGTGGCCCAGTTCACCGCCACGGTGACGGCCTCGCTGACGGTGCAGCAATTGCATTCGAGCATCCAGGGACCCGGCGACCTGCCGGGCAAAACCATCGCCACCGTGCCGAACAGCATCGCGGCGGAGTATCTGACCGCGCTGCATTTGCCCTATGTCAGCATCGCCAGCGCCCAGGACGGCTATGACCGGCTGCTCGACGGAACCATCCAGGCCATCGTGTTCGATGCGCCGACCCTGGAGTACTGGGCGACAAAGCTGGGCGGTGGCGAGTTGCAGGTGGTCGGCCCGGTGTTCCGGCCGGTGAAATACGGCATCGCCGTCGCCCGCGGCAGCCCGCTGCGCAAGCGCCTCAACGAAGCCCTGCAGGAGCTGTATGCCGATGGCACCTATGAGGACATCTCGCGAAAATGGTTCGCGCAGGCAAAGTGACGCGACATCGGCACCGACCTGGACGATGATCGGCTTGTGCATGCGCAAGTGACCCAGGTCCGGCGGGCAGGCCGCCCTGGCGGGGATTCCATCACAGACCACCCAGACCGGATCAAGCACAACCTGGAAGCGGGGTAATTGTTCATGGACAGCGTTTCCGAAAGCGAGGACGGCGCCAGGGCGCTCCTCATCCGTGCCCGGCTGAAAACACCGCGCGCGGCGGCCATCGCCGGAATTCTGTTTTCGGTCCTGCTGATCTACAGTCTTTGGCTGCTCCGGCTGTCGATCCCGGCCGATCCGCTCGAGACCGGCGCCTGGCTGGAAACCAGCGCGAAACGGGTAGCTTTCGCCCTGAACCTGGTGCCCGTCGCCGGCATTGCCTTCATGTGGTTCATCGGCGTTCTGCGGGATCGGCTTGGCCGGCAGGAAGACCAGTTCTTTGCCACGGTCTTCCTCGGCAGCGGGTTGCTGTTCCTCGGCATGGTCTTTGTTGCCGCCGCAGCCACTGGCGGGCTGATCCGGGCTTATGCGGCACAACCGATGGTGCTGATCGATTCGGCAGCGTTTGCGTTCGGCCGGGCCTTCACCTACGACATCATGCACATCTACGCCTTCAAGATGGCAGCGGTGTTCATGATGATCGCCTCGACGCTGGCGCTGCGCACGCGCATCACCGCGCGGTGGATTGCGCTGCTCGGCTACGCAGCGGCGGCGTTCCTGCTTCTCGGCAGCGGCTATTTCGACTGGGTCCTGTTCGTCTTCCCCGCCTGGGTGCTGCTGGTGAGCTGCTACATCCTGATCGACAATCTCCGCGGCACGTCGCCCATGGCGTTGCGGGAGGATGCGCGATAAGCACGGGATTCCGCGGTTTCATTGCGCAATCCGGCATCCGCGTTCAGTTGACCGGAAGCGTCAACGCCGGCACCTGCGGCGTAACGCCGGTTTCGGCCAGCGAGAAGAACATCATCAGCATCGTGAAGATGCGCTTCGAGGCGAAATCGCCGTCGTCGATCCAGTACCAGGTGTTCCGGTAGCGGACCGCGGAAAACGCGTCGTCAGGTGCGACCGGACCGGACAGAATTCGCACCAGCGGCCGGTCCCGTGGATTTTCCGCGCTGGCCAGCCGGGCGGACGGCACGGTGCGCCGTTCGGCGACATGCCCGGCCGGCACGTCGATGCCCGATGCCAGCTCGATCAGAATCTCCGTCATCGAGCGGGAGAGCACCGCCAACTCGCGGTCATTGCGCTGGACGGCGCTCAGGACGATGGTGATTTCGTCATTTTTCCCCGGCTTGAGATTGAGCGCATCCGACACGAATTTGAGGTCCCGGTTCACTTGCGGCGACAGGCTACGCGCGAACACAAGACTCCCGACCTCCTCCTTGTCGCGCTTTTCCAGCCGCAGACTGACCGCCTCGGAAAGCTGGAGCCGCCGCAAGGCATCCAGCAGCGGGTAGAACTCGGGTTCGGCGGGATGAACCTGGCCGCCCATGGAACTCTGGTTCGAGATGCCGTTCAGTGAGCGTACCGTGACGAGCAAAACGAAATCCGCAGGGTAGCCGGCCTGGATAAGCTGGAAGATCCCCGTCGGAGGGATCGGTCGCATCAGGCTTTTGGTGAACTTGTCGCCGGTGAGCGGCGTGTAGGAGATGGTCGGGCGGTCCTGATAGGCAGCCCCGATGCCGAATGTCGCCGTGTTCCAGGGGGCGACGCCGGTCAGGTTGGAGTTGATGATGCTGCCAGCGGTAAGCTGCCCCCCGACAGCATAGGAACTGACGACGGAGGAGACATCGAGGAAGGACGGGGCATCGCCGTAGCGAAGTCGGACGACGTTCAGGAGGGTCTGCTCCTTCCAGGAATCCGCGATCGACGAGAGGTATTCAGTGCGATCGCGCGGGATGACAGCCGGCCCCAGCGACCCGCACCCGATGACAGGCAGCAGCAGCAACGCCGGCCCAAAGCGCCGCATGCTTCGGGACACCGTACGCAGCAAGGCCCCTTGGACGGAAATCATTGACCGATGTTCTCCCGACGGCAATCGACATCCATGATGGACGGCACCGCAACGGCGGTGTGGGCGGCATATGCAAAGACGGCAGGGATCACCGCCAGCTTGCGGATGCGGCCAAAGTTGAGCCCCGCGACATCCTGCTTCGGTGCGGGCGGT
The DNA here is from genome assembly GCA_903907955.1 of uncultured Acetobacteraceae bacterium. Taxonomy (GTDB): domain Bacteria; phylum Pseudomonadota; class Alphaproteobacteria; order Acetobacterales; family Acetobacteraceae; genus Rhodovastum. The sequence continues at coordinate 27,641 of CAIVPZ010000020.1, read as the reverse complement.
TCCGCGCGGCACCGGGGCAGCATGTCAGCCGGCAGCCGCCAGCTCACGCGGCGTGACGAAGCGGGTCAACTGCCCGGCGCCTTCGCCGATCCTGGACCACGGCGCCGACAGCGCGAATTCGGCGAGCGCACCCGTCGGAAAGGTCTTGGCCAGACGCCGCGCGTCTTTCCCGCCGGCCACCTTCGCGTCCGCTCCCACCAGCAGCATCGCCAGTTCCTGTAAACCGGGGTTGTGGCCGATCACCAGCACGCTGCGAACCGGGTCCGCCACCTTGCGCAGCAGCTCCAGAATCCGGGCCGCCGAAGCAAGATAGAGCGCGTCCGTCGCATCGACGATCGGCGGCCTTTCCCACGGCCGCAGCAATTTCATGGTGTCCTGTGTTCGCCGCGCCGTGGACACCAGCACAAGGTCCGGAACCAGGCCATTGTACCACATCATGCGGCGAATCGCCGCTGCCGCTTTCTCCCCGCGCTTGCTCAGAGGACGTTGGTGATCCGGGATGGCTGGATCGTCCCGGGACGACTTCGCATGTCGGAGCAGCCAGAGATGCTGGGTCATTGCCTGTTGCTTGCCCGTATCCTGGGATAGCTGTAGCTTATTTCAGCAACAATTGTAAATCATGGGTTCGCCTGCGGCGGCCGGATCTGCCCGGCCGGCCGCGCGGCTGACCGGGCGGAAATTTCTCAGCAGCCGAAGAAGCCGCACTCGGCAACGGAGATGAGGGTCAGCGAATCGCCGGCATTCAACCGCCCGACGACCGGCTGGCGGGATTGGTCACCTTGATGGTGTGGACGCCGCCGCCGGTTGCATCGACGACATCGAAGCCGTAAATGTTACTTATAACGCATTCTACAATACCCGGTCGTCCAGCCCCTCCCGCGCCGCCGTCGCCAGCTGGTCGGCACGCTCATTCATTTCATCGCCAGAATGGCCGCGCACCCAGCGCCAGTCCACCGCATGCTGCTTCTCCGCCGCCAGCAGCCGTTGCCACAGATCGATATTGGCCACCGGGTCGCCGGCCGCGTTGCGCCAGTTGCGCCGCACCCAGCCGGTGTGCCACCGCGTCACCCCGTTGCGTACATACTGGCTGTCGGTGTGCAGCACCACCCGGCACGGCCGCGTCAGCGCCTCCAGCGCCGCCGCCGCCGCGGTGAGTTCCATGCGGTTGTTGGTGGTCACCCGCTCGGCCCCGGTCAGCTCCCGTTCGCGACCGCGAAAGCGCAGGATCGCCGCCCAGCCGCCCGGCCCCGGATTGGGCTTGCAGCCGCCATCGGTCCAGATCTCGACCTCCGGCCCGGCCGCCGTGGCGGAATCGCCCGGCTCAGAGTCCATAAGCGCGCTCATCCGGGGCAGCGAGGTGAAAGCGCAGGCGGCGAACGTATTCCTTCGGGTCCTTGCGGGTCACCAGCGCCCCGGCCGGGGTGTTGATCCAGTCGTACAGCCGGGTCAGCACGAAGCGCATCGCCGCCCCCTGGCACAGCACCGGCAGGGCCGCGCGTTCCGCGGCCGAAAGCGGCCGGACGGCGGCATAGGCACTGCACATCGCCCGCGCCTTGGTCACGTTCAGCGACAGGTCCGGCTCGAAGCACCAGGCGTTCAGGCACACCGCGAGGTCGTAGGCCAGGAGGTCGGTGGCGGCGAAATAGAAGTCGATCAGCCCGGACAGTTTGCCCCCCAGAAAAAACACGTTGTCCGGAAACAGATCGGCATGGATGTGCCCGACCGGCAAACCAAGCGGCCAGGCCGCCAGGATGCGCTTCAGCGCCGCCGCCAGCTCCGCCCCGAGCCCGAACTGCACGCCGTTGGCGCCGGGCCGGCTGCGCTCCAGCAGCGGTTCCCAGCCCTCCGGCCCCAGCGCGTTGCGCCGTGTCGGCGCATACCCCGCCCCGGCCAGGTGCAGCGCCGCCAGCGCCGCCCCCACCGGGCCGCAATGCTCCGGCCGCACCCGCCGCGGCCACACCCCGGGCAGGAAGGTGGTGATGGCGGCATGCCGGCCGCACAATTTCCGCAAGGCCACCCCGTCGCGCCCATGCACCGGCCGCGGGCAGGTGATGCTGTGCCCCGCGAGGTGCTCCATCAGGCCGAGGAACCAGGGCAGCTCGACCGGGTCCACCCGCTTCTCATACAGCGTCAGGATGAAATCGCCGCCGGTGGTCCGGAGGGAATAATTGCTGTTCTCCACCCCCTCGGCGATGCCGCGGAAGGCGACCAGGGCGCCGATGTCATAATCGGCCAGGAACGCCGCGAGCACGTCGTCGGAGACCTCGGTGTAGACGGCCATGGGCGGGGAGCTGTCCTCGAAACAGGTGCCCCGCCTACCTCACGCCAGCGGCGCCGGCAACCGGAACACCACGTCCTCGTCCACCACCCGCCGTTCCTCCACCGAAAGCGTGTAGCGGCTGCCGAGCCGCTCCAGCAGCGCTTCCACCAGTTCCTCCGGCGCCGAGGCACCGGCGCTGATGCCCAGCACCTCCACCCCGTCGAGATCGGCCCAGTCCAGCATCTCCGGCCGCGGCAGCAGCAGCGCCCGGGCGGCGCCGGTGCGCTCGGCCACCTCGCGCAGCCGCTGCGAGTTGGAGGAGTTCGGGCTGCCGATCACCAGCACCAGGTCGGCCCCGGCGGCGATCGCCTTCACCGCCGCCTGCCGGTTGGTGGTGGCGTAGCAGATGTCCTCGCGCTTCGGCCCGCTGATGTCGGGGAAGCGCTCGCGCAGCACCGCCACGATGCCGGCGGTGTCGTCCACCGACAGGGTGGTCTGGGTGATGAAGGCCAGGTCCCCCGGCGGCGGCAGCACGTGGGCGGCCTCCTCGGCGCTCTGCACCAGGGTCATTGCGCCCGGCGGCAACTGGCCCATCGTGCCTTCCACCTCGGGATGGCCGGCATGGCCGATCATCAGGATATGGCGTTCGGCGGCGAAATGCCGCTCGGCCTCCCGGTGCACCTTGGAAACCAGCGGACAGGTGGCGTCGAGATACAGCAGCCGCCGCCGGCGCGCCTCGTCGGGCACCGATTTGGGCACGCCGTGGGCGGAGAACACCACCTGCCCGTCATCGGGCACGGCGTCGAGCTCATCGACGAACACCGCCCCCTTGGCTTCAAGCTGTTCCACCACGGTGCGGTTGTGCACGATCTCATGGCGGACGTAGACAGGTGCGCCGTAGCGGCGCAATGCCTCCTCGACGACGCGGATGGCACGGTCCACCCCGGCGCAGAAGCCGCGCGGCGCGGCCAGCAGGATGCGGAGGGACGGCTTGGCTGAGACGGCTTCGGGCATGTTGTCCGTGGCGCTGGGTGGTCGCACTATGGCCGCGATCGGTTCCCTCGACAAATGCCTGCCCCTCATCTCGGAGTTGCGGATGCGCTTTCCTGACCCTGCCAGCCCCCCGCCGCCGGGCACCCGGGCATCCCGGCCCCAGAGAGTGGCGACGCGCCGCCCCGGCGCAATCCCCGGCCTGCGGATGGGCCTGCGAACGGGCATTCTGCTGGCCGCCACCGCAGCCGCCCTCAGCGCCTGCGCCAAGCCGGATGCCTTCGCCCCGGCCTGCCCGCAGCTCAGCCTGCTCAGCGACGGCGCCGACCTGACCCGCTTCACCGGCAACGGCCGCGACCTCACCGACCTGGTGCTTGACGCCCACCTCGTCGCCGTCCCCGCCAGTTGCCACTGGGCCGACGACACCCACAAGCGGGTCGAGGCGAAGCTGCAGATAACGATGACGGTCAACCGGGGCCCCGCCATGCCCGGGCGCGCCATCGATGTGCCCTATTTCGTCGCCGTCTCCGAGAACGACGTGATCTTCGACAAGCAGGTCTACAGCGGCCGGGTCGATTTTCCCGCCAACACCGACCGCCTCACCCTGACCACCTCCGAGATCAGCCTGTTGCTGCCGGTCAGCCACGAAAAATCGGCCGCCGCCTACAGGATCACCGTCAGCTTCCAGCTGACGCCGGAGGAACTGGCGCGCAACCGGGCGCGCGGGCCGCGTTGAAGCCGGCTTGAACCAGCCGCCGCGATCCGGCATTTTGGCCGCGTTCGAATATCCCGCGCGGGAGAGAACCGCCCGGCTTCGCCACCCGGCGAGGCCGGGCGATCGCCGAAGGCGCAACCGGCCCCCGGAAACGCTCAGGCAGAAGGACCGCGCGGGAGAACGGATCTCTGGAAAGCCGGCCGGGTCCAGGCCCTGCCGCACCGACGGAGTAAGGACGGGCGGAACGCCCTTCTGAATCTCTCAGGTTCCGCGACAGAGGGGGGTCAAAGGGTCAGGTCAGGCGTTCGACCGTGCCCTGTCTTCCGGCATCGGGCCGGCGGACGACCCGAAAGCGGAGCCACCCCGTGCCAGACACGATCACATCCGAAACGGCCGCAGCCGGACCGCTCCCGCCCAGGACCGTGCCGCTGGACCTGCTGCACCGGGCGCTCGGCGGTCGCATGGTGCCGTTCGCCGGCTGGTCGCTGCCGGTGCAGTACGGCGCCGGCGTGCTGGCCGAGCACCTGCACTGCCGCGCCGCGGCCGGCGCGGCGCTGTTCGACGTCTCCCACATGGGCCAGGCCAGCCTGCACGGCAGCGGCGCCGCGGCGGCGCTGGAGGCGCTGGTGCCCGGCGACATCCTGGGCCTGCGCCCCGGGCGGCAGCGCTACACCGTGCTGACCAACCCGGACGGCGGCATCATCGACGACCTGATGGTGGCAGCCCTGGCCCCGGACCGGCTTTTCCTGGTGGTCAATGCCAGCCGCCGCGAGGTCGACCTGCCGCATATCGCGGCCCACCTGCCGGCCGGCGTCACCCTGGAGCGGCACGACGATCGCGTCCTGCTGGCCCTGCAGGGTCCCGGCGCCGCCGCGGTCATGGCCCGTCTCGGCCCCGTTGCCGCCGCCCTGCCGTTCATGGGGTTCGGCGCGGTGCGCATCGGCGGCACCGACTGCCTGGTGTCCCGCTCCGGCTATACCGGCGAGGACGGGTTCGAGATCTCCGCCCCCGACGCGCAGGCCGACCATCTGGCCCGCCTGCTGCTCGAGCAGCCCGAGGTGAAGCCCGCCGGGCTGGGCGCCCGCGACAGCCTGCGGCTGGAGGCCGGGCTCTGCCTGTACGGCAACGACATCGACGACCGCACCACCCCGGTCGCGGCCGGGCTGGCCTGGGTGATCGGCCGGCGCCGGCGCGATGACTGGGGCTTCCCCGGCGGCACCGTGCTGCGCGAGCAGCTTCAGCACGGAACCGACATGGTGCGGGTCGGCATCCGCCCGGACGGCCGCGCACCGGCGCGTGCCCCGACCGCCATCGTCGGCGAAGATGGCGCGCCGGCTGGCCACATCACCTCCGGCGGCTTCGCCCCCTCGCTGAACGCCCCGGTCGCCATGGGCTATGTCCGCCGCGACCTCGCCGCCCCCGGCACCAGGGTGGGGCTTCAGGTGCGCGGCCGTTCGCTGCCCGCCTGCGTTGTCCCGCTGCCCTTCGTCCCCCACCGCTTCGCGCGCTGAAGGAGTCGCCCGCATGCCCGAGACCCGCTTCACCAAGGATCACGAATGGGTCCGCCTCGAAGGCGGCATCGCCACCATCGGCATCACCGACCATGCGCAGGAAGCGCTCGGCGACGTGGTGTTCGTGGAACTCCCCGACCCCGGCCGCGAAATCGAGGCCGGCGAGTCGGTTGCGGTGGTGGAGAGCGTCAAGGCCGCCTCCGACGTCTACGCCCCGCTGACCGGCCGGGTGGTCGAAAACAACCAGGCGATCGTTGACGAGCCCGCTCTGGTCAACCGCGAAGCCACCACCGGCGGCTGGTTCTTCCGCATGCAGCCGGCCGACCCGGCCGCCTTCGCCGCCCTGCTGGACGAGGCCGCCTACAAGGCGTTGCTGGAGACCGAATGATGCCGGCGCTGTCCGAGCTGGCGGGCCTGGAGGCAGCCGATTCGTTTGTCGCCCGCCACATCGGCCCGTGCGCGGCGGAAATCGCCGCCATGCTGGACGTGCTCGGCTGCGCGACGCTGGACGAGCTGGCGGCGCGCACGGTGCCGCGCGGCATCCGCACCCAGCAGCCGATGGCGCTGCCGCCGGCGATCGACGAGGCCGCCGCCATCGCCGAGCTGCGCGCGCTGGCGGAGCGCAACAAGCTGCGCAAGTCGCTGATCGGTCTCGGCTACCACGGCACCCACACGCCGCCGGTGATCCTGCGCAACGTGCTGGAGAATCCGGGCTGGTACACCGCCTACACGCCCTACCAGGCCGAGATCGCCCAGGGGCGCCTCGAGGCGCTGCTGAACTTCCAGACCCTGATCACCGAGCTGACCGGGATGGAGATCGCCAACGCCTCGCTGCTGGACGAGGCCACCGCCGCCGCCGAGGCGATGTCGATGGCGCATGCGGTGGCCCGCAGCAGGAGCGACCTGATCGCCGTCGCCGCCGACCTGCACCCGCAGACCCGCGCCGTGGTGGCGACCCGGGCAAAGCCGCTCGGCATCACTTTGCGCGACATCGCCCCCGGCGACCTGGATGCCATCCGGGCGGCCAAACCGTTCGCCGTGCTGCTGCAATATCCCGGCTCGACCGGGGCGGTGCGCGACCTCACCGCGGAGATCGCCGCCGCGCACGAGGTGGCTGCCCTCGCCATCGTCGCCGCCGACCCGCTGTCGCTTCTCCTTTTGGTTCCGCCCGGCGGGATGGATGCCGACATCGTCGTCGGCTCGGCGCAGCGCTTCGGCGTGCCGATGGGCTTTGGCGGCCCGCATGCCGGCTTCATGGCCACCCGTGACGCCTTCAAGCGCCACATGCCCGGCCGGCTGGTCGGCGTCAGCCAGGACGCCGCCGGGGCGCCGGCGATGCGGCTCGCCCTGCAGACCCGCGAGCAGCACATCCGCCGCGAGAAGGCCACCTCCAACATCTGCACCGCCCAGGTGCTGCTGGCCGTCATGGCCGGCATGTATGCGGTCTGGCACGGCCCGGAGGGGCTGCACCGCATCGCCCGGCGGGTGAACCTGCAGGCGCGGCTGCTGGCCGGCTGCGCCATCCGCGCCGGCCTTTCCCTCCGCCACGATTGCTTCTTCGACACCATCGCCATCGAGGCCGGTCCGCGCGCCGACGCACTCATGCAGGCGGCGCTGGCGGCCGGCTTCAACCTCCGCCGCATCGACGCCACCGGCATCGGCATCGCGCTGGACGAAACCGTCACCCGCGACGATCTTTTCCGGCTTGCCGCGGTGCTCGGCGCCGAACCCGGCGCGGCCACGCCGCCGCCGCCCGCCGCGCTGCTGCGCCGCACCCCCCCGCTCGCGCAAGCGGTGTTCAACACCCACCACGCCGAACACGAGATGCTGCGCTACCTCAAGCGTCTCGAGGACAAGGACGTGGCGCTGAACCGCAGCATGATCCCGCTCGGTTCGTGCACCATGAAGCTGAACGCCACCGCCGAAATGATCCCGGTGACGCTGCCCGGTTTCGCCGACCTCCACCCGTTCGCGCCGGCCGACCAGACCGAGGGCTTCGTCACCCTGATCGACCGCCTCTCCGACTGGCTGCGCGCGGCCACCGGCTTTGCCGGCATCTCCCTGCAGCCCAATGCCGGCAGCCAGGGCGAGTATGCCGGCCTGCTGACCATCCGCGCCTGCCAGGCGGCGAACGGCCAGGGGTACCGCGATGTCTGCCTGATCCCCTCCAGCGCGCACGGCACCAACCCGGCCAGCGCCGCAATGGCCGGGCTGCGCGTGGTGGTGGTGGGCTGCGACCGCGACGGCAACATCGACCTCGGCGACCTGCAGGCCAAGGCCGACCAGCACGCGGCCAGACTGGCCTGCCTGATGATCACCTACCCGAGCACGCACGGCGTGTTCGAGGAAGCGGTGATGGAGATCTGCCGCACCATCCATGCCCGCGGCGGGCAGGTCTACATGGACGGCGCCAACATGAACGCCCAGGTCGGGCTGACCAGCCCGGCCCGCATCGGCGCCGATGTCTGCCACCTGAACCTGCACAAGACCTTCTGCATCCCGCATGGCGGCGGCGGCCCCGGAGTCGGCCCGATCGGGGTCGCCGCCCACCTGCTGCCGCATCTGCCCAACCACCCGCTGCGCGCCGACGCCGGCCCCGCCACCGGCTTCGGCCCGGTCTCCGCAGCGCCGTTCGGCAGCGCTTTGATCCTCCCGATCTCCTACGCCTATATCCGCATGATGGGCGCCGACGGGCTGACCCGGGCGACCGAGGTGGCGATACTGAACGCCAACTACATCGCCGCGCGGCTGCGGCCGCACTATCCGGTGCTGTATTCAGGCGCGGGCGGCATGGTGGCGCATGAATGCATCATCGACTGCCGCGGCTTTGCCGCCGAAACCGGCGTGATGGTCGAGGACATCGCCAAGCGTCTGCAGGATTACGGCTACCACGCGCCCACCATGTCATGGCCGGTCGCCGGCACGCTGATGATCGAGCCGACCGAAAGCGAGTCGAAGCCCGAACTGGACCGGTTCTGCGACGCCATGATCGCCATCCGCCACGAAATCGAGGACATCGCCGCCGGCCGGCTGCAACATGGCGACAACCCGCTGAAGAACGCCCCGCACACCGCCCGCGAAGTCACCGCCGACACCTGGACCCACGCCTATCCACGCGAACGCGCCGCCTTCCCGCTGCCCTGGGTGGCCACAGCCAAATACTGGCCACCGGTAAAGCGCGTGGACAACGTCTACGGCGACCGCAACCTGGTGTGCACCTGCGCGCCGCTGGACGGGGGGTAGCGGCTTGGGCAAGCAAGCTGAGCAAGGCACGGAAGTCCAGGGCAGAGCCCTGGCCTTCCGTGCCTTGCTCAGCTTGCTTGCCCTGGCCGCCCCCCCCGCCCTGGCCGCCGGCACGCTGGCCGGGCAGACCGCGACCGTCGAATGGCGCGTTCCCGACCTTGGCGTCGATCGGCTGCGCTCCGAGTCGCGAAATCCCAGCGTGGTCACGCGCGAATTCACCGTGGGCGTGGACCCGGGGATCACCGATCTCGGCTTCTATCCCTCGCTCAGCCTGGAGGCGGGCGAGCAGGCGCTGGTGTTCACCTTCTCCGAGGGCTGGTGTTGCCAGTCAGTGGGTGGCGAGGCGCTGGTCGGGCCGGTGGTCACCTTCACCTCGCTGCCGGACGACGAGGACCTGCAGGTGACGATCGGCGACAGCACCATCCCGGTTACGCCGGCCGACCTGATGGTCAACGGCAACCGCATCGCCGTCGATCTGCGTGGCCACGACATCAGCGGCGGCCGGCTGACGCTGCTGGTCAGCCCCGGGTCGAATCTGGCCGAGCGGGCAACGCTGGCGCTGATCGGCATCGGCCTGATCGCGCTCGGCACCGTCCGGCGCCGCTGGCTCGCCTAGAGCGCTTTCAGGCTGACCGTAAACGGTCAGCGCGCTCTAGCTCTTTGTTTTGGCGAGCAACTTTGCCGGCCGGCTTGCGCCAGTCTGGCCGGCGTTGCCCTAAAGCGCCGCCGTCGCCAGCACTTCGCGCACCAGGCTGCGGGTTGGGCCGCTGCCGTCGAGCCGCAGCACCTTGCAGGGCAGTTCGGCCAGCCAGCCCTCGTGGCGGTGGCGGTTGCGCCCCGCATGCAGGCCGCGATCATAGTCGGCGGCCCAGGCAAGAAAGTCCCGATGCTCGGCATGCAGCGCCCCGCCCGGGGCGATGGCGGCGCGGCCATAGCGCACCCGCTCCCGCGCGGCGAGGCGGGCCAGCCGAAGCGCGGTGGGCACGTCCAGCCAGACCACCATGTCGAACAGCGGCACGAACGATGCGCCCCAGCTTTCCAGCGACCCGGACAGCACCCAGGCCGGCCGCTCGCCCAGCAGGTCGCCGAGCAGGCGCAACCGGTCGTCCACGTCGCGCTTGCGGCGATAGGGCGGATCGGTCGGCGCCCAGAATACGTCGTCGGTATCGAAATGCGGTGCGGCCAGCCGCTGGGCGAGCGCGCGGCCCAGCGTGGTGGTGCCCGACCCGGCGGCGCCGGTGATGTGCAGTCTGGCCCGGCGCATGGTGATCTCCACGCAAGACGGGGCGGCTCAGAGCCTGAAAAGCAATCGAACTTGAAAAAGAACGCCCGCTGATGTCATTGAGTTTTCCGCCATCGTTCGGCGGCTTGCGGGCATTCTTTTTCAAACTCTCAGGCGGCCCGACGGCCCAGCGCGCTGGGCAGGCCGCCGATGGCATTGTCGATCAGCCTGGCGCCAGCCTCGGCGGTCAACTCCGCGCGGATGACATGCTCCGAGGCGATCGACGCGATTTCGGCGGCGGCGATGCGAACCTCATCCACCGCCGCCTTCTCGGCGGCGGCGATGCGCTCGAGCGCCATCCGCTCGCGGCGTGCGGCGGCGGCGTTCGCCTCCGCCTCGGCGGCGGCCGCCAGCCGGATCGCTTCGGCACGGGCGCCTTCCAGCAGCGCGTTCGCTTCCGAGATCGCCGCCACCCGACGCGCATTGGCGTCCCGCAGCATGGTCTCGGCTTCGTCGCGCAGGCGCTTCACCTCGTCGAGTTCGGCACGAACCGCGTTGGTCCGGGCGTCCAGCATGCCGGCCACCACCGCCCACAGCTTCCGCCCGAGCAGGAGGAAAAAGACGATGTAGGCAAGGGCGACCCAGTTCGGTGGCTCGGAGAAGAATTCCGCTAAATCCATCGTGACCTCCTCAGGCCTGGCCGCGTGCAGCCAGGACGGCGGCCACGGCCTGGTCCAGCGCAGCGCGGCCCGGCGCGCGGCCGGTCAGGCGGGTGACCACGACATCGGCAGTGTCGGTCGCGACCTCGCGAAGCGCCTGCATGGCGCCTGCGCGGGCGGCCCCGATGCGCGCCTCGGCCGCGGCAAGCTGCGCCTCCAGCCGGGCGTTCAGCTCGGCTGTCTGCGCCGCCGCGTTTTCCTTGCTGCGCTCGACAGCCGCGGCGATCTCGGCCTGTGCCGCCGCGTGCGCTTTGCGCGTCGCCTCGTTCATCGCGGCGACCGCCGCGTCGGACTTGGCTTTGGCGTCGCGCGCAAGATCGAGGTCGGCGGCGATCGACGTTGCGCGGGCTTCGAGCACCCCCGCCACCTTCGGCAGCGCCCAGCGGGCCAGCAGGACGTAAAGGAAGGAAAAGATGATGACCAGCCAGACCACCTGGCTGATCATCAGCGGATTCTTGAAGTCCAGCTGCGGCATCCCCGCCGCCAGGGCGGCGGTGGGGAGGGCCAACAGGGTGACTGCGGCGACGGCAATCCGGCGCATGGCGGCTCCCGGCGGGGGTTTGGCTGCGAAGGCTGGGAGCAGGTTCACGCCCAGCCCTGTCAGACAAACCGGCCCGTCAGACGAACAGGATGATGAAGGCGATGACCAGCGCATAGAGCGCCACGGCCTCGGTCAGCGCGAAGCCCAGGATGGCCAGGCCGAACACGTTGTCACGTGCCGACGGGTTGCGGGCGACACTGGAGACCAGGGTTGCGAAGATGTTGCCGATACCGACGCCGACACCGGCGAGGGCAATCACGGCAATGCCTGCACCAATCTGCTTGGCTGAAGCGAGATCCATATGTTCGGTTCCTTTCGTTGTCCAACGGCGCCGGCCGCAGCGAGGCTGCCGGCAACGCGGATGGTGGTAATAACGGCGGCTAGTGGAGATGCACGGCGTCGTGCAGATAGATGCAGGTCAGCACGGCGAACACGTAGGCCTGCAGCACGGCGACCAGAAACTCGAAGCCGATCAGCGCGACGTTCACTGCGAATGAGAGGCCGGCGGGTGCCCAGAAGATCACCCCGGCAGTCCCCAGCATCACGATGAACGCGCCGAACACCTCCAGCATCACGTGGCCCGCCATCATGTTGGCGAACAGTCGGACCGAGAGGGAGATGAGCCGCGACAGGTAGGACAGGATTTCGATCGGCACCAGCAGCGGCAGCAGCAGCTTAGGCACACCTGCCGGAACAAAGTAGCTGAAGAATTTCCAGCCGTGCAGACGCAGTGCCACGGCGGTCGTCAGCACCATGACCAGCGTCGCCAGCGCGAGCGTCGTCGCGATGTGGCTGGTGAAGGTGAAGGCATACGGCCAGACGCCGATCATGTTGCCGAACAGGATGAAGAAGAACAGCGCGAACACCAGCGGGAAGAACCGCTTGCCTGCCTCGCCGATCTGATCGGTGCACATGTCGTGGATGAAGGTGTAGCTCAGTTCGGCCAGCGCCTGCAGCCGGCCAGGGACAACCGCCTTTGGCCGCGCGCCGAAATGCAGCATTGCCAGGGTGAGGCCGGCGGCCAGCACCATCATCAGGTTGGCTTGGGTGAAATTGACCGCGGCGCCGATGAATGAGCCCGCCGTATGGAGCTGGAACTGCCCCAGGGCGTCGATTGCATGTCCTTCAGCCGCCACTGTCACGTCCTTTATCACCGGGGCCGCCGCGCGGATGGCCCCTCAGTTCCGCCTTTCGCCCGGTGCCTGCCGCCCTGGCCCCATCAGCCGCCAGACATTGGCAACACCAGCCGCACCGCCGAGCAGCACAAACACGCCGAGGAAAACCGGCGCAGTGTGCAGCCACTTGTCCAACCACCAGCCGATGGCAACCGCCACCACCAATGCAGAAACGAGTTCCAGGCCAACGCGCAGGCCAATACCCAGGGCCGAGGGACCAAGCTGACCCGAACCACCGGATTGATCCGGTGGCATGGGGTCCATCCCCTGCCTGCGCCGCGCGGCCTGCAGCCTGTCCTCGAAGGACCCGCCGCCGTCCTCGCCTCCGCCCATGCGTTTGCCCCTGTGCAAGTTGCCTTGCGGGAAAGCGTTCGTTTGCTAGCCGGGGGGGAGCGGGGTGTCAAGAACAGCAGGCTTGCTGCCGGTCGCGGGCCGCCGCACAAAAAGTAACAGTCCCGGCACGGAACCTGCCCGAACACCCGGCGAACACTCTATGGGGTCGCCAGGGATTGCTGTATGCGATGGCTTCGCATCGGATGTGGGAGCAAGGGACGTCGCATGACCCCGCCGGAACTGCATGATTCGGTTTTGTCCCTCGAAGGCCGCATCGCGGTGCTGACACTCAACCGCCATGAGGTACGCAACGAGCTGACCGGCACGAAGCTGGCCGCCGAGATCGCGCAGGTCGCGGAGTGGATCAACCGCGACGAGCGGGTGTCGGTGCTGGTGCTCACCGGCGAAGGCTCGGCCTTTTCGGCCGGCGGCAACGTCAAGCACATGCTGGAGCGCGAGCACGGCAGTTTCGGCGGCGACGTCTCCGCGGTGGCGACCAAATACCGCAACGGCATCCAGCGCATGGCGCAGGCGATGCATGCGCTTGAAGTGCCGGCCATCGCCGCGGTCAACGGCGCCGCGGTCGGCGCGGGCTTCGACCTTGCCTGCATGTGCGACCTGCGCATCGGCTCGACCGAGGCCCGGGTGGCGCAAAGCTTTCTCACCCTCGGCCTGGTGCCGGGCGATGGCGGCGGCTGGCTGCTGCAGCGCCTGGTCGGCTGGCAGCGCGCCGCCGAGCTTGCCTTCTCCGGCCGCATGGTCGGGGCCGAGGAGGCGCTGCGCCTGGGCATCTTCCTCGAGGTGGTGGAGCCCGACGACCTGCTGGCACGGGCGCGCGAGATGGCCGCGGGCTTCGCCGCCAAGCCGCCGCAGGCGGTTCGCCTGACCAAACGTCTGCTGCGCTATGCCCAGCGCATGGAGTTCCGCGACTATCTGGATGTCTGCGCCATGGCCCAGGGCATGTGCCACAACACCGAAGACCACCTCGAGGCGGTCAGCGCGTTCCTGGAAAAACGGCCGCCGAGTTTCGCCGGCCGGTAACGGCGGTCAGGGCGGGCGTCAGCCGGCCGGGGGGAGCACCGCGCGATAGGCGTGCCAGGTCGCATGCCCGATCAGCGGCAGCGTGATGCACAGGCCGATATACCAGGTGGCCAGGCCCGCGCCGACGAACAGCACGACCAGTCCGCCCCACACCGCCATCGCCCGCGGATTGCGGGCCACTGCCGCGGCACTGGTCGCCACCGCTTCGGTCAGCCCGATCTTCCGGTCCAGCATCAGCGGCAGGGAGAAGGCGCCGACAATGAAGGCGACGCTCGCCATGACCGCGCCCACGCCGACCCCGATGGCCAGGAACCACAGCCCCGGCCCGGTGAACAGCGTTCCGGCCAAAGCGCGTTCCCAGTCGAATCCCAGGTCCGGGAACGTCACCGCGAACACCAGCGCGGCGAAACGCAGCCACACCATCAGGTACAGCACCATCGCCACCCCCATGGCGAACAGCGCTTCCGGATTGCTCCGCCAGGCGGCATAGGCGCCGCGGAGCGTGGGCTCGCGGTTGGCCTCGAGGTCGCGGCTGATGGCATAGAACCCGACGGTCAGCGCCGGACCGACCAGCATGAACCCGGCGGCCAGCGGCACGGTGAGGTATTCCATGCCGGCCGCCACCAAACCGGCGGTCAGCCACAACCCGGCAATGACGAACACGAATGCATAGGCGGCGCTCAGCCCGCGGCTGCGCCGGAAGTCGCTCCAGCCGGCAGCCAGCCAGCGGAACGGCGCATCGCCCGGCACCGTCCGGACACGCCCGACGAAGGGCAGCAACGGCATGGTTGTGGTGAATTCGGACATTATTTTCCCCTCCCGGCCCTATTGCGCCAGTCTGAACGCTAACCGGTTTCCAGCCCAGCGCCTACGTGGTCAATGTAAGGAAAGGTGCCAGAGGCATTACCCCATCACGATCCCAAGCTGCCGCAGGGACCCAAGCAGCCCGAGCAGCGGCAGCCCCAGGATTGCGGCATGTTCGCCCGCGACCTCGGCGAACAGATGCGCGCCCAGGCCCTCAAGCCGGTAGGCCCCGACGGTCGCCGTCACGTGGGCGGCTTCCAGCGACAGATAGCGTTCGAGAAACGCGTCGGAAAAATCCCGCATGGTCAGGCGCGGTTCGGCCACCGTCTGCCAAAGCCGCTGCTCGCCGCGCCGGCACAGCGCGGCGGTGACCAGCGTATGGGTGCGCCCGCGCAGCGCCCGCAGATGGGCGCGCGCTTCGTCCAGGTCGGCCGGCTTGTCGAACCACCGGCCGTCACACACCAGCAACTGGTCGCAACCGATCACCAGCGCATCCGGGTCCTGCGCTGCCACCCATCGCGCCTTGGCGTCGGCCAGCAGCAGCGCGGCCTCGGCGGCCTCCAGCCGCTCGGCCCGGGCCGCCTGCTTCAGCGCCGTTTCATCCAGCCCGGCCGGCCGCACCTCGAACCGCAGCCCGGCCGCCTCGAGCAGCCCCCGGCGCGCCGCCGAAGCGCTGGCCAGCACCAGCCGCGGCGCCCCAACCTGCAGCATCACGCCGGGGCAGACGGAGGCGGCGCCTCCGGGGCTGCCTCGGCGGCCTTGCGGTGGCGTTCGTGCCAGGCTTCCATCAGCTGCAGCATGGTTGCCGCGGTTTCCTCGATCGAGCGCCGGGTGACGTCGATCACCGGCCAGCCGCGCCGGACGCACATCCGGCGCGCCCACAGCAGTTCCGCCTTCACCGCGTCGAGATCGACGTAATCGCCGCTGTCCTCGCGTGACGGCCCGCTGCCGATCATGCGCAGGCGGTGCCGGCGGATCTCGATCAGCGCCTGGGCTTCGATGGTCAGGCCGATCACCGGGCAGCGCGGGTTTTCCAGCCCGGGCGGCTCCGGCAGCCCGGGCACCAGCGGGATATTGGCCGCCTTGATGCCGCGATTGGCCAGGTAGAACGAGGTCGGGGTTTTCGAACTGCGCGACACGCCCACCAGCACCACATCGGCGGCGGCGATGCCGGCCTGCGCCTGGCCGTCATCATGCGCCAGCACATAGTGCATGGCGTCGATGCGGCGGAAATAGTCGGCGTCCAGCACGTATTGCCGGCCCGGCCGGGCGGCGGCCTTTTCGCCGAACTGCTCCTGGAACATGCTCATCACCGGGTCGAGCACGTTCACCACCGGCAGGCCAAGGCGCTGACAGAAGGTCTCCAGCTCGGTGCGCAGGCCGGTCTCGACCAGGGTCGACAGCACCGGGCCGGGCTCGGCCTCGATGCCTTCCAGCACCCGGTGCAGCTGAAAGCGGGTCCGGATCAGGCTCCAGCGATGGTAGAGGATGCTCGCATGCTCGAACTGCGACACCGTCGCCCGGGCGATGGAGTTCAGCGTCTCCCCGGTCGCGTCGGACACCAGATGCAGGTTCATGCGGGTTGGCATGCGGCGGAGGATAGCGGGGATAAGGGGGATGAAAACCCCCATCCGGCGCCGGGACCGGGCATAGCGGGGACAAGCCGTCCCTGGCGGGTACGGTGGACGGAATTTTCCGCTTCCCGGCACCGAATCGGTATGAAAACAGAAAATTCAGCGAATTCAGTTGGCTGTGTGCCGCCATCCCTGTGGACAGGGGCGGGAAAAAGATATCTGCATGGCGGTACCCCGTCATCCACAGGCCCTCTTAGGACTCCTCCCAGTTTCTTTTCTCTTCTCACTGTTTAGAAAGGGGCGCGATCGAACCCAGGCGGACCGGTACCATGGCGAAGAAGCTGTTGCGGGCGTTGGCGGGCGAAGCGGTGTGGCCGCCGCCCATGTGGTTGATGCGGCAGGCCGGGCGCTATCTGCCCGAGTACCGCGAAGTGCGGGCACAGGCCGGCGGCTTCATCGACCTGTGCACCAACCCGCCGCTGGCGACCGAAGTGACGCTGCAGCCGCTGCGCCGCTATGGCTTCGATGCCGCCATCCTGTTCAGCGACATCCTGATGCTGCCCTGGGCGCTTGGCCAGGGATTGCGGTTTGCCGAAGGCGAAGGCCCGCAGCTGCCGCCGATCCGCGACGAAGCAGGGCTTGCGGCACTGGACCCGGCCCGCCTGCCCGGTGCGATCGAACCGATCCTCGAGACCGTGCGCCGTCTCAGCACCACGGTTGGGGATGCCACCCTGATCGGCTTTGCCGGCAGCCCGTTCACCGTGGCCTGCTACATGGTGCAGGGCAGCGGCTCGAAGGAGTGGGACCAGGTCCGGCTGATGGCATGGTGCAATCCGGACCTGTTTACCCGGCTGATCAACCTGGTGACCGAGCAGACCATCATCTACCTCTCGGCGCAGATCGACGCCGGGGCCGAGGCGGTGATGCTGTTCGATTCCTGGGCCGGCGTGCTGGCGCCCTCGCTGTTCCGGGCGCATGTCATCGCGCCATCGGCCCGCATCGCCGCGGCCATCCGGACGCGGCATCCGGGGGTGCCGGTGATCGGCTTCCCGCGTCAGGCGGGCAGCATGCTGGGCGAGTTCGCCCGCGCCACCGGCGTGCAGGGAGTCGGCATCGACACCTCGGCGGATCCGGTGGTCGCCGCGCGCGAAGTGCCGGCGCATGTGGCCATCCAGGGCAATCTCGATCCGCTGGTGCTGGTGGCGGGCGGCGAAGCGCTGGCGCGGGAGACGGACGCGGTGCTCGCGGCGTTGCGCGGCCGGCCGTTCATTTTCAACCTGGGACACGGTATCGTGCCGCAGACGTCGCCGGAGCATGTTGCCGAACTGGTGGCGCGCGTCCGCGCGGCCTGACCGCAGGGATTGGGCGGAATTGTGAAGATTGCGCACGTTCCGCCGGTGAGAAAGCCGCGTATCGCCATCGTTCTGTTCAACCTGGGCGGTCCGGACCGGCCGGAGAGCATCCGGCCGTTCCTGATCAACCTGTTCACCGATCCCGCCATCCTGCGGGTGAATTTCCTGATCCGGCCGTTTCTGGCGCGGATCATCGCCGCGGCCCGGGTGCGGCCGGCAACCGAGAACTACGCCCATATCGGCGGCCGTTCACCGCTGCTTGAGCTGACCGAGCAGCAGGCACGCGCCCTCGAGGCGGCATTGCCCGACTTCGACGCCCGCTGCTTCGTCGCCATGCGCTACTGGCATCCGATGAGCGAGGAGGTGGTGCAGGCGGTGCAGGCCTGGAACCCCGACCGGGTGCTGCTGCTGCCGCTCTACCCGCAATATTCCACCACCACCACCGGCAGCAGCCTGACCGCCTGGCGCGAGGCGGCGGCCAAGCTGGCGCTGGTGAAACCGACCACCTCGCTGTGCTGCTACTACAGCGACCACGGCTTTACCCATGCCGCGGCGGCGATCGTGCGGCGCGCCTGGGAGGCCGCGCGGGCGGCGCTGCCGGCCGACCAGAAGCTGCGCATCCTGTTCTCGGCGCATGGGCTGCCGAAGGTGATCATCGACAAGGGCGATCCCTACCAGTTCCAGATCGAGCACAGCGTGGCCGACACGGTGCAGCAACTGGGCATCGAGGGGCTGGATCACGCCGTCTGCTACCAGTCGCGCGCCACCCCGCAGGAATGGATCGGTCCGTCCACCGAGGAAGAAATCGAGCGCGCCGGGCGCGACAAGGTGGCGGTGCTGGTGGTGCCGATCGCCTTTGTCTCGGAGCATACCGAGACGCTGGTGGAACTCGACATCGAGTACCGGCAATTCGCCGAGGAAGCCGGCGTGCCGCATTTCTTCCGGGCGCCGACCCCGAATGCCGATGCCGGCTTCATCGCCGCGCTGGCCGGGCTGGTGCGGCGCATGCACGCCGCCGGCCCCGGCGGCTGCAGCCATGTCGGCGGGCGCACCTGTCCCACCCCGCATACCGACTGCCCGTTCGCCCGCGCCGATCCGCGCGAGCGGGTGCGGTCCCGGTGAGCCCTCTCGAGTTGATGCGCCGCCGCCGCGCCGCGCTGCGGCTGGTGATCTTCGACTGCGACGGCGTGCTGGTGGACAGCGAGCCGGTCGCCAACCGGGTGGTCGCGGCGGAACTTGCCGTTCTGGGCTGGAAGATGACCCCCGCCGAGGCCGATCGCCGGTTCCTCGGCATGACCCTGACCGACATGCTGCCGGTGATCGAGCAGCGGCTAGGCCGCCCGGTGCCGCCGGGCTGGCAGGATTTGCTGATGCAGCGGCTGGTCGAAGCCCTCGAGGTGCAGGCGGAACCGGTTGCCGGCGCGCCGGAAGCGCTGGCAGGCGTGTCGGCGCTTGGGCTGCCCTGGCGGGTGGCGTCGAACTCCTCGCATGCGGAGATGCGCGCCAAGTTCACCCGTCTCGGTCTGCTGTCGGTGGTTGCCGGCCGGGTGCACAGCCACCGCGATGTCATGCGGGGCAAGCCGGCGCCCGATCTGTTTTTCGCCGCTGCCGCTGCCGAAGGGGTGGCGCCGGCGGAATGCGTGGTGATCGAGGACAGCCTGCCGGGCGTGCGCGCCGCCGCCGCTGCCGGCATGGACTGCCTGGCCTACGCACCGCATTCCGACGGCGCCGTTCTGCGCGGGAGCGGTGCCGTGCCGTTTCATTCGATGTTCGACGTGCCGGGTCTGGTCGCTGCGGCACTGCGGGGGGCAGCATGACCATCGACGCACTGCATGGTTTCTATCTGTGGATCAAGGCGTTCCACGTCATCAGTCTGATCGCCTGGACGGGCGGGCTGCTCTACCTGCCGCGTTTGTATGTTTACCACACGATGGTACTGCCCGGCACACCGGAAAGCGAACGCTTCAAGGTCATGGAGCGCCGCCTGCTGAAAACCGTCATGAACCCGGCGATGATCGCCACCTGGATCTTCGGCATCCTGCTGGTACTGACCCCCGGCGTGATCGACTGGCGGGCGGGCTGGTGGCACACCAAGGTGTTCTGCGTCATCGGCATGACGGTCTACCACCAGGGCCTGGCGGTGTGGCGGCGCGGCTTTCTCGAGGACCGCAACCGCCTGTCCGAGCGATTCTACCGGATCGCCAACGAGGTGCCGATGCTGCTGATGATCATCGTCGTCATCATGGTCATCGTGAAGCCCTTCCCGGGCTGAGAGTTTGTGAATGAATGCCCGCGACGCGCCGATCCTGCCGGAAAAGCTCAACGGTATCAGCGGGCGTTCATGCGCAAGTTCGATTGCTTCACAAGCTCTGACCACCGGCCGTGCCAATTTTTCCACATGCCAGGGTTGACGCGACACGGCGCGGCACCTAGCTTGGCCTGCCAGGAGCGGCGCTGCGCTCCTGGTGCGATCGCATTGCGACCCTACCGTCTTCCCTCCTTCTCCGGGACAGCGCCGGTTCGCCCACGAACGCGGTTTCGCGACCCTGTTCGGCCCGATCCGGCTGGCAAGCATCCGGGCGCAGCCTGCGTCCAGGCCGATGCTGCTGTCCTCCCTTCCCGACCGACCGAACATCAGGCGCCCCGATGCACCTCGCCGAACTCAAGGCCAAGTCTCCGGCAGACCTGCTGAGCTTTGCCGAATCGCTGCAGATCGAAAACGCCTCGTCGCTGCGCAAGCAGGACATGATGTTCGCGATCCTGAAAACCCTGGCCGAGAACGAGCAGGCCATCCACGGCGAGGGCACGCTGGAAATCCTGCCGGACGGCTTCGGCTTCCTGCGCAGCGCCGATTCCAACTACCTGCCCGGACCGGACGACATCTACATCAGCCCCGCCCAGGTGCGCCGCTTCGCGTTGCGCACCGGCGACACGGTGGAAGGCCAGATCCGCGCCCCCAAGGACGGCGAGCGCTATTTCGCGCTGCTCAAGGTCAACACCATCAATTTCGAGCCGCCGGATGCGGTCAAGCACCGGATCAACTTCGACAACCTGACGCCGCTCTACCCCGACCGCCGGCTCAAGATGGAAATGGAAAATTTCCAGTCGGTCGCCAAGGGTCCCACCAAGGACCTGACGCCGCGCGTGATCGACCTGATCGCCCCGATCGGCATGGGCCAGCGCGCCCTGATCGTGGCGCCGCCGCGCACCGGCAAAACGGTGATGCTGCAGAACATCGCCACCGCCATCAGCCACAACCATCCGGAAGTGTTCCTGATGGTGCTGC
The DNA here is from genome assembly GCA_903907955.1 of uncultured Acetobacteraceae bacterium. Classification (GTDB taxonomy): domain Bacteria; phylum Pseudomonadota; class Alphaproteobacteria; order Acetobacterales; family Acetobacteraceae; genus Rhodovastum. Next base: position 6,875 of record CAIVPZ010000020.1, on the reverse strand, counting down.
TGATCGACGAGCGGCCGGAAGAAGTCACCGACATGTCACGCACGGTGAAGGGGGAGGTGGTCGCCTCCACCTTCGACGAGCCGGCGACGCGGCACGTGCAGGTGACCGAAATGGTGCTCGAGAAGGCCAAGCGGCTGGTCGAGCACAAGCGCGATGTGGTGATCCTGCTCGACAGCATCACCCGTCTCGCGCGCGCCTACAACACCGTGGTGCCGTCATCCGGCAAGGTGCTGACCGGCGGCGTGGACGCCAACGCCCTGCAACGCCCCAAGCGCTTCTTCGGCGCCGCCCGCAATATCGAGGAAGGCGGCTCGCTGACCATCATCTCCACCGCGCTGATCGACACCGGCAGCCGGATGGACGAGGTGATCTTCGAGGAGTTCAAGGGCACCGGCAACTCCGAGATCATCCTCGACCGCAAGCTGTCGGACAAGCGCACCTTCCCGGCCATCGACATCACAAAAAGCGGCACCCGCAAGGAAGAACTGCTGGTGGATCGCGGCACATTGTCCAAGATGTGGGTGCTGCGGCGCATCCTCAACCCGATGGGCACGATGGATGCGATGGACTTCCTGCTGGACAAGCTGAAATACAGCAAGACCAATCAGGACTTCTTTGACGCTATGAATACTTAAGCTAAGGAAGCAAGGCCAGGGGCGCTGCCCCTGGACCCCGCAAGGGGGCAGTGGCCCCCTTGACCCCGCTACCTGATCTGCTGAAAAGTCATGTGGCGTTTACGCCGGTGGATGCGCCGGATAGCGGCCACCAGGCTTAGGTTTTTCTTGTCTTGCCAAGTGGTCCACGGGAGGATCGTCCTCCGGCGCAGGCGACGCACATATTATGCACGCTCCCGGGGCGACGGCCGCGCGGCTGGAGACGATCAGCCAGACGATTGACAAAACCCCCACGGTCAACAGGGTAAGCAGAAGATGTAAGACGTGGTCTGGAATTTGGCGAACTGCGATCACCCGCCTGTTGCAATTCGGGCAATGTCTCGGGATCCATATCGTCGGTACGGAGCGCACCTGTATCGCTACCAAGCATGACGATAGGTTTGGGTGTAACGACAGGTCAAGCTTGCTGCATCTCCGCGGGAGCGGCCTTCAGGTCGGGCTTGGTCACGGATGCACTGCTTTGACGATCGTCAGCAGTCCGCCAACCAGTGCGGCTAAGCCGCCCATGGTCACGATTGTGACCTGCCAGGGCGCCAGCGTCCGGTCGCGGTCCAGCTTGCGGGCCTCGGCTGCCAGTTTGTCCCGCTCCGCCGCCAGTTTGTGCTGCTCGGCAACAAACTTCCGGGTTTCCTCCTGCTGGCGCTCGATCCGCGTCACCAGGTCGGAGAGGTCAAGGCGCGCGCGGTAATCTGTCGGGGCGTCGCTCATTGGGCCGGTTCCTTGATGCGTCGGGTCAGATTGCCCGACGCGAGGCATACCGCTGCCATGTCATCGTGACGTTCCAGGGGAATGGCGGAAACAGCCTACCCTAACCTCCTGCCCGTTGCCAGCACGGGAACCGGACAGGCGCCGGTTCGGGTTGCGCACATCAAGATATCCTTATATACGCGCGCCGCACATCAGGAGCGCCATCATGCCCGCCAGCAACGACTACAAGGTCAAGGACTTCTCGCTCGCCGAATGGGGCGCGAAGGAAATTTCCATGGCCCAGGACGAAATGCCCGGGCTGATGGCACTCCGCGCCGAATACGGCGAGACCAAGCCGCTGGCCGGTGCCCGCATCGCCGGCTGTCTGCACATGACCATCCAGACCGCGGTGCTGATCCAGACGCTGGAACACCTCGGCGCCACCGTGCGCTGGTCGTCGTGCAACATCTTCTCGACCCAGGACCATGCCGCCGCGGCCATCGCCGCCGCCGGCACCCCCGTGTTTGCCTGGAAGGGCATGAACGAGGAGGAGTTCTGGTGGTGCATCGAACAGACCGTGCGCGGCCCTGCCCAGCCTGACGGCAGCGTCTGGACCCCCAACCTGATCCTCGATGACGGCGGCGACCTGACCCTGCTGCTGCACAACAAATACCCCGAGATGCTCGCCGAGGTGCGCGGCATCAGCGAGGAAACCACCACCGGCGTACACCGGCTGTGGGAGATGGCCCGCGCCGGCACCCTGCTGGTGCCCGCCATCAACGTCAACGACAGCGTGACCAAGTCCAAGTTCGACAACCTGTACGGCTGTCGCGAGAGCCTGGTGGACGCCATCCGCCGCGGCACCGACGTCATGATGGCCGGCAAGGTCGCGCTGGTGAACGGCTTCGGCGATGTCGGCAAAGGCTCGGCCGCCAGCCTGCGGCAGGCCGGTTGCCGGGTGAAGGTGACCGAAGTCGATCCGATCTGCGCCCTGCAGGCGGCGATGGAAGGCTACGAAGTCACCACCATGGACGACGCCGCGCCGGAGGCCGACATCTTCGTCACCGCCACCGGCAATGTCGATGTCATCACCATCGAGCACATGCGGCGGATGAAGCACCGCGCCATCGTCTGCAACATCGGCCATTTCGACAGCGAAATCCAGATCGCCGCGCTGCGCAACTACACCTGGGACAACGTCAAGCCGCAGGTGGACGAGGTCGTGTTCCCGGACGGCAAGCGGCTGATCGTGCTGTCGGAAGGCCGCCTGGTCAATCTGGGCAACGCCACCGGCCACCCCAGCTTCGTCATGAGCGCCAGCTTCACCAACCAGGTGCTGGCGCAGCTTGAGCTGTGGACCGCGCCGGCCGACCGCTATCAGCGGCAGGTCTACACCCTGCCCAAGCACCTCGACGAGAAGGTGGCGGCGCTGCATCTGGCCAAGGTCGGCGCCAGGCTGACCCGGCTGTCGCCCAAGCAGGCCGAGTACATCGGCGTGCCGGCAAGCGGCCCGTTCAAGCACGACCTCTACCGCTACTGACCTCGGCCTGCCTGGGGTGCAGGCCGGAGATGACCGGCCAGGCGCCCCAGGCGCGAGCGTGTTGCAATTTCATGTCCGCCCGTACATGCCGTGGACGTTAGTGAGGCACGTCCAGATTGCAGAGCGGGCGCTCCCGGGATAGGTTAGAAAATGTCACGCGCGGGTCACCAGGGAGCCCTGCCTGGTGAAGGGGGCCGTGCGCGCGCCACTTACCTGGGGGGATTCCAGACTATGCCTGACCAGACCATGCGGATGCCCTCATTTGCATCCGACCAGCCGATTACGCATGCCGTCGAACGTGCTCTGTCGACAATCCACGACCGCACATCCGCGTCTGATCTGCTGTTCCTTGAACGCTGGGAAATCAGCCCGGTTCCAGGTTCCGCGGCGGCCCTGCGGATTGGCCAGCTGCGCCGGGCCAACCCGATACTTGCCGCGGAGATCCGGGACGAGCTTGCTGCCCGGCGTCGGTAGCCAAGGACGGCGCTCCCACCCCTGAAGCATGCGCAGCATAGCGTGTTTCAGGGGAAACGGAGGTGAGGAAGTGTTTCAGTTCGGCTTTGGCTGCCCTTCGCGTGCCGCTGATTGCCTCCGCCCGGTTCCGATGGCAGATAACGCCACCTGAGCAGGAGGACGCCGATGGCGGTAAACAAGGTCTATCCAGATGCGACCGCCGCGCTGGCCGGTGTGCTGCATGAAGGCATGACCATCATGTCCGGCGGCTTCGGCCTGTGCGGCGTGCCGTCCGCGCTTATCGAGGCCATCAAGGCGTCCGGCGTGAAGGACCTGACGGTCATCAGCAACAACTGCGGCGTTGATGACGCCGGGTTGGGCCTGCTGCTGCAGACCCGCCAGATCCGCAAGATGATCAGCTCCTACGTGGGCGAGAACGCCACCTTCGCCCGCCAGTACCTGGCCGGCGAGCTGGAGATCGAGTTCAACCCGCAGGGCACCCTGGCCGAGCGCATCCGCGCCGGCGGTGCCGGCATCCCGGCCTTCTTCACCCGCACCGGGGTCGGCACCCAGATCGCCGAGGGCAAGGAAGTGCGGGAGTTCGACGGCAGGAAATACGTGATGGAGCGCGGCCTGGTAGCCGACCTTGCCATCGTGCACGCCTGGAAGGCCGACACCGAGGGCAACCTGGTGTTCCGCAAAACCGCGCGCAACTTCAACCCGGTGATGGCGACCGCCGCCCGCGTGACCGTCGCCCAGGTCGAGATCCTGGTCGAACCGGGCGAGATCGAGGCCGACCAGATCCACACGCCCGGGGTTTTCGTCAAGCGCCTGGTGCCGCTGCTGCAGGTCCACAAGCGGATCGAGCAGCGCACCGTGCGCAAGTTGCCGGCGGCTTAGGGGGGATCGGACATGGCCTGGACACGCGACGAAATGGCCGCCCGCGCCGCCCGCGAGCTGGAGGACGGGTTCTACGTCAATCTCGGCATCGGCATTCCCACGCTGGTGGCGAACTTCATTCCCGCCGACATGCAAATCCAGCTGCACAGCGAAAACGGCATGATGGGCATGGGTCCCTTTCCCTTCGAGGGCGAGGAGGACGCCGACCTGATCAACGCCGGCAAGCAGACGGTTACCCAACTCCCCAGCACCAGCTTCTTCGACAGCGCGGCCAGCTTCGCCATGGTGCGCGGCGGCCATATCGACCTGACCATCCTTGGCGCGCTGCAGGTGAGCGAGCAGGGCGACCTCGCCAACTGGATGATCCCCGGCAAGATGGTGAAGGGGATGGGCGGCGCCATGGACCTGGTGGCCGGGGTGCGCCGGGTGGTGGTGCTGATGGAGCACACCGCCGGCGGCAAGCCCAAGCTGCTGAAGCGCTGCACCCTGCCGCTGACCGGTGCCGGCGTGGTCAACACGGTGATCAGCGAACTCGGCGTGTTCGACATCAGCCCCGATGGCGTGGTGCTGGTGGATATCGCGCCGGGGGTGACCGTCGAGGAGATCCGGGAAAAGACCGAGGCGGGCTTTACGGTCCATCCCGATCTGAAACTGGCGGCCTGACCGGCAACTGCACGGCAGGCGGGGGCCAGACCGGCGGCAGGTCGCGCACGATCGTGGCCTGCGCCGGAAGGTCCGTCCGCCGCCCGCCGATCGCCGCCAGCCCGGCAAGGCAGGGGTCGGCCGGATTGCCGGTCCACAATACCCGGTCATCGGGCCGCACGCCGGCGCCGAGCAGCCAGCCGGCCGCCGCCGCCGCAACCCCCGGGTCGATGCGGGCGAAAGCGGCGAATTCCGCCCGAAAGCCAGTGCTGTCGCGCTGTGCCCAGGCCTGCAGCGCGGCCGGGCCCTGCAATGCCACGCCACGAACCGCGGCGAGCCATTCCAGCAGCACGGCCTCGGCGCCAACCGATGCTGTTTCGCTGGCTGGACGCGGTGTCGGACGCAATGGTGGTGTGCACATGCGAAACCTGTGATTCCGGGCCTTGATTGTATCGCCCACCCGCGTCTATATGCCGCCCTCCGCGCTCGGGACCCAGCCCCGGGGCGCACGCAGGCTGTGGGGCCATAGCTCAGTTGGGAGAGCGCCTGAATGGCATTCAGGAGGTCGTCGGTTCGATCCCGATTGGCTCCACCACCTTTTCAAAGGCTTAGCCGAAACTCATTACGCACCCTCAAATACACAAAAATGTTGCGGACTCACCGCGGACTCAGTTGGCACCGCTTTCAATTCCGCTCGCTCTTGCAGCAGATTTTCGGGTGCGGTGCATGTGTGACCAGCAATGGCAGCCGCGGCATCGTGCACCAGTTCGCACCCCGGCGCCGCCGCACTAAACAAAAACACGAACAACAACATAAAGCGTTGATAAATTTGGTCAAAGGGACCGACAGGCCGGGGTTCGAATTACTCGCGGTTGGCAGTTCCTCCAGGAAGGACCCGCTGCAAAAGCGGGCAAGTATCCTGCTATACCATAGGGATGTGGCCAACTAAGCCGCCAAGTTGTTTGTCCTCGTCTCAGTGCTGGCGTGCTGGCAGGGCGTCGGTTCAAGCGACGCCCTTTTTATCCCACTCGCCTCGGCGCTGGCGGAGATGGCAGCGGAACCGCCGGACCCATGGCAGCGGCTACCCGGCACTGGTGCGACCGGCCAAGCTGGAGCGGTGCAGCAGCCCGAGCACCGGCTCGGCGCTGGTGCCGACGCGACCGACCGGGCCGCAGCAGCGCAGAACCCCGCAGGCAGACCACCCGGCGAGCGCATGCGTTTTATGCATAGCTCACGTATTGCCGTCACCGTGGCCACCCCTCACCCCTTCCGAAAATACATGTTCTTGATGTTCTTCATGTTCAATTTTGAAAGTCCGTAGTTATATACAACAACCTTAAGGAACATGTCGGGATGTGCGGCGGGAACATGTTACCCGTAGATGTTCCAGAGCACCGCCAAAACGCCGCCAAACGGCGCCAAATCGGGACGCTGCATCGCGGAATAGGCTGCGTATCAGCGTAATTCCCGGCACTCGCCGCACCAAAACTAACACCTAAAGTTATGCGGAAAACGCATACCTCCGCCCGCCGCCAGCGCGATCGGCGAGGCGATAGCTGTAGCCGCCGGACCAGGGCACCAGCCCGGCGCTGGCGATGCTGCGGCGATCGCCGGCACGCGCACCGGGTCTGCCGCGGCCAGCTCGGGGCTGGTGCTGGCGCGGCCGGCGATGCCGAGGCGATGGATGCAGCGGCCGGACCAGGGCACCAGCCCGGCGCTGGCGCGATCGATCAGGCCGCAGCGATTGATGCAGCCGCCGGACCAGGGCACCAGCCCGGCGCTGGCGATGCTGCGGCGATCGCCGGCACGCGCACCAGGTGCGCCGCGGCCAGCTCGGGGCTGGTGCTGGTGCGGCCGGCGATGCCGAGGCGATGGATGCAGCCGCCGGACCAGGGCACCAGCCCGGCACTGGCGATGCTGCGGCGATCGCCGGCACGTGCACCAGGTGCGCCGCGGCCAGCTCGGCGCTGGTGCTGGTG